>CASENS010000101.1 GCA_949289345.1 uncultured Bacteroides sp.
CGGCTATACGCCCAGTGCAGGCGAGACCTCGCAGGACGGCCGCTTCAATTCCAACGACAACATGATGGGCGTGTCGCTCTACCAAAGTACACAATTCTTCAAGGGCAACCGCATCACTTTCGGGTTCGACTGGTTCCGCTATGGCGGCAAGGCATGGACGGATTATGTGTCGGGCGAGGATGCCGGAACACGCAGCGACCTGGTGGACAAGCACGAGGATGAGGTGGCCGGATATGTGGATTTCCGTCAGGACATCTGGAGCTGGCTGACGCTGAATGCCGGACTTCGCGTTGACCACCATTCGCGTGTCGGCACGGAGTGGGTTCCGCAGGCCGGACTTGCCTTTCACCTGCCGCACGCCATCGAACTGAAGGCATCCGCTACCAAAGGCTTCCGTTATCCCATCCTGCGTGAGATGTATATGTTTCCCCCGCAGAATCCTGATTTGCAGCCGGAGTCGATGTGGAACTATGAGATTGCCCTGTCGCAGACGCTGCTGGACGGACGGTTCCGATACGGAGTAAATGTATTCTACATCGACGGCAAGAACTTGATTGTCACCCTGCCCAATCCCAACGGAACGGGTATGCTCAATCAGAACTCCGGTACGATATATAACAGCGGCGTGGAACTTCAGGCTGCCTGCCGTATCAATAAGGAGTGGTCGGTGGACGGCAACTACAGTTTCCTGCACATGGAAAATCCCGTCATTGCCGCACCGGAGCATAAACTTTATGCCGGAGCCAATTTCACCAAAGGCCGCTGGAGCGTTTCCACCGGTCTGCAATATATTGCCGGACTGTACACGGCCGTCGGCGACAATCCGCAACAGGAAAATTTTGTGCTGTGGAACCTGCGGGGCTCTTTCCGCATCTGCAAGTGGCTTAACATCTGGGTGCGCGGCGAGAACCTGCTGGCTCAGAAATATGAAATCAATGCCGGCTATCCGATGCCGAGAGCTACGGTGATGGGTGGCTTTAACGTCAATATTTAACTTTAAAAACAGTTGTCGGGTAATTGCCACGCTGGGAGAGTGGACGATGAAGGGCTGTTTCTATGGCGTCATTTAAGATTTCCGTATAAGCGTGCCGGGTATGCTGCTGCAAATTTTCGATGGTTATTCGCTTTTTTATATTATCTTTGCAGAATGAAACAGCGTTTATTACCCTATTTTGTGCATCCTTTTGTCTGGTTGCGTCGCATCGGGCACCGACGAGGATATGGCGTGCATTCTCCTTTTGCCTACAATTTTATCACGCGGGTTATTTATGAAAGAGCATCTTATTATAAGTATGCCGACCTGCGTGCTGAAGAAAAACGTAGAGCGGGGAAGGAGTCTGCCGATTGGTTGTACGAGCCACTTAAGGTGAAGCGCTTGTTGTTCCGTGTGGTCAATTATGTCCGTCCCCGTACGATAATAGATGCCGGACGTTTTTCCGCATCTTCACTTTACCTGAAAGCGGGATGTCTCAAGTCCGGTTATGTGGGTGTGTGTGAGCCGGGTGATTTGTTCTTGGATGCCAGTACTCCTGTCGATTTTCTTTATATCCATGACTATCGGAATCCTGCGTTTGCGTCGGAGATGTTTGAACGTTGTGTTTCCCATGCGTGCGATGCTTCTGTATTCGTTGTGGAAGGTATAGGTTATACGTCTCACATGCGCCAACTATGGAAGCATATGCGCCAGGATGAGCGGGTGGCTGTCACCTTCGACCTTTATGATTTGGGCATTCTCTTTTTCGATAAAAAGATGAATAAGCAAGATTATGTAGTCTTTTTCTGAAATACGAACTTTAAAAACATAACGAATGGAAAAAAGCAAAATATACACCAAAACCGGTGATGGCGGACGTACTTCGCTGGTAGGAGGCACGCGGGTACCCAAGACACACATCCGCTTGGAAGCATATGGTACGGTAGATGAATTGAACGCCCAGATAGGATTGCTTATGACTTGCTTGGCCGATGCGGACGACCGTGCATTCCTTTGTCGGGTACAGCATCGGCTTTTTGCCGTAGGTTCCTGCTTGGCCACCGATTGCGAACGGGTGCAGTTGAGGGAAGGGGGGGTTATTACCACGGCACAGGTGGAGGATGTAGAGCGAGAGATTGACCGCATCGATGCTTTGCTTTCACCTTTGAAAGCTTTCGTATTGCCGGGAGGAAGCCGAGGAGCGGCTGTTTGCCATGTGTGCCGGACCGTGTGCCGGAGGGCGGAGAGACGTATCTTGCGCTTGGCGGAAGAGGTGGAAGTACCTCCTGCGCTGCTGGCCTATATGAACCGTTTGTCCGACTATTTGTTCGTTCTTTCGCGGAAAATAAATCAAGACGAGAAAAAAGTAGAAATATTTTGGGATAAAAGTTGTTTGTGAGATAATTTGTTATATTTTTGCCGAAAATTTGAAGAAATAACAAACCGCACAAATTAAATACTTAGACATTATGTATTGGACATTGGAATTGGCATCCAAACTGGAGGATGCTCCTTGGCCGGCAACTAAGGATGAACTGATTGATTATGCCATGCGTTCGGGTGCTCCGCTTGAAGTGATAGAAAACTTGCAAGAAATGGAAGATGAGGGCGAAATATACGAAAGTATCGAAGACATTTGGCCTGATTATCCCAGCAAGGAAGATTTCTTCTTCAACGAGGAGGAGTATTGACACGCATCTTGTATCCGTCCCTTTCCGGTTGGGTGGGGGATAGCGGAAAGCAATATGAAAGGTGGTTTGAAGGCCATGATGTACAAGGCTGACAGACTGCCTTTCCTTTTTTAGAACTCATTGGAGAACACGCAGAAGATAATGGATATGCAAGAAAGAACGGCTTACCAATTGCCCGAACTGAGAGAAAGACATTTGCCCGAAGCTTGCCGGGAGGAAGTATGTGGATTGCTGAATGAAATATACGGGTACGGGCAATTCCGTGAGTTGGAAATCTATGATGACCTGTTCAATGGGAAAGGCCGGTTGTCTATATCGCAGGGACAATTGATAGAGCATGTCATACGCGAGGCCGAAAAAGCGCTTGAGCCGGATGTCTGCCCGGACAACATCTTACTCACAGCTCCCACCGGTTCGGGTAAGTCGCTGTTGTTTCAGCTTCCCGCAGAGTATTTGGGACAGAAGTATGGCTGGCTCACCTTGGTGGTGTCCCCTTTGAAAGCGTTGATAGTCGACCAGGTGGAGAGTCTTCAGGACTTAGGCTACATGCGTGTGGCTTACGCATCGTCCGACCTCTCGCCCGAGCAGAAGCTGGAGGTCTATCGGCAGGTGCGTGAAGGTGAGGTTGATTTGTTCTACCTTTCGCCCGAGCTGCTTTTGTCTTATGACATCCACCATTTCGTAGGTGATCGCCATATTGGCCTGGTCGTGGTGGACGAAGCTCATACCGTGACCACTTGGGGCAAGGAATTTCGTGTGGATTACTGGTTCTTGGGGCGTTACCTGTCCGGATTGAAGCGGACGTTGGGTTATGGCTTCCCTCTTTTTGCCCTTACGGCTACGGCTGTTTGGAATCCTGCGGGAGATAATGACATGGTTTTCGAAACCGTCCGCTCCTTGCAGATGGCTCCCTGTGTGCTTTATATCGGCACCGTGAAGCGCCGCAACATTGGTTTCGACATTCGTCAGTTAGAGGTAGAAGAAGGCGAGACTTACGACAAGGCCAAGCAACGCGTCATTGCAGCCCGTGTAGAGGAATTCCTGGAGGGGCATAAGGCCTTACTTTATTATCCTTTTGCCGGAAGCATCGATATGCGTGTCAAGGCATGGGTGAGGTCTACTCAGTGGCCGCTCGTGGCTACTTACTACGGCAAGAAGGACAAGACGCAGAAAGCGGCCATCGTTGACGCATTCAAGAACGGTACCAAGCGGCTTATTGTGGCCACCAAGGCATTTGGCATGGGGGTGGACATCAGCGACATTGACCGTGTGTACCACGTGGCACCTTCCAGTACATTCGTTGATTACATTCAAGAGATAGGCCGTGCGGCACGTGATGCGTCGGTGCAGGGCGTTGCGGCTACCGATTTCCACGAGCGTGACTTTTATTACATGAACCGCCTGCACCAGCTGGGTGCCATTGCTCAGGAACAGTTGGCTCTGATATTGCGCAAACTCATGGAGGTGTATCACATGAAGGGGGGCAAGGAGGAGATGCTGGTGTCGCTTTCCGATTTCGAATTCGTGGTAAAACTTCCCCGCATGAAGAACAAACTGGAGTACGAGGCCGAGTTGGGTCAGCTCATCAAGACTGCCCTGCTTTGGCTGGAAGATGACATTGAGAAACGTTATGGCCGGCGCCTGCTGGAAGTGACTCCGCAAAACCTTATGGTAGAAGGTTACATCCAGGACAAGACGGGCGATGTCTTTGCCCGCCAGTATGCCGCTTATCTGATTCCCGTCAAGAATACGGAAGGCGTTTACTTGGCACGCCTCGACCGTTTGTGGGAAGAATGCTTTCCTGAATTAGGCTATAAGGAGTTCAAGCAGAAGCTCACCGGAGGAACTCTTTGCGAAGGTTCGCGTGCTGTGGCCGTAGGCAGGCACGATGTGTTGCTGAAGGAAAACTCCGAGACGTTGCGTGCCCGCATGGATGCCTTATTCAAAAGCCTGACCACACTGCTGAAGACTGCTTTGCTGAAGAACAAAGGCCGCTTCGATGAAGAGGCTCTGCGTGCCGTCTTTGCCGAACATGGCATGGATGTCCGTTCTGCCAAACGCTTCATCGGCTCCCTGCTGGAAAGCCGTGTGGAGGAAGGACGCAGTGTAAGCTACATCAGCAGCCAGAAGAAAAAGGAAAGCAACGAACTGTCCTTCACTGTCACCCGTGGTTTCGACCTCCTCTTGTCACGCTATCAGAAACTCTTTGCCCAACGCATCACAGGGCGCAAGGACGACCGCCTGCAGTTCTATTGCACTCCTTTCTCCGACCTTAACATGCTGCTCAATCTCCTGTCCATGCTCGGTGGCTTGTCGTTCAGCGTGGCGGGCGGGGCCACTCCTTGCGTGCATATACGTCTTAGTGAGGTCGATACCTTGCGGCAATTGGTCGCCACGGACGATTATCGCAACCTCATCCTGGATGCCAACGAGCGCATCTTCCAAGAGCAGATAGAACTTTACCGCCTCTTCTTCGGCTCCGACCGCATGGACGATGCCCTTCGTTGGGATTTCATCGAGGATTACTTCACGGGCATGCCGGTGGAGGAGTTGAAGCGGAAGTATGGAGGAGCCGATACGGCTGATTGTTAACGATAAAAAGATGATGGATACCCGATTTCACCTCATAGACAAATCTGCTTGGGAGCGGAGTGTGTACTTCGACTATTATTACTCTCAAATCAAATGTAAGTATAACCTGAACGCCAATTTGGACATCACCCATTTGGTGAAGGGGCAGAAAGCCGGAGGACTCCGTTTCTTCCCGGTCATGCTTTATGTCATTATGAAAGCCGTCAACCGGAACAAGGAGTTCCGGATGAGTTTCGATGAAGAGGGACGGCTGGGCTATTGGGAGGAAGTCGTGCCCAGTTATACGCTTTTCCATCCGGAGAACAAAACGTTCACCGACATCTGGAGCGAGTATAGCGAAGATTTCGACATATTCTATCGGACGGTAGTGGCAGATATGGAGCGGTATAGGAACGTAACGGGCGTTATCAAGGCGCGTCCCGGGCAACCCGCCAATTTTTGTCCTGTGTCGTGTTTGCCTTGGCTGAGTTATACGGCTTTTGCACAGGACACTTATACGGAAAGCAAACTCCTCTTTCCCCTCATTAAGTTCGGGAAGTATTTTGAGGGCGACGGGCGGATACAGATACCTGTCTCTGTCTTTGTCAGTCACGCCGTAGCCGATGGGTATCATACGTGTAAGCTCATCAATGACATGCAGGAGATAGCGGAAGGCTGTTTTTAGGTAGCCACGTTGGTTTGGACAATCTTTGGAGAAGCCGCCCTCTTCGCGTCGTGGAGGCAAGGCCGATGCTTGGCGGAGGCTTTTTGATGATTGAGCGATAAAAAGTGAGGTATTCCGAAATCAATTTCGTATATTTGTACCCTTGATTTATTTTTAATTGGAAATGAATTCATTATGAAGAACATTCTGGTTATCGGCTCTACGGGACAGATAGGTTCCGAGCTGACAATGGAACTGAGAAAACGGTATGGTTGCGAACATGTAGTGGCCGGATACATTGTGGGTGCCGAGCCAAAGGGGGAACTGTTGGAATCCGGTCCTTCGGTAAGGGCGAACGTGACAGACCGCCAATCGCTGGAGATGGCGGTGAAAGAATATCATATAGATACGATTTACAACTTGGCGGCCTTGCTGTCCGTAGTGGCGGAGAGCCGTCCTTCAATGGCTTGGAAGATTGGCATTGACGGCCTTTGGAATGTGCTGGAAGTGGCGCGCGAGTATGGATGCGCCGTGTTTACACCCAGCTCTATCGGTAGTTTTGGAGCAGATACGCCCCATGTTATGACACCTCAAGACACCATCCAGCGTCCGCGTACAATGTATGGCATTACGAAAGTGACTACCGAACTGCTGAGTGATTATTATTTCCTGAAATACGGTGTAGACACACGTGCCGTCCGTTTCCCCGGTATCATCTCCAACGTGACTCCTCCGGGAGGAGGCACTACGGATTATGCGGTAGATATTTATTATTCAGCCGTAAAAGGCGAGAAGTTTGTCTGCCCCATCAAGGAAGGTACGCTGATGGACATGATGTATATGCCCGATGCCTTGCATGCGGCTATTATGCTGATGGAGGCCGACCCTTCACGGTTGGTGCATCGCAATGCCTTTAATATTGCCTCCATGAGTTTTGCGCCGGAAACTATCTGCGCCGAGATAAAAAAACATGTGCCCGCATTTGAAATGGTGTACGACGTCGATCCCTTGAAACAGTCCATTGCCGATAGCTGGCCGGATTGCATGGATGATTCGTGCGCGCGCCGTGAATGGGACTGGAAACCGCAATACGACCTGGCGTCCATGACCGTGGACATGCTGGAGAAACTGCGGCTCCGTTTGGGCAAGTAAAACTTTTGATAGGGAACTGCTGTTTGTCTGATGAAAAAACTTTTGACGGGATGCTGCGTGCTTGTGTTTCTTCTTTCGTGCGGAAATCGCAAGTTGAAGATGGATCCTTTTGACGCAATCACTTCTTTAGTGGACACTGCCGCGTGGGACGTGCGGAGAGATACGGTGATGAAGGACACCTTGTCGGACGAAGACAAGGCTCCTCATTGGGTAGAGGCGGATGAGCTTTTCGATGATTTTATCTTCAATTATGCCACGGACACCTCTTTCCAGCGCCAGCGCACTGTTTTCCCTTTGCCTTACTACAAGGGGGATACTCCCTTGAAGATTACGCGGGAGCAATGGAGGCACGACTCGCTTTTTGCCGGTCAGACATGCTATACCTTGCTTTTTGACCGTGAGGAAGATATGGATTTGGTGGGTGACACCAGCCTTTCGTCGGTGCAGGTGGAGTGGATATTCCTGCACCGGCGCAAGGTGAAGCGCTACTATTTCCAACGCATGAAGGGAGGTGTGTGGATGTTGGAGGCGATAAATTTGCGTGATATGGAGGAGGCTGACGGGGATGAAAACTTTGTCACCTTCTACGAACGTTTTGCCACAGACAGTGTTTATGAAGGCGAGCACATTCATGAACCTTTGCAATTCATTACGATTGACCCTGACGATGAATTTTCCATTCTGGAGACTACGTTGGACCGTGTCCGTTGGTTCGCTTTTCGTCCTGCTTTGCCTGCAGACAAGCTCTCGAACATTAACTATGGTCAGCGCAATGAAGATCTTTCTACGACTAAAATCTTGAAAGTAAACGGAGTGAGCAATGGTTATTCCAACATCTTTTATTTTAGGAAGCGCAAGGGGGAATGGGAACTTTATAGGTACGAGGATTCCAGTATGTAGCTCGTTGTAAGAAGCTCCTTCATCCGCCGTTCTTCATTCATCATTCTTAATTCTTCTTTATTCATTGATATGTATTCATTATTATCACACAATACTTTTGGCATTGAGGCCTGTGCGGCTTGTTTTGTGGAGTATCACTCGGAAAGCGAGTTGAAAGGTTTGGTGGAGGCGAGCTTGTTTAAGGAGCGTCCTTACTTCTGCATCGGTGCGGGAAGCAATGTGTTGTTTACCCGTCCGTATTATGATTGGACTTTTCTTCATTCAGCCATACGGGGCATGGAGGTGACGCACGAGGATGCCGATTGTGTAGAGGTGCGTGTAGGCAGTGGAGAAGTATGGGACGAGTTTGTGCAGACTTGTGTGAACCGCAAATGGTACGGAGCCGAAAATCTTTCGTTGATACCTGGCGAAGTGGGAGCGTCGGCTGTACAGAACATCGGAGCGTATGGCGCGGAAGTAAAAGACCTGATAACTTCCGTGGAGACGATGGATGCGGATGGACATAGTCGGGTGTACGAAGTGTGTGAGTGTGGATATGGCTATCGGACGAGTATCTTTAAGCGGGCGGACAAGAAGCATGTGTTCATACTTTATGTGAATTTCCGCTTGAGCAAGCATCCGTGCTTTCAACTGGATTATGGCAATGTGCGTCAGGAGTTAGGGACGGATGAAGTGACATTAGGACGTGTGCGTAAGGCTATTATTGACATTCGTCGGCGCAAGTTGCCCGACCCGTCCTTGCAGGGTAATGCGGGGAGCTTCTTTGTCAACCCTGTTATTTCCCGTACACATTACGAAGCATTGCGTGCCGTTTATCCGCAAATGCCCTGTTATGAAGTGGATGCTGGCCATGTAAAGGTGCCTGCGGGCTGGCTCATTGAGCAAGCCGGATGGAAAGGACGGCGTATGGGACCTGTAGCGGTGCATGACAGGCAGGCGTTGGTACTGGTCAATCTGGGGGACGCTACGGGAGCGGATGTGGTACGTTTGGCAGACGTGGTACGGGAGGCTGTGCATGCCAAGTTCGGAATAGAAATACGACCGGAGGTGAATTTCTTGTAATAATCTGATTTTATGAAACTTCAATTTTTAGGAACCGGCACTTCAACGGGGGTGCCCGAGATTGGATGTACTTGTCCGGTATGTACCTCAAAAGACCCGCGGGACAATCGCTTGCGTACTTCCGCTTTGATACATACCGATACAGGAGAGACCTTGTTGATGGATTGTGGTCCCGATTTTCGGGAGCAGATGTTACGTTCCGGATTCTTCGGACCGATAGATGGGGTTTTGGTGACGCATGAACACTATGATCACGTCGGTGGACTGGACGATTTGCGTCCTTATGGGCGTATGGGTGACATACCTGTCTACTCAGACGCTTATACGGCCGGACATTTGCGTATGCGTATGCCTTATTGTTTTGTGGAGCACACTTATCCGGGGGTGCCGCGTATTTTTTTGCGCGAAGTACAGGCAGGCAAGATTTTCCACGTAGGGCATACGGAGGTAATGCCTTTGCAGGTGATGCACGGACGTTTGCCCATCTTGGGGTATCGCGTAGACGGGCGGTTGGGCTATGTGACGGACATGCTTACGATGCCAGATGTTTCTTATGAATTTCTTCATGGGGTAGATGTGCTGGTCATTAACGCCTTGCGTGTAAAACCTCATCCGACTCATCAAAGTATCCCTGAAGCGTTGGAGGCCGCACGGCGTATCGGGGCACGGGAAACCTATTTTATTCACATGGGGCATCATGCCGGACTTCACGCTGAGATAGACCGTACGCTTCCTCCCCACATCCATTTTGCGTACGACGGGCTTCTATTGGAATTCTGATTTTAACTTTTTTCTGCAAAGTTTTGTTTTGTTAGCAGAATATGCTTATTTTTGTGTCGGATAATAAGCTGTTGCCATGAAACTCCGTCCTTCCATACGCATTCTGTCGGTTTCGTGCATAGTTTTGCTATGTACGGTTGTTATCTTGTATTCGTTTGGGGCTTTGGACAGGGCTGAAGAGCGAGGACGATTGGATCTTTATGAACTGGTGCCTCAAGATGCGGTGGCCGTGTTCGACACTGACCGCATGACTGATGTGGTGCGTACCGTCGACCGGATGGCATGTAGCGAGGATTATCATCATTTGCGTGTCTCTGCTCTTTTTGCATACGTTAGGGGATATCTGGATACCCTTATTCAAGAAATGCCCCATGGCTTGAGTCGTGAGATGAATGAAGTCCTTATCAGTTTCCACCGGCCGGATACGTTTTGGAATCAGGTGATGTATTGCAAGTTGGCTCCGGGCGACCGTGAGATGCTCGACGCTTTCGCCTGGCGATTGTCTTCGTCCCGTTATACCCCCAAAGATTTTAATTATAAAGGCCATACGCTGACCATCTGTCCATTGCCCGGAGGCCAGTTCCTTTCCGTATGGATGACACGCGATTTCCTGGTGCTGAGTTTTCAGAAGCGTTTGGTGGAGCAAGCCATCGATGCTTATCGGGAGAAAAAAGCGTTGTTCCAGTTTCCCGCTTTCCGTGACATTTATCAGGAAGAACGTACCGATATAGGAGCCACGTTATACCTTAACATGGGTAGAACAGAGGCCGATTTGGCTCCTCGGGTTGTATCGGGGCGTACTCGTTTGGAGGGTTGGATGGAGTTCGACATGAAGTTGGAACCGGATGCCGTCTATTGTTCAGGCGTAAGCTATGAGCCGGATTCTACGGGTACTTTCCTCAATGCCATGCGTGCCCAGGAGCCTGTTGAAAGTTTTTCGATGTCCCACGTGCCTGCCTCTACTTTCTTTTATACTCGTTGGGCCATAGACGGAAGTTCCCCTTTGTTCGATAGAAAAGTCCTGACGGATACGTTGGACATAGCCGGAACGTCACGGGTGAAGCGTCACAATGTGACGTTGATGGATTACTTGGAGCGCAATGCGGGTAAAAGCCTCATGAACTGTCGGTTTATGTCTGACGATACTTTGCGGACGACTCCTTGTGCTGTGTTGCGTTTGGAGTTGAAGGACGCCTATTATGCGGAATGGGAATTGAAGAAATGGCTTGGTGATGGGAAAAGCACCTATGTCCTGCCGTCCAATTCCATCCTTCCTCGTGCGTTTGGGCGGTTCTTGGCCGCAGCTCCTGCTTATGCGCGTTTTTACCGGGGAACCTTGCTTTTGGCTCCGGACGAACCTTCTCTGAGTGCCTATATCCGTATGTTGGAGCAAGGGTGTTCTTTAGCTTCAGTACCTGCATATGGCAAGTTGGCCGAAAGCCTCTCTCCTTCCTGCGTCTATCTCCAAGTGGCCGACATGGAGGAAGCGTTGCGTCATCGCGATAAGTATGCCTGTTTCATTCCGCAGTTCTTCTTGACCCACGCATCCTTTTTCCGCCATTTTCTGTGTGGCATCCAGTTAGTGTGTGCCGATAAGGAAGTGTTCCCTAATCTGACGTTCCTTTATAAAACGGCTGTGGAGAAGGGTCAGTAAGCGTTTGCTGCTACTTCAGCCAGGTTCCCCGTTTCCACAGGTATTCCAACGGACCGTGCGTGTGCCGTTTCATCCACCAGCGGCAGAAAGCATACTGCACCAGGAAAAGCAAAATGCCCACCAGGAAACTGGCCGTGATGCCCAAGTCATCGTGCAAGGCAAACCCCCAGTTGTAAAACAGCATGGAGCCGGCGATGCTTTGCGTGACGTAGCAAGTCAGACTCATGCGGCCGTAGGGAATGATGCGGTTCAGCAGCCCCTGCATATGGGTGCGGTAATAAGCCATCAGTATGGCCGACACCAGCAGGAGCATGAAAGCGAACTTATATAAAGAGGAGATGATGAGTTGCAGAGGAGTGAGTATGGAAGCGTTGTCAATGAAGTCCGGCAACATGTTGCCCAACCCGTAAAGCGGGAAGAACGCTACTAACGAACCGCACAGTACCTTGTTCCATACCTTCAAATTCTCGCGCAGGAACAGGTTTTTCTTGCCAATCAGAAAACCTAAGATGAACAATGCGATGGTCTGGAACACACGCCCGTTGTCCCATGCCCAAGCCAGACTGCCCCATTGGCCTTCCCACAGGTTGGCGCGTAAGGTTTCAAGGAATGTCCCGTGGCTTTGTGCCTCGAACGTTGCCGCCCACAAGTGGCCGGTAGGCAATGTGGGTGTCACAAACGAAGGGTCGAGACAGGCACGCAGCGTATAATAAAGAGGTATAGGCTGGATAAGCAGTATGCAGGCCAGGAGGAACAGCCATTTGTCCTTCAGCCGGCACACCAACGGTAAGGCAAATCCCGCTAAAGAGTACAGCACCAGCACCTCGCCCGTAAAGAACGAGGCGTTGAGGTTGCCGAAAAGGAACAACAGGAACAAACGCCAACAGAAGCGCAAGCGGAAGTCGCGGCCACGCAGACGCTGGTTGTCATATTGGATGAAATAGCTGAAACCGAACAGCAAGGCGAATACCGCATACGCTTTGCCGCCAAGCAGGAAAAACAGTCCGTCCCACACGGCCTGGTCCGTAAAAGCTAGCAAGGCGCTGCGTCCGGCTTCGTCGGGGTAAGAATAGAAATTGAAATGCTCGATGCTGTGCAGCACGATGATGCCCATTACGGCCAAGCCGCGCAATACGTCTGCCACGTCTACGCGGGCATGTCTCACGATTGGTTGTTCCATACTGTATATATTATTATAGGTGTATATTGCGGGCAAAGATATATCTTTTGGCAGAAAAAATACAATCTGAGGTAAAAAATATGGGTCATCCTTGTCAATGTCGAGAAAAACATTTGCCATTGCCTTGATGGCGCTTCTGTCATGTGCCGGGGCAAAGACACAGGAAAACTTCCAATGGGACGTCACCGCCAACTCACCCGGAAGTAAAGAACAACTTTACGCCGATACGCAGGACAATGTCCGCATGACATGGCGGACGCTTCCTCCGCTCTTCCCTGAATAAGGGACGTTCGGACAGTAGCCTGCGTCCAAGGACATAAAATAATCGGCTCAACGTGAACGGAAATCAAAAAATGCTATAACTTTGCAAGCCGATAGAACAATTTTATGTGACATGAAAAAGATACTTTTGTTATGCCTTGTGGCGGCATGCTGTATATGCGCACAAAGCTTTGCGCAGGACAACCGCGCAAACGATTTGAAAAAACAGGCGCAGGAAAGCCTGGAGAAGAAGGAATACATCAAAGCCCGCTACCTGTTCCTGCAGGCCTACAACGCTTATAGCGCAGCCAAGGACTATGCGGACGCTGTGACTTGCGGCGTGAACGCCAGTGCCCTGTACCATCGGGAGAACTACTACAAAGAGGCTTTCGAACTGTTGGCAGGCGCCGAGCAACTGGTGACGGCCGGCGAAAACAGTACCGGGAAGAAACTGCCCGCCCTGCGTTACCCCATCGCCAAGGAACGGATGCGCATGTACCTCAACATGGGGCGTCTGGCCAACGCCAAGACTCAGTTGGGCTTGTTGGAAAGTGCGGCCAAGGCTGCCGGCAACGACTCGCTTGCCACCGACCTGCTTTACACGCGCGCCGCTTACTTCTACATAACCCGTCAGGACAAACAGGGCGACGAAGCCGTCAGACAGCTTCTGGCCGAAAGCAGCCGGATGCAGGCCGAACAAGCCCAAGCCAAGTACGACGCGCTGAAGAGACAATACGACGACAGCCTGCAGACTATAGCCGATAAGGATAGCTCGCTTTCCACCAAACAGTATCTCATCGTCGGGCTTTGTGTGCTGGCAGCCATTCTGGCGGCTTCACTCATCGGTGTGGCGCTTATTCTGCTGCGCTTTGTCATGCTGACCCGCAAACAGAAAAAGACCATCCGTATAGCCAACGAAAACAACGAACAGAAAACGCAATTTATCCGCAACATTTCGGCGCAGATGGAGCCTACCTTGAACACATTGGATGCCTCGCAGCCCGGAGTAAAGGCGCTTCGGACGTTTGCCGAACACATACAGACATTGTCCGACTTGGAAAACTCCCTTTCGGAACCTTACGAAATGCAGGAAAAGAACATCGCCGACTTCTGCGGGAACATGATGGACAAAATCCGTGGAAAAGTGCAGGACAATGTGGCGCTGACTGTCAATGCGCCCAAGCTGTCCGTGAAGATAGCTCCCGAACCATTGGAACAAGTCCTGTCGCACTTACTCGAAAACGCGGCTTACTACACGCCGGCTGAAGGGAAAATATGGCTCGACTTCAAGAAACGGGGTGCGCATACTCACCAGTTCATCATTACGGATACGGGCTGTGGCGTGTCCGAAGAGAAGCGTGAACTGATATTCAAGCCATTCAGTGAGATAAAGGACTTGACGCAAGGGGACGGGCTGGGACTGCCCATCTGCTCGCTGCTTGCCACCAAGATGAACGGTAACCTGACTTTGGACACAGCCTATACCCGAGGAGCAAGGTTTGTGCTCGAGCTGCACGTCTGAGTAGTAAAGGTGCGCCGAAATGCAAGCCAAGTAAGTGAACAAATTCATTTATACGACACTTTGTACGGGCTGAAATTGTACATTTTAATGAGGGTAAGTAACAAATCAGATTTACTTTATACTAAATGAGAATTTATGTACCTGAAGTGAATGATTGCTCAACTCCCCTCCTCCCCGGAGGAGGGGAGTTTTGCTAATCACATTCAGTTACATGCATAAAACTCAGTTTTATCCGGACTGATTTTCGCCACTTGCTTAAAATGTAAATGGTTATTGCCGCAAGGCTTCCACTTCTTCGGGTGTAAGCGGTATCTTCTTGCCCAAACGGCGTGAGCCGGTTTCAGTGATGAGGTAATCTTCCTCGTTGCGGATGCCTCCGAAGTGGCGGTATGCTTCCACCTTGTCATAATTGATGAAGTCGGTGAACTTCTTCTGGCCGCGCCACAAGTCTATCAGTTCCGGAATGAAATAGATGCCCGGTTCCACGGTATGTACAAATCCGGGTTGCAAGGGGATAGCCAGCCGCTGGCTCTTCCTTCCAAACTGCGTGCTCTTGGGCTGTCCGTCGTATCCGACCCACACTTCACCCAAATTCTCCATGTCATGCACGTCTAATCCCATCATGTGTCCCAATCCATGCGGATAGAACAAGGCGTGAGCGCCTTCGCGTACGGCGTCCTCGGCATTTCCCTTCATCAGGCCTAGGTCCTTCAAGCCTTCTACCATCACCCGGGCGGAAAGGTCGTAGACGTCCATGTAAGGAATGCCCGGCCTCAATGCCTTGACACTCTCCAGGTGCATGCGGTTCTGGATTTCGTAGACGGCACGCTGGCGGGGCGTAAAGGTCTTGTCAACAGGGAAAGTAGAAGACATGTCGCCGCAATAGCCGGAAGGCAGTTCGGCGCCCGCGTCAATCAGAAACAGTTGTCCGGACGCTATTTTGTTGCCGTGATAATGGTTGTGGAGCGTCTGGCCGTTGATGGTGGCTATCGTTGCGAAGGATAATTCGCAGTTGTTGCTTTCAGCCACATGGTTCATTTCAGCCACCACTTCATACTCATACATGCCCGGGCGGATAAACTTGGCGGCAGCGATGTGCATGTCGGCCGTCACGTCACAAGCCTTTTCTATTTCGGCTATCTCCTCGTCCGTCTTGTAGTTGCGTTGCGCCACCACGGCACGGATAAAAGGTATGGAACCTTCCTGTCTGGCGGGAGGAACGCCTATCCAGTCCGCCAGTTTCAGTTTGTGTTCGGCACGGTAAGGAGGCAGGTAGTGGATGGTCTGCCCGTGTTGTACCGCTTTGTGCAGGTAGTTCATCAGTTCCGCCGAAGGACGGGTATCCGTAATGCCTACCGCCGAAGCTTTCTCGTGCAGGGTGGGCTGCGTGCCCATCCACACAATATAATCAATGGTCAGCTCGTCACCGAAGACGATTTCCCGGTCTTCGTCGATGTCGATGACAGCATTCAGTCCGGCAAACGACAGGCCGAAATAATAAAGGAATGTAGAGTCCTGGCGATAGCGGAAGGTGTTGTCTTCGTAATTCAACCCCTGCTCGTCATTGCCCAGAAATAGCAATATGCCCGAACCGACTGCCTTTTTCAGTTGTGCCCGGCGCTGTACATAAGTTTCTTTTGCAAACATAGTGGTTTAAACTTTAATAATTGGTAGCTGCAAACTTAGCAAAAAACAACGAGAAAACCTTGGCTTTGCCGCCATTCCTTTCGCGGGATGGTGAATTTGTCTGCAAATAAGTCCTCAGCGGCTGTCGTGAACCATTATGAATAAATATTTTTTTAAAATACCTTTGCCGTTCAGAAAAACATGGCTATCTTTGTCGATAATTTTATAGTCTTATAGGCTAAACTGTGAAATATTACGAAAACTAAAAACTACTTGACGTGAATTATGTATTTATCATATTGACATTTCTAATAGCCGTAGGAATTGCGAATCTCATTATTCCTCGCATTTTGTTGATTTCTTTGCGGAAGAAATTGTATGATATTCCTAATGAACGCAAAGTTCATACTCGTGCCATTCCCCGTTTGGGCGGAGTTTCTTTTTATCCTGCAGCTTTAGTCGCTTATTGTTTGGTCTTTGCTATCCGTTTGTTGACTGGTAGTGAAATTACTTCGGTCTATGCTTCCCATTTGCTTATTGAGATGCTGCTCTATGTGTGTGGTATGATGATGCTTTATCTTATAGGCATTGCGGATGATTTGGTGGGGGTTCGGTATCGTCAGAAGTTCTTGGTGCAGATATTTTGCGCTTGTCTTTTCCCGTTGTCTAATTTGTGGATTAATGACTTGTCCGGGTTGTTCGGACTTTATGAGATTCCTGCGTATATAGGAATGCCGTTGACTGTTTTTGTCGTGGTTTTTATAACTAACGCAATTAATTTGATTGATGGCATAGATGGTTTGGCTTCCGGGTTGAGTAGCATGTCGCTTGCTATTTTGACGCTTCTTTTTATGTGGAAAGGAATGTATAGTTATTCTATGCTGTCCGTTGCTATGTTAGGTGTATTGATACCTTTCTTTTATTATAATGTATTTGGCAGTGCGGAACGTGCCCGAAAGATATTTATGGGAGATACCGGAAGTTTGACTTTGGGGTATACTCTTTGTTTTTTAGCGGTAAAATACAGCCAGTCCAATCCTGGAGTTACTCCTTATACGCAACATGCTTTTTTTATTGCATTTAGCACGCTGGTTATTCCTGCATTTGATGTGGTTCGAGTGGTTCTTGTGCGTTTCCGTAATCATAAGCCCTTATTTGAACCAGATAAAAATCATGTTCATCATAAACTATTGGCTATCGGGTTGACTCCCCGGAAGGCAATGATAACTCTGTTGGCTTTGGCTTTATTGTTTAGTGCGGTGAACATTCTGTTAGTGAATTATGTCAATTGTACTTTATTGTTGGTAGTTGATGTTGTGGTTTGGATAGGATTACATTTGTGGTGGGACTATTTGAAGCAAAAGAGGGCGATGGCTGGGTAATATGGCGGAATGTTTTCCTTTCATGTTTTCATTGCAAAATTTCGGTTTGATGCTTCCTTTTTTTGTGAGTGTTAGATTTAAATGTCTATTTTGCAGGTCAAAAATATTAAAAATAAAAAGAATTACGCATGCAAGCGATTATTTTAGCGGCAGGTATGGGTAAACGTCTTGGCGACTTAACCCGGAATAATACCAAGTGTATGGTTGAGGTGAATGGTATTTCTCTAATAGACCGTGCCTTGACTCAGCTTTCGCGACTGGATTTGTCCAGGGTCATCATTGTGATAGGGTATCAGGGTGAAAACCTGCGGTCACATGTGGGCGACACTTACAAAGGGCTTGCCATAACTTATGTGGAAAACCCTGTTTACGATAAGACCAACAACATTTATTCGCTCTCTTTGGCTAAAAAGGAGTTGCAGGAAGATGATACGTTGCTGATAGAATCGGATCTTATCTTTGATGACAGGCTGTTGGATAAGTTGGTCAGCAATCCGTATCCTAATTTGGCACTGGTGGACAAATATGAGACTTGGATGGATGGTACAATGGTCAAATTGGATGATGACAACAATATTGTGAATTTTGTGCCTAAAAAGGCCTTCCGGTACGAAGAAGTTGGCAGTTACTACAAAACAGTGAATATCTATAAATTCAGCCGTGACTTTTTGAAGAATAGTTATGTCCCTTTTTTGGAAGCCTATACCAAAGCGTTGGGTAACAATGAGTATTATGAGCAGGTGTTACGTGTAATTACGTTATTGGATAAATGTGATTTGAAGGCTTTGCCGTTGGACGGTGAAAAATGGTACGAAATAGATGATATCCAGGACTTGGATATTGCAGAGACTATTTTCGCTTCAGAGGATAATCAGCTGCCTCTGTATCAGAAGCGTTTCGGCGGTTATTGGCGTTTTCCAAATTTGTTGGATTTCTGCTATTTGGTTAATCCTTTCTTCCCGCCTCAGAAGTTGAAGGATGAGATACGTGCCAATTTTGACGTGCTGCTCAGCGAGTATCCGTCGGGTATGCGTATTAATTCCTTGCTGATAGCTAAATATTTCCACATAGACTGTCAATATGCGGTAGCAGGTAACGGTGCGGCGGAATTGATAAAGTCATTGATGCAGTATCTGCAAGGTCGTGTGGGAGTCGTTTTTCCCACGTTTGAGGAGTATCCCAACCGCTACATTGCAGAGCGTTTGGAAATATTTGTTCCTCAAAATTCTGATTTTGCTTATACGGCAGATGATTTAATGACTTATTTTGCAGGTAAAGACATCCAGTCCCTATTGCTTATCAATCCGGATAATCCGTCGGGTAACTTCATTCCTTTTAATGATCTGTTGCGCTTGTTGGCATGGGCGGAAGAGCGGGGTATTCGTCTGGTGGTAGACGAGTCGTTTGTCGATTTTAGTGAAGGATATGATAAAAACAGCTTGCTTCATAATGAGATTTTAGGCAATCATCCGCAACTGGTTGTGATGAAGAGCATCTCTAAATCTTACGGTGTACCCGGTTTGCGTCTTGGTATTATGGCTTCAGGCGATAAAGTATTAGTTGATTGGATGAAGAAGGATGTTGCTATCTGGAATATCAATTCTTTTGCGGAATTTTACATGCAGATCTTTGGAAAGTATGAAAATGATTATCAGCAGGCTTGTGGAAAGTTTGTCGCTGAGCGCAATCGTTTTTTTGCTGCTTTACAGGCTGTGCCGTTTTTGCGGGTTATTCCTTCACAGGCCAATTATTTCTTGTGTGAGGTGAAAGCTCCATATACAGCATTGGAATTGACTCGTCGCTTGTTACGGAAAAACATCTTGATAAAAGATTGTAGTGCTAAAAAGACGTTTGCTGGGAAAGATTACATTCGGATAGCTGTGCGTAGTCTGGAGGATAATAATAAACTGATAGAAGCTTTGGCTTCTTTTTAATAAAATGTGTATCAAGCTATGCAATATATTGATTTCAAGACAATCAGAGATTTAAATATAACACCGGGTACGTGTGTAGAGTGGGTCAGAGAATCTTTGCTGCATAAGTATGATAGTGTGCTGCCTGCCAAAATTAGTATAAAGTTACCGGGTGATATTTTTATCAATACTATGCCTGCTTATTTGCCGGGTGTGCGTCGTTTTGGTGTTAAGGTTGTATCCCGTTATCCGGAACGAAAGCCTTCTTTGCAGAGCGATTTGTTGCTGTATGATACGGATAGCGGGCAACTGTTGGCTTTGATGGACGGACTTTGGATTACGACTATGCGAACAGGGGCTATGGCAGCTTTGTCTATCATGCACTTGCAAAAAACGAATGCGCGTAGTTATGGATTTATAGGCTTGGGTAATACGGCTCGTGCCACGATGCTATGTTTATTGGCCGTATTAAATAACGCCCCAATTGAAGTTCATTTGCTTCATTACAAAGAACAGGCAGAATTGTTTATGGAGCGTTTTAAAGACTATGCAAACATTACTTTCCGCGTTTATAATTCGTGTGTGGATTTAATTAAGGAGTCGGATGTCGTTGTTTCGTGCGTAACTGTAGCTAACGAATTGTTTGCGCCGGATGAGGCATTTTTGCCGGGAGTGTTGGTGGTGCCTGTTCACACAAGAGGTTTTCAGAATTGTGACCTTTTCTTTGACAAGGTGTTTGCAGATGACAGGAATCATGTTTGTGGTTTTAAATATTTTGATCGATTTAAACAGTTTGATGAATTTTCGCGTGTTTTGTTAGGACAAAACAATGGACGTGAGTCTGATGGGGAACGCATATTGGCTTACAACATAGGTATAGCTTTACACGACATTGTTTTTGCTTCGAAAATAGCGGAAATGGTCATGAGGCATGAACCAACGGAAAATTGTATGGAGACAGGTAAGTTCTGGGTCTGATATTGAACTGTGACAGTTGGCGTAGGGAATATGGCTGGGGATTTAAAGCAGAAAACGATTAGTGGCATTCTGTGGAGTGGCGTGCAGAAGTTCGGAAGTTTGGCTATCTCTTTCATAGCCAATATTGTGCTGGCGCGTCTGCTTACTCCGGATGATTTTGGCTGCATAGGGATGCTTGCCATATTCATAGTTCTGTCCCAGACCTTTATTGATGGTGGCTTTGGGGCGGCTTTGGTGCAGAAGAAAAATCCTACTGAGGAGGATTATTCCACTATCTTTTATTGGAACATCCTTGTGGCCATATTGTTGTATGCCATATTGTTTGTCACGGCACCATTCATAGCGGATTTCTATCGCATACCTTTGTTGAGCGACATTCTGCGTGTGCAAGGCATCTCGTTAATCATCAGTTCCTTTTATATTATTCAGACTAATCGATTAGTCAAACAGTTGAATTTTAAGACTCTTTCTTTAGTAACAGTTATTGCAACATTAATTGGAACTTTGATAGCGATAATTATGGCTTACCAAGGTTGTGGCGTCTGGAGTTTGGTGGCTAAAGAAATGATTACAGTGCTTGTTACGGTTGTATTGCTTTGGTATTTGTGCAAATGGCGTCCTTTGCTTAAGTTCAGTTTTTCCTCATTAAAAAGTCTGTTCAGTTACGGTTCTATGATACTGTTGGCAAGCCTAACCAACCGTTTATATGAAAATATCCAAGGATTGATAATTGGTCGTGCGTTCTCAGCAAAAGATTTGGGCTTTTATACGCAAGCTAAGAAGATAGAGGAGATACCGGTAAATACATTTGCAGATGTTGTTACGCAAGTTACGTTTCCTGTCTATGCTTCTATTGCAGAGCAAAGAGATTATTTGAAGGACATTATTAGAAAAAATGTAAAGGTCGTTAATTTTTTAGCATTTGGCGTTATGGCACTGCTATTAGTTGTGGCAAAGCCATTATTTATAATGCTTTTTACGGATAAGTGGTTACCTTCAGTGCCTCTGTTTCGAGTGCTATGTGTTGCAGGAATGTTGGTTCCTTTGAATAATGTGAACACGCAATTGTTCAAAGGGGTTGGTCGCAGTGATATCTTTTTTATATTACAGTTTGTAAAACGTTTGATAGGATTAGTCATTATTTTGATTTCTATCCGTTGGGGATTGATGGCCATGATGTGGGCTGTTGCGTTAAATGCTTATGTATTTTATGGGCTCAATGCTTATTATACAAAACAAATATTGGATTATACGTTGAGAGAACAATTCTATGATATATTTCCTAATCTGTTGTTAGCGGTGATTGTCGGGGGAATATCGTGGATGGTAATTGTATGGCTTCCTAATTATTACATTCTACAATTGTTTGTGGTGGGTCTTCTTTTTACCTTTTTGTATTTGTTGGGAGGTAAAGTGGTGAAGTTGGAAGGTGAGGACTATTTTGGGAAAATAGTGAAAGAGAAAATTAGAAAGTAGAAATTTATTGAAATATGATATGAACATGTCGGTTTTTGTGTTTTTGAAAAGTAAGGTTGGGAGTTTCTTGAGAACATTGTTGGAAAAACGTAGAAGAAGAGCAATTGTCAACAAGAATGAGGCTGAAACTGTTGCTTTGAAAAAGAATTTTAAGTCTCCTTCACTAACAAAGGTAGAAAAGCAAGAATTACAATCTTTTTGGGGTAAATATATCAAAGATAAATTGCCTTACTCTTTTTATGAAGTAGCTAAAGGAGAAGATAAATTTGATATAACTTATGTGTCGCATAATATATTTTTCGCATACATATTGCCAGTCCTTAATATGAAAGAAAATGCGTATGTTTTATCAAATAAGGGAATTTATTCTTTTTATTTTTCAGATATAAATAGACCTGCCGAAATCGCAAAAAATATATGTGGAAATTATTACATAGGAAAGAATACTTTTTGTTCTTTAGAACAGGCTGTTAATGCTGTGATGGATTATAAAGAGAGAATTATTATAAAGCCTAGTATTGAGTCTTCAAGAGGGCGAAATATTGAAATGTTGTCTAATTATTCCCGGCAGGATGTTGAAAAAGCTTTTCAGCATTATAATAGAGATTTCGTGGTGCAGGAAGTTGTAAGGCAAAGTCAACAAACGGCAATATTTAATCCGACTTCTTTAAACACATTTCGAATAACTACCTTGCTGTTAAATGGTAAATTTAGCATACTATCTTCTCAGTTTCGTTGTGGGGGAGTTAATTCAATTGTTGATAATGCGGGAGCTGGAGGCATCATAGTTGGAATTCATCCTAATGGTACTTTTTATAAATACGGCTATAACTCTAAAGGTGAAAAACATTCATCTTCTTATAACGGCGTTAGTTTTTCTGAAAATAGAATAGAGCATTTTGAACAGTTATGTGATTTTGTTCGTATGCTGCATTATCGTCTTCCGTTTTGTTGCATTATAGGATGGGATGTTGCATTAAATGTAAATGATGACCCTATTTTGATTGAGGCAAATTTAAAAGCACCAGGTATTGAATTTGAACAATTGTGCAGTGGCCCATTTTTGAAAGATAGGTTGTCGGAGATTTTGAATTATGTTTTTGAAAAAAATAGGAAATAGCTTTATTATAAAAGGAGTATGAAGCAAATTATCATAAATTTGATTATTCGTGGTGTCAGATGCGTTTTCTCAATACTTTATTACAAGCCCAAAGCCTTGTTTCTGTTATGTAACCATACCGAACTTTATAAAAGTTCAAGCTATTTCCCGGAAAGAAAACAAAAATCTGTTAGGCGTATGTTCTTGGAACAATGTGGACAGGTCTGGAAATATGGCTGGCCTAATGAGTACTATTTTATGTATGGTTTCGATGTGAAAAGCCGGCAGGAGCAGAAAGCTTATTTGCACTATGCCCCATTCATGCTGCGGAGGGATGCTTTAAATTTGGCTTCTAAGCATAACAGTACATGTATTTTGAGGGACAAGTTATATTTCGGCATTTTTGCGGATGCGTTAGGCATTGATACTGCTAAGAACATCATATATGCGGTGGATGGAGCCTTGTATTTGCTGGCAGAGAAACGGTATATTACGTTGGCGGAGTTTGCTCGCTTGATGAATGGTAAGTTGTTTTGCAAGATAGTAGACGGGGAATGTGGAGACGGCATTTTTATTTTGAAACTCCAAGATGGACGGATGTACTGTGATGGCCATGAGATTTCTTGTGATGAGTTAGGCAGACGCATCAAAGGCCGGAAATATTTGTTTCAAGAATGCATGGTGCAGCATCCTGAAATGTCCCGGCTCTATGACAAATCCATTAATACGATCCGACTTGTTACAGTCAGAGATTTACGTACGCGTGACATTGTCGTATTGCCTTCTATCTTGCGGATTGGAGCCAACGGCAATGTGGTGGATAATACCTCACAAGGTGGCATCGCTGTGGGTTTTGATTTGGAAACGGGACAGTTGCATCCATACGGCTTTTATAAGCCTCAATTTGGTCGTCGGGTTGAATGCCATCCTAATTCAAAAGTTGTTTTTGCCGATTTCCATATACCTTTTATCAGAGAAGCCATTGGACAAGCCATACGTTTTCACTCTTTCTTAAAAGATATTCATTCTATCGGTTGGGACATTGCGATAGGTTCCCAAGGCCCCATCTTTATTGAAGGAAATGATAATTGGGAAATTAATGGGCCTCAAATAGGAAATCATGGCCTGAAAATGGAATTTGAAAAGTATTTTTATGATTAGTGTTCTAAAAATATATGATTTAAATAGTTGGTTGAGTGAATAATATATGTTACTTTTGTATTACGAAGTGATATAAAGTTGTTGTTATGGAACGGTGTGGGAAAACAGACGCCTTTCCGCTTGCGGATAGATTGATTACAGGCTTCGCAAGGTGTAAACATAATTCGGATTAACTTGCTATTCTTAACTATAGGAGTCACTCTGAAGTGTTCGGAAAAAGAAAAAATGAAATGAAACGTAATTAATTCTGAAACAGTGTCTGAAACAAATATGTCGAAAACAATAAATCAAGAGGAGTTGCGGAAACGCTTTAATCCGGACGGGTCTCAGTTACGTAACTATCAGTTGCGGATGCTTGAGATGCTGAAGTATATAGACGGTATATGCCGGAGGAATAATATTCGTTATTGGTTATGTTCCGGTACATTGTTGGGCGCGGTACGTCATGGTGGTTTCATTCCTTGGGATGATGACTTGGATATCGAAATGCTGAGGCCGGATTACGAGAGGTTTGTTAAAGCACTGGAGGCAGAGAAAAATGACTGTTACGTTTTGCAGACACATAAGACAGACCCTAATTATTTCGCGCCTTACGGAAAACTGCGTGATTTACGTTCCACCATTAAGGAGGACAACACCAATGATTGGTATTATAAGTTTCATGGTGCCTATATCGACGTTTTTATCATGGAGCCTTCTTCGTCGGAATTCTTGTGTAAAGTGGCAGGATTCTTGCAGGATAAGTTGTTGTTTGGGGCAAACCGGACTTTGCGGAATGCTTGGGGGCGTAAAATCTATTTTGGAACAGTTTATCCCTTGTTGTACAGTCTGATATTTCCGGTTATGGGATTGTTGGGGAGGATGGGAGCAAATGGACAGTTGAGGCATACGCTCGGTAGCTGTTTCTTAATGCCACGTGATGTGGCAGATATATTCCCCTTGACGCAACTGACATTTGAGGATGGGAGTTTTCCGGTGCCGGGTAATTATGATGCGTATTTGACGAAAATATATGGACATTATATGTCGTTGCCTGACCTTGACAAATTAGTAATGCATACGGTAAATGTGGAACTGAATTAAAATCATAGGTCATGAAAAACATAGTACATCGTTTGGGTATATTGCTTTTGACGGGGTTGTTTGCTGTTCTTATTTCTTGTAAATCCCATGAAGTCGTTTGCGAGGCTGAGCCTTTGGCGCTATTGGCATTGGACGATAATTTTGATATGACTTCTGAGTATATTGTTGTTATTGGGGATATTCAGGAGTATACGGCAAATCCCGACTTGATGCCTTATTATGAGGCCACTGTACAGTGGATTTATTCGCAATATATGCAAGGGATGGATATAAAGTGTGTGCTTCAAGTGGGGGATCTCACAACAGGAAATCAAGAGAATTGTTATCAGTCATTTTATAATGTCACTTCGATGTTGGCTGAAGAAATTCCTTATGTTGCATGTATTGGCAATCATGACTATGCGTGGGATGAAAATGGTAAGATAAAGGACCGTGACGCGACTTTTTTTTCACACTATGCGGCTTTTCCTCTCATGGAAACAGCAATTGTAGACCGCTTTGAAGAAGGGCGTATAGAAAATGTAGTGGTGGAAAATTACATTGACGGTTATCCTTATTATATATTGGCATTAGAGTTCGGACCCAGGGAAGAAGTGGTGAATTGGGCAAATCATTATGTGCGGAATCACAAATCCCGCAAATTTATATTGATGACGCATGAGTATTTGACTCAAAGCGGTGAACGTATTTCCGATAAGTCGGATGCTGAGGCTCAATTTCTGAACACAACGTATTCTACACCGGAGATGTTGTGGGAGCAACTGGTGAAATACAATGATAACATTGCGTGGGTATTGTGCGGACATAATGGATTTTACAGCCATCGCATGTCGATGAACGCATATGGTCGTGATGTCCTTCAGGTGTTGTTTAATTTGCAGTATCAGCGGAATGGAGGTGACGGTATGATACAGTTGTGGGAGTTTCCTCAAGAGCAGGATACAGCGACTGTCCGCATTTATAACACCATTAACAGGCAGTGGCTGACAGAAGAAAATGAAGTGGTAGAACTTAAATTCCGATACAAGTATTAAGGGTATTGGAATAAATGAGATATATTTGCAGAAACTAAAATAGAATGAAAAAAATTATGCTTGTTTTCGGGACTCGTCCTGAAGCTATAAAGATGGCACCTTTGGTCAAGGAGTTTCAAAAATATCCGGAGAGGTTTGAAACGGTTGTGTGCGTAACTGGTCAGCATCGTGAAATGCTGGATCAGGTATTGCATATTTTTGAGATAGTACCCGACTATGATTTGAATATCATGAAGCAGGGGCAGGATTTGTATGACGTAACGGCACGTGTATTGTTGGGGATGCGTGACGTGTTGAAAGAAGCACATCCTGATGTGGTGCTGGTACATGGCGATACCACGACTTCAACGGCTGCAGCCTTGGCGGCTTTTTATCAGCAAATACCGGTGGGACATGTTGAGGCTGGTTTGCGTACACATAATATTTATAGTCCTTGGCCGGAAGAAATGAATAGACAGATAACCGGACGTATCGCTACTTATCATTTTTCGCCCACACCTCTCAGTAAAAGCAATTTATTGGCGGAAAACGTCAAAGAGAAGCAAATCACAGTGACTGGTAATACGGTGATTGATGCTCTGTATATGGTTGTGGATAAGATTAAAAGTGATAAGACATTGGATGCTGAATTGGAAGCGTTGTTGAAACAGTCGGGATATGATGTGAACCGTTTGGCCGGAGGAAAGAAACTGGTACTGATTACCGGACACCGCCGTGAGAACTTTGGAGACGGTTTTATGCATATATGTACGGCGATTAAAGATTTGACGCAAAAATATCCCGATGTAGATTTCGTGTATCCGATGCATTTAAATCCGAATGTCCGTAAACCTATTCATGAAGTCTTTGGAACAGACCTGTCCGGGTTGGGCAATATGTTCTTTATTGAACCGTTGGAATATTTGTCTTTCGTATATCTGATGGAAAAAGCAACACTTGTACTGACAGATAGTGGAGGAATTCAAGAAGAGGCTCCGGGGTTAGGTAAGCCTGTTTTAGTAATGCGCGATACGACTGAACGTCCGGAGGCATTGGAGGCTGGGACTGTGAAACTGGTAGGAACGGATTATGACAAAATTGTTAGAGAGGTTTCAGCACTAATAGAGGATGAAGCGTATTATGATAGGATGAGCAAGGCTGTCAATCCTTATGGGGATGGAAAGGCATGTCACCGGATTGTAACTTTTGTGACAAATGCTGGAAATATGTCATGTTTAAATGTTTAGAGTTTTAAAAGAGGGTAAATGGTTGTATATTTTCTGTCTGTCATAGGTTGCTTGTGGGGGGCATTGTTGAAGAATAGAATTATAAAATACTATCTACTCTTCTTCCTGCTCCTGTTTATTTGTTGTGGATATATGACAGGGACAGATTGGCGTAATTATGAGTTATCGTATTATGATTCCAGCTTCCATGCATTGTTTGATGAACGGTTTGAAATAGGATATGGATTTTTACAGGCCTTATGTCATTTTTTGTCAATAGATTTCTGGACGTTTCATATTGTCATTAAAGCTATTGTCTTTTTGTTGCTATGTCGGATAGTGAGTTATTTGGAGGTAAACCTCTTGTTGTTTTGGGCTATTTTTTTGCCGGAAATGGGTTTCTTCCTTTTTATTGATTGTCCATTTCGGAATTTGATTGCGTTCGGTATTTCATGTTTTGCAGTTCCGTATCTTTTAGAACGTAGAACGAAAGATTTCATGCTTGTGACTGCGGTCGCTGTCCTTTTTCATTATAGTGCTTTAATTTTAATTCCTTTGTATTATTGGGTAAATCTTTCGTTGAAAAGTAAATACTATCTTCTGTTGTTTGTTTTGGTCAATCTTGTTGCTTACCGAGTAGATTATATTTTAGAAAATATATTTGCTACTCTGTTTGGCTCTTCTGATTTCTTGCGAGAAAGGCTGTTGGTATATGCGTTGGAAGATAAGTTTCATGCTAATACAATCAATGTAGGAACCATTTATAGGGCTTTGTTTTTAGGACTCTTTGTCTGTTTCCGCACTAAGATAGAAAATGAAATAAAATATGGGAAAATACTGTTTGCCATTTCTATGTTTTTCTTTATCATTTATCCATTTACAATTTCATTGAAGATTTTCAGCCGTTTTTCCATTTATTTGCTACCGATTTATTTAAGCACTCTTTTGATGCTATTGCAGGTGATACGTAGTGTCTCTTTGAAATATGTAATTTTTTCCATTTTGTTGGGTTGGACATTACTTAAAACCTATACGGTTGTGACAGATGACTATCGTTATATTCCATATACAAGTTATTTTCAATATTGGTTCCAGGAAAAACCTGATTATATATATAGAAGTAATTATAATATACAGAGAAGCCCATATGGAGAAAATTAGAATAGCTTTTTGTAATCGTCCTTCATATGATAATCCATTAGGAGGAGATGCTGTGCAAATGTTGCAGACTAAAAAGTATTTAGAGGAAAATTTTGATGTAAGGATTGATGTGATAACAGATGCTGAATTGATAACGAAGGAATATTCGATTGTTCACATTTTCAATTTCCTTACTTATAAAATAACGGATAGATTTGTCGGAAAGGCGCATTCTTTGGGCATACCTATTGTGTCTTCTTGTATTTATTGGGATTATTCTTATGCGGGAACATATGCGTTTTTTGAGTTGTTTCGTAATTATCCTATTTGTATAACGAATAGGAGAGTGCAATTTTTACGAAAAGTTTTAAATCTGATAGGGAAATTCTCATTGAAACCTACAGGGATATCTTTCATGTTTCGTCAGTATGTTCGTAAATTTATTCAACTTTCAACTGTAGTTGCCCCAAATTCAAAGGAAGAAGGTGATTTACTATTGGATTTTGCAAAGATGCATGATGAACAGTCCAAAAGTAAATTTAAAGTTGTGTATAATGGTGTCCAGTTGAACAAGAAGAATATATTGGACGAACAGGATTTCTTTCAGAAGCATGGTCTTCCTCATGGATACATTTTGCAAGTCGGTCGTATTGAGTATCTTAAAAATCAGTTGAATTTATTGTATGCATTGAAAGACTATCCCGATATACCGATTGTTTTCGTTGGACAGGTTTTCAGTCAGAGTTATTTCCGTAGATTGAATAAATTGGCCAAGAAAAGAGGAAATGTTTTTTTCATTGAAAAAGTGGAGCATAGTGACATCGCTTCTTTTTATAAATATGCAACCTTACATGTGTTGTTGTCGTTGCGTGAGTCCCCTGGGTTGGTGAATTTGGAGGCATCGTCTTTATCATGCCCGATTGTAGTCTCTGATAAAAGATTTATTCCCTTGGATACCTATTTTAAGGATGTACCGTACGTCGTTGATCCATTTAATATTTCTCAAATTCGGGAAACGGTGCTAAAAGCTTATGCTGAAAGAAAAGCGACACGTATCGATGTTGACGAATTTTCTTGGAGCAATGTGGCAAAACAGACATGGCAAATTTATGTGAATATATTAAATAGTTAAATAGAATAAGATAATGAGTGTTCCTAAACTTATAGCTTTTTATTTCCCCCAATTCCATGCAATTCCAGAGAATGACATTTGGTGGGGAAAGGGATTCCAAGATTGGTTGTTGGTACAGAAAAGTAAACCCCTTTTTAAAGACCATAACCAACCGCGTATTCCTTATGACCATATTTACTATAATCCTTGTGATTATAAGGTTTTGGAGAAACAGGTGAAAATGGCTAAGGAATATGGAGTATATGGTTTCATGTTCTATCATTACTATTTTGATGGAAAATTGCTACTGGAAAAACCTTTAGAAACATTTTTGCAGCACAGGTCAATAGACATGCCTTTTTGCATCTCCTGGGCAAATGAGACTTGGGCAAGAGGTTGGGCCGGAAAGCCGCACGTAATTCTTCAGGAACAGAAACATGTGCATGATGAAAGGTTGTGGAAGCAGCATTTTGATTATTTATTGCCGTTTTTGAAAGATGAACGTTACATTCGGATTGATAATAGGCCTGTATTCATTATCTACCAACCGACTATAATCCCGCATACGGATGAACTGTTTGCTTATTGGAATAAACTGGCAAAACAAAATGGTCTGAATGGTCTTTATTTGATAGCTAATAAGAATCATCAGTTTACGTCCGATAAGTTCTTATCCTATTATGATGGACTTTTGAAGTTCCAACCCCGTGAGGCTTTCAATTCAAAGGATTTTCAGTCGGAGAATGTTATTGCTCGTTTTCAGTTTCTTCGCAATATGCCGGAAAAATGGCAAGGATATTTGCGGAGACTGTTATATCAGTTTTCTTCATATACGATAATTGACTCTCGGAAAATATGGGATATTATCTTGTCTCACGCTTTCGAGAAGAATAAGTATGGGCTTGATGTTTATGAAAGTGCGTTCTTTGAATGGGACAATACACCTCGTTATGGTAAACATGCAAAGATTTATACGGGGATGACAAAGGATATGATGAAGGAGAATTTGCAGAGACTGTATAATTTGGCTGTAGAACATGATAGTGAGTTTGTCTTTTTCAATGCTTGGAACGAGTGGTCCGAGTCTGCATATTTAGAACCTGATACATTTAATGGGTTTGATTATTTGAATATAGTAAAGTCTGTCTTTGGACGTTAAAATGTATTTGGTTTATGATTACTGCATCTATAGTAGCTTATCACACATCGGTCGATGAACTGACCCGTTTGTTGGATTGTGTTATTCGGTCTTCTGTTGAGGTTTTGTACTTGATAGATCATTCCTCCGACGATAGCTTGGGAAATTTAGCTCAGCTGTCGGATAAGATTGTGTATATCCATAGTGAGAATTTAGGTTATGGACATGGGCATAACATAGGTCTTCGTAAGGCCTTCGAGATGGATTCTCAGTATCATGTGGTGATTAATCCGGACATATTCTGGACAGACAGGGTCATAGAGTCATTGACTGTTTTTATGGATGAACATGTGGATTGCGGTTTGGTCATGCCTAAAATCCTTTATCCTAATGGAGAGTTGCAATATTTGTGCAAGCTCCTGCCTACTCCGATGAATCTGTTTGGACGTCGCTTCCTGCCATTTCGTAAGCTGCAAGCACGGATGGACGAACGCTTTGAGTTGCATTTCTCCGGCTATGACCATGTGATGGAAGTGCCTTCCTTGTCGGGTTGCTTTATGTTTCTGCGTGTGGATGTATTGCGGCAGGTCGGTTTGTTTGACGAACGCTATTTCATGTATGCCGAAGATCTGGATCTTTGCCGTCGGATTGGAGAGGTTTCCAAGACGATGTACTATCCCGGTGTGTCTGTTTATCATGCATATGAAAAAGGGTCGTACAAGAACCGGAAGTTATTGAAGTATCATATTAATTCGGTGGTTAAATATTTCAATAAATGGGGGTGGATTTTTGATAAGAAGCGGCAGTTGGCAAATAAAAGGTGTTTGGCACAATTTAAACCATGTAAATAAAATAATTGATGCCTTTCGTTGTGTTTTCTTGCATACGGTAATATTGTTAAAATGCCCGAATATTATTGGATACATGGCAAAGTATCCAATAATATTCGGGCAAATATCCAAGGATACTTGGAAACGGCCTGCAATAGCTGTCTTTCCGATTATTTTTCTAAACTGTCAGTAAGCACTCAATTTAGGGCATCCCCCTTTGAAAGGGCACTTTTGAGTGCCCTAAACCGAGTTTTGTTAATTAATTAGCTTTGAATTTAACATTGGCCGGTAGCCAAAGTGATTTTGCCAGGAACCATGTTAACATAATCC
>CASENS010000102.1 GCA_949289345.1 uncultured Bacteroides sp.
ATATAGGCTCGCACCTTGCACTTGAAAAAAGGCTGAAAAAAATATTGTCAAGAACTTGCATGTTTCAAAAATGTGTAGTACTTTTGCACTCGCAATCGAAAGGTGACACGATGGTGTCATAAGCTACGAAAATTGACAAGATGAAATCGTAACCAAGTCGTAACCATTAAATTTTAGGTTACGCATAAGTTACTGATTAAAAAGATATTATAAGCGGCAGGTACGATTACCGTACGCACCGCTTACGAAAAAAGACTGAAATAAGAAAGTCTAAGACAATATCCTCAAAGTCAGTAACTTTGGGGATATTTTTTTGTTATACCATGACAGATGAATACCCCGTTGGAAGTCGAAAATCGGACAAATAAATCCTTATTCATAAAACAGAGATGCACAAATCCAGTCCTATAAAATACCGGATTTTATAAAAAACAAGCAATGATTTCAACCAAAATCATTACCTTTGCATATTATCTTTATTATATAAAAGACATCATGTCGGCATACAAAAAATCCGAATATATGAATTAGTAAGGATGAAAAAGTTTCAATATCAACAAAATAGTCAGCAACCATGCATATAGTAGTACTGGACGGCTACGCCGCCAACCCCGGAGACCTTTCTTGGGACGAAATGAAGAAACTGGGTGAATGCACCATATACGACCGTACCTCACCCGCTGAAATACTGGAACGGGCACAAGGAGCCGAAATCCTGCTGACCAACAAAACGGTGCTCAACGCCGAAGTCATCAACGCCCTTTCCGCCCTACGCTACATCGGTGTGTTGGCCACAGGATACAATATAGTTGATGCCGAAGCCGCACGGGCACGGGGCGTAATCGTAACCAACATCCCGGCTTACAGCACTGACTCCGTGGCGCAAATGGTATTTGCCCACCTGCTGAACATCTGCCAACAAGTGCAGCATCATTCCGAAGAAGTACGCAAAGGACGTTGGAGCAGCAATCCTGACTTTTGCTTTTGGGACACACCGCTCATCGAGCTTCGGGGCAAGAAGATAGGTATTGTGGGGCTAGGTCACACCGGGTCGCGCACGGCACGCATCGCCATCGCCTTTGGTATGGAAGTGTATGCCTGTACCTCCAAATCCTCCTTCCAACTTCCTCATGAAATCAAGAAGATGGAACTGGACGAGCTGTTTGCCGAGTGCGACATCATCAGCCTGCATTGCCCGCTCACTCCAGACACCCGTGAGTTGGTCAACGCCCGCCGGCTGTCCTTGATGAAGCCCACAGCCATCCTCATCAACACCGGACGCGGTCCCTTGGTAAACGAACAAGAATTGGCCGATGCCTTGAACGCAGGCCGCATCTACGCCGCCGGCCTGGATGTGCTGGCCCAGGAGCCTCCCCGTGCAGACAATCCTCTGCTCACCGCCCGCAACTGCTACATCACTCCGCACATAGCTTGGGCCAGCACTGCCGCCCGCGAACGCCTGATGCGTATAGCCGTGGATAATGTGAAAGCCTATTCAGAAGGAAAGCCCGTGAATGTAGTGAATAAATAGAAATTAAATGATTCACTGATAAATAATCATTTAAATGGGAAAAGCAGCCGTCAAAAACGTATTCTATGGGATACTCGTCATGGTCACTTGCCTATTGGCGACAGCCACTATCCTTGCCGCCTTTTCAGGTCGGTTCGAACCAGCCGGACATCCTTATATGGCCTTACTGGGTTTAGGATTGCCCTTACTTCTGATAACCGACCTACTCGTATCAGTGGCATGGGTTATAGCCCGTAAACGATGGGGCATAATACCTATCATAGCCATAGCCTGTAACTGGGGTTACCTATCAGCCACGTTTCAAATCCCTTGGTTTCAGCCGGGAAAAGACGATGCCCGCCATCAACTGAAAGTGGCCACGTACAATGTACACAATTTCGGAGGAGAAATCACAGGTTATTCATGCAAGGAAATAGCCCGCTTGATGCGCGAAGAAGAAGTGGATGTGCTTTGCCTACAAGAGATGGGCGGAAACCGCTATTTCCCTACAGACAGCATTGTACGTACGTTCAGCCACTGGAAATATAGCTATTTGCCCGCAAATGACACGGCGCAAAGTCTTCCCATTGCCTTATTCAGCCGCTACCCTATCCGCGGACAACATTTCATCCCTCATCCGGACTCGTACAACAGCAGCTTGGTGTGCGACCTCCTTGTCGGCACGGACACCATCCGCCTCTTGAATAATCATCTACAAACCACCAGTGTGAGTCAAAACCGACACAAATGGCAACGCGAACTGAATACCAATGACCGCAAGCGGGAAGTGGAAGCCATAGGGAATGTCGCGGGTACCCTCCTTGCAAACTTCATCAAACGCTCGGAACAGACCCAAGTTACCGCAGACATTGTACGCAGAAGCCCCTACCCCGTTATCCTCTGCGGTGATTTAAACTCCATTCCATCCTCCTATACCTATCATGTACTCTCAAGTTTATTGAAAGACGGGTTTAAAGAAGGCGGTACGGGATATATGTACACGTACCGCCTCGCCAAACGCCTGTTGCGCATTGACTATGTATTCCATTCGCCGCAGTTGCGTTGCATTTCTTACCGTTCACCGAACTGGGACTTGTGCAGTGACCACAACCCTGTCTTGAGCGAACTCGTCTGGTAACGGATATCCTTTTGCTCTGTCATCCTAAACAGGGCTTTACGTCTTGTTTCGCACGCTTCCCCTCAAAACGGGAACAGCAATGGAAGCACCACCACCATTACCAATCCCATAATGACCTGTAAAGGCAAGCCTACCTTGATGTAATCGGCAAACGAATATTGTCCGGCAGGCATCACCAAGGCATTGGGCGGAGTGGAAAAGGGGGAGGCAAAACACATGCTCGCACCCACGGTTACAGCAAACAGAAAGGGAACCGGGCTGACTCCCGTCTGAATGGCACTTTGTAAAGCGATGGGAGCCATCAATACCGCGGTAACGGTGTTGCTGATAAACATGGTCATGAGCGAAGTGGTAAAATACACCCCCGCCAACAATACCATAGGTCCGTATTCCCCCATGCTCCCCGCCAGCATGTCAGCCAGGTGTTGCGAGACACCCGTCTTTTCCAACGCCAAAGACATAGGCAGCATGGCGCCAAACAACACGATCGTTTCCCAGTTGATTGTCTTATAGGCAGCTTCCACACTGCGCAGGCATCCTGTCAGCACCATCAGCACAGCCGCTATCATTACAGCCGTAACAGGTGCCACCGGTATGAAGTCGAACACCATCATAGCCACCATCAGCACCATGATAGCCGCTGCCACAGGAGCCTTATAATCCAGCGTGACCTTAGCCGCTTCGGCCAGAGGCTGACCCAGTACGACCCAATTGTCCTCGTCATTCGACAGGCAGGCAATGTCCTCCCAGCGTCCCTGCACCAGCAGTACATCACCGTTATGCATCTTCTCGCTCCCCAAGTGCTGACGCAAATACTCTTTCTTTCGACGTATGGCCAGCACATTAACGTGGAACGTACGCCTGAAATCCACCTCCTTTATGGTACGTCCTATCATGCGCGATGAAGGCATCAACACGATTTCCGCAATGCCGATGTCATAAAAGGCCAGTCCGGCTTTCCCTTGCTCATTGGAGACATCGGGCATGCTCAGAGCAAAGTCCGCTGACAGGCGTTCCACTTGTACACGCTCACCGACGACGTACAGCATGTCCCCTTCTTCAAGCACCGTGTCCGACGCGGATAACTGAGCGACCGAGTGCAGGAAACGGGCCTGTGAATTCTTCTCCCTGCGCACTTCCAGGATGTCCACCCCGTAAGTGCGGCGCAAATCCATTTCCGCTATCGTACGTCCTATCACCCCTGATGCCGCCTCCACCCGCAGGCGGAACAGATTGTCCGTCAAATCATATTCCTTGGCCAACTGTCCCAGCGACTTGTTGCGCGAACCTTCCTCCGACTCTCCGACCTTTTTCTTGTCCGAAAGGAACCATTTAGTGGCAGGAAGAAGCACTACGATACCCACACCCAAACAGACCAGTCCTACCGGCAAAAACGAAAAAAAGGAAAGAGGCTCATACCCCGCACCCGTCAGTACATCCTGTATGATGAGGTTGGGAGGCGTACCGATAAGCGTCATCATGCCTCCCATGCTGCTGGCAAAGGCAAGCGGCATGAGCAGCCGGCGGGAATTGATACCTGTACTGACGGCCATACTTACTACAATGGGCAACATTAAGGCCACCGTACCCGTATTGCTTACAAAAGCTCCTATAAATGCCGTGGCAAGCATCACTAGCAGAAAAAGGCGCAACTCGCTGCGACCGGACAGTTTCAGCAACCGGCTGCTTATCATTTTGGCCAATCCGGTCTGGAAGATAGCACCTCCCACCACGAACAAGCCTATCATCATGATTACCACCGAATTGGAGAATCCTGACAATCCTTCCTCCGGTGTCAAGACATGAAATATGAGTAACAACAGCAGCGAGCACACCGCCACCAGATCTGAACGTACTTTACCGCTCATGAAAAAGACAGCCGCAAGGGCCAGCACGGAAATCGTAATCCACATGAAGTACAATAGTTTTATTTGAACTGATTAACTATGCGCAAAGATACGGATATTCCGCCACTTTTACCAATATTTGTCAGAGCAATTCGCCCGAAGAACATCAAAAAGACAGATTTACCGAGTTTCATGTTTACTTTTGCCATGCCAATAAAACATTTATAGCAAGTAATCCATGGGAAAGACAGCCGTCTTGAGCGAACTCGTCTGGTAACAAAGTTACCAAGCCCAATCCGCTTCACTCCACGCGCTTTCTACCTCGTCCTCTACCGCATCGGGCAGATTACAGAAGAAATCCAGCCCCGTGTTCTTTTCCAGCTCGTCAATACTTAGGGCATATTTCTTCATCACATCCGAAGGCGCAAATTCATCGTATTCATACCCGTAATCATCCCGATGCTCCATCCAGAAGCCTATGGCATAGAAATCATTACCCTTCTGAGCCAGTACTGCTATAAAATAATATTTCGGACAAGCCAACCCGCGAATGGTCAATCCATTTTCATCTGTTTTTGGAAGCACTCCGTCATTTCCGTTTCGCGTACCGGTAAAACTCACTAACAGTTGGTCCAGCGTTCCGCCCTTGGTCACATACACCTTGTCAAATGCTTCCGAACGGCCCCAATCCTGTACCAATATCTCGAACGAAGCCCAAAAACCACCATTGAACGAACTCATCATCGGGCTCATGTTGCTGTAGTAATAAGTCTGTTCATTGGCTTCCGCAGAAAACTTCCGGTCGTTGGAAGCGCACAAGTGCCCTTTGTCGAAACCATCGCTCTTATGGTCAGCCTCCGTAGGGCAGGTACCTTCCGGCACCAACGGATCGGTAGCCCATTCCTCATTCCTCCCGGTCGTGTTTTGCTTTGTAACGTCATCGAAGCTGAATGCTATCCAGGCGGCATGACGCTTCTCCGCATTCCATTCCAAAGCATAATTCAGCATCTGTGCATTATTGTAGTCAACAGTATGCTCCACGTAAGTATTCTCTGAATTGAGATGAGGCACGGAATAGTCAGTGACAAACGCTTGGCCTTCCACAGGCAGATTGGCATTGGCGTTTGCATCAACCGTCGGTTCTTCGGGTTCTTCGGGTTCTTCGGGCTCTTCGGGCTCTTCCTTAGGAGGCGTTATTTCTTGCTCAGAGGAAATCGGATTATCTTTTCCGCAAGCATATATCAGTCCTAAACTAAGACATATAAATAAAAAGCGATATAATATCTTCATATACAAACTGTATTAATCATAGGCAAAAAAGGTGATGCTTTGCACATCACCCTTTTTACCAAAATTATTGGGACAATAAATTTAATTCGTCTCCTTCAAGCTGCCTTCCACATAAGTGAACTGTCCTACGCCCGTCACTTTATATTGGATAGTCCACATCGTAGTAACTCCATCGTAGATACCGAAGTTAATCGTATAAATAATTTCGATACCTTCTATCGGAGCTACATCAGCATAAAGCACTTCCAATGCATGCGGGAAAGCTTCAGGTAAACGTTCCCACATCAAATTCGTAATCTCTTCGTCACTCAAACCATTGTATGTGCCTTGTCCTTTCCATGCGCTGACACGGAAATCGAAATTATTCTGATAAGCCGAGCCACCGTAATAATAATCATTATTGCCGTACCCTGTTACATATTCCGGGAAATTGTCATCCACCCAATCAGTAATCAATTGATAGAAAGTAGATGAAAACTCAATACCCTTGCCAACTTCCAATGTAATGGTAGTACTCGGATTATAACACCATTCACCTCCGGTCATAACAAATTGTTCAGTCACTACCGTAAGAGCGGCAGATTGCCATGAACCGGCCTTATAAGTATAACTGCTGCATTGCACAGTTGTATTCTCACCGTCATAATATTTATAAGCGATGGTATAAGAGTCTTCTTCCTGAGCATACGGATAAGTCTGAGCTAAATAAGCGGGTAAATAGTTATCCGGCAACATTGTGTTGCTCAGATTACCATAATTGCTTCCCATAGCCTGATAATCGGCACCATCAAGTGACAAAGCATCGTTGTATATTTGCCATTGTGATCCGTCGAAACGGAAGAGGTCACTCATAGCTGCTGTTTCAAGGTCGACAGCAGTACCCGATGCTCCTTTTATCACCACATTGTCTATCTGAACCGTTGTAGTAGCCGATTCATTATCTCCGTTATAACGGAAAGCGATGTAAATCTCCTTACCAGCCAGTGAAGATAAGTCGTAATCGCAAACATTACCCAGTGTACCATACGTGCCCGATGGAACTGGAATCTCTACTGCATCCGAAATATCCACCCAATCGGCAGCTGCTACAGTTTCTTTATCGAAGTTTGGCAGTTGGGATGCTTCTATATAAAGCAAGCTGACACGCCCGCCTTCTTCTCTATAATTCCCATAACAAGCGTCAAAAGTCAGACTCATACCCGATTCTACCGTAATCTTCGGTGTAATCATATACGATTCCAACACTCCGGCCTTATGCCCATATGAACTCTGTTGCAAATAGGAATTACCACTATAAATACGACCAGACCAAGCATAAGTACCAACAGTTACAACATTTTGCCATCCGGGAACTTCTGCCGTGTACACAGTTTCATTCCAAAAACCTTCAAAATCTTCATCCAGTGCAGGAGCTGAACCTGTAGGTTCGTTTTCGGAATAGTCATAGTCTACAAGCACCATATCCCCCTCCTGTGCCTCGGGACGCGCGTTAGCCAGGATTTCAGGCACAAAACGAGAAGCGCTTACAGAAGGCGTAAAGAAGTTATTCGCCACACCTTCCCAAGCAAGCATATAATCATCAGCACTTACCGTGTACATAGTAGCGGCATTGATTGCACGCTCTGTATCCGTATAAGGGAGGCGTTTGTTATAAGTAACACGAATAGCCGAGCCTTCATCCCCAGAGAACCAGTTTTCCATAAGGAAAGCAGGCAAATAGTCGGAAGCAGGCAATTCATCTGTAAAAGCCATTGAGGTTTTCAATGCGGAAAGTTGGTCTTCTACACCATTGGCTTCAGCCAAATCTTTATTGGCTTTCAAGTCCGCAATACTCGTATAATCCTCAGCCGTTAATGTATAATCTTTCGTAAAGACATTGGTCGGATGATCGAACTGTTCAATACCTTCAAAATTATCTTCCACATAGTCGCAGGAACCCAATACCAGCAATGAGGTTACCAACGGAAGTATATATTTCTTTTTCATATATATCATTCTTTAATGGACGGTTAGAAATTGATTTTAAGTCTCAACGAATAAGTGCGGCCAAAAGAATACAGCACGGATACATCTTCCCAATTGCCCGTATTCTCTTCATCCTCAGCATCGGTAATATAGAGATTGTTGAACAAATTGTCCACATTACCGGAAAGTGTCGCCTGAACCTTACCTATATTGAATTTATAACTTGCATTCACATCAAATACATTCGATGAAGGTATCTGCCAAGGATCTCCACGCTCAATGACAGTCCCTGCATATAAATCGTTACCCGTCAACGACCAATCGGCATAATTACGTCCAAAATAATTCCAGTTAAGTCCTACACGGAGGTCTTTTGTCACCCTGGCATTTAATCCGATAGCGGCCGTAGTTTGAGCTGAGTTACCCACCTTGGTTCCATTCAGCTTGATTGTAGCTGAAGCATGATCCTCAGCATAGATACCCGATGCACGTACAATCTCACCATTATTAGTCCAACTTGCTACCGGCTGACCAGCTGAATCATAGAAATACCCCTTGGCTTCACAATCCCAGCGCCAATTACCAATAGAAAACATACCACGTACATCCAGCCAATGGAACGGTTTAGCGACAAGGTCAAATTCAATACCTTGGTGGATAGCATTCATACCACTCATGTTAATACTGATACGGTCGACAAATACACCACCACTCTTTAAGTCAATACCACGGCTCATAGTCTTGTTCATCCACTTCGTATGATAGAGGTTTACGTTAGCGGTCAACCAACTGGACTTGAAACCATATCCTAATTCTGCGGAGAACACTTTCTCATTCACAGCGTCCGGATTAACCATGTTGCTGGTAGTAGCCTGCAAAAACGCGCCATACGAGAAGAAAGGAGCACGGCTGATGTAACCCACATTAGCAAATACATTGTGATTTTCCGTAATGTTGAAGTTTGCACCACCCTTAGCCGTCCAACCGAGGAAGTTTACCGTTTCAGACTTTGCGTGAGCTTCGTCATAATAGAAACGGTCGTAACGCCAATAACCCGTATTTGAAATAGAACCGGCTACAAAAGCGCTCAGTTTGTCACGGTTGTATTCAGCCTGTGCAAAAGCACCTTCTTGCAACGTATAGCCATCGTAATCACGATATACGACATCGCCTACTTTCAATTTTTGATTTACGAAATCCGGATTTGCAGCCGCAGCATTGTTTTCAACAAGCACACCTTCACGTGAAGAAGAATCTATGAAATACTCACCACCGTAAAGGTCAACTAACTCGTTCGTATGCACTCCTTTATAATATCGGAAATCAATGCCTCCGTAGAAATCCCAATTCTCACCGAATTTTGAGGTATAAGTAGAAATCAAACCAATCCAAGTATGTTTATTAACAGATTTGGACATCGCCATACGCGAACCATTCTCGCTTTCCAAGTTGTATTGATATACCTGATCGTAAGCAAATGAACCATCCGCATTGCGGAAATAGGTATTCAGGTTACCTTCCGTATCCGTACCATACCACTTGTAACGATCATCAGAAGTCAGACCTTGACCACTATACCCACCACCGGTACCAATAGAGGCATAAACAGCCGTACTTAATGAAGACTTATGGTCAATCTGCCACAGATGATTCAACGAAAGTTGAGGTTTGTGATATGCGTTGTAATCCGCAGACTTACGCTCCCCGTTGATACCATGTCCGTAAGTGGGATTATAACGATAAGGACTCTTACCATTCATATAACGTTCTGCCACAGTTTGCCATTCCGAGATTTTCATGCCACTATTGTCTCGTTGGTTATGCCATTGTGGCGCACCGAATGCCGTAAACGACAATTGATGGTTGTCATTGAAACGTTTAGCAACATTAACGAACCAGTTATATGCTTCAAAATCCGTACCCTGAATATAACCGTCTCCCCAACTTTTAGCGCCCAATAAGGTCAATGCCCATCCTGACTTACTTAAACCCGTGGAAACATTAAACATAATCTTATTATACCCGTCATTACCCATGGCGTAAGAAACCGAACCGCCACGTTTGGCTTCTACAGAATTCGTCACAATATTAATAGAACCACCGACCGAAGGAGCCGAAACTTTGGAAGCGCCCAAACCACGTTGTGTCTGCATACTACGGGTAACGTCACTCAGACCAGCCCAATTGGACCAGTAAACACCGCCCCACTCCATATCGTTCATCGGCACACCATTAATCATCACTGCAATATTCTCTGATTCAAAACCACGCATACGGATTTCCGAATCACCGAATCCACCACCTTTCTTTGTTGCATACACACTGGGAGTAGAGTTTAAGATTTCAGGAAACTCTTTTGTACCCAAATTTTCTTCAATAAAAGTTGGCGATACAGTAGATACAGCTACCGGTGTCTTGCGTGCAATAGCAATGGATGAAGTAATCACCACGTCCTTCAACAGCACCGCATCCGGCTGCATTTCAATGACGCCCATGTCTACGGAAGCGCCCTTCCGAGGTACCTGTTTCTTCAGGTCCTTGTAGCCCACATACTTGAAGAGCAACGTGGCGTTCGCAGCAACTCTTTGCTCGAAGTAACCGTCTACGTTAGTCACAGAACCTTGCGTAGTGCCTTCCACCATGACGGCGGCACCCACCAGCGGTTCACCTGTCTCAGCGTCTACAAGCTGACCTCTCACCGTCATGTTCTGCGCCAGCGCATACGTGCTGCACAAGGACAGGACGGCAAGGAACAGGAATTGAATCAGACTTCTTTTCATAATTCAGTCATTTAGTTAATAGATAAGTGTTAATTGAACATTAATTTATGTTTCGTCCTGCAAAGATAATGAATATAATCCATATAAATATTACATCTGCACTACAATTTTTCAAAGAGCGAAAGGTTTCTAAAGAAATCACGAGGGAAAACATCCAAGGAAAGGCTGGGACGAAACCGTCTTTCATCAAGCGAACATATTTATGCTTTGCGCGGAAGGAATTTGCGCATTTTACATAGTCCATCCGGGCAATGCACGGTTACGCCATAGGGAAATTCCTTCATGGAAGATGAAGCATCTGCCGATATGTCATGATTGATAAATCCAAACACGCCTGAATAAAAAACAAAAAGTACATACAAAAAGAAACCGCATTCACTGGCATCGCTTTTTAGGTTACTAACCTGAGGGGGGTATGTTTCTAACATAGAGGGGGAATGTTAGAAACATTCGACCCTTATGTTTCTAACATTCCCGAACGTCCGCGAGAAGCACTTCCAGCAATCTTCACGAAGACGAAATCGATAAAAATCACAAATAATGACACGAGTACGAATTTCCGACTTACTCTTTGTAAGGAATAATACCCGCAAGGCCATATCATCGGCAAGGAAAGACGGATTTAATAGGAGATGCCGTGAAAGCGTGAAAGAATGAAAAATCCGTTCAGACAGCCGATAAAAATCCGCCAGTATCCTTAGTTAAATGCCCAAGCATCCTTGCATAAAAGGCAAAGTAAGCAATGATACTTGAACAAGTAACCAATGATACCCGGAAGATGACACTTCTACGAAAAAACTCCCCCGATAATTTCCAAGTCCCACGGATTTTACCTAACTTTACACTCTCGAAAAGATAAAACTTACCCAAACGATATGGAAAACAGAAGTTTAGTGACCATTGCCGAACACACGAAGGAAAAAATCCTCTACATGATTGAAATGGCAAAGCAATTTGAAGAATGTCCCAACCGCCACATCCTGGATGGGAAGGTAGTAGCGACCCTCTTTTTTGAGCCTTCTACCCGTACACGGCTCAGTTTCGAAACCGCAGCCAACCGGCTGGGCGCACGGGTCATCGGATTTACCGACCCCAAGGCGACCAGCTCGTCGAAAGGTGAAACACTGAAGGACACCATTAAAATGGTGAGCAACTATGCGGACATCATCGTGATGCGCCACTACCTGGAAGGCGCCGCCCGCTATGCAAGCGAAGTGACCGATGTCCCCATCGTCAACGCCGGAGACGGAGCCAACCAACACCCGTCACAAACGATGCTGGACCTCTACTCAATCTACAAGACGCAAGGCACGCTGGAAAACCTGAACATTTATCTGGTGGGGGACTTAAAATACGGACGCACCGTCCATTCCCTCTTGATGGCCATGCGCCACTTCAACCCGACATTCCATTTCATCGCGCCCGATGAACTGAAAATGCCCGAAGAATATAAAATTTACTGCCAAGAGCACAACATCCGTTACATTGAACATATGGATTTCACTGAAAAAGAAATAGCCGATGCCGACATCTTGTACATGACACGCGTACAACGCGAGCGGTTTACGGATCTGATGGAATACGAACGGGTGAAAAACGTCTATATCCTCCGGGCCAAGATGCTGGAACATACACGTCCCAACCTGCGCATCCTGCATCCCCTACCCCGTGTCAACGAAATAGCCTACGACGTAGACGACAGCCCCAAGGCCTATTATTTCCAGCAGGCACAAAACGGGCTTTATGCCCGCGAAGCTATTCTGTGTGATGTTCTTGGCATTACCTTAGACGAAGTAAAGCAAAGCAAATGACATAATAATAAGGAGGAAAATCATGACGAACGATAAAAAAGAACTGCAAGTTGCCGCCTTGGAAAACGGCACCGTCATCGACCATATCCCGGCGGAAAAGTTGTTTACCGTAGTATCCCTCTTAGGGTTGAAACACATGAGCAACAACATCACCATCGGTTTTAACTTGAACAGCAAAAAACTGGGTAAAAAAGGCATCATCAAGATAGCGGACAAGTTTTTCTGTGATGACGAAATAAACCGCATAGCCGTAGTGGCTCCTAATGTGAAGCTCAACATCATCCGCAACTACGAGGTGGTGGAGAAACGGGAACTCATCTTACCGGATGAACTGCACGGCATCGTAAAGTGCGCCAATCCCAAGTGCATTACCAACAACGAGCCTATGCCAACCTTCTTCCACGTCATAGACAAGGATAAATGCGTCATCAAATGCCACTATTGCGAGAAAGAACAGACAAGAGAGAATATTACGATACTATAAACGGGAAACATGAAAGAAGACTGGAAACCGGGCACAATGATCTATCCCCTGCCCGCCGTATTGGTGAGTTGCGGAAGCACGCCGGAAGAGTATAACATACTGACCGTGGCATGGACGGGTACCATCTGCACGAACCCACCCATGTGCTACATCTCCGTACGTCCCGAACGCTATTCGTACGACATCATCAGACGCAACATGGAGTTTGTCATTAACCTCACCACCCAAAAGATGGCACGGGCCACTGACTGGTGTGGCGTGCGGTCGGGACGAAACCACAACAAATTCCGGGAAATGAACCTGACCCCGGGAAAATGTACTGTAGTCCGAGCTCCACTTATTGAGGAATCACCGTTGTGCATCGAATGCAGGGTAAAAGAAATCATTTCTTTAGGATCGCACGACATGTTCATAGCCGATGTGGTAAATGTCCGCGCAGAGAAGGACAACCTCAATCCCCAAAGTGGAAAATTCGAACTGGCGGAAACCAACCCGCTTGTCTATGTCCATGGAGGCTATTACGGACTGGGAGAAAAAATAGGGAAGTTCGGTTGGTCCGTAGAAAAGAAACATACGCAAGAATAACATGAAGTGGCTGAAGTTCTTTTTCGCATGGAGTATATGGATTTGCCTGCCTACATCCTTGTGGGCAGAAAATCCTTTGCGTACAGACACCATACCCGCATCCGTCGGACTACCCGTGACCGGACAGAACCAACATCCGCACGACCGCACGGTGAACTTTGGCGTCAAAGGCGGATTTACGGCCTCCCTGTTTTTAGTATCGGACTTCAGCATCAACGGCCAAAACATCGAACAAGTACAAAATAACTATAAGATAGGTTACTTTGCCTCAGTATTCATGCGGATAAACTTCGAACGACATTTTATCCAGCCGGAAATCTCATATTCCATCAACCGCTGCAACATCATCTTCGACAAGCCGCAAGCAGAAGGTGTACCGGAAGAAATGCCGCTTGAACAGGCTTCCATCACCTCATCTATCCACAGCATTGACATTCCTGTCATTTATGGTTACAATATCATCAAAGACGGGCCTTACAGCCTGGCCATATTCGGCGGACCGAAGATACGCTACATTTGGGACCGTAAAAGCGACATTACATTCGAGAACTTCAATTTGGAAGATATGGAGGAGGAACTATACCCCATAAACCTGAACTTGACATTGGGAGTCGCCATCACCATATCCCGCATTTTCTTCGACTTCCGGTACGACATCGGCCTACACAACATTTCCAAAAAGATTACTTACACCTCGCCGGAACTTTCCCCATCGCCCGGCGAAGAAATTCCCGATAACGAGATACGCTTCCACCGCAGGGATAATGTGTTAAGTTTCTCATTCGGTGTGTTTTTTTAGCGTGAGAAAGTCCATATATCATTTATTTACCTTACTTTTGCAACTTCAAAAAAGTCTATAGACCACAATATATTAATTAATCTATAAGCGCATGAAAAGAGACGATTTGATTTTCGACATCATTGAGAAAGAGCATCAGCGCCAACTGAAAGGCATTGAACTGATTGCGTCCGAGAACTTTGTAAGTGACGAAGTAATGCAGGCCATGGGATCCTGCCTGACCAACAAATATGCCGAAGGCTATCCGGGCAAACGCTACTATGGCGGATGCGAAGTAGTAGACCAAAGTGAACAACTGGCCATTGACCGTATTAAGAAAATCTTCAATGCTGAATGGGCTAACGTGCAACCCCACTCTGGCGCCCAAGCCAATGCGGCCGTATTTTTAGCCGTATTGAATCCAGGCGACAAATTCATGGGACTGAACTTGGCACATGGCGGACACCTGTCGCACGGCTCAGCAGTAAATACGTCCGGTATTATCTATCACCCCTGCGAATACAACTTGAACAAAGAAACAGGACGTGTGGATTATGACCAAATGGAAGAAATCGCCTTGCGCGAACAACCCAAACTGATTATCGGTGGCGGTTCAGCTTATTCACGCGAATGGGACTACAAACGCATGCGCGAAATTGCGGATAAGGTAGGTGCCATACTGATGATAGACATGGCTCATCCGGCCGGACTTATTGCTGCCGGCCTGCTGAACAACCCTGTAGAATATGCCCACATAGTCACCTCCACTACCCACAAAACCCTGCGTGGTCCACGTGGAGGTATCATTCTGATGGGTAAGGACTTCCCCAATCCTTGGGGCAAGAAAACGCCAAAGGGAGAAATCAAGATGATGTCCCAACTACTCGACTCGGCTGTATTCCCCGGCATACAGGGAGGGCCACTGGAACATGTCATCGCCGCCAAAGCCGTAGCGTTCAATGAAATTCTGCAACCAGAATGGAAAGAATATGCCTTGCAAGTGAAGAAGAACGCCGCCACTTTGGCACAAGCCTTGATAGACCGTGGTTTCACTATTGTCAGCGGCGGTACGGACAATCACTCCATGTTGGTAGATTTGCGTTCAAAATATCCGGACCTCACAGGTAAGGTCGCAGAAAAAGCCTTGGTATCGGCCGACATCACCGTTAACAAAAACATGGTTCCTTTCGATACACGATCAGCTTTCCAAACCTCCGGTATCCGCTTGGGTACTCCTGCCATCACGACCCGTGGCGCTAAAGAAGACCTGATGCTGGAAATCGCCGAGATGATAGAAACCGTACTTTCGAATGTTGATAACGAACAAGTGATTGCCGAAGTCCGCGCCCGTGTCAACAAGACCATGGCAAACTATCCGCTGTTTGCCTATTAATTCAAATACCGAACTACAAGCTACAAGTAAAGCGTGCTCTCCGTACAGCAACTTGTAGCTTGTAATGTATCATAAGAACACGTCTATTTTTTAATACAAACCAATTGTCACTTACATTATGAGAACTATCAAAGTAGGCATCATCCAACAGGCTAATGTGGCCGACCTGCGTACAAACCTGATGAATCTTGCCAAGAGCATCGAAGCCTGTGCCGCACACGGGGCACAGCTCGTTGTCCTACAAGAATTGCATAACTCCCTGTACTTCTGCCAGACAGAGGACACTCGCATGTTCGACTTGGCTGAACCCATTCCCGGTCCTTCTACAGGGTTTTATTCCGAACTGGCCGCCTCGAACCGCATTGTACTCGTCACTTCGCTTTTCGAGAAACGCGCTCCCGGTCTGTACCACAATACCGCTGTTGTTTTCGACCGAGACGGTTCTATTGCAGGCAAGTATAGGAAAATGCATATTCCCAATGACCCAGCCTATTACGAAAAGTTCTATTTTACTCCAGGCGATTTGGGCTTCCGGCCTATCGAAACTTCATTAGGGAAATTGGGTGTACTGGTATGCTGGGACCAATGGTATCCGGAAGCAGCCCGGTTGATGGCATTGCGTGGCGCCGAACTTCTCATATACCCAACTGCCATCGGCTGGGAAAGTACCGACACCGATGAAGAGAAAGCACGTCAATTAAGTGCCTGGATTATTTCCCAGCGTGGACATGCCGTAGCCAACGGATTGCCTGTCATCTCCGTAAACCGTGTAGGACATGAATCCGATCCATCCGGCCAAACCAATGGAATTCTTTTTTGGGGAAATAGTTTCGTGGCAGGTCCACAAGGCGAGCTTCTCGTCCAAGCGAGCAATACCGAACCGGAAAATCTCGTAGTGGAAATAGACATGGAACGCTCGGAGAACGTGCGTCGCTGGTGGCCTTTCCTGCGCGATCGGCGCATTGACGCCTATGAAGAAATCACCAAACGGTTTATTGACTGAATCAATGGAAAGTGACGCGCCTATTCATTAGGAAGTTAACCGCGCCATAAACAAAAAGTCCAAGGAACTGGGCAAGATACTCGTTGCAATGCAAGCCTTCCACCAAAGCGACGAGAAAAAGGAACTGGGCGACGTATGCCAACCCGAAAGCGATAAGAAAGAGCAGCACCTGACGCCAGGTGTTGCTCTTCTTTTCCGATGGAAATATCCAATATTTGCTCCAGAGAAAATTATGCGTCTGGGCAACAATATATGCCACAACGTTGGAAAGCATATAGTCTTCGTCTGCCACGTGCATCATTAACCATACGACCAATGCCGTAATCAGTGCATTCAGCGTACCGATAGTGGCAAAACGGAATACTCTCGTGGATTCTTTCACTCTTTAACGTCTACTATCAGATGGAGTTCGTCCAATTGCTTCTGATCCAAATAGCCCGGTGCATCCAGCATGACGTCACGTCCGCTGTTGTTCTTCGGGAAGGCGATGCAATCGCGGATACTATCCAATCCGGCAAAGATGCTTACCCAACGGTCCAACCCATACGCCAAGCCTCCATGAGGGGGCGCACCAAACTTGAAAGCGTTCATCAAGAAGCCGAATTGCTCTTGCGCCTTTTCGGGCGTGAAGCCCAATATCTCGAACATCTTGGCCTGCAATGCCGCATCGTGGATACGGATGGAACCTCCACCCAACTCCACACCGTTGCACACCATGTCGTATGCATCGGCACGAACAGCTTCGGGATTAGTATCCAGCAAAGGAATGTCTTCATTCTTGGGATGTGTAAACGGATGGTGCATAGCCATCAGGCGGTTCTCTTCGTCGCTCCATTCAAACATCGGGAAGTCTACCACCCAAAGTAGAGCGAACTTGTTCTTATCACGCAATCCCAACTGGCTACCCATCTCCAAACGAAGCTCGCAAAGCTGCTTGCGGGTCTTCATGGCATCATCTCCACTCAAAATAAGGATTAAGTCGCCCGGTTTGGCCCCGAAAGCTTCCTTCATCTTCTGCAGCACGTCCTGTGAGTAGAACTTGTCCACGCTGGACTTCACGTTGCCATCGGACTCGATACGGGCATAAACCATTCCCTTGGCACCTATCTGAGGCTTCTTCACAAATTCAGTGAGGGCATCGAGTTGCTTGCGGGTATAGTGAGCGGCGCCTTCGGCACAGATGCCTCCGATATAAGCCGCATTGTCGAACACAGAGAAACCGTATCCTTTCAAGATGTCCATAAGTTCTACAAACTTCATGCCGAAGCGTAAGTCGGGCTTGTCAGAACCATAATATTTCATGGCTTCCGACCAAGGCATGCGTTGGAAAGGTTCGGTCAATTCCACTCCGCGCAATTCCTTGAACAAATATTTGGCCATTCCTTCAAAGAGGTTGATGACATCATCCTGCTCAACGAAAGACATTTCACAATCTATCTGAGTAAACTCCGGCTGGCGGTCGGCACGCAAATCTTCGTCACGGAAGCACTTGGCTATCTGGAAGTAACGGTCGAAACCGGAAACCATGAGCAATTGCTTCAAGGTCTGCGGACTTTGGGGAAGGGCGTAGAATTGTCCCGGATTCATGCGCGAAGGCACTACGAAGTCACGCGCTCCCTCCGGCGTAGAACCAATGAGGAGCGGAGTCTCCACCTCAATAAAACCTTGGCTATCCAAATATTTGCGCACCTCGATAGTCATCTTATGACGCAATTCCAGGTTTCTGCGCACGGCGTTACGGCGCAAGTCCAAGTAACGGTACTTCATGCGAATGTCATCGCCCCCGTCCGTATTATCCTCGATAGTAAAAGGTGGAGTCTGGGCGGTGTTGAGCACACAAAGTTCGGATACGATAATTTCAATGTCGCCCGTAGGCATGTTGGCGTTCTTACTATAACGTTCGTTTACTGTACCCTTTACTTGGATGACATATTCGCGTCCCAAACGGTTGGCCTGTTCGCAAAGGTCGGTGTTCACTTCCTCGTTAAACACCAGTTGGGTAATGCCGTAACGGTCGCGGAGGTCGATGAAAGTCATGCCTCCCATTTTGCGGCTACGCTGCACCCATCCGGCCAGCGTCACTTGTTTATTAACATCGGAGATACGCAGTTCTCCGCAGGTGTGTGTACGATACATATTTATCTTTATTTAATTTCAAGTGCACAAAAGTACGGAATATCTTTGGATAGTCCGCTATTTTTTCGTCAGCTTTTTAAATTGGCGCTTGCCTTTGTCCAATATCAGCTTGTTACGCTGGGTAATGTCGTCCAAAATAGAGTCATTGAGTTGCTTCAGCCCATTGATGTAATCCTGCGCCCGCTGGAGCACGTTGGCTATCGGACGTTCCATGTGTTGAGGTACGATGACTTTCAGTTCCTTCTGCACCATTTTCACTTCCACATCTTTATCGGTCATCATCGGTTCCCCGTCATAATGGGCCGCGCCCGGTTTGGAACGCCTTATGCATAAGGACTTGCATTGGAAAGTTTTGATGCGGCTGTTTTGGTCAATGGTCTTGTTGAACAACTGGAAAGCCAGCGCAGGCACGTCAAGCATGGTGAAAGGCTCCAAAATCGTCACGTCCAGCAATCCATCGTCAAGTGTCGCTCTTGGCGCAATATAGGCGTTGTTTCCGTATTGCGAAGCATTACCGCAAGCTATGAGGAACGCTTTGTAATGCACCGAAGGGTTGTTGTCCATCTCCAGTTCGTACACCTCGGGCTTGTATTGAAGACTTTCACGCAGAGTCTGCTCCAAATAAGTGAGCGGTCCCCGTCTGCCCGCTTGTGAGAACTTCAAACTCACCAGCGCATCGAAGCCTACTCCGCAAGTACAAAAAAACGGAGTACCGTTTATCGTCCCATAATCAATGGACACAATCTTTCCACGGTTCAATATGTCAACTGCCCGGCGCGGATCCAAAGGTATCTGCAAATGTCTGGCAAGCCCGTTGCCCGAACCACACGGAATGATGCCTAACGCCGTATCGGTATGCACCAGCGAACGGGCTATCTCGTTGATGGTGCCGTCTCCTCCCGTGGCCACCACGGCATACGCACCTTCACGGACACTCCGAGCCGCAAGCTCCGTAGCATGTCCGGCACGCTCCGTATAAACCACCTCTTTCATATATAGTTTCCTGTCCAGTTCCTCATCAATCCATTTAAGTATCGCCTCCTTATCGTGCGTTCCGGATTTAGGATTGATAATGAACACTATTTTTTTCTTGTCCTCATTCATGGAAAAAGCCGCTTAACTTCGTATTGCAAAAGTAATACAATTCTGTTAAACCGCATCAAGCCTTACACTTTTAAAAACGATTATAGATAGATTTTTCCAGGCAAAAGACACAGGTAAAAACTTATTTTATTATCTTTGCCCCCAATTTTGGAATATGATGTAGAATATTCATAAAATATAAGACATTCAATCAATGAGTTTATTAAAGGAAAAATTCGCCAAATACGACCAGCCCCAGCAATTCATCGCCAAGGGCATCTACCCGTATTTCCGCGAAATAGACAGCCACCAGGATACGGAGGTACTGATGGACGGCAAGAAGGTTCTGATGTTCGGCTCGAACGCCTACATGGGACTGACATACGACAAACGCATCATTGAAGCGGCCAAAGCAGCCACAGACAAGTACGGAACAGGGTGTGCGGGTTCACGCCTGCTTAACGGCACATTGGACATCCATGTGCAACTGGAAAAAGAATTGGCCGAGTTCGTGGGTAAAGACGAGGCCCTGTGCTTCTCCACAGGATTTACGGTAAACGAAGGCGTTATCCCCCAACTGGCCGGACGCGGTGATTACATCATTTGCGATGACCGCGACCATGCGTCCATCGTTGACGGTCGCCGTCTTTCTTTCGCCACCCAACTGAAATACAAGCATAATGACATGGAGGACCTGGAAAAGGAACTGAAAAAATGCGAACCGGACGCCATCAAGCTGATTGTCGTAGACGGCGTGTTCTCCATGGAAGGCGATTTGGCCAACTTGCCCGAGATTGTCCGCTTGAAAAAGAAATACAATGCCAGCATCTATGTGGACGAGGCTCACGGCTTGGGTGTGTTCGGACGCCAAGGACGGGGTGTATGCGACCATTTCGGCGTGACGGACGATGTAGACCTCATCATGGGAACTTTCAGCAAATCGTTGGCTTCCATCGGAGGTTTCGTTGCCGGAGACAAGGAAGTCATCAACTGGTTACGCCACAACGCCCGTTCCTATATCTTCCAGGCAAGCAGTACACCGGCCGCCACTGCTGCCGCCCGCGAAGCCTTGCACATCATCCAGAACGAGCCTGAACGTATCCAACGTCTATGGGACATCACCAACTATGCGTTGAAGTCTTTCCGCGATGCCGGCTTCGAAATAGGCGATACCGAGTCACCTATCATTCCGCTTTACGTGCGCGACACCGAGAAGACTTTCACCGTCACCAAGCTGGCTTTTGACGAAGGCATCTTTATTAATCCCGTCATCCCGCCCGCTTGTGCTCCGCAAGACACGCTGGTACGTGTAGCCCTTATGGCCACGCACACCAAGGAACAGATAGACTTCGCCGTAAAGAAATTGACGAAGTGCTTCCGCCAACTGGACATCATCAAGTAAAAACAGTTTCGACAGTTGAAACTGAAAACGACTGATAAGTCCAATAAGTTCCAGAATGAGGGTGCATCAAAATGCCGAGTTTCAACCCATATCTGTTTTGATGCGCCCCCATTCTTGGAACGACTAACAAAAGCCTTTCAATCCCAATCGCTAAACTCAAAACTAAGCTGCTCCCATGCGCCGTGTGCATCCGACTCGTTATGCGGATTGGACACAGAAAGGCCGATGAGCCGGATAGGATGTCGCTCATAATCGACCTCTTTCAAAAGCTGCTTAGCCAAAGGAAGAATCATGTCGAGTGTAGTCAGCTCCTGCGAACGGGTGATGCTGCGGGTTATTTGGGTAAAATCGTGATACTTGATTTTCAAAGTCAGCGTATTGCCTTTAAATTGTTTGCTTTCCAAACGATGAACCAATTCTACCGCCACGTGATAAAGCTCGATAATGACAGACGAACGTTGGTTGATATCCCGTTCCAGCGTGCGTTCACACCCGATGGACTTCCGCACACGCACCGCTTCCACCGGACGCAAGTCAATGCCTCGGGCAAAGTCATAATATATCGCACCTACCTTGCCAAACTCACGGGTAAGTGATTCCAACGAATATGTCCGCAATTGGGCGCCGTTGTGTATTCCCAACAAATGCATTCGCTTGGCTGTCACTGGTCCTACTCCCCAAAAGCTCTCGATAGGAAGTCGGGCAATAAAATCCAAAGCCTGGTCGGGATGGATGGTGCAAAGGCCATCGGGTTTGCGATAGTCGGAAGCTATTTTAGCCAAGAATTTATTATAGGACACCCCCGCTGAGGCGACCAAATGCAGACGCTCGCGTATCTTCCGTTTGATTTCCTTAGCGATATCCACTGCTAATTCAATGCCAGGTTTGTTTATCGTAACATCCAGAAAGGCTTCATCTAAAGAGATAGGTTCAATGAGGTCTGTATATTCGTGGAAGATTTCGTGTATCTGGCGGGAGACTTCCTTGTAGACATCCATACGCCCGCGGACAAAGATGAGTTGTGGGCAGATGCGTTTGGCCTTTTGTGAAGACATGGCGGAGCGCACTCCGTAGCGTCGCGCTTCGTAACTGGCGGCAGCCACTACACCCCGTTCTTCGGCATGCCCTACAGCGATAGGCTTCCCCCGTAACTCGGGATTATCCCGTTGCTCCACCGAGGCATAGAAAGCATCCATATCTATATGTATAATCTTCCGTTCCTCCACAACATCATCTTCTTATCCGCTTAATCCGTTTGTAGACATAGATAAAGGCTGGTATCAGAAAAGCATCGGCAAACAACCAGGCTGTAGGATCGCCAAAGCAGACGGCTATGTAACCCCACATCGGTACCGCCAACACACTGACCAAGATCCGGGCAATCATCTCTGACACGCCGGAAAGCATGGCCAATCCCGTAAATCCTGCTCCCTGAATGGTGTAACGCAGAATACAAAGCAGCCCCAAGACAGGGAAAAAGCATACCGACACGTGCAGGAAAAGAGCCGTATCATTCAGTATCTCCGTCTCACTGGGATCGACAAAGAGCAAAGCGATGGAACGGGCGCCCCACATGAGGACAACAAACGTAAATACCCAGTAAATCATCATCATCAATGTACTCGACTTCACGCCCTGCCAGATACGCTCCGGCTTACCCGCTCCGTAGTTCTGTCCCGCAAAGGTGGCCATGGCGATACCCAGGCTCTCAAACGTACAGATAAATAACATCTTGATACGCATACCGGCGGTGAAAGCAGCCACACAGGCCGTTCCCAATGCGTTGTTGGCACTCTGCAACATGATGCTGCCAATGGCGGTGATGGAGAATTGCAAGCCCATGGGCACCCCGATATACATCAAGGTACGGGCCAATGCGCTATCGAACTTCCGCTCGGAGGGAGTCGTGCGCAGGATGTCGAAATGGCGCATCATGTAGCGGTAACACAATACGGCGGACACGCCTTGCGACAATACCGTGGCGATGGCCGCACCTGCCACACCCCAACCTAAAGCCAAAATGAAGAAAAGGTCGAGCACGATGTTCAGCACCGTGGAGAACAGCAGAAACCAAAAAGGAGTCTTGCTATCGCCCAACGCACGGATGACGCTGGACAACAGGTTATAAAAAAATGTGCAGGGAATGCCGATGAAGGTGATGAGCAGGTACCAATAAGCCCCTTCATAAATGTTGTCCGGCGTACGCATCCAACGCAGGATGTCCCCGCAGAGCAGGCACGTCAACAAGGCCAACACCAGGGACATGACGCCCGCCAGTTGCAGGCTGACCACTACGTAGCGACGCATGGTTCCATAATCACGTGCACCGAACTTCTGCGCTACAGGAATGCCGAAACCTCCGCAACAACCGTTACAGAACCCCAAGATAAGGAATACCACCGATGTACTGGCTCCCACTGAGGCCAAAGCGTTGATGCCCAAAAACTTTCCCACGATAGCCGCATCGACCAGTGAGTAGGTCTGCTGCAGCATGTTGCCCAGCAATAAGGGCAATGTAAAATAGAAGATTTGCGGAAGCGTCCGCCCTTCTGTCATCTCCTTGGATGTAGCCATAGACTGATATTCTCCTGAAAAACGCCGCAAAATTACAGTTTTTTCTCTTATATCATCGTGACGGAAATCAAAAAAATAAAGGAAGGAACTTACCGTCATACAACGGAGTCCCTTCCCTGTCATTCACTATTATATAGAAGTATTTTTCAATACTGACATTCGCGTACCGCTTCTATCAAGCGCCGAAAATCATCGGGATGCACATCGCCAATGTTGCCGATGCGGAATGTATCAGCCTGCGAAATCTTACCCGGATAGATGACAAAGCCTTTCGCTTTCAACTGGGCATAGAAGCTCTTGAAGTCGAAACCCTCATGTGGATAAAAGAATGAGGTAATGATGGGCGACTGCATGTCGTCGGGCAACAATGTCTCGAAACCCAGTGAACGCATGCCTTCCACCAACACACGGTGATTCTCACAGTAACGGTTATGACGGGCTTCCACACCTCCTTCTTCCTTCAGTTCCTCCATGGCCTGTTTGAAGGCACGCACTACGTGGGTGGGCGAAGTGAAACGCCATTTGCCATGTCCCTTCTCCATCGTCTTCCACTGGTCGTAAATGTCCAACGACAACGAACGGCTGACACCCTGGCAACGCTCCAACTCCGAACGGCGGGCAATGATGAAGCCGAAGCCCGGCACACCCTGTATGCACTTGTTGGCGCTGCTGATGAGGAAGTCGGCACCCAGCTCCCACACATCGAGAGGCACGCCGCCGAAGCTGCTCATGGCGTCCACAATCAGCCGCTTGCCATACATCTTCACCACGTGAGCCACCTCCTTCAGCGGATTCAGAATGCCGGTCGTTGTCTCGCAGTGCACGATGGCCACGTGCGTAATCTCCGGATTGTGCGCCAGGTAGTCGTCCACATCTTCTACGGACACCTGTTCCGTCTCGTCAAAAGCCATCATGTCGTAGCGCAGGCCGTGATACTCGGCAATGTGCCCCATGCGGTCGCCATACGCGCCGTTGCTCAGGATAAGCAGTTTATCCGTGTCGGGTCGGACGGCACTGCCGATGACGGCCTCCACACAATACGTCCCGCTGCCCTGCATCAGCACGGCGGTATATTCATCGGCGTGCGATGTTGCCAGCTCCACCAGCCCGCGGCGCACTTCTTCCACGATGCCTACGTTATAATCCTCGTCCCATGTGCACCAGTCGGCCATCATGGTCTGCTTTACAGTATCGGTCGTTGTCAACGGACCGGGTGTCAAAAGAATGTAAGGTCTCATATCTATATGTAATAAAATTAAATGGTTACTATGTCATAAGTCATTAGTTACGTATCTCCTATGTTGAAAGGTATATACCTTTATGGTCATAAGGTATATACCTTTTTGGTCGTAAGGTATATACCTTTTATATCGTAAGGTATATACCTTTTGACTTAAGAGATACGTATCTCATCGGGTAGTATATACGTGTCAGCCCTGTTTCAACCTAAGGTTAATGCCGTCTATCACACGGGGAAGTTCCGCCATACGGTCTATCACATAGTGGGCGCCGGCCTCGGTCATGCGGCGGCGCACTTCGGCCATACGCGCTTGCAGCTCTGCGGCGGGGAGGGCGCTTACCTCTTCCTCGGAGAGCGCCAGTTCGTTGCTGCCCAGGATGACGCCCACGGTCCACACTTTGGAGTTGAGGCCTTCGGCGATGTCGGCCATGGTGTCGCCCACCTTTACCACACAGTCCACGGAGGGGATGGCAAGGTTTATCATGTTTTGATAAAGCATGTAGGGAGCGGGACGGCCGGCGGGCAGGTGGTCGGACGTGACGCAACTGTCGGCCTTGTAGCCTTGAGCGGCTGCGGCGGGCTGCACAATGTCCATCATAGCGGTGGTGTATCCGGTTGTCGAACCTATCTTGATGCCGCGTGCGCGCAAGGTCTCTACCGTCTCCACCACACCGGGTATGGGCTTGGCGTAGCGGTCGAGCGTGGCGCAAAGGATGCGTTGGAAGTCGGCATAGCGTGCCTGCACATCGTCCTCATTGAAATCACGTCCGTACTTCTGACGGAAAGTTTCCGCCACACGGTCTATGCGGAACAAGGCGCGTATCTCTTCCACTTTGGTCAGTCCCATATAGCGGCGTGTATCGGCAGCCGTTACGGGTACGCCGATGGCATCGAAGCTCTCTACAAAGGCGGCCACGGGTGCCATGCAACCATAGTCGACGGTAGTGCCCGCCCAATCGAAAATCACACATTCTATCTTTTTCATACCATATTATATATTAATTGTGTTTCTGTTCTTATCTGTCTGTCACCACGTCCGGCGCCAATCCCAATGAAGGTTGTCCTTCCGTTACCTTTCCCCAACGGAATACATGTACGTTGTCCGTGTGTCGTCCGTTCTCCTTGCGGTAGCGCCACAGGATGTAGACAGCCGAGCCAAAGAATGCCAACGCACAGAATATGCCGACAAAAGCCGAAAGGTTATTATAAAAATCTAACCAGACTACATCGGGCGTGAACCATTCTTTCATAACCAACACCAGGACCGTACCTACATAGCCTACAAAGTCGAGTGTGACAATGAAGAATCCCACGTTGCCCTTCACGCGGAAACAGGCGATGAACCGCTCGAAAAACAATGTCTGGAAACTAAGGAATACGATATACACCGCCAGGCTTTGCAGGAAAAGCCACATGACTACCGGCAGATGCAAAGCCGTGTAATTGAAAGCCATGAAGCTGAGGGCCAGCGACCCCACTATCACCATGCACAACAGCATCAGCAACACACGGATGTGGCTGCGCACCATGGCTGCAAATCCGAACAAGCCAAGTATGATTACCGTGACCACTCCGTCTATCTGCGCAAACGCCCAAGCCGACAAGCCTGCCGCATCCACATCGACAATCTTCACCAGGAAATCCTCTTTAATGTCCCGCAATACGGTGACAAAAAGATTGGCAGTAAAGAGCAATACCAGCAACGGCATAAAGCTGCGGAAAACCTTGAGCCTGGTATGCCCATCCATGGTTACCCGTTCCGTCCGCAGAGCCTTGTCCTCTTCCGAAGGCTGCGGCATCCTTGTCATCAGCCATCCCAACAACGACAGCAATGGGAAAGCAAACGCGCCGATACAGGCAGGCATCCAGAAGCCGCTGATGTGCAACGTGTCCATCACAAACAACCCTAACGACCTGGCCACGCCCGAACTGACCGCAATGCTGACTCCCATGATGCTGGCCAGTAAATCGGTGACACGCCGGCCTTCCAGAAAGCTGAAGATACCCCCCCACATATAACCCAAAGACAAGCCATTAAAAAACAAAGCAAAGACGTTGAAAGGCCGAGGCAAAGAGCCGAAAACACCAAGGATAATTCGGCCACCGCCGCCGAAGCCACAATCAGTTTCAAACGGTTCTGCGGTTTCAGTTCCGAAATCACTTTAATGCCTATCAGTTTAGAAAGAAAATAACCGGCTATCTGAATAATGCTGGTTGCCGTTTTATAATCCATGCCGAAAAAGTCCAGTCCATCAAAAGTGGCCGCTGTAAAAGGTTTGCGCAAAGCGTACACCAATGAGTAGGAAAGCAAAGCCGCTCCGCCCGCCCAAAGGACAAACAGCACATCGGCCCGCTTCTGTTTGGAAAAGTATCTTTCTGTTATCTTCATATACTTCATTCTTTTTTCTTTTCGGCAGCAAAATTAAGGCTGGTTTTCAACTTCCCAAATGAATTTTTATTATTTATAAATTTCATATTATCAAGCATTTATAATGTAATATTCATGTAACATTCATGCAACACATATGATATAACTGTTACGTTTCTTTGCCATGCTTTTAAAGAATATACAACCAAGACATGAACGAATTAACGGATATCTATAAGCGCATTGAGTATCTGCGTAACAAAGGAGTAAAAATGAAGGAAATGGCTGACCATACCAACATGGCTGCCAGTGTGTTGTCATCGCTCTATTCAAGTGTACTGCCCACTTACATCGAACAAGTGAAGAACGGAATCGGTGAAGAAGATGCATTGGACTATGCGCTCTCGCAAGTGAACAACGTATCGAAGAAACGCCTGTTGGTCAGCTTGAAGGAATTGAAGGAGCAGCTCTACCAATTGGAGCCTGCGCAAGTGGTAGGACAGAAAAGCAATCCGGTACTGGCCATGCTGACCGAAGAGATGGCTCACTCCACCCAAGATGCCTACAATTACAGCGGCATCTACATGAGCTACAGCCTCTCCTCCTCCATGCAGGCACTGAAAGCGGAGCCCTATCTCATCTGCCCTTCGGAAAACAACGAATATGTCAAGGTCGTACACAACAGTGCCTATAACATCACCCACTACGGCACCTGTCTTTTCAGCAATCACCAAAACGCCTACCTCTTCTTCAACGAACGGGAGGCACCGCAAATAGCCTTGTTCACCATCTATCTGCAACTGCCCATGTACGACTTTCCGCACATGCTCAAAGGGTTGTACCTCAGTTTGGACTACAATCGTAATCCTATCGCTCGTCGCATTCTTTTTGTGAAATACTCAGACAGTACATCACTGGACGATTTTTTGGAGTTGAAAGGCCGTATCATTCCTCAGGAGGAATTGACGGACGAGTTATTACCCTACTACAACTACACCTGTCAAAAGGAAGACTGTATCAAGACCTGTTCCGTTCCCTCGCCCCGTCTCGATGCAAGCGATTTGGAGCGAGAGAAGAAATTATTGGAGATTTAAGACCGTAAAGCAGTAAAGGTTATATGAAGTCTCCGTTAGCTACTTTATTACGACACGCCATGTATATTTCCAAAATAATTTTGTACTTTTGTAACGCAAACAATAAAACAGAGGTACAATGAACTTGACTGTCGAACACATTCTCCTTGCAGGTTCCGTATTATTATTTGTCAGCATCCTGGCGGGCAAAACGGGTTATCGTTTCGGTGTTCCTACTCTATTGCTTTTCCTTCTTGTAGGTATGCTTTTCGGGAGTGACGGGCTAGGCATCCAATTTCACGACATGCAAATGGCTCAATTCCTAGGCACTATAGCACTAAGTGTCATCCTTTTCACAGGAGGTATGGACACACGCTTCACCGACATCCGTCCAGTGCTCCGTCCGGGTATCATGCTATCCACGTTGGGTGTTCTGTTCACAACATTGTTCACGGGATTATTTATCTGGTGGCTTTCGGGAATGTCATGGACTAACATCCATTTTTCGCTGATTCCGTCCTTATTGCTTGCGGCCACGATGTCATCCACAGACTCAGCATCGGTATTCTCCATCTTGCGTTCCCAAAAAATAAATCTAAAGCACAATCTGCGCCCCATGTTGGAACTTGAAAGTGGTAGCAACGACCCCATGGCGTATATGCTGACCATTGTACTAATTCAGTTTACTCAAGCGACAGGTATGGGATGGAACGAAATCATCGTATCGTTTTGTGTACAATTTCTCGTCGGCGGAGTAGCGGGCTACCTCATGGGGCGTCTCGCCACGCTGGCCATGAATAAACTAAACATAGACAACCAAGCCATGTACCCAATCCTGTTACTGGCCGTGCTGTTTTTCACGTTCTCCGTTACCAGCCTTTTGAAAGGCAATGGCTATTTAGCCGTATATTTAGCCGGTATGATGGTAGGCAATCATAAAATGGCTTTCCGCCGCGAAACCAATACATTTATGGACGGGCTGACCTGGCTTTTCCAAATCGTAATGTTCCTCTGCCTTGGACTGTTGGTAAACCCACACGAAATGCTTGACGTAGCTGCTGTAGCCACCCTTATAGGCGCATTCATGGTTTTGATAGGCCGTCCACTCAGCGTATATATCAGTCTCTTACCTTTCGGGAAGAACATCAGCCATCGCTCGCGCATATTCATTTCCTGGGTTGGACTACGTGGTGCGGCTCCTATTCTATTTGCCATTTACCCAGTAGTAGCCGGTGTACCGGGAGCACAAAGCATTTTCAACATTGTGTTTTTTATTACCATCATTTCACTCGTTGTGCAAGGCACTACTATTACACGCATGGCACACGTGTTAGGACTTTCCGCCCCATTACCCAAAACAGGTAACGATTTCGGTGTAGAACTTCCAGAAGATATCGGTTCTGATTTGCATGAGATAACTGTCACCGAAGCCATGGCGAAAAATTCACCTACACTGAAAGACATGAATCTGCCTCAAGGTACGCTGGTGATGATTGTAAAACGGGGCGAAGAATTCTTAATTCCGAACGGAACACTCCGTCTGCATGCTGAAGACAAACTACTGATTATATCGGAAAAGAAAAAAGACATCAACAAATGAAAGTTTCTCAAGCTACTCAATGGTACATTTTCTTTAAAGACAACCTGCTGATACAAAAGAATGCGAATGGCAATTATTCCATTCCATTTGGCATACAACCGCCTATTGCTCCATCCGACGGACAAAGAATACACCGCGTACTACTACCAACGGGCATTTATGTATTTACATTCATGATAAACTATCCTATTGCGGAAACAAATCTGTGGCTGATGAAAGGACTGAGAGCATCATTCGACTACTTGGCTCTGGATGACTACCGGGCGGCAGGGAAAGCCTACCAAATACTTTATTGGGATCAACACAGCCGCTATTGCCCTGTATGCGGTACCGCCACTAAACAACATACAGACATTATGAAAAAATGTCCTCAATGCGGTTATGAACTTTACCCTCCCATCTCGACCGCCATCATTGTCTTGATACGTCGGGATGACGAAATTTTGTTGGTACACGCACGTAACTTCCGTGGAACCTTCTTCGGTCTTGTTGCCGGTTTTCTCGAAGCTGGAGAAACATTGGAACAGTGCGTCCAACGAGAAGTCATGGAAGAAACGGGGCTTACCATACGTAACATTACCTACTTCGACAGCCAACCTTGGCCCTATCCCAGCGGTCTGATGGTAGGGTTCTTTGCTGATTACGAAAGCGGCGAAATAAAACTACAGGATGACGAATTGAGCGCAGGCGCATTTTACCACCGGAATAACTTACCGGAACTGCCCCAAAAACTTAGTCTTGCCCGCCGACTGATAGACACTTGGCTAGAAGGGAAAGACTGTTGATATACAAAAATCCCTCCTGTAAATACCATATCCGACAAATACAGGAGGGAATTCTATAAACTGCTTGGGGGCTATTTCATTCAAATGCCCAACGACTCACGAACAGCCTTAATTTTATCCTCAGCTTCCTTCATAGCATTGACATAACACTTCGGACATCCCATTGTTCCTTTCACTTCGATGTAGAACTTAATCTTAGGCTCCGTGCCCGATGGGCGTACGGAAATCTTCGTACCGTCTTCTGTAAAGTACTGGAGCACGTTAGATGTTTCCGGCATGTTGAGGTCGCTCACCTTTCCTTCACCATCCGTAGCCTTCAAAGTCTTGTAATCCTTTATCAACACAACTTTAGAGCCACCGATTTCTTTCAGTGGGTTAGCGCGGAAGTTATCCATCATAGCCTTTATTTCGTCAGCTCCACTCTTACCAGGCTTTACAACGTTTACGGTTGTTTCCTTGGAGAAGCCGTATTCTACATAAATACCCATCAGCACGTCATACAACGTCTTTCCTTGATCTTTTGCCCAAGCACAAATCTCAGCCAGCAAAGAACATGCGGATACAGCATCTTTATCACGAACGAAATCTTCAGCCAAGAACCCATAACTTTCCTCACCGCCTCCGATGTATTGCTGCTTGCCTTCGCGCAAGCGAATTTCACGGGCTATCCACTTAAAGCCGGTGTAGCAATCCAGCATCTCAATATTGTTTCTCTCGGCTACGGTCTTTATCAAGTCTGTAGTCACGATAGTCTTCACAATAAAGTCTGTAGGCTTCATCTTGCCTGTGGCAATACGGTTCTTAATGATATAATAGAGGAAAAGCAAACAGGTTTGGTTACCGTTGATAAGTACCCATTCGCCCTTATCGTCTTTACAGGCCATACCCACACGATCGGCATCCGGGTCGCTGGCCATCACAATGTCAGCGTCTATCTCTTTGGCCAGTTTGATGGCAAGAGTCAAAGCCTCGGCATTCTCAGGATTGGGTGAAACCACCGTAGGAAAGTTTCCGTCTTTCACCATCTGTGCCTCTACACAATGTACGTTTTCAAATCCCCACAGTTTTAAAGAAGCTGGAATCAACGCACGTCCGGCACCATGAAGCGGTGTATAGACAATGCTCAAATCCTTCTGGCGTTTGATGACTTCAGGGTCGATGGAAATGGAATGAACCTTTTCCAAATAAACTTTGTCCACATCCTCGCCAATAATCTGGATAAGTTCCTTGTTGCCAGCGAACTTAATGTCGGACACCTTTACCTTATTCACTTCTTCGATGATGCCTGTGTCATGAGGAGCCAATACCTGTGCGCCATCGTCCCAATAAGCCTTATATCCGTTGTACTCACGCGGATTATGGCTGGCGGTAATATTGATACCACTTTGGCACCCTAAATGGCGGATTGCAAAAGACACTTCAGGCGTCGGACGAAGGTCATCAAAAAGATAAACTTTAATGCCGTTGGCCGAGAAGATGTCCGCGGAAATTTCAGCGAACTTACGGCTATTGTTACGGCAATCGTGACCTACTACTACCGAAATAGGCCGGCCGGCGAAATTCTTGTTCAGATAGTTAGCCAATCCTTGTGTAGCAGCACCTACGGTATAGATATTCATACGGTTACTACCAGCTCCCATAATGCCACGTAAACCACCTGTACCAAACTCCAAATCTTTATAAAAAGACTCTATCAACTCAGTTTTGTCTTCGCTTTCCAACATACGCTTTACTTCGGATTGGGTTTCGGCATCATACGCAGGTTCCAACCATTCCTGAGCTTTTGCGGTCACTAACTTAATCAGTTCTTGATTTTCCATAACAAACTTTTATTTTCAAGGTTAATATATTTATTTCATTCATTGTACCTTCACAAAGGTAATGAGTAAAATTGAACCGGCAAATTTTATTCGGGTATTTTATAGCGGTCACCCGTCTGTTTCACATATTCTTCAAGGAAATCCTTCGGATAGCCCGGACGAATAACACCAGCCGGCTGGCCGATGGAGTTACGTTCGAAGTTTCCGTCCTTTACACGTTTCACCACCCCATCGTTATACTTCACAACCAAAAACTCACCCAAACGTCTCCATGCATCGTGTGTGCTCTGTGCAGTCATTTGTGTGTAGTTAGTCAGTAGAGCTTTAGCTTGGACAGGATCAGCCTCCAGCAACTTCAACGCTGCAGACTCTATGCCAGGCTGGGCTTGATTAAAAGTGTTTTCAATTTCATTCTGCGTAGCACGCACATCACCTATCATCAAATCATAACGGGGATAGACCATGTTAGCCACCCAATTGAATACCCAGAACGAGGATTTCCACGAAAAAGTGATGTAATCGGCATTTTCCACACGCGTATAACATTCGGGCACACGGTCGGCACAACAATATACGGGAGTAAATACAGTCATGTTAGCATCGTCCACTCCAAACCACAACACGCCACCTACAGCATCCGGAAGGTCGGCACGCATCTGAGCCACGAAAACGAACCCTGTCTGTTGCGTGGAGATAGGACGCTCGTTGAAGTATTTCTGTCCATTCACTTCGAAATCCAGCGGAGAAAGGCGATAAGGGGCATGATAAGGCCCTGCGCCAAAATCCCGACTGAGGTCAAGCGGAGTGCCCTCATAATGGTCACGCATGGCATTCTTGATATCCTGCACGGAAATTTTGCGGTTTGGTTTTACAAATAAAGGCATTGGTGTAGTGCTCTTCCCTTCAATGTAAGACAGAAACTCCTCGCCACGATCGGTAAACATATTGTAGAAACTCCAAACACGTGCCTCACAATAGCGCAACATGCCAAAATCCGTAGGCGAATAAGCATCGGCAAAACTGAAGTCCTTGTTCACCCCGTTAAAATACCCCTTTTCGCGTGCAAAGGATATGACATCGGGTGAATAGATGCAATTATCCTTGTCACTCATATCGAACTGATGAATACGGCTTTGATTGGCGTGAGCAGCAATACAATCGTCCGGCACACGAACAGCCACCCACACAGCTCCGCGTACGCCGGGACCCTTACCAATCATTTCCATAATCCACACTTCGTTGGGATCGGCTATGGTAAACGACTCACCACTACTATAATATCCATACTCCTGCACCAGTTCAGTCATCACTTTAATGGCTTCACGGGCTGTGCGCGAGCGTTGCAGCCCCAAATATATCAAACTCCCATAATCAATGACGCCTGTGGTATCCACCAACTCGGGACGCCCGCCAAAGGTTGTCTCACCAATGGTCAACTGAAATTCGTTCATGTTACCTATGACGTTATATGTCTGGCGCGCCTGTTCTATCTGTCCCAAATACTTTCCGGTGTCCCATTCGTGTATGTCAATCAGCGTGCCTTTTTTATGCACTCCTGCAGGATAGTGATACAACTCACCGAACAGGCCGTAAGAGTCGGCCGAATAGGACACGATAGTTGACCCGTCCGTGGAAGCGTTACGCCCTACAATCAAGTTAGTACAGGCTACCGCTTCCGATATGGATGCCGCCACAAACAGGACGGCAAGTGTTAATACTTTCATCTTCATATTATATTTAAAATAATGTAATCAGTTTCCGCCTTTCATAAAAAGAAATGCCACTTGGGACTTCTCGGGGAAGATTGCAGTACTTTCTTGAAAGAATTGCAGTGCTTTCCTGGGAAAATCGCAGAACTTTTCTACCAAGTGCCGGCCACACACAAGAATTAAAAGTCAGCACTTGATGTTCAGTTCATTCAATATTTTACGCATCGCTTCAAAAGTGGTAATTCGTGTAGGCACCAATGGGAGACGCAACTTGTTCTCCACCATACCCATAGCATTGAGCATGGCTTTTACTCCCGCCGGATTGCCATCTACAAACAAGAGTTTGAAAAGCTCGGCAAACTTATGATGAATGGTCAGCGCATTGGCATAATCACCTTGTAAGGCTAACCGGACCATACGGCTGAATTCACGCGGAAAAGCATTGCCTATGACGGAAATGACGCCTACTGCCCCTAAAGTAATCAGTGGAAACGTAATGCCGTCATCTCCCGAAATGACATCGAAGTTGGCAGGTTTATTCTTGATGATGTCGTCCATCTGTGTAATGTTACCCGACGCTTCTTTGATGGCTATCACATTCTTAAAGTCACGGGCTATGCGCAAAGTTGTTTCAGCCGTCATGTTGACGCCGGTGCGTCCAGGTACGTTATAAAGCACGATGGGCAGTTCTGTGGCTTCAGATATGGCCTTATAGTGCTGATAAATACCTTCCTGGGAAGGCTTATTATAATAAGGTACTACCGAAAGGATAGCATCGACCCCCGTGTAATCGTCTTTCTTCAACGACTCAACAACAGACCTCGTGTTGTTGCTGCTCACCCCAAGCAAAATAGGAACCCGCCCGTTGACACGCTCAATCACCATTTGCTTAATACACCGTTTTTCATCATCAGTCAGCGTTGGTGTTTCAGCCGTGGTGCCCAGCACACATAGAAAATCCGCATTATTCTGAAGCAAATAATCCACCAGACGCATCAACGCATCATAGTCTACGCTTTCGTCTTCTTTGAAAGGAGTAATCATCGCCACTCCCATGCCTTTCAATCTTGTCTGTATCATGAGTCCTAAAAAATAATCTCTTCATTAACTAACTCGCAAAAGTACGATTTTTTTCGATTTACGCTACAGAAAATATAAATAAAAAACGTTTTTATGGAACTTTGTCAAGACAACAATGCCAAGAACTCATCTTCCGTCAGCATACGGATACCGAGTTTTTTCGCCTTTTCCAATTTGGCTGGTCCCATATTCTCCCCTGCCAGGATGAAACTGGTCTTGGATGAGATACTTCCAGCGTTTTTTCCCCCATTTTTCTCTATCATCTCCTTATACTCATCACGCGAATGATGGGCAAACACACCGCTAATCACAATGGAATGACCGGCTAATTTGTCAGTCTGCCCGGCTAAATCCTCTTCATTGCGGCAGAACTGAATTCCTGCTTCCTGTAGCCGCTCCACAAGCCTGCAATTCAACGGACTGGAAAAATAATCCACAATGCTCTGAGCAATTTTTTCACCTATTTCATCAACACTTACCAACGTCTCCATTGATGCTTTCTGTAAATCCTCAATGGTCGTGAAGGATTTGGCCAGTTTCTTAGCCACCGTTTCGCCCACAAAACGGATTCCCAAAGCAAATAGCACACGTTCGTAAGGCACACTACGACTTTCAGCTATACCCTTGACAATGTTTTCGGCCGATTTCTTTCCCATACCCACCAAATTCTTGATGTCATCCACCTTGAGCTGATAGAGGTCGGCGGCATCCTTTATCAACCCGATACGGTAAAATAAATCGACGGTTTCAGGACCCAACCCGTCTATGTTCATGGCCCGACGGCTAATAAAATGTTCAATTTTTCCTTTTATCTGCGGAGGACAAGCCGTCTCATTAGGGCAATAATGCGCCGCTTCCCCCTCAAAACGTACTAATGGCGTGCCACACTCAGGACATCGTGTAATAAACCTCACCTTCTCACCTAACAACATGCCGCGGCATGTGGTATCCACACCTGTAATTTTCGGAATGATTTCACCGCCTTTTTCCACATACACCATGTCACCGATGTGCAAGTCCAACCCTTCTATGATGTCCGCATTATGAAGCGAGGCCCGACGCACAACTGTACCCGACAATTGTACAGGATCCAGGTTGGCTACAGGTGTAACCGCCCCCGTACGTCCCACTTGGTAAGTCACTTTGTTCAACCGCGTCAATGCCCTTTCTGCTTGAAACTTATAAGCAATGGCCCAACGGGGCGACTTCGCTGTATATCCCAAGTTACGCTGCTGGCGCAAGCTGTTCACTTTGAGCACAATGCCATCCGTCGCCACAGGCAAATTCTTACGCTCTGTATTCCAATAATTTATATAGTCAAAAATTTCCTGCAAGCTATGAGTTTTCTTCATGTGTTCCGAAATTTTAAATCCCCAGCTTGCCGCTATCTGCAAATTCTCGTAATGCCCGTCACCAGGAAGTTCCTCTCCCAACAAATAGTATAAATAGGCGTCAAGTTTACGGGCAGCCACAACTGCCGAATTCTGCGATTTCAAAGTTCCCGAAGCGGCATTGCGTGGATTTGCGAACAAAGGTTCTTCGCGCGCCTCACGCTCACGGTTTAAATCCTCAAAAGACTTCCAAGGCATTAATATCTCGCCACGTATTTCAAACGAACGCGGATAATTACCATGTAGCACAAGCGGGATAGTACAGATTGTCTTCACATTATCCGTCACGTCATCACCTTTTTCACCATCACCACGGGTCACAGCACGCACCAGCTTACCGTCTTCATAAGTCAACGATATGGAAGTTCCGTCATATTTCAATTCGCAACATATTTCAAAATCCTCATTCAGCCCTTTCCGCACGCGTTCATAAAAGTCAGCCACCTCCGCTTCTGAATATGTATTGCCCAATGAAAGCATCGGATACTTATGCGACACTTGCCGAAATTCCTTGTTCAAGTCACTCCCGACCCGCATGGTAGGTGAGTTGTCATCCTGATACTCGGGATGTGCCTTCTCCAAATCCTGTAACTCGCGCATCATGTCATCAAACTCCTTGTCCGATATCTCAGGAGCGTTCAACACATAATAATTATAATTATGCCGATGCAGCTCGGCACGCAGCCAATCTATTCTTTCTTTTACCGCCATATCGCATTAATTGTTTTGGTGCAAAAGTAACACAAACTCTTTTTCCATCGAAAAAAAAGGGGAATAAGTTTGTTGGTTAAGATAAAAAAACTACCTTTGCACCCGCAAACGAAAAAGAAAAGGCACTCTTAGCTCAGTTGGTAGAGCAACTGACTCTTAATCAGTGGGTCCAGGGTTCGAATCCCTGAGGGTGTACAACAATAAATAGAAAACGGGGTGTAGCGCAGTCCGGTTAGCGCACCTGCTTTGGGAGCAGGGGGTCGTGGGTTCGAATCCCGCTACCCCGACTGATAGACCCGAGACTTGAGAAAGTCCATAGGGATAATCAGACAACTTCGACAGGCGGCAGTAGCTCAGTTGGTAGAGCATCAGCTTCCCAAGCTGAGGGTCACGGGTTCGAGTCCCGCTTGCCGCTCTTCTGAAAATCAAGCAGTTACATGTGAATGTAGCTGCTTTTTTATTCGAATACATCTAAATTTGAATATTCTGGGGTAGCCGATTTCCCCAAAAGTATAACAACCTCAGGTTATATCAAAGCCCCGCCTTAAGGAAGGTGAGGCTTTGTGATTTAAAGAGAGAGTGCATCGTTTTAACACCTCTATTTAATTTATTTATCGTCTTTCTCCATCTCTATATTATAGATAACAGGATCGTATTTGTTTATTTTTCCTGTACCTAAATCAATCAGGAAACCGGGCCAAAACAATATATTCCATAAAGATTTGGGATTAAATTCGGATTCAACTACAAACGGAGTATTTTTGTATCCTTCTTTTTTCGCTACTATCGTTTTGTCAGACAGTTTCTTTTTTATTCTCACTGTAGCTGTCCCCCCTTCGGTTATTTCCGCCAATTTCACATTGTAAGTAGCGTCATACAATTTCGTCCCTTCTTCTCCCGTAAACGTAATAGTTTGTTTAGCATTTGTAAAAATACTCATGCAAGATGTAAATACGAACATCGGCAAAATCATTGCCAACAGCAAAAACGACTTTCTCATACGACTTTATTTTATGGGTTATTATTTATCTTATCTCCACAATTTATTCCCTCCAATGACACGTATCATGGGAATACTTTCCTCCTATTCCATAACAAAAGGCTTAGCAGTCCTAACGTCACCAGCGTAAATTATTTAATATTTCTATAGCTTCAGCCATACAAAAGTAGCAAATCGCAACTAATTCGCAACATTTTTACCGAAATATTTTTGTAGTTTGTATAAAAGGCTATCTTTGCACCCAAACAAATTAAACTCATAAAAACAATGAAAAAAATTCTTTACTTAATGGCTGCAGCCGCCCTTTGCACCGCATGCGGCACCGGCAACCAAGGCTACACTATCAACGGAACCGTTCAAGACGTAGAAGACGGGAAAATGGTTTATCTGACAAAACCCGAAGGCCGTCAGCTCGTTAAACTGGATTCCGCCGTAGTAACCGACGGGAAATTCACGTTCAAAGGTGTACAAGACTCAACAGCCGTACGCTACATCACCAACACTTCACCCGAAGTGAGTGAGTTTGGCATTGACTTTTTCTTGGAAAACGGGAACATAGCCGTCAACTTATCCAAAGAAAACAGTTCAGCCACCGGAACATCCAACAACGACATTTACCAAGGCATCCGTAAGCAAATTAACGACCTGAACGCACAGGCTATGAAGATTTATGAAGAAGCCATGAAAGACTCTACACTGACCGAAGAACAGCGTAAAGCCAAAATGGAAGAAGTGAATTCATTGATGGAAAAAGCGACAGGCATACAGAAAGATGCCGTCAAACAGAACATCACCAACGCCGTAGGCATCCATCTGTTGAAGCAGATATATTATTACATGGATGTAGAAGAGCTGGATTCATTGATGCCACAAATTCCTGCCGCATTCGACAGTGACGAGATTATCGTAAAGATAAAAAGCAACGTGGAGAAAATGAAGGCTACAGCCGTAGGACAAAAGTTCACTGATTTTGAAATGAAGACTCCCGATGGAAAACCTGTGAAACTTTCGGACTACGCAGGTAAAGGCAAAGTAGTATTGGTGGACTTTTGGGCAAGCTGGTGCGGTCCCTGCCGCCGTGAAATACCCAACTTAGTAGAAACCTACAAGCAATACAAAGGCAAAAAATTTGAGATAGTAGGCGTGTCCCTCGACCAGAACGAGGACGCTTGGAAATCCGCTATCAAACAATTAGGTATTACTTGGCCTCAAATGTCCGATTTGAAATATTGGAACTGTGAAGGAGCTCAACTGTATGCCGTAAGCAGCATTCCCCATACAGTCTTGATTGACGGTGAAGGCACAATCATAGCCCGCGACCTGCATGGCACAGATTTACAGGAGAAACTGGCCGAAGTATTGAAATAATTTTTGTCCTTGCAAGAAATAGGGCACAGAAAACACAAGACACAGAGAAAAATAATATTGTAAATCAATAGGAAATAAAGACTCTGTGTCTTTGTGTTTTTATAATCCGATTCATTTAGCTTTTTCTTTTCTCACTATTTCCCCAATCCAAGCCTTACGAAAACCACACCTCATTTACCATTCAATAAACTTACCGCGTTCCCTGCGCTTCTGCAACTCTTCTGTCAAGAAACGCCGCCGGTCTTTAGCAATGTATCGACGGGCTACAATGTTTGGTAAAGCCACCCCCAAAGCAATACAAAGAATAATAAGCGATGCGTTGATGCCGTTGTAAACCACAGCTGTCACTTCACCTACCACACCAGTCATGTTGATAAGCCCGAACAACGAGCGATACATCAGCACACCGGGAATCATTGGAATGACAGAAGGAATGGTCAACACATGATTGGGCACATGAAACCAATGTACCGCTTTCACCGCCACTAAACTCACCACTAACGCTCCCATAAAAGAACCTACCACCGGTCCGAAACCCATCTCAAAGTTCACAAAGTTACGGGTACATACTGCCAACATACCACCAACAGCAACGACCCACAACAAACGTCGTTGGATATTGAATATCATGGAAAAACCCGTAGCCGAAATGGCAGCAGCAAAAGCGTAGGCCCAATATGTGTCATGAGGCACAATGCTCAATTCGCTGAACTTACGGTCTATCACCACATCCTCCATCATCAGCAGACGCATGGCTAACACGATGCCGAACGCCATAGCTCCTACAATCAACGCCGTGTTCACTGCCCGGACAATACCCACCGAAATATAATTATCTATCATATCGTCTACGCAATTGATAAGCGGTACGCCGGGCACAATGAACAGCGCACATGCCAACAATGGATGATAAGGAGTGGATGAAAACCCAGTAAAAGTAGTGATATAAGCCAAACAAGTAGCCACAAAAGCCGCAATAGCCATGCTCATATAATGATTGATACCGAACGCATTACTATAAGCACGCATCTTAAATCCTACAAAGGCGCAAATAGAAGCAAACAGAAAAGCCACCCAGTCGCCGCCGAACAGTTTACAGAAACCGCCACAGGCAAAGGCCGCCCCGATGGCAATCAAATGAGGAACATAATTGCGTTTCTTTGTCCGGATACGCTCCAATTCTTCCTCATAGCGGTCCAACGAATAGTCCTCCTCGATAGCCCGCCAGGACAATTTACTTATTTCCGACAAAGCCGTCATGTTAATACCGTGATTCTCACATTTTTGAAATTTGGAGAAAGAATGATTTCCGTCACTTACATTCACCTGCAACATGGTATAACTCACATCAATGTGCAATTTTTCCTCCGGTAGTCCCAAATAAGCCGCCACACGGTTCATGTTACGTACAATGCGGTTAGTGTCCGCCGCACTCTCCACCAATAGTTTTCCCGTCCGGAGCAGTAAATCAAGCTTCCGTCTGAGCAAAGCAATCTCCTGATCAGTTAACGCCTTAGCCATCTGTTTATATCTGCTTTAAAATTTCGGAGCGCAAAGATAATGCAAATCGAGTGCAAAACAAATAAGCTCGCTTGAATTTGTTTCGCCAAGATGCAGCTTATCTTATAAAAAGAGAGGCCAACTGAGTGGAGAACAAAACAAAGCCCTGGAAACCCCGGTTGAAAAAGCATCCTTAGATAAATCCCCAAGTAACCTTGGATATATGGCAAAGTAATCAATAATACTTGCAAAGGCAAGTATATATTCCATCAAAGCCTATCCGTCATCTTCACGCAATCATCCGAGTAATCCGGAAATCCATCGCAGACACCCCGCACTGCCATAAACAAAAATGGTGTATATGCGGGTCCAATAACTGCCCACACATACACCATTTCCTTTACAGGCGCTTCATTCACTGCTATCCCTCACCAGAGGAAGGGTGTTCCAAGGCGCACTTTTTCTTCCTAAAATGTTTTTGCTTATTTCAAGCTATTGATGTAGTTCAACATCGTAGTGGCATTAGCCTTAATTTTTTTCTGAGTGGCATTCGAGTCAGAAAGCATTGGAATCATTTTCTCCAGATACTTCTTAGCTTCGGCAAATTCAGCCTTTGCCTTCTCCAAATCGGTCTGCACCAATGCGGCACCTTGCGTATAATATAATGATGAAAGGCTGTTCAACGCATTCAAATTATCGGGCTGGATGGTCAGAGCTTGCTTGAGTGCGACTTCAGCCGCATCATTCTTCTTGGCACGCTGGGCCATGATACCTTGATTTACATAATACGTCGCATACATGCTCACCAGTTTCTTATCACCTGGCACAGCCTCCACAGCTTCTTTCAATGTAGCCACATATTCATCATCCTTCTTCAAGTCCTTCAAAGCACCAGCCTTGCCAATGTAAGCGTTGGTCAAGTTATACTTCTTCTGAATGGCAATGTCGAAATACTTAACGGCATCTTCCGACTTCTTTATTTTATCAGCACAAATTCCGCAATTAAATGCGATAACCGAGTCCTGATTGTTTGTCTGATTCAGGTAAGAACTGAAGTTGTTGTAAGCGGTCTGATAGTCTTTAGCTCCCAAAGCTGCAATTCCGTCATCTCTCAATTTGCCCAAATCTGCTTCTTGAGCAAAAAAGTTAGTGGCTGCACAACAAAGTGCGATAGATAAAATCAATTTTTTCATATTGCTTTAATGTTTTTAAAAATACACCCAAAATTAATGGTCTGAGACATAAGAAACAAACCATTTTTACTTTTTTCAAACTTTACCTCTAAAATGTAACATGTATTAGTGGTTCGGCATAGAAAAACTCCGGCCATCCCGACAGACTACCGGAGCTAAATATACAGCACATTATGGAATAAGCCCCAATGTGTACTCAGTCCAATTTATGAATAACCAGTCCTGAACGTAGTTTGGGTTCAAACCAAGTGGTTTTAGGCGGCATGATGTTGCCCGTATCCGCAATATCCATCAACTGCTTCATGCTGACGGGATAAAGCGCCAAAGCCACTTTCATCTCACCACTGTCCACCCTACGCTTCAACTCTCCCAAGCCGCGGATACCGCCTACAAAATCGATGCGTTTGTCCGAACGCAGGTCTTTGATGCCCAATATCTCGTCCAAAATAAGATTGGAAGAGATGGTCACGTCCAACACACCGATGGGGTCGGCATCATCGTACGTTCCCGATTTAGCTGTAAGACTATACCAATGCCCGTCCAAATAGAGTGAGAAGTTATGCAGACAAGTCGGCTTGTAGATTTCCGCACCTTTATCTTCCACCTCAAAATGACGGCTCACTGCTTCGAGGAACTGGACAGACGTCAACCCGTTGAGGTCTTTCACTACCCGGTTGTAGTCGATGATGGTCAGCTGATTGGCTGGGAAGCATACAGCCATGAAGTAATTATACTCCTCATCTCCACGATGATGGGGGTTCTGTTTGGCCTTCTCAGCCCCCACTAAAGCGGCTGCGGCACTCCGATGATGCCCGTCAGCAATATAAAGAGCAGGCATCTTGGAGAATTCACGGGTAACGAGTGCGATGTCTTCCGATTGATCGATAATCCAAAATGTATGTCCAAAGCCGTCACCCGACGCAATAAAATCATAAACAGGAGGCTGGGCAGTATAGCGGGCTATCAAGGCATCAAGCGTCTTATTGTCCGGATAGGCGAAAAACACCGGCTCGATATTGGCGTTGCACACGCGCACATGCTTCATGCGATCCTCTTCCTTGTCCCGGCGGGTCAATTCATGTTTCTTGATGACCCCGTTCATATAGTCGGGCACGTAAGCACCTACCACCAATCCGTATTGCGTCTTGCCGTTCATAGTCTGGGCGTAGATGTAATAACACTCCTCCTTGTCCTGCACCAACCAGCCTTTGTCCTGAAACTTTTGAAAATTCTCGGCGGCTTTCTGATAGACGCGCGGGTCGTGCTCATCGGTTCCCACGGGAAAGTCTATTTCCGGCTTAATGATGTGGTAAAGGGACATTTCATTGCCTTCGGCCTCGGTACGTGCCTCCTCGGAATTCAGCACGTCGTATGGACGGGAAACCACTTTCTCCACCAAACTTTGAGGCGGGCGCAAGCCTCTGAAAGGTTTAATTGTTGCCATTTCTTAGAATTTAGATTTTAAAATTCTGATTTTAGATTTCTGATTTATCCGCCTTCTTATTATTCATGAGTTTTTGTTTTGAGGTTAAAATAATTGATGAAAGTATCTTTTTTAATTGTGAACAATCATCAATCATCGTTGAAACTGTAACTCAGATAAATAATCTGTCCTACGAAGAAGAGTTAACCAATATATTGTCTCTTTAACCTCCTTCAAAGATATAGACATTTTATGAATAAAATCATTTGTAGATTCCGCAGAAATAGCTTCGCTGATATTGGCACCAATAGATGTTCCAGTTTTTAAAATCTGTTTGCTCATCACAAATTCGGCATAATTAGAAACTAAATATTGGTACAATCTAACAATGCGTACTGAAAAATCCAAAGCTTTTTCATAAGTTTGATTATGCATTCCTCATCAATAATACATTAATTAATCAAGCTTAAATCAGAAATCTAAAATCTGAAATCTGAAATTATTACTTGTTCACGCGGAATTTCTCGCAACCGTCTTTCAGGAAGCCTACAATCTGCTTGGCGGCAGCTATGCCGGCATTGATATTGGCCTCGGCGGTTTGCGCACCCATCTTCTTCGGCGTGGAGAAATAACGGCCAGGAAATTTGGAAGCGAATGTCTCATTGGCAGCAGGCATGATGTCCGTCATATACTTCAAGTCCGTGCGCTCGTCCATCAGTTCGATAAGTTCCGTCTCGTTAATCACTTCCTTGCGGGCGGTATTTACCAACAAGCCACCTTTAGGCATGCGGGAAACTAACGCACGACCAATAGAGTTCTTCGTCTCAGCGGTGGCAGGGATATGGAGCGAAACCACATTGCACGCAGCGTATAGTTCCTCTGCACTATCCACGGCCTTCACACCATCAGCCTCGATAACGTCCTTTGGACAGAAGGCATCGTAGGCATAGATGTCCATGCCAAAACCTTTGGCGATGCGTGCCACATTACGGCCCACATTGCCATACGCATGAATGCCCAACTTTTTATCCTTCAACTCCGTTCCAGAAGTACCGTTATACATGTTGCGCACAGCCATTACCATCAAGCCAAAAGCCAGTTCGGCTACGGCATTGGAATTTTGTCCGGGCGTGTTCATCACACATACGCCATGGGCTGTAGCGGCTTCCAAGTCTACATTGTCATAACCTGCGCCGGCACGTACCACGATTTTCAACTGCTTGGCGGCATCCAGCACCTCAGCGTCTATCACATCGCTACGAATGATGAGAGCATCGACATCGGCCACAGCCTCCAGCAATTTGGCTTTCTCGCCATATTTCTCTAACAAGGCAAGTTCATAACCTGCCGTTTCTATTTCCTTGCGAATGCCGTCCACGGCCACTTTGGCAAACGGCTTATCAGTTGCTACTAATACTTTCATAATGGTTCAATCATTGAAAAAAGGAAGGCATGTCAGAACGAAGACCGACACACCCACCTTTAGCTAAGATTATTTTAATCAGTGTAATTTTTCAAACTCCTGCATGCAATCTATCAACGCCTTCACGCTCTCTACGGGCAGGGCATTGTAGCACGATGCACGGAATCCGCCTACCGAACGGTGTCCCTTGATGCCTACCATGCCGCGCTCGGTGGCAAAAGCGAGGAAGTCCGCTTCCAACTCCTTGTATTCAGGAGCCATGACAAAGCAGATGTTCATGCGCGAACGGTCTTCCTTCTCCGTCACCGTACCTACGAACAGCTTGTTGCGATCAATTTCAGAGTACAGCATGTCGGCACGCTCAATGGCACGACGCTCCATTTCCTTCACGCCACCTTGAGCCTTAATCCAACGCAAAGTTTGAAGCGCAGCATAAATGGGCACTACGGGAGGCGTGTTGAACATCGAGCCGCCGTCAATGTGCGTCTGATAATTCAACATGGTCGGAATGTAACGTGAAACCTTACCCACGGCATCGTTCTTCACTATGACAAAGGTAACACCGGCAGGAGCCAGATTTTTCTGCGCGCCACCATAAATACATATATATTTAGACACATCCACCGGACGGGAGAAAATGTCGGACGACATGTCAGCCACCATCGGCACATTGACATCCAAATCGCCCTTCAATTCAGTGCCGAAAATGGTGTTGTTGGTCGTGATGTGCAGATAGTCCACATCGGCAGGCACGGCGAAGTTCTTCGGAATGAACGAATAGTTGGCATCGGCCGAAGAAGCCACCTCTACCACCTCGCCAAAGCCCTTGGCTTCTTTCATGGCTTTCTTGGCCCATGTACCGGTATTGAGGTAAGCGGCTTTCTTTTCGAGGAAGTTATAGGGTACCATACAGAACTCCAGACTGGCACCACCGCCTAAGAACAAGACCGAATATCCGTCAGGAATATTGAGCAATTCTTTGAACAGAGCCACGGCTTCATCCACTACAGGCTTAAAGTCCTTGGCACGATGGCTGATTTCCATCAAAGACAAGCCGGAACCATTGAAATCAAGAATGGCCTTCGCTGTGTCTTCAATCACTTCGCGCGGAAGAATGGAAGGTCCCGCATTGAAATTGTGCTTTTTCATTTGTAATTATGTTTTTATTAAACAATGTATTATTTACGTCTTTAGACAAGGCGAAAATAATGATTTATTTCCATAATTCAAATCTTTTGCTACAAAATTTCAACTTTTCACCTCAAACGCTTACCATTTTTCGGCTTTACACAAAAAGAACACGTTTTTTTGTAATATAGACTTTACAAATAAGCGCAGAAGAACAAACAAAATGAAAGCAAACAAGGCTTTGTGCAAGCATACGCAAAGCCATACGCAAACAGATTGCAACCAATATTCCCTCCAAACATCACTTAGCCTCTTCTATCAACGTCTTAAGCCCCTTTATCTTCTCGCCTTGAACCAATGACAAAAGTTGTCGAACTTTACCACGTTTCACCGCCACAAAAACGTTGTGTTCCTTTACGTCAATCCGGCCGATATCCTCGCCCGAAAGCCCTCCTTTCTTGCACAAGAAGCCCACGATGTCAACCTTGTTCAGTTTGTCTTTTTTGCCTTTACCTATATAAAGAGTCGTCCAACGAAGCTTTATGGGCTTGGGCGTCAGCTCGGGTAAAGAAAACTCGCGCGTATCCGCCGGCAAATAAGCGGGAAGCTGTTCTTCGGGATGAAGTATCAGAAAGGAGGAGCCCGAAGCGTCCCATCGTGCGGTGCGTCCGTTGCGGTGGGTAAAAGCTTCTTCGTTCAAAGGCAGGTGATAGTGCACCACGTGGTCGATACCCGGGATGTCCAGCCCGCGCGAAGCCAGGTCGGTAGATACCAGCACGGGACAACTCCCGTTGCGGAACTTATATAAGGCACGCTCTCGGTCCTGCTGTTCCATGCCTCCATGAAAAGCATCGCAAGGGAACTTTCGGGACTTCAGGTAAGCCGCCACCCGTTCCACACTTTCCCGATAGTTGACAAACACCAGTGTGCTGCCCTCGCCCAGCGTGCAAAGCAGACGGTAAAGCGTGTCAAGTTTGTCCTTTTCCGGAGAATGGACAACACGCAAGTCCAGCCGCTCCGCCAGATTTCCCTCGCCCAGAAAATCGAGTTTCACCAAGTGGTTCATCCCGGCAAACAAGGGTATCTCTTCACAATCCGTGGCGGAGAGGAGCACTCGGCGAGACAAAGCGGGCAGCTTCGCGAGGACTTGTGACATTTCCTCCTGGAAGCCGAACTCCAAGCATTTGTCGAACTCATCAATCACCAGTGTGTGTAAAGCTTCTACAGCAATATTTCCCTTTTCCAAATGGTCGTTCATGCGGCCGGGAGTTCCGATGATAACCTGAGGTTTCAAGCTCCGCATGGTGCGGTGTTCGTCCATAGCCGGGCGTCCTCCATAGCAACTCATCGCACGCAAGGGCGTGTTCATGGACTTGAACACGCCCTCAATCTGCAATGCTAACTCGCGCGAAGGCACCAGCACTACGGCCTGCGGCACATCCACATCTAAGGAAAGACTTTGCGCCAAAGGCAGGAGAAAAGCCAACGTTTTCCCTGAACCGGTAGGTGAAAGCACAACCAAGCTTCGGTTTACCGGATAGGCCTTTTCCACCGCCTCCTGCATGGGATTCAGTTTTTCTATCTTCAGCCGTGCAAGTATATCAGTCGTAGTCGCGCACATATGTACAAACTATTACATGTCATCCACACTTGGCACACTATCAAGCGCACGCAAACCACGGGTAACCCCACCGCCTAAGCTATACATGGCAGGCGAAGCGCCGCCTTTGTTGGTTACATATCCCTCGAACGGACGGGCGTCGCGCGAGTTGCGCACAAACGCACTGCCTGCATGTCCATTGTCACTATTTTCATTCAGCACATACACCGACGCACTCATGGGCAAGTAGCCGTAGTTGCAATGGAAGAGGTATTCGGGACCTTCATCTTGAGGCAGCGACACAAGGTCCGTCACAGGGAAGTCTACATCCTGGCCGGTGAACGTTACCTTACCCGCCACATTGTATTCATCGGCATATTGCCCGTTGTTGGGCATGGCGATGATGTAAGGCACATTTGCCTCTATCTCCGTCACGTTCTCAAAACCATTCATCGTCAATCTCCTCAACCAGAAAGGTTTGGCACCGTCCACGTCGCTATTGAACGGAGCAAGCACACGCCCGTCCTCATGTTCAACGGCCTGCACAGCAAAAGGCAAAGAGATACTCTCCCACCCTGCGGCCTCGCCCACATAAGTCGGGAAGTCGAACGTGCGGGTGTAGGTTACTTTGCTGGCTGTGAAAGGTTGGGGGACGAAGAAATCGCCGCCGTCAGAAGTCAGGATAAGCTTGTCGGCATGACCGTTAATGATGATGTTCTCCAAATTCGGTCCTACAACAGCTGCCTTCTCATTATTAATATAAATCAAACAATTCAGATTAAAGGGATTTTCATCATGCTTAAAGGTAGCGGATGTATTCCAAAAAACAGCATTAAGATTTGCACAGTTCTCGAACAAACCTTCTCCCATTGACATCACCTTACTATTAATCGTTGCATATCGCAAAGAAGAGCAACCATAACAGATACGGTCTCCAACCATTACAACATTCTCTGGTACAACAAGTTCCGTAAGGCCATTTCCCCAAAACACATCTGCCCCAAGCTCTTTCACAGTTTCCGGGATAGCTATTGATTTCAAATCTGAACAATTTATGAATGCACGATACCCAATAGTTTCCACATTGTTCAAATCTATCTCTTTGAGAGCACAATTATCAAATGTGCCTTCTTCTATTGTTGTTACTAAAGGCGGCACATCCAGTGTTTCCAAACCGCTATTTTGAAACGCATGGTCTGAAATTTCCTCAATTTGGTCATGTAAGATTATTTTCTTCAAAGAATTACAATCTTTAAAACAACCGGCTGGAATCTTTGTCAAACTCAAAGGAATTATTACATTATTCAATGACTCACATTCCTCAAATGTATATTCCCCTATTGAAGTTAACTTATCAGGAAGTTCTATCGTTTCCAAGGAATGACAAGCATAAAACGCCGTTTTACCTATACTTTCCAGGTCCTTAGGGAGTTGCACATCTTTCAACATTCCACATTGAAGGAGACAACCGTCAGGAATCACTTTTACAAAATCCGAAAAAACCACCTTCTCAAGTTGATCACAATATTCAAAAGTCGCAACCTCCATCTTATTAACACTTTGCGGGATAATCAGTTCCTTCAACATTTTACAGCTAGCAAAAGCATAACGCCCAATCCATTCCAATCCCTCATACATCTTTATCACACTTATATTTGAATAGTGAAAAGCCTGTTCATCAATAGCTTTCAACGTATTAGGGAGAATAATCTCATTCAAATTGTCCATACGGGACGAAGGGCCACCAAATATATTTCTCGCTATCGTATCATTTTTCAATAAGGCATTATCATTATCCCGATACGGCTTTCCTCCAATAATTCTCGTATTCGTCATATCGATTGCAATCAATTTAGGTAAAGCCACTATAGTTTTCATATCATCACCATCTAACGGCCCGGAAACAGTCAATTTATCCACGGCATTGGCTTTATCTCCCAGTGCCTCCGCCAAAGTGCCCGGTTCTTCTAATGTCACCTCTACCGGATTTTGGTAGCCTTCGTCATCCGCTTTTGTCGAAGCGTTTTCTTTGATGACACTTTCTATGTCCATCTCGCTTGTACATGCACCAAGTCCCCATACAGACAACGCACATACCATTATTATATATAGACTCTTTTTCATATAGCTAAATCTCCTGTTCATTTATCGGGTGAAACATTATCGTCTATGTCCGGAACGTCGGATACCGGAGTAGTAAACGTCACCACTTCACTATAACCGATTTTTACCTCATTGATGGCATAAGCACGAATGTAGTATGTAGTCTGAGGTTTCAATCCTGTAATCATCTCTTGAAAAGAGACCCCTTCCAACGTAGAAACTTGCTTGCCGTCAGCTGTAGTAGGCATTTCGTTTACATCACTATAGCAGAAACCTACTTCCACAATTTCAGCATCCTCTGTCGTTCCTTTGCTTAGTACGATACCGGAAACACTGACTGTAGTCCCCGTCACGGCTCCCAACTCAATCTGTACCGTAGGAGATTGCTTGACAAGCGTTGTGAAACTTACACGATCAGTATAAAACACACCTAACTCATTCTCTACAAAGGCGCGTACCTGATACTCCGTTTCCGATTGCAAATTGGTCAAAGTCTGCTGGAAAGTGCCCTCCGCATCTTTTTCCGCTACTTCCACCAACGTTTCCTGGCCACTTTCCCCAATACGGTAAGCAAAGCCCCAACGGGTCACTTCGTAATCACCCTCGCTAATAATCCGTGCAGTCACCAAAGCCGATGCTTCATCAACCTCGCTCACGGTCACATCTGCCAACTCAGGTTCCGCAGGTTTTACGGTACTCAGCGTAGCCATCGTCCCGTATCCTGTGCCTTTTCCGTTCGTCGCATACGCACGGACTTCATAATCCGTTCCGGCGACCAGACCTGTAATAGTCAAATTGAAGCGACCGTCAGTCGTGATATCCGAAGCCTCTACCTGACGTTCAGCTTCCGTAGAGCCGACCTCTTTATAAGCAAAACCGTACTGCTGGATGTCATTGCCACCATCATCGACCAACTGGCTTGCCACGGTGAGCGAAGTCTCGCTGGCATTGACCAACGTGGTTGCTTCCAATGAGGGAACGCCATCGGCAACCGTCGTAAACTCCAGCACTGTGCCTCGTGTTTCGGTGTAACCGCTGTTGGCATAGATGCAATAATAGTAACGCGTATCCGGCATAAGGCCTGTCAACGTCACTTCGTAAGTGGACGAGCCGCCAAGCGTGACAGGTACCCGGCGGGTTTCCTCCTCGGTCATAGCAGACACTGTTGAGTACATAAAACCACACTCACGTACTTCCGAACCTTCTGGTATGGATATGCTACCGGATACAACGGCGGACGTACGCGTTATTTCCGTTGCCGCGCCCGTAGTAAGCGTAGGCATCTGGTTCTCGGGACCGGAGTCCTCGGAGCAGGCGGCAAGCCCTATCAGCAGCACGCCGCACAATAAGGATAGTAACTTTCTATACATATACACATCTCTTGTTTTTATAACATCTGTTACATTTAATTCTGTACACTTATTAAAAAAGTCCACATTTCGGACAAAGCTACTTAACTTAGTAGCAGACGGTTAGCTCTGTGCCCTGGTCATTGATTGCCTCCATAAATTATCCTTTTACGCTGTATTTTCAGAACATGAAACCGATGCCTCCGGACACTTCATGATGCTGGAAATTGACCGTGTGGTATCCAGCCGATATGGCAAATTTCCCAGCACGGACAATGAAGCCTAATTCACCGGCAACACCTTCAGCGGAACGGTCCGTATTTTTCACGACTTCATTGTCCACTGTCTCCCAAGCCAGTATCCGGCTACCATAACCCGCACCCACATAGAAATAAAATGGTTTCCATAGATGACGCAGATAGCCTACGGTGACAGACAGGCGCGATTTATGTTCTATGCCATCCTTGTAATAGGGTTTACCTTCCCCGCCAGCGGTCAACGTGCCTGTATCGTCACACTCCATTCCTTCGTCCGACACCGACCCGAAATCGCTTCGGAAGCTGACATAAGCACCATTCTCACGCACAAAACCGATGGTTCCTCCATATGAAACTTGGGAAGAGCCATATCCGGCAACAGCCATAATCAGCATACGCCGTGGAGTACGAGGCTTGACAGTGGAAGTCAGTGTAAAGGTCAGTGACGCCGTCTCACCGGATTGAATGGTGACGATGCTGTCTATAGGGAAGAATAAATCTTTTTCCACCCGGATGCCATAATCGCGCAACGGCATGCGGTCGCTGCGGTAAGGTGTCACGCCAACCTCGACACTGTCAATATACACCTTGGCATCCTGTTCGGGCAACGAAAAGACTTCCAGATAACCGAATTGCGGCTTCAACGAGACACTCATCGCCTTCTGTTCGTCACCCAGTTCGATGGCACCGGCTTCCGTGGCATACATCGGTGCTTCCACCCGATAAGTGTGTGTACCTTTCTTCATCGTTGCCGTAAAGAGGCCATTCTCAGTAGGCATTTTTTCCTCATCAATATAAACATCCGCGGTAGCAGGTTCGGGACGTATGGCAAGCAATTGCATGCCGGTGTCAGTCTCCGCTCCCAAAGCCTCCGCTCCTACGCTAAGTGCCATTTCATACACCGTAGCTTCCTCTATAATATCGGGATAGAAATAATTGCGAAGCACACCATAAGTGTTGTGCATGATGGAGATGCGCCGTGCCCCTCTAGGTACATACAACCACACTTCACCTGTTTTGTTCTCACGTTTTACAATGCCCAGCGCATCCGGCTCGAACATCAGGTTCTTGTCGGTCGTCACAATGCGTATCAAAGCACAGACTTCACCGTTCTGGTCGCGCACAGAAGCCGTGACACGTGCTGTAATGTCAGTTTCCAACCGATTGAACGCTGTCACCCGGATACTGTTTTGCGCCCTTACAGGCAATACGTTCATTACTCCCGCACAAGCCAATAACAGCCCTGCGAGCATCCCATACCATTTTCCCACCTTTCCACTTGACATGTCTTATTCCTTTTATATCCGCCTGTCCCTCGGCAGAGATTACAGCATATGGAAGAACCCCAAGGACTATCGTGTACATACACGACTTCTTCCGCCTTCATTCAAGCATTGCCCACATTAGCAATAAAGCCCGACAATGTTAATGCAAATATAAAATTATATTTTCAAATTATAAAAATAATTTCTCAATATTTCATTCCGGTATCCGACGGAGAGCATATCCAAAATCCACATAATCCATCAAAATGACCGTTTAACCCATAATATGGCCTTTTATCCGTCATTTCGCCTTTTGAAATTTATGTAATTTAAAGGTGAACGTCCGCTTACCATTCACCATTCCCACCCGCTTCGAACAGAAATAATCCTCCCGTTTAAGGCGATGTAACGACGTAACACCCACCTTGGGATGCAAGATATAAAACCTATAGAGAGGGGGGCAAACAATAACTCACTATGATGGAACAACCCATGTAATCGACATGTTCGCCAGAGAGCGTTGTCTGGGCTCTCCGCAACCGGATAGGAGCAGCACAGGTGAGCATATGGCCTAATTCGCAAGTACGCAAGCGGAAGATCGAGATATCCGGAAAGGACGAACGAATCTCCTCATTTCCAATCGTCAGGTCGTTACATTGGAAAGCAATGCGGTGGAGGAGTGTGCGAATACCGTTGAAATACCTCTGACGGAGAGTGGAAAACCAACATCTCGCTGGAACTCCTGCCGGATTAAACAAATCCGATGACGTCAATCCAGACTTTAACCCTAAACGCCACTAAAAGAAGACTGCAAATGAAGCTCCGCAGGTCAACATATTCATCCACTCCTTAGTTCTCCGACTATGCGACGGCATCAGGTTATAATCCAGAAAAAGTTTCATTCCGTAATATTCCGTGGCACGGAAAGTCAATGACACACCGCTGCCGAAACAAATTCCATCTCGCCGAGAAATGGTTTCATCCGATAGCTGTAACTGCGGATAGCAGATGTAGCCACTCAAGAGTTTGCTGCCAATCAGGAAACAGGAAGACAAGGGATAGGAAAAATAGCTGCCTGCACAGACCGACAAGGCATCAAAAGTGCTGGTCTCCGCATTATTGCCGTTCACGATGATAGCCGTATTAGAAACTGTGAAGCGCCCGCCCACTCCCACGCAGGGATTGAAGAACCACGCGCCTTCTATGCCTGCCGTGCTGCCCGATGAGGTACTGAACTCGTGTCCTTCGTCAATGTCATAACCACTCAGCGGCACATTCATTCCAACATAGAGGCTGAGAAAAGACGGCTTGTTCCAACTGTCAAATGATTCGTCTTCCGAGAAGCAGCGGATGCCTTTCTCCTTGAAGATAAAGTCTGCAAGATAATAGCCCAGTTCCGTAGAGAGTATGCCGATGCCTGCCCCCGTCAGCACATCACTCAGCCAATGTTTGTTGTTCGCCATACGCATCAGTCCCGTGGCAGTGGCTACGGAATAGGCACCAATACCTATCCACGGGCTTTTGTGTCCGTATTCCTTGGTCAGCATGGTGGCAGTCATAAAGGCTGTGGCGGTATGTCCGAAGGAAAGGAATGGTCGTTGGAGCCATCGGGACGCATCACATGGGTGGTCTGTTTCAGGGAATAGACCACGCTGCCCATCAGCAGGGCTGAGAAAGCATCCGATGCCAGCATACGCCCCCACGAACTTCGTCCTTCCACGCCGCCCAGCTTCATCCCCAGCATGACAGCAGCCGGAAGGTATTGCAGGTAATCATCGGCATGGCGGTTGAAATGAGGAAGATAATCGTTGCGGAGATGGCGGAAATGGTCATCCTCGCTCTTGATGATAAGCCCTCCTGCCACCAGCGGCACACCGATATAGGTCATACGGAAGGCTTGCGAATCGGCCAACCGGTCGATGAACTTCCCGTCCCTCTGCCAAAGATGAAGGGTGTCTGTTTGTGCCCTCACAGATAGAGACAAGCATAAAAGGCACGACAAAACCAATATGTTCAATCCTTTCATTTCACTTTTGCTTTAAGGTATTCTATGCTTGCTATCTACGCCATACAAGAACTGCCGACATAAGCAACAGGCTATGATAATCCATATTCTTTTTGCCATAACTTTCATTGTTTAAGCTGAG
>CASENS010000103.1 GCA_949289345.1 uncultured Bacteroides sp.
AATGAAAAGAGTACACTATATCGACAATTACCTGATAAACCCGCAACATCCGGTGACGGTGAATGTCATCGGCGCGGGCGGGACAGGCTCGCAGGTGCTGACCTGCCTGGCACGGTTCGACACGGCGCTCAGGGGGCTCGGGCATCCCGGGCTGTTCGTGACAGTCTATGACCCGGACACCGTGACGGAAGCCAACATCGGACGCCAGCTCTTCAGCCCTTCAGACATAGGCCTGAACAAGGCGCAGTGCCTCGTCACGCGCATGAACAATTTCTTCGGGAACGGCTGGAAGGCGGTGCCGGACATTTATCCGGCCATCCTGAAGGATGCCAGGCGGGACAACCTGGCCAATATCACTATCACCTGCACGGACAACGTCAAGTCACGGCTCGACCTGTGGAACACGCTGAAAGCCGTGCCGGTTTCGGAATACAGAAATTACGAGACGCCCCTCTATTGGATGGACTTCGGAAACACGCAGACCTCCGGCCAGGTCGTGCTGGGAACGGTACCGAAGAAAATCAAGCAACCGGTTTCCCGGCTCTACGAAACTGTAAGCTCGCTGAAAGTCATCACCCGGCTGGTGAAATACGCGAGCGTGAAGGAGAAAGATTCCGGTCCGAGCTGCTCGCTGGCGGAGGCCCTGGAAAAGCAGGACCTGTTCATCAATTCCACATTAGCGCAGTTGGGCTGCAACATCCTGTGGAGGATGTTCCGCCACGGGTTGATTGAGCATCACGGATTGTACCTCAATCTGGAGACGATGAAAGTCAATCCGATACCTGTATAAAGTCGGAATGAAAACTAAATTTATGTTCCAAAACATATATGCGAAGATTTTTATCCATAATTACCGTTGCAAGCCGAAAATTTTCTATACCTTTGTATTTGGATAAGTATATCATAATGGATTATGACGGCACAAAACAGGAAGACAGGCAACCAATTCTTACAAAGAACGTAGCCTGTGCTGCCATTCCGGAACGGAGTGGCAGGGTCTTTTTTATGAGCCATAATTTATTGTCCATCAATGCGCAAGCAAGTATTAAAATAAACAGGGATACGGCTATATTTCTAAATAAATGTTTGGAAAATCGGAAAATCCGTATAAACACACACACACACACAAGGGCTCGCGCGTCAAGATATTACAAAATATTTAATTATCAAAGGATTACGGAAGATAATTCCGTCCGGCTATTCTCGGCCTTCGATAATCATTCATCAGAAATACAGTATTCCACCGTGTTTTCAGGAACGAAGCGGAATGGAAGTTTTGTCTGGCGATATTCATCCAACGGGTTTTCCGTGCCTGAATGTCGCCAGATTCTTATATACAGCCTATATAAAAAGGCCACCACATTGTTTAAACCTAAAATGAAATCGTGCCATGAAAACTATGCCCATAAATAGGTCGGAGATGCCTCTGCCAGACCTTGAACAACTTTTCAATGCTGCCATCCGGTATATGCAGAGCGGGGAATATGCCTTTGCCTACCGTTGTCTTGGCATGACGAACAAATCCGATCTACACACGTCGTACAACAAGGCTTTGTGCTGCTACCAGATATCGTGGTTCAGCGAGTGCCGCAACCTGCTCATGGAAGCGGAAAGGCAGCTCCCGTCCCTAACGGACATCCGCATGAACGATTTACCGGAGGCATTCTCCCAATGGGAGTATGAGAGCAGTCCCGACCTGTGCCCGATGCCGTATGGCACACTGCCTTCCATAGCCGCTATACAGATACTGAAGCTGAAAGCGTACAATTCGTACCGGCTGCACCTGTACAGCGAAATGAGGGATGCGGTCTCCCGGTTGGGCGGGAAATACCAATCCATCAACGAACTCATAAAAGAAACATATCATGGTAACATGTAACGATATTTATTCAATGTACCAGAGCCGGAAGCCGGAGGCTGAGATACTTCAGGCTTTCAGGGAAGTTCCGGTGGATGACCGGGACAACATCATCGAGAACCGTACGCCGCTCCACTTGGCCTGCTACATCGCCAACGAGGAAGCGGCCCGCATCTGCATATCACGCGGGGCCGATGTGAACGCGAAAGATAGCAAAGGGAATACGCCTCTATTCACGTTGGCCAATGTTCTGTGTGAAAGTCTGTCCGAAGAAGACCGTAGAACCTCTATAGCAATCCTGTTGCTTGATCATGGGGCGAGGATATCACGTTCCGCCCTTAACACGACCGCCCTGATAGAAGCAGTCCGGCGCAGGCATTTCCGGATGGCTTCAGCCATTGTCCGGTCTGGCTGCCGGATAGATCAGACCAACGGTAACGGTGAAAATGCGCTGCATACGGCTTGTGAAGCGGCCAACGTGGAAATGGACTTGCGGCGAACCTTGCAGAACCTACAAGAAATCCGTTCGCTCACCACCATAAGCGAAGAAGTGCGGAAACAGAAACTGGCCGAGTGCGAGGAGAAGGTGGCATATTATGAAAGCAAAGAGAAAGAATCGCTGGATTTTATTCGCCTGCTGCTGGCCAATGGCCAAATAGACTCGGATGGGAAATCAAATTCGGGGAGCACCCCGTGGGACTGCGCTATCAATAGTAAGTCCATGAAAGCAGCTGCATTGCTCACCGGCAGCGACCCCGACCATGACGAGCTTGCCGCCCTACACGGTAACATGGACGTGTTCCAGGCCATGTGGCACAACAATCTGACGGCGTTGGACGCTTTATTGCGTTCCGGTGTGGAGTTACAGACGGCCTGCGAGCACAAGGAAATGTACGACTTCTACGGCAGTTCTCCGTTGGCATGTGCCTTGACCCATTTCAGGGAACACCCGGAAATGGCGGACATGCTGCTGGATGCGGGTGCCGATCCCAACTACCGCTTTGGGGAGGAAAGCACCGCCTTTGAAATCGGTGTCCGAATCAATCTCCGTTCCTCGAAGACGGAACGTCATATTCTGCTGCTGGAAAAGATGCTCCGCCACGGATGGAACATTGAAATTCCGGCAGACAAAGAAGGAAACACGGCTTTGGCCGTCGCCTGCCGCCATTCAACTGGCAATTTCGGGAATGCAGCCATCCCCTTCCTGCTGAAAAATAAAGCCGACGTGAATGCAGCCAACCGCTGCGGACAGACCCCGCTGATGCTGCTGTATGGCGGTCGTTTTTGGGACGGCAGGAGCCAATATAAGCCCTATGAGGGGCGTATCGGCGGCGATGAAGAGGCGGAGTTCCTCGAAATGATTTTAGAAGCAGGAGCGGACACCTGCAGAAAAGACATCTGGGGCAACACGCTGCTGCACTACATTGCCGGGGGCTGCGGAGAGTCTGGTACCAAGAAAGCAGCTGACCTGCTGGCCGATTTCGGCGTTCCGGATGTGACTATAGTGAACAACGAGGGGCTTACCGCATTGGACATTGCCACCGAAAAAGGCAATGAGACAATGGTGAAATTCCTTATAAAATATACCTGATGATATGGACAACAACTTGACATTTCTCAATGCTTGCCGTAACGGGCAGAAAAGCATCGCCCTGATATTCCTGAAAAAGGGAGGCATAGACGTAAATAAGCGGGACGCAGAAGGCAACACGCCGCTATACTACGCCTGCTTGAAGGGCTACCGGGATTTGGCCGTCCTCCTGTTGGACAACGGGGCCGACGTGTCGGTGACGAACAACCGCTCGGAAACGCCGCTCCATGCAGCGGCAAGAAGCGGCAACAAGGAAATCATCGAAAAACTTGTCGCAAAGGGTGCTGACCTGAACGCCACGGACACCGCCGGTAGGACACCGCTGCTTTGCCTGCTGGACAACAAGCGCACGGACGCCGCCCTCTTCCTTATTGACCGGGGAGCCGATACGGAGATTGCCGACGGCAACGGACACAAGGCTATAGACTATGCCACAGCAAATGGGTTGCGGGAGGTGGTGTCCCGCCTTTCAGCGGAGAACACCAGTGACGTTTCCGGCAATACCCCGCTCCATCAGGCTGTATATAACGGCCAAAGCGAAATTGTGCGCACCTTGCTGGCTTCATCAAAAGCGATGCTGGATGCCACCAACGATAACGGGGAAACCCCTCTGGTCATGGCATGTATGAACGGAAACCTCATAGTCGCCACCCTGTTGCTTAATGCCGGAGCCGACCCCGACAAGGCATTGCTGAACGGGAACGCCCCATTGCATTATGCAGCATTATCGGGAAACAGGCATCTCGGAGAAGCGTTGCTGAAAGCGAAAGCCAACCCGGACGTGCGGAACAGCAATGGCGAGACGCCGCTGATTGTTGCGTCAAAGCAGGGGCACAACGAGTTTGTCGCCCTGCTGACGAAACATAATGCCGATGTCAATATGGCGGACAACCTCCAACACACGGCCTTGTATTACGCCGGTGAACGGGGTTATAATGAGATAGTAGAAATGCTCTTTGAAAATGGAGCGGAAGGATAATGACAATAATATATTAACCATTTGATACAAAAGAAAGATTATGGCAAAAGAAGCAAATAACCCGATGAGTCCTGAAGAAATGGCAAAAGCCAGTCAGGACGCTATCAAGGCTGCGATGGAACAGGCTCAGGCACTGTATGGCAACATTCCCGGATTTCAGGCTTTTGACCTTGCCAAGATGCAGGAAAAACTGATGGCTGACGCAGTGGCCAACATTCCCGGCATGGAAGGGAAAGTACAACAACCGGAAATAGAAGACACCTCCGCAATGACCCCGGAAGAAGTGAGGGAGATATATTCGCAGGGGCTGGATTTTGTCGGCCACGCAATGGCACAATGCGACCCGGATATGATAAGCGATGACGTGAAGAACATGTTCGGCAACTTGGATGAAATGTTCGATTTCGAGTGGGAAATAGAGAGGAAGAATGACGGGAAACTGACAGTCCCGCAGCAACGGCTGCTGGCTTTCGGTGCCCCAATACTTGTACTCAGTAACGATTATGTGGACTCTATAGAGACCTCGCACGAGATGTCCACTTTGAAAGAGATGCTTGAAGACTCGTGGGATGTTTCGGATAGGGCATCTGCATTGGAAACCATCAACTGGTTGTTAAATGAAGGTCATCATGCGGAGGTGGACAAAGTCCTGGCCGAAATTGCCTCTAAAGGCATGAAGAATTTATCCGAAGAAGAATTGCAGGACGAGGAAACGAAAACGAGCGAAGTCTGCACCGCCGTCGGAAAAATGCTTGACGATGACTATTGTTCCGCCGGAGACCTGCCCGTCACGGTGCTGGCATGGGACCTTGTCCGCGCGACAAACATGGCCCGATGGACTTACCTATGTGGATATATCAATGAACAGGAGATGTGGCAGACCATGCAGGCGGTCGCAGAGTCGGCCGAGGAGCATTTCGCGTCGTGGGACGCATACGGACTGAGTTTCGTGCTTGGCCGTGGCGCATGGCAGGGAGACACCGACCAGTGCGAAGGAGCCTATGAGATTGTGTCCACCCTGCTGGAAAAGGCAGAATCTCCGTGGGCGCAGTTCGAGTTCAACCCCTCTAACGGATGAATGCCATGACAGCCATTATCATAGCTTCCGTTTTCGGACTTATCGTCTTGCTGGCGGTGATATGGGGTATTGTGACCTCTAACAACCTTATCGCGAAGAAGAACCGTGTCAAGCAATGCAAGAGCGGCATTTGCGTGGCCTTGAAACAAAGGAACGACTTGATTCCCAATCTTGTTGCTTCCGTCAAGGCATATATGGGGCATGAGAACGAGATACTTACCCGCATTGCCGAATTGCGTTCCAAGGTTTCCAACGCGTCCGAATCGGAACAAATCAAGGGAGGTACGGAGATTTCGTCCCTGCTGGGCAAGCTGAATGTGGCGGTGGAGGACTACCCGGAGCTGAAAGCCAACGAACAGTTCCACCACCTCCAGTACCAGATTGCGGAAATGGAGAACGAGATTCAGGCCATCCGGCGCACCTACAATGCGGCCGTGACAGACTACAACAACGCCATCGAGATGTTCCCGTCGTCCATCATAGCCTCGTGGAACAAGCATGAGCAGCAGGAACTGATAGAGTTCTCTGAAACCGAAATGGCGGCGGTAAACGTAAAGGAAATATTCAAATAGCAAAAAGTATGGAACAGACCCTTATAGACTTCAAGACCCTGTCGCGACATTTGCGGAGAGGGCTGTCTCGTGTCCGCCGGTTACGGCGGGTGGTGCGGTGTCTGACAGCCATTGTCTATACCGCCACCCTGTGCTGGTTTGCCTTCTGTCTTTTCGGGAGCTTGCTGGTCAACTACGAGACGACAGACTACGAAACCTCGATGAACAACTGGAAGTATATCATGGCCGGCTTCATTGCGTTCTGCATCTTCCATTACGCCTTCATGAAAAGCTTCAACGCTTTGAACCGCCAGGAAAACGGACTGATGGCCGGCATCCTTGCCGCCCTGTTCCCTTCGGCCCGGTATGCGCCGACCGCGAAAATGAATCCGAAAGCTTTGGAAAACAGTCGGCTGTTCGCCACGCCGGGGTCAGATATCCCAATCAGCTCGACCTGCTACGGCTATGTGGAAGTCCCGTCCGGCGACCGTTGCATTACCGTGGCCGATGTGGGTGTCACGTCCTCCAATAAGAAGGACTTCTCTTTCTTCAACTTCCTTGAGGTGCCATACCAGTATTTCATCCGCCCCATCTTCGGTAGCCGGATTGAGAGCACCATGCACAGTTTCCGGGGCATGTTCGGGTGCTGTGCGCTTCATCGCACCTTCCGAGGATATGTGATGCTGCTGCCCGACCATCTGGAGGGCAAAGTCGGATATCTTGCACAGACGGTACAGGGCTTCAAGGACAAATACGGCGCGAAGTTCGTGCATCTGGAAGACCCGGAGTTTGAAAAGCTCTTCGTGGTCTATGCAGACGACGAGGTAGAAGCCCGCATGATACTTACCCCGGCGATGATGAGGAGGATGACGGCACTGCGGAAGTCGTTTGACCGCGACCTGATGCTCTCTTTCAACGGCAATATGCTCTATTACGCCTCGGAAACGCCGGACGGGTTTCTGCGTCCCGGACGGAAGTCGCTGGATGACGAACACCTGCTGGAGCAGCTTTACCGTGAAGTGAATTTCTGCCTCCGTATAGAAAGTGAAATAAACAACAATAATATTATTAACAAGTAAAAAGAACTGTAACATGAGTGAACTTAAAAATTTATCAGCCGTCCTCGAAGGAGGAACTATCCCGACCGGATATGACGAGAAAGCCATCGGCAAACTGTCAAAGACCTACCTTAAATTGGAAGGTCGTAAAGTTGTAAATCTTTATCCTATCCGAACCGTGATGTATGAAGACAACCGCTATTGCCTGTATGCTTGTCCGTTAAAAGGCACAGAGATTGATGAGGCTACCTTGCAGGGCATCAAGGAGGAAGTTGATATGCTGGAAATCGGTCATATCCGATACGATTCAGTACAATCCTTCGGATATGACTATTACATCGTCGACCCCGATACCGGACGGCACATAGTGGAAAAAGAGGAAGACAAAGATGCCGTGATGGAAATAAGCGACCACTTCGACGGCATCATCCTGTTTACCAAAGTGGTCATGTCGCCAAGAAAGGCATATCAACTGGACTGCCACCATGCTTTTGTCGGACTGGAAAAGCAACCTAATCAATTCAAGATTGAGGTCATTTCAAACAAGGTGATAGGGCAAGCACCTACCATACTGGATTTTGAAGCGCCACAGGATTCTCCGGCTGCTGAGAAATACAAGTCTGCCATGACAGTCCTGTCCATCATCATCACTATCGGAGTGCTTATTTGGTACTTTTTCTTCAGGTAATTTCCAGATTCAATAAGCTACAAACAATTCGTGAGATGAAAACATTCAATTATTCATCCAAGGCATCAGTCAAAGGCAACCTGACTGAAATCATCACAGGAGTGGTATTGATAGTAGTTCCGATAGTTTTTCCTTTCGGCATAAAAATCGGAGCGACTCGCATACTTAGTCCTTTACCGACAGCTATCATCCTTGCCCTTGTCGGTCTGTATATCATGTTTAAGGCATGGCGAAAGATACGGCAAGCCGGCAAATTGTCAGCAAAGAGCAGCGTGATTACAGTGGACGGAAACAAGGTCTCTTATCCGGAAATCTCAAAAGGCAAGGTTGAGACGCGCTCTTTTTTGCTGTCCGAAATATCCAATATCGATTATAATTATGGCAAGGGTATTTTGACAGTATCGTTGGCAAACGGTTCCTCAATCAAGTTCGATTTGGACTTTTTTGACGGGCAACCACAACTTAAAGAGTTTGTCGAGTCATTAAAGAAATGAACGGACGTGATAGGATATGAATAGTTCTGATCAACTGAAGAATTTCGCCGGGATTTGAGGAACGGCCCCCGCTACAGCCATCCGGCTGTGGCGGGTATTCTATTTTGTGGTAGAACTGACGATATACTTGTATTCCAATCAGGAAATAGCCGTTATAACTATCAATAACATTAAATAAATTCAATCCGATATGAAGAAGATTTCTATAATAATATTACTCCTGAGCGTCGGGCTTCACGCAAAGGCACAGCTCAACATCGTGCCCCAAAACGACGAAGTGAAGGAATACACCGTACAGAATGCGCAGCCCTACGACAGCCTGACGAACGTGGACAAGCGAAGTTTCGCCTCCCTGCCGGGACAGACCTTGTACATGCATGGGGCAAGAAACGACCAGGACGGCTACTGGGATGCCTTCTTCACTGCCAACTTCCTCACCAGCGACGAACGTACAGTGTACAAGGCGGTGAACATCAGCGTCACCCCTGCCAAGGAAGTCGTAGGCAAGTACTATGATGTACTGAAAGTCTGGACGAAGACGGATTACTTCTCATACGGCTGTTGCCTGCTGTTGCGTGAGAAAGAGAGCGGCAGCGAGATGTATTACAACCCTTTCAAGTATTCTCTAAGCATGACCTGCTTAGGTTACTACGAAAAGCTGAAACGCTATATAGGGCAGGTATTCTTCTCACTGGGCAAGCGCGTTGAGACCGAGGACGGCCAGATTATCACTCCAACCGAAGGTGCGGAATACCGCTGTGTGGATGTCGGCCTGAAGATGAATAGTGACGGAGCGTTTTTGCTGATGGAGGGTGCGGACGGTGTTCGTGTGGAAGCATTCCCTATAGGCGGTGATGAAGTGTACGAATTTGTGAGTGCAGACCGCATCGCCTTGCTGACGGAACGCTACGGCAAGAAATACGGGAAGCTAATCGCTTTCCGCAAGGTCGATACCGGCATGACGGGAGAAATGGTCATCACCGCATGGGGCGAGCCATACCACAAATCGCAAAGGAAAATAGAAGGCAGGACACTGGAAACATGGCGCTTTTCCGATGACCGCCATGTAGAACTGCTTGACGGCAAAGTGTATGACGTGCGAATTTATTAGGACATGGAAACATACCGAGCAAAACCCCGAATCAGGCTTTCGCCTACCGTCAGGTACGGCAGGAAGTTCATTGAGGTAGCCTTCGACCACGACGGCCTGCGCCTGCCCTTGTCGAAGGAGGAAGGCGCACAGCTTGTCGGCGGCAAGGCTTATCTGCCCGAAGAGAGCTTCGTGCTTGCGGAGTTCTTCGACCGCTATGTGAAGATGGCGTTCATCGACTACTCCGCCATAAAAGGATACACGGGCCGGAAAGAAAAGGAGGACAGCCGTCCGCCGCTTCCCGAAGGCTATCTGGAGAAGCTCCGGCAGGTGCGCTACAGCGACCACACGGTGAGGGTATATACCGCTTACTTCCGGGATTTCCAACAGCATTTCGAGGGGCGGGATGTAAAGGCCGTCACGCCCGACGAGATAAACGGCTACCTGCTGCATCTCATCCACGAGCGGAACATATCCTCGTGCCAGCAGAACCAGCGCATCAATGCCATCAAGTTCTACTACGAGAAAGTGCTCGGGCAGGAACGGCGGTGCTACAGGGTGAACCGTGCCAAGCGCGAGAAGACCCTGCCCGACGTGCTGGGCAAGGATGAAATCAAGCGGATACTCGACGTGGCGGCGAAAGACCTGCGCTTCTTCTGTATCTTCTCCATCCTCTACTCCGCCGGCCTGCGCATCAGCGAACTGCTGGAACTGAAGCCCGGCGACATCAACGAGTCCCGCAACCTGATACGGGTGCGGCAGGGCAAGGGCAGGAAAGACCGCTACACGCTGCTGTCGAGGCCGCTGATGAAGAGGCTGGCGGAATACAATCGGCTGTATAAGCCGAAAGTGTGGCTCTTCGAGCGCAGGCCGGGCGAAGCCTTTACGGAAAGCATCGTGTCGAAACGGCTGAAGGCCGCCGCACGGGAGGCGGGCATCACCAAGCGGATTTACCCGCACCTGCTGCGCCACTCCTTTGCCACGCACCTGCTGGAGCAAGGCACGGACATCAAGATAGTGAAGGAACTGATGGGGCATAACAACATCAAGACGACGGAGAGGTATGTCCACATCGCCGACACCTATAAGAGCAATATCAAAAGCCCGTTGGACGACTTGCTGACGGAGGAAGACGAGGATTGATACTTAAAGAAAATAACAGCCAAATCGGCTGATAGTATAACATTACCAGCAAAAAAGAAAAATAAAATGAAAAAGGAAAAGAAATTTTTTATACCAGCAAATAACATAAAAGATCTCCTTACAGATTGGAATGAAGCAGGAGGATGCTTTGCAAGCGATAGAATAACAGTCGATGGTCTTCCCGTAGGATATATGTATCGAGAAATCCCAGATGGTGAAAGTCCTTTTGGCGAGTATGACAGCGGATGGAGATTTTTTGCTGGTGATGAAGATGATGAGTATGCAAAT
>CASENS010000104.1 GCA_949289345.1 uncultured Bacteroides sp.
GGTCTAAGAAAAACGGGAAATTTTAAAAGGGTAAAATAAAATTGACCCCCAACACCAGGACTTTAAAGGGGCAATCATATTGTAGCCAAAGGTGGGCAAATCCTGTTTGGCCAAAAGGGTCAAAGTCGCGTGGCTTTTCCAATAGGAGTCGCTTCGCGGCATGTCTTACCTACCACCTCCCCCTACGGGTACTCCTCCTTCCCCGAAGGAGGAGAGTTCAGTTACGTCAATACTTTATTGAACAAATCTGTGGTCATCTTGTTCAATCCGTGTCATCTGTGTGCCATCTAAATTACCATTTAATATAAAGTAAATCTGATTAGTTACTTATATGCAATGAAACAAGAGAAAGAAAGTGACATTGAACTGCGTAGCGAGGAGGTGCAGGAGATATTGACCCGCCCGCCTCATGCGCTGGTACGCTGGGGCATTACGGTGTTCTTCAGTGTGCTGGCTGTGGTGTTCGTAGGAGGATGCTTCTTCCAATATCCGGATGTGGTGGACGCTACCGTGACCGTAACCACCGAACGCCCTCCTGTATGGATGGTGGCACGAAGCGGCGGCAAGATAAAAGAGGTGTATCACGCTGACCGTGACTCGGTGTATGCGGGAGACTTGATTGCCGTGCTGGAGAACCCTGCGCATACAGGTGATGTACGGAAACTGAAAGAACAACTGCAAACGTTCAGTCTGGCTGACAGCTGTGTGCGCACAGTACGTTTCCCTGACAAAGCGGTTTTGGGAAGTGTCCAAACGGCATATGCCGCTTTTCTGCGCAGCCTGACAGACTACCGCAACTTCCTGGAGCTGAACCTGTACGCCCGCCAAATAAAGGCGACTGAAGAGGAACTGGAGGAATACGGGCATTACATCGCCCACCTGGAACGGCAAGTGGCACTGGACAATAAGCAGACTGAGATAGCGGAGACCGTGCACCAACGGGAAAAAGGATTGTACGAGGAAGGGCTGACGGCCAAAGCGGAATATGAGGAAGCACAACAGGCTCTGCTTGCCAAGCGACAAAGCACGGAGCAACTGATGACTTCGCTTTCCAACGCCCGCATCCAGCAGGCCCAGCTGAAACAGGCCATCCTGCAAACCCGTATGGAGCAGGAGCGGGAAGCCAATACGTTGCGTACCGCCTTGCAAACCGCCTGCAACGAACTGAAAACAAGCATCAGCGACTGGGAGTTGGCTTACCTGTTCATCAGTCCCGCCGATGGAATCCTGTCCTACAACAATGTGTGGCAGAAGAACCAGAATGTGAATAACGGGGACAAGGTGTTTTCCGTAGTGGCCAAAGACATGGGAGCTATCATCGGAAAGATAAAGCTGCCGGCGGGAGGCTCGGGAAAGGTGAAGCCGGGGCAACGGGTAAACATCAGCGTGACGGGCTATCCTTACATGGAGTTCGGCTTTCTGACGGGGACGGTGCAATCGGTTTCGCTGTTGGCGGACGAAGAGAGCATGTACACCGTCACCGTCCGCCTGCCTCAAGACTTGCATACTTCCTACGGGAAGCCCCTACACTTCCGCGGTGAACTGACAGGCGACGCCCAAGTGCTGACTGACGAACGGAGCGTGACCGCACGACTGCTGAGCCCGCTCCACTATTTATGGGAGAAGTATTTTTAGTCTGACCGAACCTTATGCTCCATTGAATTCCTTCTTCTCCTGCTTAATTTAGTTAAACAACTAATAGAAATAGTTGTTTGTTTGAAAATAATCTATATCTTTGTGCCGTTCGACTTCTATATCGACTACATCTAAAGATAGGATTTTATGAAACGACTGACTGCTAAAGAAGAAGAAATCATGCGGATGTTTTGGGAACATGGCCCGATGTTTGTCCGCGAGTTGTTGGCTTTCTATGCGGAGCCAAAACCTCACTACAATACCGTTTCGACCTTGGTACGCGGCTTGGAAGAGAAAGGCTTTGTGGGATACCGGGCGTATGGAAACACGTATCAGTATTATCCCCTTGTGTCGGCGGGTGAGTATAAACGCTCGGCGCTGAACGAGGTCATTGCCCAGTATTACGACAATTCTTTTCTGAATGTCGTGTCAGCATTTGTGGAAGAAGAAGGGATGCCGCTCGACGAGCTAAAGGCATTGATCGCCCGCATCGAAAGCAAACGACAAAAATAAAACGGTGATGGGCGCTTTCCTGTTTTACCTGTTTAAAGCCACGCTTTGCCTGACAGTGTTTTACCTGCTGTTCAGACTGTGTTTCCGGAGCGACACCTTGTTTCGCACCAACCGTTTGTTGCTGTTGGGTGGGACATGGGTCTGCATGGTGTTGCCCGGTGTGCAGGGAACCGTCTCTCAAGATACGCCTTGGCAACGTCCGATGGTTTGGGTTGAAACCTGGTTGACGGAGGAAAGGCAGGCGGAAACATTCCAGACAGAAAGCCGGCCAAACCCGTCTGCTTCCGTACCAATGCTTCCGTCTGTGAAGGAAGATAGACCTGCCGACCCTATCCGATGGGTGTTCACGCTCTATGGTGTCGGGGCAGGGATTGCGTTGCTGTTCTTTTTGCTTTCCCTGTGGCGCATGCGGAGTTTGTTGCGTCATTGCCCGGTGAGGAAGTATGGCCGTTATCGTCTGGTCATCGGATGGCAGAAAGAGGTTTCGTTCAGCTGGGGGCGTACCATTGTCCTGTCGCAAGACGACTATGACCACCATCGGGAAGCGGTGTTGCTGCACGAGCTGATGCACTTGCGCTATCTTCATACAGGGGATTTGGTTTGGATGGAGGCCTTGGTCGTGCTCCATTGGTTCAATCCCGCCGTCTGGCTACTGATGCGCGATTTGCGCGAGGTGCATGAGTTCGAGGCAGACCGTGGCGTACTTTTACATGGCATCGATGCTACTCAATATCAACTTTTGCTCGTGAAGAAATCCGTTGGTACAAGGCTCTACTCTATGGCCAGCGGCTTTGGTCACAGCAAGCTTAAAAAACGTATCAATATGATGTTAAAGAAAAGAACAAGCAAGTGGGCACGACTGAAGCTATTGCTCTTCGTGCCGGTGGCAGCAGGGACGCTTTATGCGTTTGCTCGCCCCGAAGTGAAAAGGACGGCGGACAGTCTGATGAAGCCGCAAGTCAGTGAACCGGTAAAAGCCGCAACGTCTCCGGACGAGCGGGAGTTGCTGGAGCAGTATTTCGCCCGGAAATATCAGGAAGGTGGGGGCGACGCCCTGCCTTACAATGACCGGACGACTTATGAGTTGTTCGTCAACTACCAGAATCAAGTGATGCTGGATGAGGAGATGGGGCCTAAAGCAGATGATTTGCCCCTGCGGGCGGACTTTGTGGAACACGCATTGAGTGACCGGTTGCGTCAGGACTACCAAAAGGCACAGCAAGCGGGTGAACCTTTCCGGAAACGTCTGCAACTGCGCTACGACCGGGGCAGTACGACCGAAGCCATGCGTCTGTATTTGCAGACTGTAAAAGAAGTTTATGCGGAGTTACGCCGCGAAGTAGGCAGGGAACTGGGTACAACTGATGAAGCCATACTGGACAAGGAATTTCCTATCTTGGTGAATTGCATCATGCCGCAGAAGTTCTACAAGGCAAAGACCGATTCATTGGCTCCCATGCCGGTAGAGGTTACCTTTTTGACTTCTTCCGGTCAGAAGAAAGTACTGAAAGACATCTCTCTAAAAGAACTGCGGAAAGAAGCCGAGACATTTATGGAAGGAAAACAAGAAGTCACCGTTTCCCTGCGGGTGGATACGGGAACACCCATGGGAGCGGTAATTGATGTCAAGGCTGTGCTTCGGGAGGTGTATGCCCTGCGGTCTACCCTTTGATGCGCATCACGGCATTGGCAATGATGGCCGTCAGTCCACCGGTGGTGATGTCCGCAGGAAACGATGGAGACAGGTGAACCGAGAAATCGTAAATGAAGCTATGCTTCAACCGCTATAGAAGTAAGTTGAAATGGGCATAGAAGCAAGCTGAAATGGTCGTTGCAGCTTGCTTCTTTGTTTCCCATCCTACGCTTGGCAATTTGCGGACATTCATTTTACAAGGGAAGAACGTTCTATGGTGGGAGCAACATCACTGAAAGAACGAGAAATTCACACTGCCATACACCCGCTTCTCTACGAAATGGGGATGCGTCTCGAAGGAATTCTTCTTGCCGTGCTCCAAGACGAAAAGTCCGTTTTCTTTCAACAGGCTGTTGGAGAAGACCAGATCGGGGATGGTCTCCAGATTGGGCAGTTCGTAAGGCGGGTCGGCAAAGATAAAGTCGAATTGCTCACGGCAGTCTCGCACATACTTGAATACATCGCCCCGAACAGGAAGGCATTTGTCCGTATTCACCTCCCGCATCACCTTGCAGATGAAAGCGTAGTGGTCGCGGTCCTTCTCGATGCTGATGACCTGCCCGCATCCGCGCGAGACCAGTTCGATGCTGATGCTTCCCGTACCGGCAAAAAGATCGAGCGCACTCACATGATCTTCCTCGAAGTCGAAGTAGTTCGACGTTAATACATTGAACAGGTTCTCTTTGGCAAAGTCCGTCGTGGGACGTGCCTTGAAAGTGTGGGGGACATCGAACCGTCTCCGTTTATATATTCCGCTGATTACTCGCATTGGTTGATGGCGTATAAATCGATATGTTCGGCAGGGTTCATCACAAACACTTGCCGGATGTATTTGCGCAATTCGCTAAGCAACAGTTCTTTTTCGTTCAGCAGACCGCTCAGGTGCAATTCGTCGCGTTCTTGGTCGAATTCCAACTGTTTCCAAACGTATAACAGGTAGTAGATGCGGTCGGCAGTTTCCGTACAGGGGAACGTATTTGCCAGAAGCAACCGGCTGCGTTCATAGCAGTATATGCCGGCTGTTCCCTTCCCAAGATTGACGTACATCTTCCGGTTGTTCCCCAAGTGGCTCCTGCTTGCGAAATATTCAATGAGCGGGGCGGCTTGGGAATAGAACTTGACTTGCGGGTGCTTTTCCTGCAGGAACGTGTATGCTGTCCTGTCTGTGCCAAACAGGACTACTACATTGCTGCCATGCAGGATGTTGTACAGGACCTGTTCGTTTTCGCGTGAGGGGAAGTTGTGGTAGAATACGGTCTCAGCCTGTTCGTCCTCAAAAAAATCCAGAGGCATGCATGTGAACCGTTTGCTTGCGGAAAGGATGTTGACCCGGTTGAAAGGATGGTTCAGCCATTCGATATCCCGATAGGCACGTTTCAAGTTGGCCGTTAAAGATAAGGATTCGTCCACCATGCAATTGTCAATCCACGGTTCACCTTCTTCTAACGGGTTGAATACAGAAAAAGAAAATCCATCCGTACTGAGACGGATGGATAATGTATATTGCTCTGATTTACTAAAATCAACTGTTTCTGTCATACAACTCTTTTTCCGGAGTTTATTACTCCCAGTTACCTGCGTTGTTGTTGGCAGTTTCCAAGTTACCGATCATCAGACCGGGATACTTGTTCAGCTTGGTCTGCACGTCAATCTTGTTGGCAATTTCCTGACGGTCCAAACCATTCAGATAAACGGTGTACGGAGTCTTCACTTCGAGCAGGCAGAACGGAGCGCCGGACTTGGCGGTATCGTTGCGGATGGCCATTTCGAACTGTGCGCCGTTACCGAAAGGCACGTATCTCATAGAGTCTGCATTGTAGCCTTTCGGGAAGATGGTGTCGATTACGGCTACCCATTGGGTATCACGCGCAAAATTCTCCAATCCCCATTTCTTAACCTCGTTGTAATTGCCGGTCTTCTTGGCTTTTGCGATAATCTGCACAGCCTTCTTTTCAGTTAAACCGTCTTCCAGCTGCTTATCGGTCAACTCACCCTTCTTGAACACGAACGGAAGCCTTGCCGTTTTAACGAAGTCAATCAGCGAGTCAAAACTTGCCGTGTACTGCTGATTGTGCAGGTTACGATACTCGGCTTGGGCTTTACGGATATCGACCAGACGTGCGATAACTGCCTTCTCGCGGATATCCTCCTCTTTCTCGAAGTTAATAGGACCCATAATGCTGGCGTAGCAAATGTAAACTAACGCACATGCGCATAAGACCAAAACGATATTAAATACTGTTTTCATGATAAATATGTTTTTTTAGTTTATTATATTCGCACCGCAAAAATAAAAGAAATAAAATTAAAAATGATAGTTCCTCTTATTTTTTTCTCATACAAAAATGATA
>CASENS010000105.1 GCA_949289345.1 uncultured Bacteroides sp.
ACCATTGATTGTAACTCGTCCCATGATGGGGACAATTCCGTTCTTTTCCTTACTGCCGTTCACGTAGAACAGCACCTTGAATGTGCTTCTTGCCATACTCGTTTCTTTTTGGTTGCAAAACTATAAATCAACGAGTTACCTATTGATAAGCAAAACTGCGCAGAACGCCGCAAAATGAAACAGGAACTGTTAAATCTGCACTTTCATCGGGTAATGATTAGGAAACCGTTCTTTTGCTTTAATCTGCTTTAAGACGGTTTTCAACTGTCTGCCCAACTTCTGCGTTTTCTTCTAACTCCCTAATTATCAAATCCTGTTGCGTTAATCTGCTGCAATTCGGCGGATATTCCAGAGATTTTGCGTAAGTTTGCCGAATAATTATAATAAGTAGTGATATGGAAACAACCCGTCAGAATAAAATTGCCCGTTTGTTACAAAAGGAGCTGAGTGAAATTTTCCAGCAACAGACACGTAGCATGCATGGCGTATTGATATCGGTCAGCACCGTGCGTATCAGCCCCGATTTGAGCGTGGCACGTGCTTACCTTAGCATTTTCCCTTCGGAGAAAAGTGCGGAACTGATAAAGAACATCAACGATAATATGAAGTCCATTCGTTACGAACTGGGTACACGGGTACGCTATCAATTGCGCATCATTCCCGAATTGAAATTTTTTGTAGACGACTCATTGGATTATCTGGAGCACATTGACGAACTGCTTCATAAATAAACGGCCCGTTGAACCTCGCTTTTTACATAGCCCGCAGGTATCTTTTCTCCAAGAAGAAACACAATGCCGTCAACATCATTTCGGGCATTTCAGTGTGCGGAGTGGCGTTGGCCACGTTGGCGATGGTGTGCACTCTGTCTGTGTTCAACGGTTTTCAGGACATGGTGGCAGGCTTCTTTACGGCTTTCGACCCTGAGCTAAAGATAACGGTTCGTGAGGGGAAAGTGTTTCGCCCCGACACGGAAGCTTTGAAGCGCGTACATGCGCTACCCGAAATAGACGTATGGTCCGAAACTTTGGAGGAAAACGCCATGGTACAGTATAAAGACCGTCAGCTGATGGCCGTTATCAAAGGTGTGGAGGACAACTTTGAACAACTTACTTCCATAGACAGCCTTCTGTATGGAGCCGGGCGTTTCGTCTTGAAAGATGATGTGGTGGAATATGGAATCCTGGGCATCGACTTGATGTCTCAACTGGGTACCGGTATCCAGTTTGTTGACCCGTTGCAAGTGTATGCGCCTAAGCGGGATGTGCGGGTCAATCTTGCAAATCCGGCTGCGGCGTTCACTCGTGAGTATTTGTTCTCGCCCGGTACCGTGTTTGTGGTCAACCAGGAAAAATACGATGCCCACTACATTGTTACTTCACTGGGCTTTGCGCGTCGGCTCTTTCACTATGACACTGAAGTTACCGCCATTGAACTGAAACTGAAGACGGGTTCGGATGTTTCGGCGGTGAAGAAGAAAATAGCCGCAATGTTGGGTGAGGAGTTTAAGGTGCAGGACCGTTACGAACAACAGGCGGATGTGTTTCGCATTATGGAGATAGAAAAGTTGATTTCCTATCTGTTTTTGACTTTTATTTTAGCGATAACCTGTTTCAATGTCATAGGCTCTCTTTCTATGCTCATCCTGGACAAACGTGAAGACGTGGATACCTTGCGTAATTTGGGGGCGGACGATCGTCTGATAGTTCGTATCTTTTTGTTCGAAGGCCGTCTGATTTCCGTATTTGGAGCGGTGGGGGGCATCTTGTTGGGGCTTCTGCTCTGCTTTGGTCAGCAACAATTCGGTTTCATTAGTTTGGGGGAAGGGAACGGGGCTTTTCTGGTAGATGCCTATCCGGTCAGCGTGCACGTGATGGATGTGCTTATGGTGTTTGCTACCGTTCTTGTCGTAGGTTCCCTTTCCGTTTGGTATCCTGTCCATTATTTTAGCAAACGGTTGCTGAAGTGATAATCCGGTTAATCGGGGCGTCTTTGTACCTTGTCGGTTCTTTGCGGCTTGCCGGTTGAAGAGGATTTTCGGCTGATTTTAGCGGTTTTTAGCCGTTGATAATGCCTTTTGTCGGAAAGTCTTTTGTGTTTTCCGTAAAAAAAACTATATTTGTACCGTAAATGCTCATCTTTATGGGCAAGAACTCTCTCTAAATAGCGTTTTTTCATGTATTATTGACTTGTTAATCCGTTCTTGCCTGCGAAGGTGGGAGCGGTTTTTCAGTTTTAACACGGTTCTGTAAAATGAAAAGCATACTGTCTTTTGCCTTGAAACATACTATCCTTTAGGTCAAAACATACTATCTTTTGCCCCAAAACATACCATCTTTTGTTTCATTGTCGGCAGGCTCTCTTATTATTTCGGGCCGGTCTGAAAATCCGGCTGTGAATTGTTGATAGATATAATTATAAACTTACTTGTGCCGGTGGCCTGGCTGTCGTTGGTTATCCGTCCAGGTATTATTGGATACTTTGGCGTTTATCCAATGATACTTCGCTATTTATCCTTGGATACTTTTGCAACCGTGTTTTCGGACTGTCTGCCCCTTTGTCCTCATAGTTAAAGTGCCGTTTTCACAAGTGTCCGGAAAGCACTGCAAACAAGCGGATTAAGGGTGTTGAAAACTTGTTCGTGTTTTTTTGTGAAATCCTTGCGGGTTATCGGGGAGAAATGTGTACTTTTACGCTCGATTTCAAAAAAACGAACGTACATGAGCGCAGAAGAAACCATATACCATATTCCGGTCCTGCTGAAACCGAGTGTGGACGGCTTGAACATTCGTCCGGCCGGTGTCTATGTAGACGTTACTTTCGGGGGAGGCGGCCATTCGCGCGAAATCCTTTCCCGGCTGGGAACCGACGGGCGTTTGCTGAGTTTTGACCAGGATGAAGACGCCGAACGCAACGTCATGGACGACCCGCGTTTCACTTTTGTCCGTAGCAATTTTCGCTATCTGCACAACTTCCTCCGTTATTACGATGTGGAGCCGGTGGATGGCATCTTGGCAGACTTGGGCGTTTCTTCCCATCACTTTGACGATTGTGAACGCGGATTTTCATTCCGTTTCGAAGGGAATTTGGATATGCGTATGAACAAACGGGCGGGCATGACGGCGGCCGATGTGGTCAATACGTACGATGAAGAGCGTTTGGCGGACTTGTTCTATCTGTATGGTGAATTGAAGAACAGCAGACGGTTGGCGGCCGCCCTTGTTAAAGCCCGCGGCTTCCGGAAAATTGAGACAATCAGTCAGTTTCTGGATGTGGTAAGTCCGCTTTTCGGGCGCGAGCGAGAGAAGAAGGATTTGGCCAAAGCTTTCCAAGCTTTGCGCATCGAAGTTAACCGGGAAATGGATGCGTTGAAAGAGATGCTGCAAGCCGCTATACGGGCATTGCGTCCGGGAGGAAGGCTGGTGGTCATCACTTATCACTCGTTGGAGGATCGGATGGTGAAAAACATCATAAAGGCCGGCAACGTGAATGGGAAAGTGGAGCAGGATTTTTATGGACATGTACAGACGCCGCTTAAGGCGGTGAACAACAAGGTCATCGTGCCCGATGAAGAAGAGTTGGAACGTAATCCGCGTTCGCGTAGCGCCAAATTGAGAATAGCGGAAAAAATAGGAGGGACAGGGAATGGAAAATAAGCAAAATGATGCCCCGGGCAAGGAAAAGTCTATAAAGCGTACCTCGTGGAAAAGTGTCATCGGAGGTGATGTCCTGGCAACGGATTTCTTCCGCCGTCAGACCAAGCTGTTGGTGCTGATTATGACACTTATTATCTTCTATATCCATAACCGCTATGCGTGCCAGCAGCAGCTGATTGAGATTGACCGGCTGAAAAAGGAACTGACAGACATCAAATACGACGCCTTGACGCGCAATTCGGAATTGATGGAACGCAGTCGCCAGTCGCATATTGAAGAATATATATCGACCCGTGAAAGTGAGCTGCAGACGGCTACTCAGCCTCCGTATGTGATAAAATGAAGTGAAAAAGAGGAAAACGTGGATTTTGTAAGGGCGAACTAATTTGTAAATCGTTAAATCGTGAATGTATAGATGGCAGTAAATAAAAAAAATATAATGACCCGTTACTTCTTCGTCGTGTTGTTGCTGTCGCTGGTGGGCATCGCCATCGTCGTGAAAGCGGGCGTCATCATGTTTGCCGAACAACAATACTGGAAGGATGTGGCCGACCGCTTTGTGCGTGAAGGCGTGCCGGTAAAGCCTAACCGGGGCAATATCCTGTCGGCCGATGGGAAACTGATGGCCAGCTCACTGCCCGAATACCGCATCTACATGGACTTTAAGGCTGGAGGCTATAAAAAAGACACCATGCTGATGAACCATCTGACGGAGATTTGTGAAGGACTGCACCGGATATTTCCCGACCGTAGCGCGGCCTGGTTTAAGGCTCACTTGCTGAAAGGACGTAAAAAGGGTAGCCAGAACTACCTGATATATCCCAAACGCATTTCATACATTCAGTATAAGGAAGCTAAGCGGTTGCCGGTATTCAACCTGAATAAGTACCGGGGGGGATTTCACGAACTGGCTTATAACCAACGTAAAAAGCCATTTGGATCCTTGGCCGAACGTACGCTGGGGGATGTGTACGCGGATGCTGCCCAAGGGGCGAAGAATGGCATTGAACTGGCTTTTGATACCTTGCTGAAAGGGCAGGAAGGCATCACACATCGCCAAAAAGTGATGAATAAGTATCTGAACATTGTGGACAAACCGCCCGTAGACGGATGCGACATCATTACGACCATTGACGTCGACATGCAGGACATCTGTGAAAAAGCACTGATGGATAAACTGAAGGAATTGCAGGCTGTATGGGGGGTGGCGGTGCTGATGGATGTGCAGACAGGAGATGTAAAGGCGATTGTCAACCTCTCGCGTTGTGCGGATGGTAACTATCGCGAACGGCAGAACCTTGCCATCAACGCCTTGATGGAGCCCGGTTCCACTTTTAAGACGGCTTCTATCATGGTTGCCTTGGAAGACGGCAAAATAACGCCCCACACAACTGTAGATACAGGCAATGGCGTGATGAAGATGCACGGTAGCCTGATGCGGGATCATAATTGGTATCGTGGCGGTTATGGATTGATTGATGTCACTCGCATCATTGAGGTCTCGTCCAATATTGGCGTGTCATACCTCATTGACCAGAACTATAAAGATAACCCGCAAAAATTTATAGACGGACTGCGGCGCATGAGCATTGACCAGCCGTTGCATCTGCAAATACCGGGTGAAGGAAAGCCTTACATAAAAAACGCCGATGACCCCAGTTTCTGGCACACCAGCTTGCCGTGGATGAGCATCGGATACGAGGTGCAGCTGCCACCCATCAATGTGCTGACATTTTACAATGCCATCGCCAACAATGGTACAATGGTGAAGCCGCGTTTCGTGACTCGTGCCTTGAAGGATGGTGAGACGGTGGAAGAGTTCCCCGTAGAGGTCATCAATCCCAAGATTTGTTCTGATAAAACTTTGGCGGAGATGCGGACCATCCTGCAACGGGTCGTAAGTCATGGCTTGGCCAAACCTGCCGGAAGTAAGCAGTTCCATGTCTCGGGTAAGACCGGAACGGCGCAAGTGGCCGGGGTGGGAGGATACAAAACAGGGAAACGCAACCATTTAGTCAGCTTCTGCGGCTATTTCCCTTCGGAAGCGCCTAAATACAGTTGCATTGTATCCATACAGATTGACCGGGGCGTACCTTCGGGAGGAGGCATGGCGGGCAGTGTGTTTGGCAAAATTGCCGAACGGGTTTATGCGAAAGACTTGCGGCTGGATTTGGCGAATGCCATTGACAGCACAACGAATGTCATTCCTTCCGTGAAAACGGGAAATCTGAATGAAACGTTGCTGGTGTTGGACGAGTTGGACATACCTGTCCTGCAGGACTTTCACAAGTCAAAGGATAAAAACCTGTGGGGACATGCAGGGCAAACGCCTGATGGCGTGGTTCTACAAGAAAAGGATTTTGCGGCGAATCTTGTTCCCAGTGTGATAGGCATGGGGGCCAAAGATGCTGTTTACCTGTTGGAAAGCCAGGGACTGCGTGTGCGGCTCAGCGGTGTAGGCAAGGTACGACGGCAATCCATTGCGGCAGGAAACCGACTGGTAAAAGGACAAACCATCAGTTTGCAGCTGCGTTAAATATTAGAGGGTATAAATTGTGAGATATATGATACTGAATGAACTATTGAAAGCTATACAGCCGGTGCAGGTCATCGGGGATACGGACGTTGAGATAACCGGTGTCAACATAGACTCCCGCCAAGTGGAAAACGGCAATTTGTTTATGGCTATGCGGGGCACGCAAACCGACGGGCATGCTTACATCTCCGCTGCCATCGGAAAAGGTGCGGGAGCCATCCTGTGTGAGGATCTTCCGGAACAATTGCAGAACGGTGTAACCTACATACAGGTGAAGGATTGTGAGGACGCCGTTGGCAAAGTGGCGACCACCTTTTACGGTAATCCTACTTCGAAAATGAAACTGGTGGGCGTGACAGGTACTAACGGAAAAACCACTGTCGCCACCCTATTATATCATGTGTTCAGCTATTTTGGTTATAAGGTCGGGCTGATATCTACGGTCTGCAACTACATAGGCAATCAGCCTGTTCCCACCGAACACACTACGCCCGATCCCATTACGCTAAATCGCTTGTTGGGGCAAATGGCTGATGCTGGTTGTAAGTATGCCTTCATGGAAGTGAGTTCGCACTCTATCGTACAGAAACGTATCAGCGGGTTGCATTTTGCCGGAGGCATCTTCACAAACTTGACGAGAGACCACTTGGACTATCATAAAACCGTAGAGAATTATTTGCGTGCCAAGAAGAAATTTTTCGATGATTTGCCTAAGAGCGCCTTCTGTTTGACCAATCTGGATGATAAGAACGGAATGGTGATGACTCAAAACACCCGTGCGAAGGTATGCACATATTCATTGCGCAGCCTGGCGGATTTTAAGGGACGTGTGCTGGAGTCTCACTTTGAGGGCATGTTGCTCGACATTAATCACCATGAAGTCGCTGTGCAGTTCATCGGGCGCTTTAACGCTTCCAACCTCCTGGCCGTGTTTGGCGCGGCAGTGCTTTTAGGCAAAAAGGAAGAGGACGTCTTGGTCGCTCTCAGCACTTTGCATCCGGTAGCGGGACGTTTGGATACCGTCCGTTCGCCGGAAGGTTTTACGGTCGTCATTGATTATGCCCACACGCCCGATGCGCTGACAAATGTACTGAACGCCATTCACGGCGTGTTGGAAGGCAGAGGGAAAGTAATCACCGTCGTTGGGGCTGGTGGTAACCGTGATAAAGGCAAACGCCCTCTGATGGCTAAGGAGGCCGCACGCCAGAGTGACCGCCTTATCATCACCAGTGACAATCCCCGCTTTGAGGAACCGCAGGACATCATGAATGATATGTTGGCCGGACTTGATAACAATGATATGCGGAAGACATTGAGCATTGCCGACCGTCGCGAAGCCATCCGGACTGCCTGTATGCTGGCTGGGAAAGGGGATGTGGTGCTTGTTGCCGGCAAGGGGCACGAAAACTATCAGGAAATAAAAGGAGTGAAACATCACTTCGATGATAAAGAAGAAGTTATCGCATTTACTGAGAACCAAATGTCAAGTGCATGTAAAGACGGTGAATGATAAATTGTAAATTGTAAGTTAAAAAGATGTTGTATTATTTATTCCGTTGGCTCGACCAATTCGATTTTCCGGGTGCGGGTATGTTTGCCTACACTTCTTTCCGGGCACTGATGGCCGTCATCCTGGCGTTGCTCATTTCAACGATATGGGGTGACCGCTTTATCCGTTTGCTGAAGCGGAAACAAATCACGGAGACTCAGCGCGACGCCTCTGTCGATCCCTTTGGCGTGAACAAGACGGGCGTGCCGAGCATGGGGGGAGTCATCATAATTTTTGCCACCTTGTTGCCCTGTCTGTTGCTGGGACGGCTGGGCAACATCTATATGATACTGATGCTCATCACTACCGTATGGCTCGGTTCGTTGGGCTTTGCCGATGATTACATCAAAATATTCAAGCGCGACAAGGAAGGATTGCATGGCAAGTTCAAAATTATCGGGCAAGTGGGGCTGGGACTGATTGTAGGCTTGACTTTGTACCTCAGCCCGCAAGTTGTCATTCGTGAAAACATTGAGGTGGAGCAGCCCGACGGACAGACGGAAGTGGTGCATGCTGCCAAGGAAATAAAAGCCACGCAGACTACCATTCCTTTTTTTAAAAGCAACAATCTGGATTATGCCGACATGATGGGCTTCCTGGGAGAGCATGCGCAGACGGCCGGCTGGATACTTTTTGTGCTGGTCACCATCTTTGTGGTGACAGCGGTGAGCAACGGAGCCAACTTGAATGACGGCATGGACGGCATGGCTGCAGGCAACTCGGCCATCATGGGTGTCACGCTTGGTATACTGGCCTACGTGTCCAGTCACATCGAGTATGCAGGTTATCTTAACATCATGTACATACCCGGTTCGCAGGAATTGGTAGTCTTCGTATGTGCTTTCATTGGGGCGCTTATCGGGTTCCTGTGGTACAATGCTTATCCGGCACAGGTGTTCATGGGTGATACGGGCAGTCTCACTATTGGCGGTATCATTGCTGTGCTGGCCATCATCATCCACAAGGAACTGCTGATACCGATACTATGCGGGGTGTTTCTGGTGGAGAACCTTTCGGTCATCCTGCAACGGGTTTACTATAAAATGGGGAAACGTCGTGGAGTGAAGCAACGCCTTTTCAAGCGGACGCCCATACACGACCACTTCCGGACTGGTATGAACTTGGTGGAACCGGGCTGCCGGGTGGTGTTTACGAAGCCTGACCAGCTGTTCCACGAGTCTAAGATAACTGTACGTTTCTGGATTGTAACCATTATTCTGGCTGCAATTACTATTATAACATTGAAAATCAGATAAAAGAACTCATAAATAGATATAGGATGAAGAGAATTGTTGTATTAGGCGCAGGCGAGAGTGGCGCAGGAGCTGCTGTACTGGCTAAAGTGAAAGGCTTTGATACCTTTGTTTCTGACATGGGAGCCATTAAGGGCAAGTACAAAGAACTGCTGGAACGTTATGACATCCCCTGGGAAGAGGGTGGACATACGGAAGCGCTAATTCTGAATGCCGATGAGGTTATTAAAAGTCCGGGTATTCCAAATGATGCTCCGCTGATATTGAAACTGAAGGCACAAGGCAGACCTGTTATTTCTGAGATAGAGTTTGCGGGACGCTATACGAACGCCATGATGATATGTATCACCGGTTCCAATGGCAAGACTACGACCACGTCGCTCATCTATCACATCTTGAAGAGTGCGGGTAAGAACGTGGGACTGGCCGGAAACATAGGGTGTAGCTTGGCCCTGCAGGTGGCCACTGAGCAGCACGATTACTATGTCATTGAGCTTAGTTCCTTTCAGTTAGACAATATGTATGACTTCCGCGCCAACATCGCCGTGCTGATGAACATCACGCCCGACCATTTGGACCGCTATGGCCATTGCATGCAGAACTATGTGGATGCCAAATTCCGTATTACGCAGAACCAGACACCGGACGACGCTTTCATTTTCTGGAACGATGACCCCATCATCCGTCGTGAGCTGGCCAAACATGGACTGAAGGCACATCTGTATCCTTTCTCCGCTGTTAAGGAAGATGGAGCCATCGCTTATGTAGAGGATGGTGAAGTGGAAATCAACACGCCCATAGCCTTCAACATGGAGCAGGAGGAACTGGCGCTGCGCGGCACGCATAATCTTTATAACTCGTTGGCTGCTGGCATATCGGCCAATTTGGCTGGGGTGAAAAACGAGGATATCCGCAAAGCGTTGAGCGACTTCAAAGGTGTGCCCCACCGGCTGGAGCGCGTATGCGATGTGCGTGGCATACATTTCATCAACGATTCGAAAGCTACCAACGTCAACTCCTGTTGGTATGCCTTGCAAAGCATGACTACCAAGGTGGTGCTCATTTTGGGTGGAAAAGATAAGGGAAACGATTATAGCGAGATAGAGGACCTGGTACGTCAGAAGTGTTCCGCCTTGGTTTATTTAGGGTTGCATAATGAAAAGCTGCATGAATTCTTCGACCGTCTGGGTCTTCCCGTGGCTGATGTGCGGACGGGTATGAAGGACGCGGTGGATGCGGCTTACCATTTGGCGAAGAAAGGTGAGACGGTCCTGCTGAGTCCGTGCTGCGCCTCGTTTGACCTTTTCAAGAGCTACGAGGACAGGGGCGACCAGTTCAAGGCATGTGTGAGAGCTTTATAATCCGTCAATCATTTACTATTAATCATTCAAGAAGTGGACTTACTACGTAGCTTATTCAAAGGCAACAAGGTGATATGGATTATTTTCCTTGCGCTCTGCCTCATTTCCATCATTGAGGTGTTTTCCGCCGCATCCACGCTGACTTATAAGAGTGGTGACCATTGGGGACCCATTACGCAACACACAATCCTGCTTTCCATCGGGGCCTTGATTGTGGTGCTGGTACACAACATCCCTTACAAATGGTTCCAGATGTTTCCTTATCCGCTGCTGTTGGTGTCGGTTGTGTTGCTGGCTTTTGTCATGATTACAGGGTTCGTTACGGGCGACCGCATCAATGGCGCCGCCCGCTGGATGACTTTCATGGGCATCCAGTTCCAGCCTTCGGAGTTAGCCAAGATGGGAGTGGTCATGGGCACGGCAGTCATCCTTTCGCGTGGGCAGAACGAACACGGAGCTTCTCCCAAAGCGTTCAAGCGTATCATGATTATGACCTGTATAGTCTGCGGGCTTATCCTTCCGGAGAATTATTCCACAGGTGTCTTGTTGTTCGCTACCGTATTCTTGATGATGATTATCGGACGAGTGCAGACCCGTAAACTGGTTCTGTTGGGTGGAGGACTGATTGGCCTCGCGTTTTTGTTTGTCGCTTTCCTCTTGGCCACGCCTAATGAAACGCTGGAAAAGATTCCTATGGGACACCGTTTCACTACCGTCAAAGCACGTATTACAGACTTTGCCTATGCCAAGGAAGTGCCGCCTGCCAAGTTCGATATTGATGGAGACGCACAGGTGGCTCATGCCCGCATTGCGGTAGCTACCAGTAATATTTTAGGTAAAGGACCCGGTAACTCCGTACAACGCGATTTCCTTAGCCAGGCATATTCGGATTTTATTTATGCCATTATTATTGAAGAACTGGGATTGATTGGCGGTATTATCGTTGTTTTTCTTTATATTTGGCTGCTGATTCAGGCTGGACGTATTGCCCGTAAGTGCGACCGTACGTTCCCGGCTTTTCTGGTGATAGGCATTGCCTTGCTTTTGGTCACGCAGGCGTTGTTCAACATGATGGTTGCTGTAGGTCTGGCACCTGTCACTGGACAGCCTTTGCCGCTTATCAGCAAAGGCGGTACATCGACTTTCATTAACTGCGCTTACATTGGCATGATATTGAGTGTGAGCCGTTACACCGCCAGACTGGAAGAACAACAGAAGCAGGAAGCTTTACTGTTGGCGGCTCAGACCGAACCGGAAAAAACGCCAGACATACTTCCTCCGCCCGAGAGCGAGGTTGCGGCCGGGCCGACATCGCCTTCATTGAATAGCGACAGTAAGTTTGAATGAACATCTTAAAACGAGATAAACGTATGAAAGAGGACACCAGCAATTATCATGAGAAGCCTCGCATCATCATTAGCGGTGGAGGTACGGGAGGCCATATTTTCCCGGCCATCTCCATAGCTAATGCCATTCGCGAGCTTTGCCCGCAATCCGAAATCCTTTTTGTCGGTGCAGAGGGGCGTATGGAGATGCAACGTGTACCCGATGCGGGCTACCGTATTATCGGTTTGCCTGTGGCGGGGTTCGACCGTCAGCACTTGTGGAAGAACTTTGCGGTTGTCATAAAGTTACTGCGCAGCCAGTGGAAAGCCCGCAAAATCATCCGTGACTTCCGCCCGCAGGTAGCGGTAGGCGTAGGCGGCTATGCCAGCGGCCCTACATTGAAGACCGCCTCCATGATGGGCATTCCCATTCTGATACAGGAGCAGAATTCTTATGCGGGTGTCACCAACAAGCTGCTGGCTAAAAAAGCTTCATGCATCTGTGTGGCCTACGACGGTATGGAACGTTTCTTTCCGGCCGGCCGCATTGTGCTGACAGGTAATCCTGTACGCCAGACGTTGCGGGCTGCATCGGCCGGTCGCGGAGAAGCCGCCAAGTTTTTCGACTTTGATGCGGGAAAGAAGACTATTCTTGTCATAGGGGGTAGTTTGGGTGCACGTACTATCAATCAGACACTGATGGCAGGACTACCACTCATCAAAGCCCATCCGGACGTGCAGTTCATCTGGCAGACGGGCAAAATCTACATCGACCAGGTGAAGGAAACCATTACCTCCTTTACGGGCGAACCGGTGCGGAGTACCCGTGTCAGCAACCTGCCCAACTTGTATGTGACCGATTTCATCAAGCATATGGATTGTGCCTACGCCTTGGCCGACCTGGTCATTTCACGTGCCGGAGCCGGTTCCATTTCCGAACTTTGCCTGTTGGGTAAGCCTTGCATTCTGGTTCCTTCGCCCAATGTGGCCGAAGACCATCAGACGAAGAATGCCTTGGCTTTGGTGGAGAAGCGCGCTGCCCTTTGCGTAAAGGACAGCGAGGCGAAAGATTGTCTGTTGAATGTCGCATTGGAGACATTGGCCGATAATGAGAAGCTGGCCGGGTTGAGAAATAACATCCGTAAGCTGGCCCGTCCGAATGCCGCTAAAGACATTGCGGAGGAGGTGTTGAAACTGATAAAATGAGATTAGAGACAATGATGAATATAAATGCCATACAATCCGTATATTTCGTAGGTGCCGGTGGCATCGGCATGAGTGCGCTGGTGCGCTATTTCCTTTCCAAAGGCAAGCGGGTTGCCGGATATGACCGTACACCCAGCGGGCTGACCGAACGCCTTATTGCCGAAGGAGCGCAGATACATTACGAGGAGGACGTCGCGCTGATTCCCAATGAATGCAAGGATCCCGCCACCACGCTGGTAGTCTATACACCTGCTGTGCCTGCTACACATGCCGAACTGACCTGGTTCCGCGGACAGGGTTTCGAAGTGCACAAACGTGCTCAGGTCTTGGGGCTCATCACCCGCAGCAGCAAGGCGCTTTGTGTGGCTGGTACGCATGGCAAGACCACGACCAGCACTTTGACAGCTCATCTGCTGCATCAATCCTCTGTAGGCTGTACCGCTTTTCTGGGAGGAATATCAAAGAATTACGGTACCAATCTGCTGCTTTCGGGGGACAGCCCTTATACGGTCATTGAGGCCGATGAGTTTGACCGTTCGTTCCATCAGTTATCACCTTACATGAGCGTCATTACGGCTACTGACCCCGACCATCTTGACATTTATGGAACTTACGGGGCCTATTTGGAAAGTTTCCGCCATTACACTTCCTTAATCCAGCCGGGAGGCGTTTTGATACTGCATACCGGATTGCCCTTGCAGCCTGCTGTGCAGCCCGGTGTCCGCATCTATACATATGGTCGGGACGAAGGCGACTTCCATGCCGGGAACATACGCATTGGCGGTGGCGAAATATATATCGATTTCATAGCGCCTGATACGCGTATCAACGACATCCGTCTGGGTGTGCCTGTCAGCATCAACATCGAGAACGGGGTGGCGGCCATGGCATTGGCCCATCTCAATGGAGTGGGCGATGAAGAAATCCGCCGGGGAATGGAGAGTTTCCGGGGAGTTGACCGTAGGTTCGATTTCAAGTTGAAGACCGACCGGATTGTCTTTCTTAGCGACTATGCCCATCATCCGGCCGAAATAGCCCAATGTATTCGCTCCATGCGTGAGTTATATAACGATAAGAAACTGACCGGCATCTTCCAGCCTCATTTGTACACCCGTACCCGTGATTTCTATCAGGAGTTTGCGGACAGTCTTTCGTTGCTGGATGAAGTCATCTTGACGGAGATTTATCCGGCACGCGAGCAACCTATTGCCGGTGTGACCAGCCGGTTGATTTATGACCGTTTGCGGCCGGGTATCGAAAAGACACTCTGCCGGAAGGAAGATGTCTTGAACCTACTTGCCAGTAAACCGGTCGAAGTGCTGATTGTGTTGGGTGCGGGGGATTTGGACAATTATGCGCCTGAAATTACCCGATTGCTTCAAAAAAGGCTGGGGAATGCCGCATCCTGTGAAACCATTTAACGCATTCATCATCATGCTGAGAAAGATTGCATATATCCTCGTCTTTTCGTTCATTACCGCTTATTTATTGGCGGCAATTACCGCTTTCAATAAAAAACCGGCCGCAGCGGCCTGTACCGGCATTGAATTAGTGATAAAGGATACGGCTTATGCCGGCTTTGTCACGCTCAAGGAAATATCCGCCATCCTCACGAAAAAACAACTCAATCCTGTCGGAAAGGACATGGGCGCGATACGTACCGGTGAATTGGAAGAGGCATTGGCCACGCAGCCGCTTATCGACCGTGTGGAATGTTACAAGACACCCAGCTGCAAGATATGTGTGGAAGTTACCCAGCGCATCCCCATCCTGCACGTCATCAATGACAGGGGGGAGAATTACTATCTGGACAATAAGGGGACCGTTATGCCTTCCGATGCCAGGTGTACGGCATTGGTGCCTTTGGCCACGGGTTCCATTGATAAGACGTATGCCGTTTCCAGTCTGTATCCGTTCGCTTTATTCTTGCAGCAAGACCCGTTTTGGAAAGCCCAGACTGAACAGATACATGTCCTGCCCGACCATACGGTCGAATTGGTTCCCCGCGTAGGTGACCATATCGTTTACTTAGGCAAACCGGAAGATTACGGACGGAAACTGGACCGTGTCAAGATATTCTACCGCAAGGCGTTGAACAAAGTGGGGTGGAACAAATACGGACGGATCAATGTGGAATTCGGCAACCAGATTATCTGTACAAAAAGAGAATGACAGGAGGAAGCCGGACATGGTAAGGTATATGCAGTCCACCGTCCGTGAACTGTATAGAGTAAGTAGTAAAACTGTAAATAGTACATAGGTAAACCGAAAATAAAAAAATATGGCAACAACAGAATTTATCGCCGCTATCGAGATTGGTTCGTCAAAGATATCCGCCATAGCCGGACATCGCAACAGCGACGGCAGCATGCAGATACTGGCTTATGCCACTGAACCGTCGGGCTCGTTTGCCCGCAAAGGCTCCGTCTACAATATAGGGAAGGCGGCACAGGGACTGACTTCCGTCATCAACAGACTGGAAGGGCAACTGAAGTGCACTATTGCTAAGGTGTATGTAGGCATCGGCGGACAGTCGTTGCGTACGGTCGAGAACAAAATCAGTCGTGTGGCGGACACGGAAATCGTGCAGCAGGAACTGGTGGACAGCCTGAACGATGAAAACCTGACTTATCCCATTGCCAACATGGATATCCTGGATGTCGTTCCGCAGGAATATGAGATAGACAATCATTTATACATTGAGCCGGTAGGGGTCGCAGGCACGTCTGTCACCGGTAAGTTTCTGAACATCGTGGCAGCGCCGTCGCTTAAAAAAAATCTTGAAATGAGTTTCGGGCAGGCCAGGATTGAAATTGCCGAATGGCTGACCGCTCCCTTGTGCTTGGGGCACGCCGTGCTGACGGAGAATGAGTTGCGTTCGGGTTGCGCCCTTGTGGACTTGGGGGCGGATACCACGACTGTCATGGTCTACAAAAACAATCTTTTGCGTTACCTGTGTGTCCTTCCTTTAGGAGGAAGCAACATCACGCGCGACATTACTTGCCTGCAACTGGAGGAAGACGAAGCCGAAAAGCTGAAGCTGCACTATGGCGATGCGCTCTACCAGGAGGAAACCTCCGAGGACGAGGCGCCTGCCATGCTGACCACAGAAGACGGTCGCTCCATCCGGCTGAGTGAATTGAATGAGATTATCGGGGCGCGTGCCGAGGAAATCTTGGCCAATGTATGGAATCAGATTAGACTTTCTGGTTACGAAGACAAACTGCTGGCCGGCATCGTACTTACGGGCGGTGCCTCCAACTTGCGGCACATTGACGGCGCTTTGCTCAAGCTCAGCAAACTGAAGAAGGTACGCACCGCAACTTTTGTGCAGGACACCATCCGCGGTTATCACGAGGAAATCAGGAAAGACGGCACGCAAAATACCTTGCTTGCCTTGCTGCTGGCCGGTAAGGACAACTGCTGCCGGCCGGAAGAGCCTAAAATCCCTCATGTCGAGCCAGGCAAACCTGTGGATATGTTCCGGGACGATGAAGACCTGATGGCGCAGGAAAAAGCAAACCGACGCAAGAAGGAAGAGGAGGAAAAACGCCGCAAAGAGGAGGACAAGCGCCGCAAGGAAGAAGAGAAGAAGAAAAAGAAGGAGAAGGAGAACAAACCCAACTGGTTCCAGCGTTTTGCGGGCAACGTCACCGAAGAACTGTTTGGCGACAATGACGAGAAAATGTAAAAACAATTAGCAGATAAAAGAAAATGGACGACATCATTAAAGATTTCAGGTTTGCGACAGACATACCTAAGATCATCAAAGTAATCGGTGTGGGCGGCGGTGGCTGCAATGCCGTCAGTCACATGTACCGTGAAGGCATCGAAGGCGTTTCCTTCATGGTCTGCAACACTGACATGAAATCCGTGGGCGACTCGCCCGTCCCTGACAAGCTCCTGCTGGGCGAGGGTCTGGGTGCGGGCAACAATCCGGAGGAAGGACGCCGGAAGGCGGAATCTTGTGCGGACCGTATCCGCGAAAGTCTCAACGACGGCACCCGCATGGCTTTCATTACGGCCGGCATGGGCGGTGGGACTGGAACCGGTGCGGCTCCTGTCGTGGCAAAAGTGGCACGTGAAATGGGCATCCTCACCGTGGGCATCGTCACCATCCCTTACAGTTGGGAGGCCGACCGCAAGATAGACCAGGCTTTGGACGGCGTGGAAGCCATCAGCCAGTACGTCGATGCGCTTATTGTGGTAAAGAATGACAATATACTGAAAATTTACGGAGACTTGAAGTTCGAAGAGGGCTATGCCCGGGCGGACGACGTGGCGCTTGTCGCCGCCAAGAGCATTTCGGACATCATCACTATGCATGGAAAAATCAACCTCGACTTCAATGACGTCCGCATGGTGCTGGAGGATGGCGGCGTGGCCATCATCGGTACCGGTTACGGTGAGGGGGAAAGCCGCTTGAGCAAGGCTTTCGAGGATGCGCAGAACTCTCCCCTGCTGAACGAAAACAACGTGTTCAACGCCAAGAAGGTGGTCATCTGCATTTCCTACAGTTCGCAGAGCGAGCTTATCATGAGCGAGCTGGACGAAGTCACCGAATTCATGAACCGCTTTAACCGTGACATCACCACCAAGCATGGCGTGGAAAAGGACGAGTCCCTGGGACCTAAAGTGAAGGTTACGCTGCTTGCCACAGGCTTCGGCATCCAGGACATCCACATGAAGGAGATGGACGAACGTCTGGCCGGGCGTACAGAAGAGGAAATGGAGCAGTTGGCCGAGGAGGAAGAACGTAGGCGCCTGCGCCGTGAGCGCTATTATGGTCCCGATGCTAGTGGGCGTGCCCATCGTGTCCGCCGCCGCCACATCTATCTTTTCAGCCCCGAAGACCTGGACAATGCCGACGTCATTGCCATGGTGGAGAACTCGCCGACCTTCCAGCGCGACAAGATGGCGCTGAACGCCATCCGCAGCAAAGCGGAACAGGAGGGGAAGGAGACCCTACAGGAGGTTCGCGGGACGGAGGACAACGGGCTGATTAGTTTCGTATGACGTACGGACGGCCTGTGCCGTCCGCGGCACGGCCCCGTATGCTGTCCATGCCTGGTTATTCTACTTCCCGGGCCCGCTTGCCGGCCACTCCCAGCTTTACCAGCCGGTTGTACATCTGTTTGCCTAAGTGTTCGGCCGATTGTGCGGTGAAGTGTAGCTGGTCGCTTTGTAATTCGGCGTCCGCCATGTCTATGACGTAAAAGTTTTTGTCCTCTTTGGCCAGTTTGTAGAGAGCGGCTTCCACATCGGCGTTATATTGCTTGTTTTTCCGTGAAACGGTACCGCAGACGAAAGGTAGTTTGTAGTACTTCTTTTCACCGGTCTTCTTCACGAGGTGTTCGCGTACATACGTCACTACGGCTTTCAAGTTTTCATAATAACGCTTCCCGCGGTGGCGGTCGCTTTCCCCTTGGTGCCACAAGAAAGCCTTAATCTCGTATCCTTGTGGCAGTTTGCTTAGCTTGTTGTCGATGCAGGAGTCAATCAGTTCGGTGAATGAGCGCAACAACGATTTTCCTCCTGTCCATGTGGATTGGTTAGCGGCAAGCCAATCCGGGTTGGCTGACCAGTATTTCTGGCTGGTGCTGCTGCATTCGGTGTCAATGGCCGTTCCGCCTAAAGACCACTTGATGACATAGAAATCTTGTTGCAGGGCTTGCTCCAGCCAATAATAGGTTACGGCATCGTAAGCCCAGCGTTCCGGTCGTTCGGGATGTGCCATTCGGGGGCGGAATAGCTCGAACCCGTCCGTCTGTACTTTGCCTGCGCTGCCATAACACCACCAACAGTGTCTGTATGGGTTTTGGCAGATGTAGTCGGGCAGTTGCGTGTTGGGGACTCGTCCGTCCGTGTTCGATTGGCCTGCGGTAATAATGACTGTAGCCGGCTTTTCTTTTTCCTCTTTGCTGAAGACGGCCAGTGTACAGCAGAGAGCGATTGCAAAGGATATAAATTTTTTCATGATATGTTGGCTTTGATACTATCTTTACTTTTCTGCAAAGATAGTACAAATTGCATTTTATATCTATCTTTGCATCCGGATTTTAAATAGAATCAATGCGAATGAATGGTTTATCCGAAGACACCCGAAGCTTTGTCAGCGAGCACCGTTCCGATGACATCCGTCTGTTGGCGTTGCTGGTGGCCAAGTATCCCAACGTGAATAAGCAGGCTGCCCTCACGCAAATAAGCGGATGGCAAGCGCTAAAGAACAAAGTCCCCACATGGGCGGCCTGCGACGCGCTGCTTTACCCGTCCCATTTGTCTTTGGAGCAATGTTCGTCGGAACTGGCTGCACGCTATAAAGTCTCAGTGATGGAAAGCAAAGAAGGCCGGCGGGATAAACTGACTGACTTGACCGGCGGGTTCGGCATTGATTGCGCTTTTCTCTCCTCCCTTTTCCGGCAAGCGGACTACGTGGAAAGGCAGGAGGCATTATGTGACATTGCACGGCACAATTTCCCGGCGTTGGGACTAACTCACATCACCGTCCATCATGCCAATAGCGTGGAATACGTGAAGAGAATGCCTCCCGTCGACTGGATATTCATCGACCCCGCCCGGCGCGATGGAAACGGTGGGAAAGTCATTGCCATTTCTGATTGTGAGCCGGATGTTTCCGCTCTCGAAGAACTGCTGCTGACAAAGTCCCGACAAGTGCTGGTCAAACTTTCGCCCATGCTCGACCTTGTCCAAGCTTTGCATGACCTGCACCATGTGTCTGAAGCCCACATTGTAGCCGTAGCGAACGAATGCAAGGAACTGCTTTTGGTACTAAACAAAGACTGCGACATACAACCGGATGAAATACCTGTCCATTGCGTCAACCTCGGCACGGACCAGCCGCCTTTGACTTTCACCCGCCAGGCCGAACGGGAGGCCCAATGCTCCTATGCCGATGCTCCCGGCACTTATCTCTATGAACCCAATGCCGCCATTTTGAAGGCCGGAGCTTTCCGCACGCTTGCTTATATATATAATATGGTGAAACTTCATCCCAATAGTCATCTCTATACGTCCGATGCTCGGATAGCCGACTTTCCCGGGCGTGCCTTCCGCATCGAAGGCTGGTGCGGCTTCGGCAAAAAGGAAATAAAGGATTTGTTGGCTGACGTGAAGCAAGCCAATCTGACCATACGCAATTTCCCTGCCACAGTCCATGACCTGCGCAAGCGCCTGAAACTGGCCGAAGGAGGCACAACCTATCTGTTTGCTACGACAATAGGGCAACAAAAGATACTTATCCGGTGCCGTAAGTGTACAAACTGACAGCCACGTAACAAGATTGCAATACATTTGTTGCGCATTCTTCAAAATCCCGTAAAGAACACGTAACTGCATACCTATACTTTTGCGCCATCAAATTAACAGATTTAAATAGGTATGAGACGTATTTTAAAAGGACTGTTATTCGCATTCCTGATTGCGACAGCTTCTGCCCCCATTATGGCAGACGAAAATGATGCCGTATCGGCAAAAGGAACCATCCGTGGCCGAATAATCGACAACACGAAGCAAACGCTCCCCGGAGCAACCATCTACATTGAAAACCTGCACACAGGTGTTACCAGTGACATTAACGGTTTCTATACATTCTCCAATCTGGAGCCGGGAACCTACAAAGTGAAAGTGACTTACATTGGCTACTCTCCGGTGGAAATGACCATCACCATTCCGCAAGGCAAGACGATAGAAAAGGATGTCGTCATGAACGAAGGACTCGAACTGCAGGAGGTTGTCGTGGACGGAGCCTTTACCGGACAACGCCGTGCCCTCTCCGCTCAGAAAAGCAATCTGGGTATCACCAACGTGGTATCGGCCGACCAGGTGGGCAAGTTCCCCGACTCCAACATCGGCGACGCCCTGAAGCGCATCAGCGGTATCAACGTACAGTATGACCAGGGCGAGGCACGCTTCGGACAAGTGCGCGGTACAAGTGCCGACATGAGCTCGGTGACCATCAACGGCAACCGTGTGCCTTCGGCTGAAGGCGAGACGCGTAACGTGCAGCTCGACCTCATCCCCGCCGACATGATTCAGACCATCGAAGTAAACAAGGTGGTTACGCCGGATATGGATGCCGACGCCATCGGTGGCAGCATCAACCTCGTCACCAAGAACTCTCCCTACAAACGCTTCATCAGCGCCACGGCGGGAACAGGCTATAACTTCGTGGCCGACAAGATGAACATGAACTTTGGCTTCACCTATGGCGACCGCTTCTTCAACGACAAGCTGGGCGTGATGCTGTCGGCTTCTTACCAGAAGAATCCCGCCGGTAGCGATGACGTGGAGATGGCTTACGAGCTGAACGACGACGGCGAAGTGGTATTGGACGAATACGAAGTGCGCCAGTACTACGTGACTCGCGAACGCCAAAGCTACTCACTGGCCCTCGACTGGGAAATCAACGCCAACCACAAACTGGACTTCAAAGGTATCTTCAACAACCGTAACGACTGGGAGAACCGCTACCGCCGCCAATACAAATGGGATGACGAGACGCCCAATGAATATGAAATGGTGTTCGAGAGCAAGGCCGGAGGTCCCGACCAACGTTACGCCCGTCTGGAACAACAGCGCACCATGGACTTCACCCTCGGCGGTGAGCACCTCTTCGGACGCCTGCAGTTCGACTGGAAAGCTTCTTACGCCCAAGCCGGCGAAAAACGTCCGCACGAACGCTACCTCTCCTTCAAGAAAGAAGGCGTGGCCATGGAAACCGATTTCAGCGACATACGCCGCCCCTTCATGCGCCCCGTAGATGTCGAAGACTACCTGCTGGACGCCACGAACAGCAACGGCTTCGAACTGGACGAACTGACCGAACAGTTTGAAGACATCAAGGAGAAAGACCTCAAGTTCAGCGCCAACTTCGAGCTGCCCCTCGTGCAGGGACGCTTCGCCAACAAACTGAAGTTCGGTGCCAAGGTGGTGGACAAGGACAAGGAGAAATGGATTGACTTCTACGAATACAAGCCTACGGATGAGGACGCCTTCGTGGCAGGAGCCCTCGGCCACCTCATCAACCAAGACCGCGACGGATACATGGCAGGCGACCGCTACCGCGTGGGCAACTATGTAGACAAGGAATACCTTGGCAACATCGACGTGAACAACTCCGCCGACTTCGAGGAAGAAATCAAATACGACGAGATGGCCGAGAACTTCGAGGCGCACGAGACGGTGACCGCCGGATACCTCCGCTTCGACCAGCAATTAGGCAAACGCTGGAACCTCATGGCCGGACTGCGACTGGAGAACACACACGTCACCTACAGCGGTTATATCTACGACGACGGTGACATGAGTGGTGGCGACGAAAGCCTTAACCCCACCGGCGAACAGTCGAAGAGCTACATCAACGTGCTGCCCAGCGTGCTGCTGAAGTGGGACGTGAACGACGACCTCAAACTGCGCGCCGCCTTCACCAACACCCTCTCGCGCCCCAAATACTCCGACCTCGTGCCCAACGTCATCATCGACAAAGAGGACATCGCCTTCGGTAACCCCAACCTGGAGCCGACCCTCTCGTACAACTTCGACCTCAGCGCCGAGTACTACTTCAAGTCCATCGGTCTGATAAGCGGAGGCATCTTCTACAAGAAAATCAACGACTTCATCGTCGACTACCGCCAGCAGAACTACGAATACCAAGGCGTGGCCTACGACGAGATGAAAACCCCCATCAACGCCGGTGACGCCAACCTCTTCGGTGTCGAAGTGGCCTACCAGCGCGACTTCGGCTTCATCCACCCCGCCCTGAAGTGCGTCGGCCTCTACGGCAACTACACCTACACGTACAGCAAGGTGAACCACTTCAACTTCGAAGGCCGCGAGAACGACGACCTGCGCCTGCCCGGCTCGCCCGAGCACACCGCCAACCTGTCGCTCTACTTCGAGAAAGCCGGCTTCAACCTCCGCTGGAGCTACAACTTCGCTTCGGACTTCATCGACGAAGTGGGCGAAGAAGCCTTCTACGACCGCTACTACGACAAGGTGAACTACATGGACGTCAACGCCAGCTACACCTTCGGCAAGGCTTTCAAGACCACCTTCTATGCCGAAGCCACCAACCTGCTGAACCAGCCCCTGCGCTACTACCAGGGCACGCCCGACCGCTCCATGCAGGCCGAATACTACGGCGTACGCATCAATGCAGGCGTGAAAATCAGCTTCTAATCAAGGACATTCCCCGGCCTCGTCGGACTCATCCCCCGGATGCGTGCCCGACGAAGCCTGGGGACGTTCCTGTGAAAAAGGCTTTTTCATCCTACCAATAAGCCTTTTTCGTCCTGTCAATAAGGCTTTTTCGTCTTACTAAAAAGCCTTTTTCGTTAAGACAAACCTCGGGCTCGTCAGCCACGAAGCCGAGACTTGACGGGCACAAAGCCTAAGGAAGGGGCGGAGAACCCCGAATGATTCCCAAATTGTTCCCAAATCGGGTTATAGATTTGGGCGTGAAAACAAGAAGTTTAATCTTATAAATAACTGAAAATGAATATGAAGAAATTATTCCTTCTACTGACCGTTGCCCTGATGGGCACGTGGGCCATGGCCCAGCAAGCGATAGACTACAGCGTCTACGATGATAAGTTCAACATCTACATGGCCAACGACCTGGGCCGCAACGGTTACTATGACCAGAAGCCCATCGCCGAGCTGATGGGCGTGATGGCCGAGGAAGTGGGACCGGAGTTCGTCATTGCCGCCGGCGACGTGCATCACTTCGAGGGCGTGCAGTCGGTGGACGACCCGCTGTGGATGACCAACTACGAGCTTATCTACGCCCATCCGGAGCTGATGATTGACTGGTTCCCCATCTGCGGCAATCATGAATATCGCGGCAACACGCAGGCCGTCATCGACTACAGCCGGGTGAGCCGCCGTTGGGAGATGCCCGCCCGCTACTACACCAAGTCGTTCGAGGAAGAAGGCACCACGGTGCGCATCGTGTGGATAGACACCACGCCGCTCATCGACAAGTACCGCCAGGAGAACGACCAGTATCCCGACGCCTGCCTGCAGGACATGAAGGCGCAGTTGGAGTGGCTGGACGCCACGCTGGCCGCCGCCAAGGAGGACTGGGTTATTGTCGTAGGCCACCATCCCATCTATGCCGAGACGTCGAAGGACGACATCGAGCGCCTGAACTTGCAGCAACGTGTGGACACCATCCTGCGCAAGCATCGTGTGGACATGTACCTGAACGGCCACATCCACAACTTCCAGCACATCCGCGTGCCGGACAGTGACATCGACTACATCACCAACTCGGCCGGTTCGCTCAGCCGCCAGGTGAAGCCTATCGAGGGTACGGTGTTCTGCAGCAGTGAGCCGGGCTTCTCCATTATCTCCGCCACGCCCAAGACACTGGAGCTCCGCATGATTGACAAGCACGGACAAGTGCTGCATACGGTGACGCGGACGAAGTAATCAGCGCTATAAAACAAACACCTCAGAACCTCCCCTTCCGGCAAAGAAATGTCAGAAGGGGATTTTTGTATAGTGAAAAACAAGCGAGTTTGTTTTGTCTTGCACTCAGTTTGCACTATCTTTGCGCCCATAAACGAATATGAATATGGCTGTTACAATCAAAAAAGTATCCACAAAGCGGGAACTGAAGCGCTTCATCCGCTTCAACTACGAGTTATACAAGGGCAACGCCTACTCCGTGCCCGACCTTTATGACGACATGCTGAACACGTTCAACAAGAAGAAGAATGCGGCTTTCGAGTTCTGTGAGGCCGATTACTTTCTGGCTTATAAGGACGGGAAAACGGTGGGCCGCGTGGCAGCCATCATCAACCACAAAGCCAATCAGGCATGGGGAAAGAAAGACGTCCGCTTCGGTTGGATAGACTTCACGGACGATTCGGAAGTGTCTGACGCCCTTATCCGCGCTGTAGAACAATGGGGCAAAGAGCGGGGCATGACAGACATTGTCGGCCCGTTGGGCTTCACAGACATGGATGCCGAGGGCATGCTCATCGAGGGTTACGACCAACTGAGTACCATGGCTACCACCTACAACTACCCCTACTACCCGCAACACATGGAGCGCATGGGCTTTGTGAAAGACAGTGATTGGGTAGAGTTCAAGATATACATCCCCGATGGGATTCCCGACAAGCACAAACGTATAGCGGACATTATCCAACGCAAATACAACCTGCAAATCAAGAAATACACTTCGGCCAAGAAGATAGCCGCCGAGTACGGGCAAGCCATCTTCAAGCTGATTAACGAGGCATATAGCCAACTGTATGGTTATTCCTCTTTGTCACAACGGCAGATAGACCAATACGTCAAGATGTATCTGCCTATTCTCGACCTGCGTATGGTAACCCTCATTACCGACCAAAGCGGCGAACTGATAGCTGTCGGCATCTCCATGCCTTCCTTGTCCGAAGCCTTGCAGAAAGCGCATGGCCGCCTGTTGCCATTCGGTTGGTATTACCTGCTGAAGGCACTCTTCTTCAAACGTCGTGCCAAGATGCTCGACCTGCTGCTGGTAGCCGTGAAACCCGAATATCAGAACAAGGGAGTGAATGCCTTGCTGTTTACCGACCTTATCCCTGTTTATCAGCAATTAGGATTTGAATATGCGGAGAGCAATCCGGAGATGGAATTGAACGGCAAGGTGCAAGCCCAATGGGAGTACTTCAAGACGGAGCAACACAAACGCCGCCGGGCTTTCCGGAAAGTAATCGGGGATAAGTGACGGTGAGGAGCCGTAAGTTGGCTCTTGGAAGAAGGACTTTTCTCACATGAAATGATCATCTGACACTGTAACTTGCTTATTTTAAGAACAAATGAAGAAAGGATTATTGCTGCTTGTTTCGTTCCTGTTGGCTACGGCCACGTGGGGGCAGAACTGGGACATCGACGCTTTGCACAAGGTGAATGCCTGGGACGGGAAGTTTGTACGCAATTATAATAAGTTCGTTTCCAAGTCCGAACCCTACATTGCCATCGGGGTGCCGGTGGCGATGGCTTTGGCTTCGTGGGTGAAGCACGACAGGCAGTTGCTGAAAGATGCGGTGTATGTAGGCACCAGTGTGGCGGGCGCTTTTGTACTGACGTATGGCATGAAGTATCTCGTTGACCGCGAACGTCCTTACGACCGCTGGCCCGACCGTGTGCATCCTTACAGCCGCGAGAGCAGCCCTTCATTCCCATCCGGGCACACGGCCACCGCTTTCGCTCTTGCCACCTCGCTCAGCATCAAGTATCCCAAGTGGTATGTCATTGCGCCTACCGCCCTGTGGGCTTGCTCGGTGGGCGTGTCCCGCATGAACGAGGGGGTGCACTATCCTTCGGACGTGTTGGCGGGTGCCGCCATTGGAGCCGGCTGTGCGGTGGTCAACGTGTTTGTCAACCGTTGGCTGAACCGTTGGCTCTTCGGTGACTGACAATCCCTCTTACCTGTTTATCACCTGCTCGTAAGCCCCTTCTTCCAGCACACGCAGCGCCTGCAACACGCTTTCGTTCGTGGTGTTCATCACTTGGTAGTATTCGCTCATGTCCCACAGGTCGCGGGCTATGAGCGCTTTCAGCTGTGTCTTGATAAGCGGCAGCGACCGGTTGTATTGCGCTTCGTCAAACTTTACCCCCTCCTTGTCTGCCAGCGCGCGGACGTCCGCCATGAAGGCTTCGTCTATCTCGAACTTCTTGTTGAAACGCTCAAAGTCCTTGTAGGTGCGTTTCAGTTCCTCCCGATGGCGTTCAATGTAGCCTGTCGTGCTGCGGATGACCACTCCTTTTGCCACGATGTTGCGGTGATAGTCCGTATAACGGGTGGTGTCGATGGGGACGAAGAAGTCCGGCATGATGCCTCCTCCGCCATACACCGTGCGCCCAAGGCGTTTGGTGCGGTACTTCAGCGAGTCGGGGAAATGGATGCTGTCCGCGTGCATCAGCTCGCCGTGGTTGAAGCGGTCCAGCAGGTCGCGGGCGTATTGCTCCTGCATGTCTTCCCCTTCTCCGCTATACGGTTTCTGGATGCAGCGTCCGGCGGGGGTGTAATAGCGGGCGATGGTCAGGCGTATCATGGAACCGTCCGGCAAGTCGATGGGGCGTTGCACCAGTCCTTTCCCGAAGGTGCGTCGGCCCACCACTACGCCTCGGTCCCAGTCCTGGACGGCTCCTGTGACAATCTCGCTGGCCGAGGCGGAATACTCGTCCACCAGCACTACCAACCGTCCTTGGCGGAGGCTTCCGTTTCCCTTGGCGGAGAAATCACTCCGTTTGGCCGAACGTCCTTCGGTGTAGACAATCAGTTCCTTCTGTCCTAAAAATTCGTTGGCAATGTCGATGGCTGCGTTCAAGTAGCCGCCTCCGTTGCCTTGCAGGTCCAGGATGAGGTCCTGCATGCCGGTTGTCTGCAGCCGGGCCAGCGCTTCGGCAAACTCCTCCTGGGTCGTGGCGCCGAAGCGGTTGATGCGTATGTAGCCTGTGTGCGGAGCGATGATGTATGCGGCGTCCAGGCTGTGGATGGGAATCTGGTCGCGCTTCACGGTGAAGTTCAGCAACTGGTCTACACCGCGCCGCACTACACCCAGGCGCACTTTCGAGTCCTTGGGACCCCGCAGGCGTTTCATGATGTCCTCCGTACTCATCTTTACGCCGGCAATGGCGGTGTCGTTCACTTGCGTGATGCGGTCGCCTGCCAGGATGCCCGCTTTTTCCGAGGGACCTCCGCTTACGGGTTGGATGACGAGCAGTGTGTCCTCTATCATCTGGAACTGGATGCCTATGCCTTCAAAGCCTCCTTGCAGCGGCTCGTTCATGGCTTTCACTTCTTCGGGGTTGCTGTAGGTGGAGTGGGGGTCCAGCTGTTCCAGCATGCCGATGATGGCGTTCTCCACCAGCCGGTCCTCGTTCACTGTGTCCACATACAGGCGGCTGATGGCAAACTCCGCCAACTGCAACTTGCGCATGGGGTTGTTGGTGCGTTGCGCCTGGATGGCGAGTGCCATGAGCAGGCAGGCGGTCAATAACAGTATTCTTTTCATGGTTGTCATTCGTTTCATTTTTCGTTGTAGTCCATTTGCATCCCTTCGGGCAGGAACTGGCGCACGTCCTTGCCATACGACAGCAGTTCGCGCACGATGGTGGAGCTGACACACGTCAGTTCGGGTTCGGTGAAGAGCAGGATGGTTTCTATCCCCGTCAGCTTCCGGTTGATGTCGGCTATGGTTTCCTCGTACTCAAAGTCCTTCACCGTGCGTATGCCGCGTATGATGAGGTTGGCGTCTGCCTGGCGCGCGAAGTCAATGGTCAGACTGTCGTACGACCGGACGCTGACGCGCGGCTCGTTGCGGTAATAGTGGCGTATCATTTCCTCCCGCTTCGCGATGGGAAAGTGGGTATTCTTGTTTTCGTTGATGCCGATGCCGATGACGATTTCATCGATAAAGGTCAGCGCACGCCTCACCACCGAGGCATGGCCTGCGGTAAAGGGGTCGAACGTGCCCGGAAAAATTGCTCGTGTCATTTAGAATGGATTACGCTGTTTTTAGCGTGCAAATGTATGCAAAAATACGGAGAACCAAAAAACTTGGCGCTTATTTTTCGGAAGCGGCGGATGATTTTAATTCGTTAAATCGTCAAGGAACTGATTGCCGCTTTCCACGACGCCGTGGACGATTATTTGGAGTATTGCAGGGACGAAGGAATAGAACTCCACAAAAGTTATTCGGGGTCGCTGGACATCCGTATTTCTCCCGAAACTCACAGCCGTATAGCTGTACTGGCCAAACAGGCCGGGATTTCAATGAATGCATTCGTCAAGTCGGCGGTAGAGAAACAGATTGCGACGATGACTTCCGGTCTGTAAACAAAAAAGCATACATTCTTTTGCCTCAAAACATACGACCTTTTGGGGCAAAGGATAGTTAGTTTTGCCCCAAAAGATACTATCTATTCTTTTAAGTTGCTCCGTCACTTCCACAACCGGAACTCCACATCCTTGAACGTGACGCTGTCTTTGGGGTTGTCCTTGTTATAGAGCGTACCTTCCATCCGACCGGTGACAATAGGGAAGGATGGTAGGGAGGCGTTCTTGTAGTCCACGTCATCCACCTGCAGCAGGAAAGGATGGTCCGGCGAGCAAATGTAAGTTGCACTTTTCGTGCTCAGTTCAATGTAGGGCACACGTTCCGACGTGTCAGCATCAAAAATCCTTTGCGAAGTTATCTCAAAAGTGCCGGCCTTTATCGGTCCCCATTGCAGATACATCGCTGCCCAAGGTTCGTCGTGATAGTCGGCCGCAAACTTGATAAGCCATCCGTTGACTTCCATGCTTTGGCAATGAGGGTCTTGCGGGACATAGAGAAGAGGGTCTATCCGGAAATCATAATAAGAGTCCTGCTTGATGCTTATCAGACTGTCGTTCATCAGCCCGGTAAAATAACTCTTGGTGTAAGGCAGTGCTCCGGGCAAGGGAGCTTCGCCTGTATCGTTGTCGCAAGCGGCGAAGCAGGCCAACAGCACAGCCAACAATGTGGCGGAAAATAGTTTTCGGGTCATAATTGGATAAGATTATAATGATACGATAAACCGGGATTAGGGCTTTATCTGTCCTAATCCCGCACAAAACTACATATTAATTTTTAATCATACATGTTTACTGGAATAAAAGTTATTTTAAAATCACCAAGTGAATAATTCATCAAATCGTAGGTTCCGTTTTGTTCATGTTTAATGATAGGATCCGAAAAATGAATATAAGTCGTGCCCAAATCATTCGAGGTAATAGTCCTTTCAATCGTGACTTCTGTAGTATGCTTCGTCGTATTCGAAGTACCATATGCCACTTTTACAGTTCCTTCTTCATTTGTCACCTACACATCCCTTTTAAAACCGATACCCCACCGACAGCTGCAGGCCGTAGTTTCTCAAGTCGTTCTGCTTTTGTCCTTTCTTGATGGACTCGTAGTAATCCAGACTCACGATGTAATGCTTGCAGACAACAGCTTTCAGTCCGCCCATTACGCCGTGCGTCCAATGCCTGAACGGAGCAAGTGTTGCCGTGTAAGCCTGGGACTCACTGACCGGAGGCTCGTAAGTGTACCCGTCCATAGGCTTCCACGTGGCATATCCACATCCGCCACCTTCTTCAAAGAAAGCCAATGAGGACTTGCCTGCATTGAAGTCGATGGAGCCATACCAGCCCACGGACGGTATCAGCTGGAAGTTCTCACAGAAGCGGATGTTATAACCCACCTTCAACGGAATGATGAAATGGTTCAGCTCCACGTCCGTGTGAGGAAAGAAATACCCGTAGGTCGTTCCGTCCGTCAGGTTCATCGTGTTGCGGGTCTGCGCAAACATCAAGCCGGAGGAAAGCAGCCAGTGCCGCTTGAACTCGTAACTGACATCCGCGCCTATCTGAAACCCCGCTTTCATGCCGCCCACCTGTTTCTCGTCCGTGTTTTGGCTGCTCTTAAAATGGGAGAAGTTCACACCGGCTTTTATGTCGTACGTGAACTGGGCGAACGAAGATGTCGCGTAGCATAACATGAAGAATAAGATAAACTGTTTCATACCGTTTGTATTTTTTGATTTTACGCCGCAAAGTTAGGAGAGAAGTGGGGATAAAACGGCAAAAAAGAGTACGCAAAAAGTACGCAAATGCAATGCGTACTTTTGCGTACTCCGACGTACTTTACTAATAACCAATAAAATAGATTGCGTACTCTTACAGGTTTCTTATAAAGCTGTCACAATCTTTGGGCTTGCCTTTCTTGCCGGACAGTTTTTTATAGAGCCTTTCGCGGAGGGAGGAGATGCCCTGCTTCGACCTGCATACAATAGCGGCTATGCGGACGGGAGGGACGTTCAACTTGATGAGCAAGCAGACCTGGAACTCCGTTTCCGACAAAGGACAGAGTTCATTCAATTGCCGGATAAAATGCGGATAAGCAACATCGACCGCCTGTGTCAGTTCCTGCCAATCGGCATCTGTCAGCCTTATCGTTTCATTGCCGTCTTCCGGTTGATGCAGTTTTTCCCAAACCTTGGTTTGCCGGAGGCTGGCCAACGAAGACGCTCTGAAGGCCTGTACGGCCTCTATTTGCAGGTTCTCTTTTTCCAACAACTCTTTTTGCGTTTGCAACAAATGTTGGCGTAGCTCGTCGTTCGATTTCTGTGCGTCGTACAGCTGCATGGCCAGTTCCTCTATTTTCTTCTTGTTCGAAGCCAATTGCGATTGGCTGAATTGGTATTGTTCCCTTTGCATCCGTTTCAGTTTTTCCTGTTGCAGCAACATGTTCTGTTCCTTCCGCTTGTACTTTTGCCACATGCTGACGCCTATCAGCAGGAGGAACAATGTCAAAGACAGTGATGAAAAGAAAAGAATCCGTCTTTGGAGGCTTTTATTTTTCAACATACTGTTTTCGTGTGCCAACTTTTTGTAATTGTACAAAGCGTCAATCTTATGGATGGCTTCCGTGCGAATAATCTGCTGTAGTGAATCTTGATACAGAATATATTGCTTTAACAAGTGCCAAGCTTTGAAATCATTTCCTTGCAGATGGGCTATATTGGCCAATCCTTCATAAGCTCCGGCTTGGTGAAGAAGTGAATTGAAAGCAAGTTTCTTCTGATAATAATAGGTAGCGGAGTCCAATTGATTGGTAAAATAATAGTAGCGTGCCATGTTATTGTAAAAAGGAGGTAGACCAATGCTATCAACAGTTGTTCCCCCTATCCGCAACATTTCATAAGCTTCAGAATACTTACCTAATCTGATATAAAATCCGGCAAATTCACGGTAGACCATATTCCGCAATTCAATATCTTTCATCTGCTGAGCCATTTCAATTGCACGACGGTAATACCAATCGGCACTGTCTTGCCGCTCTGCCACGGCAAAATACCTTCCGATATCCCGCAAGTCGAAAACAAGGTTGGCACTGTCTTTCAATATCAAGTCACATTGGTAAGCCTTACGGAGCACGCCGGGCATTTCGTCATAGAGTTCTTGATAGAAGAACAGCGTGCCCATCTGGCTGTAGATGCGGCTTGACAGGTTGTAGTCCGTCAGCTTTTCCCGTTCCATGACGTCGATGGCACGTTGGTAGTACTCCAACGCACGCGGCGCGTCCTTCAGGTCGCTATAGGTGCGTCCCGCATAGTAGAGGGCTTCGGGCAGGCGGGTCTTGTCACGCCGCTTGCGGTAGTAACGCACCACCGAAAGGATAAGGCTGTCCGAAGTGTGCGTGACGTAGGCCTTGTCGTCGGCCTTTATGCGCAAGAGATTATAATACATGCGGACGCGTTCGGGACAGCCGGCTATGCTGTCCTTCCAGCCATACAGCACGGTTCGTACGCTGTCCGGACATACATCCAGCAGGGAATCGGCCTGTTGCAGCAGGCGTTCGGCGCGCCGGTCGGTGTGGCAAGAAACCAACAGAACGGCAATCCAAAGAATAATGCTATAGTCGGCAATTCGTTGCATATGTTACTGTTTCCTGTTTTCAGGGAGCAAAGATAACAAATAAGGCTCATCCGACAAGTGCGTGGTTGTATAAATGGGAATTCGGATGGCACACGGATGACACGGATTGAACAAGATGACCACAGATTTATTTAATAAAGAATTGGTGTAATCAACTCCCCTCCTCCTGGGAGGAGGGGTGCCCACCGGGCGGGGTGGTAGGACAAGAATGGTTTGACCTATGATTATATTAAGAATAGGAGTCGCTTCGCGTCATGTTTCTCCTACCACCCCGGCCTGAAGGCCACCCCTCCTCCGGGGAGGAGGGGAGTTCTGTTACCTATTCCTAACTGATATTATCATTTAGTATAAATTAATTTTGCTCACTATACTGAATGACAATTTAGCCCTTTACCTTCGAGGGGAGTTGAGGAGGCTGAATTATCCTTTGCCGGGGGAACATTGCTGAAAAGCCCAAGTATGCTTGGATAAACGGCAACGTATCCAAGCATACTTGGGCAAGTAACCAATGATGGCTTGAAGGGGTAGCGTAAGTGGCTTAGAACCCGCTCAAATCTATTTCGCTGACTCCTGCAATGTCCTGCATCGTGAATGTCTCCGCACCTTGTGAACGGATGGTGACGGTGTAGGTGTTGAGACTTTCGTAGGGGTGTGTGGTCGCTGCCTTGTAAGGTTCGGTAGTGCCGTCACCCCACGTGATGTCGTTTCCGGCAAAGTAAGCTCCCGCCAAGGTGGGGACGGTGAACGAAGTGCCGGTGAACGTGATGCTCAGTGTCTGGTCTGCCAGGTAAGCCTTTTGCCGTACGGTAACCGTCTGCTCCACATTGTCGGAGGTAAACGTAATGACGGCCTCGCGGGGCTCGTTAGCTGTATTGGCGTCGATGACGAAACTCAGCGGCACCTCTTCCAAGGCGCGCGTGTCCGGGTTCTGACGGATCCAGTCGGCTGAGATGGATACCGTGAACTCTACGTTGGTGTTAATCTTCAAATCCAGTGTTCCCCCTTCGGACTCCATTTCGTATTCCGACTGGGCCACCACGATGGCGTCTTTCTGCACCTGTACGATGGTGAGTTGTGCGGTCACTTCGCCCGAGCGGATGGTCAGGGTGGCTGTCCGTTCGTCCGGCGTGTCGTTAGGCTCTACGGTTATCCGCACTTCGCAGTCTTCACCTGCCGCGCCTTGTGAGGGAGCCACCTGGCACCAGGATTGGTCTACTCCGGCTTTCCAGTCGGCAGTTGCGGCGAACAGTACGGCCTCGGTGCCGCCTGCCGTTGCGAAGGTGGGTGAGCTTTGCCCGTCGGCCCAGGTGATGGAGGGGGTTACAGGCTGGGGTTCCTCTTTCTCGTCCGAGCAAGCTGCCAACAGAACGGTTGTGAGCAAGAGGAAAAACGTATGTTTGGAAAATAACTTTTTCATGTCTGGTTCTCTGTTTTTAAGAATGATACAATGATGTCTCTATGAAACTCAATTCGTCTCGGGCAGTATGAAGGTTATTGTCTTCGTGTCGTTGCCTCGTGTCAGCGTGAGTCTGTAGCTTCCGCCGGGCAGGGTTGAAGCGTCGATGCTGATGCTGGTGCCTTCCTGCTTGCAGAGGTCGCTATGGTCGGTTCCGTCAGCGGTTTCCAACTTGGCCGTTACGCCCTCCATGGTTTGCAGCAGGAAGGTGCGGTCGGCTTTGTTGTAGGTCAGGGTCGTGTTCTTTTCGATGCTGATTAAATCGGAAATGACCAGGTCCCATACGCAGCCTTCCTCGTCGTTGCCCGTCACTAACGTCGGGGTCGGGTTCTTGGCCGTCGTGTAGTACAGGCGGATGCGGTAGCCGGGGTTGATGTTGGAACCGATTGTAATTCCTTGGAAAGTCAATATGCCGCCGTATCCCGGCTCTAAGTCTTCTATGGTTCCCCTGGCTATGACTTCTACGATTTGACCCGATTCATTGGTCATCTCTACAAGAACTTCCCCGGTGAAGTTGGTGTTACCGCTATTGTATATGAAGCCGGCTTGGAGTGTAAACGGTTCGCCCTGTAAGGGTGTCCCTTCCAGAATTTCCAGGCCATGCGCGTAGATGCCTTGTGCGGGATTTTCATAGTTCACCAGAGTCAGTTCTTCCACATAGTCGCCTCCCGCGTCCGGCTGGATGCCGATGACTGCGTTCTGGAAATAGTTGAAGCCGCTGTCCGAACCGCCGGCGCCTTGGCTGTAGGGATCCAAGGCGGATAGCAGGAAGTAACCGTCGGACTGGCCGCTCCATCCCCAGTTCACGCTGAAGTAGTTGTTCGTGTCGTAGCCTTCCAGCACGAAAGCGTGTCCGCCGCTACCGTCTTCGGAAGCTCCGCCATACAGCACGGGGCGGTTGTTGTCTATTTCCTGTTTCATCAGTTGGTTCCAGCTGGACGTATTGTAGTCGGAACGATACACCACCCGGCAAGCCCGGTCGTAGCCCATGTGGTCTGTCAGGAATGCCGGAATGTCCGATGTATAGGCTCCCGTACCTCCGCTTCCGACGATGGGGCCAAAGTCCGACTGGAGCCCTATGGCGCAGTCGCGCATCAGGGTGGCTACGGCTTCGGCTTCCGTTTCGCCGTACAACCCCGGGAGGTATTCCATTTTCATGTTCGCCCAGTCGTACGTATGTCCCAAGGGCAGTTCTTCGATATAGGCCCGATAGCTTTCGGTGGTGTAGGCGGGCAGTGTACCCGTGCCTTGGGCGGGGAATTGATGGTAGCGCATGACGATGGCCAGTGCCGTAGCCGTACATCCCGTATAGGTGTTTATGCGGTTTACCTGTGGGCACAGGTCGTTGTAGGGTGCGGTCTGGTCCCAGGCTGCCGTCTCCAACTCTACCACCGGTGTGCCGGCGTCGGCGGTGGCCCATGCGCGTGCCACGTATCCCGTGGCTTGCGCTCCTTGCCTGCGTGCATGGTTTATTTCGTCGCGCATGCCTTCCAGCCATTCTTGCAGGTTGGCCGGCATGTTGTCTGTGGGGAACTCGTTTTCGAAAGAGTAAGCCAGTATCGGCATGGCCGCATCATCGCCCGCCACAATGACAAAGCCCGGTCCCGACGTGTTGTCGAATACATAATAAGCCGGTTCCATGCCCGACGAACGGGTGGTTGCCAGGCTTTCACTTTGGAGCACCATCTGAAGGTTGGCTGAAGATGATCCGCGTGTTTGCGGAGCAGACTGCCAGAAGGCGTTTGCCATCTTCCGCGCCTGTTCTTCCGGGACATTCCCGGCAAACGCCAGTCCTGACAAGAGGACAAAAAGCAACAAATAAATACGTCTCATAGGTAGAGATAACTCATTAAAATTAATAATAGTCTATGTTTTTTTGCAAATATATAGTTTTTGCGTGATATATCTTTTGTTTTTCTGCGTTTTTTTGTTCTCATTTGGGGGCTAAACGTTATCTTTGTCCGAAAAACCCGATGAAGTATTCTGTCATTATCCCCGTATATAACCGTCCCGACGAGGTGGATGAGCTGTTGCAAAGCCTCACGGAGCAGACTTTCAGCGACTTTGAGGTCATTGTGGTGGAGGACGGTTCCGCCATTCCCTGCAGACAGGTGGCCGAGCGGTATGCCGCCCGCTTGCCTGTACATTATTATAATAAGCCGAATTCCGGTCCCGGACAGAGCCGGAACTATGGCGCCGAACGCAGCCGTGGCGATTATCTCCTCATCCTGGACTCTGACTGTATTCTGCCGCCCGATTACCTGGACGCTGTTGAGGCTGAGTTGCGACACCGCCCGTGTGACGCTTTTGGCGGTCCCGACCGTGCCCATGCGTCATTCACCGACATGCAGAAAGCCATCAATTACTCCATGACATCGTTCTTCACGACCGGAGGCATACGGGGCGGACGCAAGAAGATGGATAAGTTCTATCCCCGCAGTTTCAACATGGGTATCCGCAGGGAGGTCTACGAGGCGTTGGGAGGTTTCTCGAAGATGCGTTTCGGCGAGGACATCGATTTGAGCATCCGTATCTTTAAGGGCGGTTACAGTTGCCGCCTGTTTCCGGATGCCTGGGTCTATCACAAGCGCCGTACGGATTTGCGCAAGTTCTTCAAACAGGTTCATAATTCGGGCATTGCGCGCGTCAATCTCTATAAAAAATATCCGGAGTCGTTGAAGCTGGTCCACCTGTTGCCCGGCTTGTTTACGTTAGGTACGTTCGTGCTGCTTGCCGGCGCCTTGTTTTGTCCGTATGCGTTGCTCCCCTTGTTGCTGTATGCCTTGCTGGTAGGCGTTGACTCCACGTTGCGGAATCGCAGCCTGCGTGTCGGCGTTTATTCCATAGCGGCGGCTTATGTTCAGCTCATCGGTTATGGCACAGGCTTCTGGCGTGCATGGTGGCGCCGGTGTGTTTGCCGCAAAGGGGAGTTCGAGGCATTCCGAAAAAACTTTTATAAATAAGAGAACCAAATCAGTTGCTGTGATAAAATGGGAATTTATGTGCCTGAAGTGAATGGTAACAAAAACTCCCCTCCTTCCGGAAGGAGGGGTGCCCACCGGGCGGGGTGGTAGGATAGGTATGCCGCGTAAGCGACTCCTATTTTGATATAATAATATCCTTTTTAAATAGGTCGAACCATTCTTTTCCTACCACCCCGGCCTAAAGGCCACCCCTCCTCCCCGGAGGAGGGGAGTTTTTGTTACCATTCGCTTCAAGAGTATAAATTCCCATTTATAGTATAAATTGATTTTATTCATTTACTTAGTTGCTTATAGTATAAAATAAATCTGATTAGTAGCTTAAATAGTGATGGAGAAACTGACGATAAACCAATGGGCTGAGGAAGACCGCCCTCGCGAAAAGATGATGCGGAAGGGAGCCGAGGCGTTAAGCGACGCTGAGTTACTGGGTATCCTGATAGGTTCCGGCAGCACGGACGAGAGCGCCGTGGCCTTGATGCAGCGTGTGCTGGCCGCTTGCGGCAACAACCTCAACCAGCTTGCCAAATGGGAAGTACGTGATTTTGCCCGTTTTAAAGGGATGGGACCTGCCAAAAGCATTACCGTCATGGCCGCACTGGAACTGGGCAAGCGGCGTAACTTGCAGATGCCGGCCGAACGCCTGTGCGTCCGGTCGTCCGTGGATATTTACAAGCTGTTCCATCCTTTGTTGTGCGACCTGCCTGCCGAAGAGTTTTGGGTGCTGCTGCTCAACCAGGCGGCTAAGGTGATTGACAAAATCCGTATCAGTCGTGGAGGATTGGACCAGACCACAGCCGATGTCCGCTCCATCCTGCGCGAGGCGCTTGTCAGACGTGCCGTCCAGATCGCTTTGGTGCACAACCATCCTTCGGGCAACATACAGCCCAGCACGGATGACGTCCGGCTGACGCAAGCCGTGCAGCGTGCCGCCGCAACCATGAACATCCGTCTCATCGACCACCTTGTCGTGACCGATGGCAATTATTACAGCTTTAATGATGAAGGGCGGCTTGAATAGGGATAAAGACGGGGACTGCCCGGCGGAAATCTATCGCTTGTGCCGGAAGAAATCTTTCATCAAAGCGGCACACTCGTCCTCCGACACTCCTTTCACGACTTCCGTCTTAGGATGCAGGGCTTGGGGGGCGTACCGCCGGTAGCCTCTTTTTTCATCTTCGGCTCCGAATACCAGCCGGCCTAGTTGCGCCCAGCCGATGGCTCCCGCACACATCACGCAAGGTTCTACCGTGACATAGAGGGTGCACTCATTCAGGTATTTGCCTCCTAAAGTTGACGCGGCGGCAGTCAGTGCCTGCATTTCGGCATGCGCCGTGACGTCCGTCAGTGTCTCCGTCAGGTTGTAAGCCCGGGCAATGATACGGTCCTTGCATACCACGACCGCACCTACCGGCACTTCTCCGCGCTCCATGGCCTTGCGGGCTTCGAGCAATGCCTGTTTCATGTAATAAGCGTCTTCCATACGTTATCTTCGCATATCGTGTTCCCCGAACAAGGTGGGGTAGTCCTCATCCATATTCTTGTAGATGAACATGAGAATTGTTTCGCGAAGCCAGCGCGACTTGTTGGTTATCTTGTATTTTTTCAGATAACGGTCCACAATCCGCTGCTCCTCTTCGCTCATCAGACATACCATGCGCAGGTGGCGTCCGGGTACGTCCGGCGATGCTTTTGCCGCTGTTTTACGTCTCTTTCCCATATTCTCTGCAAATTTAGTTTTACTTTGGCAAAAACAAAACGGAAAATGCGTATTTTTGCCGTGAAAAGCGAAAAAGAGGATGGCAACACACAACAATTTGGGAAAAGCCGGCGAAGATGCCGCAGTGGCCTATTTGGAAAGTAAAGGCTACGTCGTGCGTCACCGCAACTGGAGGAAAAATCACCTGGAACTGGACATTGTGGCGGAGAAGGGGCATGAGCTGGTTGTGGCTGAAGTGAAAACACGCGCCAATGCCCGGTATAAGGCGCCGCAGGAAGCGGTGGACTGGCAGAAAATACGTCGCATCGTCATCGCGGCAGACGCCTATATCAAGCATTTCAACATTGATGATCCGGTGCGCTTCGACATCATTACCGTGATGGGCCAGGCCGGCGGTTTCCATATTGAACATCTGGAGAACGCTTTTTATCCACCTTTATTTTAAAAATGCGCAATGGACTTTCAGCCTGAATATTTCCCGTATCCGCTCCTTGTGCTGGAGCGGACGGACTCTACCAACCGCTACCTTGATGAATGGTGCGGTGACAAGTCCGTACAAGTGAAAGAACTGACAACTGTCGTGGCCGACTATCAAACGGCCGGGAAGGGACAACGGGGGAACTCCTGGGAAGCGGCTGCCGGGCAGAACCTGCTTTTCAGTTTCGTGCTTTATCCCGTTTTCATTGAGGCGCAGCATCAGTTCGTTCTCTCCCAGATTGCCGCATTGTCCGTTAAAGAAGCGTTGGACGGACTTGTGGCGGATGTCAGCATCAAGTGGCCCAATGACATTTATTGGCGGGAGAAAAAAATAGGCGGGATATTGATAGAACACAATGTGGATGGGTCTCACCTCAGCCGGAGCATTGTCGGTGTCGGGCTAAACGTCAATCAAGAGGCTTTCCATAGCGATGCGCCCAATCCGGTCTCGCTCAAGCAAATCACCGGACGGGGCTACGCCCGTCAGGATTTGCTGGCCGACATCCTCAGCCGTGTCCATGCCTATTACGCCCGTTTGCGGGCTGAGGTGTCAGGAGCTTTCTGTCCGTACCTTTCTGTCCGTTATGAAGAGGCTTTGTTCCGACGCGTCGGCTGGCATCTTTATGCCGACGCAAGCGGAACCTTCCGGGCACGCATTGTCCGTGTGGGACAGGACGGCCGTTTGGTGCTGGAAGACAAGGAAGGGCATCTTCGCTCCTATTTGTTCAAAGAGGTGCGGTATGTGCTTTGAAGAACCTTGCCGGCTCTCCATGCCGGACCGATGATTGAACCGGATTTGTCCATCGGACGGGCCGTCCGAAATCACCGTATGTTTTGGGTCGGAAGACAGTTAGTTCCGCTTCAAAAGACTGTATGATTTGAGGCAAAAGAGTGTATGTTTTTTTGTTTACAAAGCAGAGGATTCTCATTCCGTGCAAAGTGTAAATGTTAATAATTGCTTTTTGAGGATGCGTGTTTTGCAGGAAAAGACTATCTTTGCGCCCGAAAATCAAAATGTGGAAAGATTTGAGTAGCTTGCAACCACAGAAAAAAATGCTAAAACACATACTTTTCTGAATGAAACGCCGGACCGCGGCCGGCATACCCTACTCACCGTATTTCCCATTTCACGCTTAATTGATGAACTGATATTTAATTGTTGTAGAAGTATGGGATACTTGTTTACATCCGAATCGGTGTCGGAAGGACACCCCGACAAAGTGGCCGACCAAATATCGGACGCTGTATTGGACAAATTGCTGGCTTACGACCCCCAGTCGAAGGTGGCGTGCGAAACGCTGGTCACCACGGGGCAGGTGATTTTGGCCGGTGAGGTAAAAACGAAAGCCTATGTGGACATGCCGCTCATTGCGCGCGAAGTCATCAGGAAAATAGGTTATACGAAAGGAGAATATATGTTCGAAAGCAACTCGTGCGGCGTGTTGAGCGCCATTCACGAGCAAAGTCCCGACATCAACCGGGGCGTGGAACGTAAAGACCCTATGGAGCAGGGAGCCGGTGACCAGGGGATGATGTTCGGTTATGCCACCAACGAGACGGAAAACTACATGCCTCTGTCGCTCGACCTGGCACACCGCATCCTCCAGGTGCTGGCCGACATCCGTCGGGAAGGCAAGCAGATGACTTACCTGCGTCCCGACGCCAAGAGCCAGGTGACCATCGAATATGACGACAACGGGACGCCTGTCCGCATCGACACCATTGTAGTCTCCACCCAACACGATGAATTTATCCGCCCTGCCGATGATAGCGAAGAGGCGCAGCTGAAGGCTGATGAGGAAATGCTGGCCATTATCCGCTATGACGTTATCAATACGCTGATGCCCCGTGTCATTGCTTCCATCCATGCGCCCAAAGTGCTGGCCTTGTTCAACGAGGACATCAAATACCACGTCAACCCTACTGGGAAATTTGTGATTGGAGGCCCCCACGGAGATACGGGTCTGACAGGACGCAAAATCATTGTGGACACCTACGGAGGAAAAGGCGCCCACGGCGGAGGCGCTTTCTCCGGGAAAGACCCCTCGAAGGTGGACCGCTCGGCCGCTTATGCCGCACGCCACATCGCCAAGAACCTGGTGGCGGCGGGAGTGGCCGATGAAATGTTGGTGCAGGTAAGCTATGCCATCGGCGTGGCACGCCCCATCAACATCTATGTCAACACTTACGGACGGAGCCATGTGGCCATGAGCGACGGGGAAATAGCCCGCAAGATAGACGAGCTGTTCGACCTTCGTCCGAAGGCCATCGAAGACCGCCTGAAGCTGCGCAACCCCATCTATCAGGAAACGGCCGCCTATGGACACATGGGACGCGAGCCGCAAGTGGTGACCAAGCATTTCCGTAGCCGCTATGAAGGCAATAAAGACATTGAGGTGGAACTTTTCACGTGGGAGAAACTGGATTATGTGGATAAGGTAAAAGCCGCTTTCGGCTTATAATCCATTCATGACATAAAGTTTGGCGGAAGTCATGCTTATGCTTCGCAGGGCATCGCTTTTCGCCAAACTTTGTTTTGTCCGGTACGGGCATGTCGTTTTTTTGAAGGAAAATTCCTACCTTTGCCTGCGATTAAACCAGAAAGTGAAGAGCGTAAACTATGAATAAGATAACTTCCGTGTGCGTCTATTGCGCTTCGAGCACCAGGATTGACGCCTCGTATGTGGAAACCGCCCGTGAGTTGGGGACTTTACTGGGCAAGGCCGGCATCCGTGTGATAAACGGGGCGGGCAACCGTGGCCTGATGGCTGCTCTGTCGGATGCGGCATTGGCCGCTGGCGGAAAGGTGACGGGCGTCATTCCCCGTTTTATGGTGGAGCAAGGCTGGCATCATACGGGGCTGACCGAGCTGATAGAGGTGGAGGACATGCACCAAAGGAAAGCGACTATGGCTCGGTTGAGTGACGCGGTGATAGCCTTGCCCGGCGGATGCGGCACGCTGGAAGAGCTGATGGAAATCATCACGTGGAAGCAGTTGGGGCTTTACCTGAACCCCATCGTTATTTTGAACGCCAATGGTTATTATGACCCGTTGTCCGCTTTCTTCAGCCGGGCGATAGAGGAACATTTCATGGGCCCCCGCCATTTGGAACTGTGGCGCATGGCCGCCACGCCCCAGGAAGCGGTCGGCCTGATACATACCACTCCCTTGTGGGATGCGGGAATACGCAAATTCACAGATATATGATGAACGTGGTGCAGGGTGTCTTGTCTGTGTGCGCGTCCGTCCCGGAAGCGATTCCGCTGCCTTATTCTCCCGGAAATGATGACGGCATAGCCTTTGTCTTGCTGGGATGCTTTTTCCTTTCGTCCTATGTTTTGGCTCATAGCAGTAAATTCCTGTTGCAACTGGGTGAGGGGTTCCTTTTGCACCGTGAGAGGGCCAGTATATTTGGCACGTCAGCCGGCTCGGACATACGTTACATGCTTCTTCTTGTTGTGCAGACCTGTGTGTTGGCGGGGCTTTACCTTTTCGTCTGTTTCAATGCGGCCTGTCCGGATTTGGTTGTACGCATAGGTTCCATGGGGCTGTTGGGTGTATGTGTGGCGGGATGTGCGGTTTATATAGGCTTGAAATGGCTGGCGTATCTGTTGTTGGAATGGACATTTCTTGACAAACAGATTTCCTCTTTTTGGGAAGAGTCGTATGCCACTCTCATTTATTACTCCGGATTTCTGCTTTCCCCGTTTCTGCTTTTGGCCATTTATCTCAATTTTTCTCTGCAAATATCTGTTATAATCGGACTGCTTTTGCTTGCTTTGGTTAAAATATTGATACTTTATAAGTGGATAAAACTTTTTTGTTACAATTTGTTCGGTGGTTTGGTTTTGATTTTGTACTTTTGTGCCCTTGAAATCATACCCTGTGTTATGTTTTACAAGGGGATGACGCAACTAAACGATTATCTGATAATAAATTTTTAGGACGTGAAAATTAAAAAAGTGCTAGTGTCGCAGCCGAAGCCTGCGTCAGAAAAGTCTCCGTATTACGATATTGCAGCGAAGTATGGCGTGAAGATTGATTTCCGCCCGTTTATCAAAGTGGAGAGCGTGTCGGCGAAAGAGTTCAGGCAGCAAAAGGTGTCTATCCTGGATCACACGGCTGTCATCTTTACTTCCCGTCATGCCATTGACCACTTCTTCCATTTGTGTACGGAGTTGCGCGTGACGATTCCCGAAACGATGAAATACTTTTGCGTGACGGAATCCATCGCATTGTACATCCAGAAATATGTGCAATACCGCAAGCGTAAAATCTTCTTCGGACAGACCGGCAAGTTCGATGATTTGTTGCCTGCTATCCAGAAGCATAAGACGGAGAAATATCTGGTCCCTATGTCGGATGTGCATACGGACGAAATCAAGAATACGTTGGATAAATACAAGATACAGCATACGGAGGCCGTTATGTATCGCACGGTAAGTAATGATTTCCAGCCGGGTGAGGCGTTCGACTACGACATGCTGGTGTTCTTCAGTCCGGCGGGAGTGTCATCGTTGCAGAAGAATTTTCCCAACTTTGAGCAGAAGGAGATCAAAATCGGGACTTTTGGCTCGACGACGGCTCAAGCGGTTCGTGATGCCGGATTGCGTCTCGATTTGGAAGCTCCAACCGTAAAGGCTCCTTCGATGACGGCCGCACTCGACATGTTTATCAAAGAGACTAATGAAGTTGAAGCGTAAGTGAGGAACTTGTGTAAGCCGGAGAGGCTGAATAAAAAGAAGATAATAGAGAAGGTGTTTGCGGGAGGTTCGCGTTCCTTCTCTATTTTTCCTTTGCGGGTAGTGTGGCTGCCGGTGGAGGAACTGGATGTGTGGTCTTCTATCCTGGTGAGTGTGTCGAAACGCCGTTTTAAACGGGCGGTGAAGCGCAACCGGGTAAAGCGCCAGATCCGCGAAGCCTATCGGTTGAACAAACAGCCTTTGCTCGACTCTTTGTCCGCAGCTCAGTGTCGTGTGGCGATAGCTTTCATTTATTTGGCCGATGAATTGGTGGACACGTCCGTCATTGAAAGCAAAATGAAGATTGCCTTGGCGCGTATCGCCGAGAAAGTGTCTGTCCGAGAATGATAAGACGGGGGTTGACATATTTGTTGCTGCTGCCCATTTATTTCTATCAGCGTTGCATCTCGCCTATGCTGGGTCCTTCCTGCCGTTTTACACCTACATGCTCCCAATATGCCGTTGAAGCATTGAAGAAACATGGCCCTGTCAAAGGACTTTATTTGGCTGTCCGCCGTATTCTCCGTTGTCATCCGTGGGGAGGTTCGGGGTATGACCCGGTTCCTTGAAAACTACACCATATTATATATATATGTCTTATCCGGTCGATATCCATACGCATCGTTTGCCCCTTGTGCCTGGAGAAGCTATTGTGAATTGCATGCCCGACACGTACCTTCCCCAACCCCGGAACTGGTATTCCGTAGGCCTTCATCCTTGGCGTTTGGACAGATATGACTGGGAAGATGCCACCTTCCGGTTTGCGTTTGAGGCCATCCTCTGCCATCCGCAGGTGATAGCGGTAGGTGAAGCGGGGTTGGATAAACTGGTATCAACGCCACTCGCACGCCAGATGGAAGCGTTCCGTTATCAGGCCGGGCAAGCCGATGCCCTTGGCAAGCCGCTCATTATCCATGCGGTGAAAACCATCGATGAACTGCTGGCTTTGCGGAAAGAACTGCGGCCTTCTGTGCCTTGGATTATCCACGGATTTCGTGGAAAACCCTCCCAAGCCGACGCTTATCTGCGTCATGGCTTCTATTTGTCCTTTGGAGAGAAATACAATGAAGATGCCTTGAGGCGTACTCCTTTTGACAAGTTGTTTTTAGAAACAGACGAAAGCGAGGAAGGCATAGCCAAACTCTATGAGCGTGCTGCCGGTGTGTGTGCCTTGCCGCTCCCTGTGGTGAAAGAAAACATCGCCCGTAATATCCGTAAAGTCTTTTTTAGCCGTTAAGTTTTGTTTCTTCAAAGAAAGGTCGTACTTTTGCGGCAAAGAAACACACTTAAATCATTAAACGATCAATCATTCGATGAATTTTGTAGAAGAATTAAGATGGCGTGGCATGCTCCACGATATGATGCCCGGCACTGAAGAGCTGCTGGCAAAGGAACAAGTGACTGCTTACATTGGTTTTGACCCCACGGCTGATTCGTTGCACATCGGACACCTGTGCAGTGTGATGATTCTTCGTCATTTCCAACGTTGTGGACACAAGCCGTTGGCCCTTATCGGAGGTGCTACAGGTATGATTGGCGACCCTTCGGGCAAGTCGGCTGAACGCAACCTTCTGACGGAGGAAACATTGCGGCATAACATAGAGGGCATGAAGAGACAGCTGAGCAAGTTCCTGGACTTCGATTCTGACGCTCCCAACCATGCCGAGTTGGTGAACAATTACGATTGGATGAAAGACTATACGTTCTTGGATTTCGCCCGCGAAGTGGGTAAACACATCACCGTGAACTACATGATGGCAAAGGACAGCGTGAAGAAGCGTCTGAACGGTGAGGCACGCGACGGACTGTCATTCACGGAATTCACTTACCAGCTGTTGCAAGGCTATGACTTCCTCCATTTGTATGAGACTAAGGGATGCAAACTCCAGATGGGAGGCAGCGACCAGTGGGGAAACATTACAACCGGTGCCGAACTGATTCGCCGTACCAATGGCGGTGAGGTGTATGCCTTGACTTGTCCGTTGATAACGAAAGCCGATGGCGGCAAGTTCGGTAAGACCGAAAGCGGCAATGTCTGGCTTGATCCGCGCTATACGTCACCTTATAAGTTCTACCAATTCTGGCTCAACGTGAGCGATGAGGATGCCAAGCGTTACATCAAGATATTTACCGCCTTGAGCAAAGAGGAGGTTGAGGCTCTGACAGCCGAGCACGAAGCGGCTCCGCATCTGCGCGTTCTTCAGAAGCGTCTGGCCAAGGAAGTCACTGTCATGGTACACTCCGAAGACGATTACAATGCAGCCTTGGAGGCGTCTAATATCCTTTTTGGCGGAGGCACGTCCGAAGCTTTGCGAAAATTGGACGAGGCTACGTTGCTGTCCGTGTTCGAAGGAGTTCCCCAGTTCGAAGTTTCCCGCGATGCTTTGGGAGCCGGTGTGAAAGCCGTGGATCTGTTGACTGAGCAGGCTCCCGTATTCTCCTCAAAGGGTGAGATGCGTAAGCTGGTACAAGGTGGCGGCGTATCGTTGAACAAAGAGAAACTCGCGGCTTTTGACCGTGTCGTCACTACCGGCGATTTGTTGGATGACAAGTATTTGCTTGTTCAACGCGGCAAGAAAAACTATTATCTGATTATTGCGAAGTAAATATTGAACTCTGATTTTTTTCATTGGAAAGCCTGGTGCCGGATGGTATCAGGCTTTTATGCCAATAAATGATATACTCCGCCTACCATAGTCTTGACCACGCTTTTCATTTCCAACTCGAAAAGCAGCGAGAGCATGCGGTTGATTGGGATGTCGGTTTCTACGACCAAATTGTTGATATGTGAGTCTCCCCGGCTCAATATTCTGACAATGCGGGTCTCTTCTTCCGACAATTCGGGGAAAAGACTACGTTGGATGCCTTCCGTTTGCCGTTTGTTTGTATCGCGTCCCCAATTCATGGCTTTCACGAAATCGGAAGCGTCGTTTATTAAGGCGGCTTTGTTGTCCCTGATCAACTCGTTGCATCCGCGTGAGAATTCGTCCGAAACACGTCCCGGTACGGCGAAGCAGTCGCGATGATAGCTTCCTGCCAGGCCGGCGGTAATCAAAGAACCGCCTTTAGCCGCTGATTCCACTACAATAACCGCATCGCTCATGCCTGCCACGATACGGTTGCGGCTGACAAAATTGTATCGGTCCGGTTCTGTGCCTTTCAAGAACTCGGTCAGCAATCCGCCTTGTTCCAGCATGTCAATGGCGGTTTTGCGATGGACCGATGGATAAATACGGTCTAATCCGTGGGCCAGTACAGCCACTGTAGAAAGTTTATTGGCTAATGCCGCCCGATGGGCATGCACATCTATCCCGTAAGCCAATCCGCTGACTATCAGCAGTTCCGGACATAAGCTGGAAAGGTCGTGCAAGAAGTCGGTACAAAACGCCTTGCCATGTTCCGTCGCACGCCGGGTGCCTACCATGCTGACTACCCGCAGCCGGTTCAAGTCTGCGTTCCCTTTAAAGAAAAGCACCAGCGGCGCGTCTTCACACTCGCGCAGACGTGACGGATAGCGCTCGTCTGTCAGCGTCAGACACTCAATACGGTTTCTTTCGGCAAACTCCAACTCCTGTTCTGCGCGCTGGAAAGCTGAAGGGTTGTCCAACGCGGAAATCACATTCGCGGAAACCACTCCGGCGTGGCGTTCGTTCAATTCTCCTCGCAAACGGAACACATCGGCGGCGCTGCCGACAGTTTCTACCAAACGTTTGGCTACGGTATGCCCCACGCCTTGACACAGCGTTAAGGCTATGCTGCAAATACGCTCGTCGCTATTCATGGGTAAAATAAGGGGCAAAAACGTTGTCAAACAAATTGCTGTCGGTCAGGCGGCCGTTCACTACACATACCGTTTCCACTACGCCTTTCAACGCGAGCTTGCCGTCCGCCTTGCGGTAGATGTCCTGGTAGAACACATACTTGATGCCTTCTTTCTTCAGGTAAAGTTTGGACAAGAAGACGTCACCGCTTCGCAAAGGTGTCTTGAAGGCCATGGATATGCGGGCCACTACGGGGTCTACCCCCTGTTCGTGCAGGGTGGCGAAGCTGATGCCTGTTGAGGTGAGGAACTCGTGGCGTGTGTGTTCCAGATAGTGTTGGTAGTTGGCGTTGTTCACAATGCCTTGCAGGTCGCATTCATAGTCGCGCACCTTCATTTCCAGTTCATAGATGTATTTGTCCATATGTGTTTATCCTCGTTGATGTTCTACGTCCAAGCCTTTAAATCGCTTCAGTTCCTCCAGCGACACCAGTTTATAGAGCTTGTCACTGGGGCGTATCTTGTCACACTTCATGGAGAAGTGCTCGCCCTTGTGTACCACGGGCACGGGCTTGAGGTCGACGCGTGCCTCCTCTAATGTCATGTAGATGGCTCCTGTCGTCGGTCCGGTAATCAGCAGCTTGTCTCCCGCGTTCAGCTCGGCGGCTTCCACCACAAACTCTGCCACGCCGATGTTGGAGAAGTATTTCACTCCTTTGCCTACATAGATCTTGCGTTCCGTGGCTGCCGAGCCGTAGTTCTTTGTCCATTCGCCCAAGCGTTGCCCTAAGTAGTAGCCGTCCCAGAAGCCACGGTTGAACACCGTAGCCAGCCGGCGGTTCCACTCCTCTATCTTCTCGTCCGTGAACGTGCCCTCCACATAGGCCCGCACCGCCTCCTTGTAGCATTCCGCTACGGTGCGCACGTACTCCGGCCCGCGTGCACGGCCTTCTATCTTGAACACCCGTACGCCCGCATCCATCATCTTGTTGAGGAAATGGATAGTCTTCAGGTCCTTGGGGGACATGATGTACTGGTTGTCTATCTCCAGTTCGGCGTCCGTTTCCTTGTCGCGTACGATGTACGACCGGCGGCACACCTGCATGCACGCTCCCCGGTTGGCCGAGTTGTTCATCTGGTGGAGTGAGAGGTAGCACTTGCCGCTGACGGCCATGCACAAGGCTCCGTGGCAGAACATCTCGATACGCACCGGTTGTCCGGAAGGCCCGCAGATGTGCTCCTCTTCAATGGCGCGGTGGATGACTGCCACTTGGTCGAGGTTCAGTTCGCGGGCCAGCACCACCACGTCGGCAAACTGGGCGTAAAAGCGCAGGGCCTCCACGTTGCTGATGTTGAGCTGCGTGCTGAGGTGCACCTCCTGGCCTATCCGGCGTGCGTAGGTCATCACCGCCACGTCCGCCGCGATGATGGCCGAGATGCCCGCCTCGTGCGCCGCGTCCACAATGGCGCGCATCAGCGCCAGGTCGTTGTCGTAGATGATGGTGTTGACGGTCAGGTAGCTCTTCATCCCGTGCTCGTTGCAGGTGCGGGCTATTTCCTTCAGGTCGTCGGTGGTGAACGTGTTGGCCGAGCGTGCCCGCATGTTCAAGTTCTCGATGCCGAAGTAGATGGAGTCTGCTCCGGCCTGTATGGCGGCGGCCAGTGACTCGCGCGAGCCTACAGGCGCCATGATTTCAAAGTCTTTGGTGTCCATTGTTTCTTCTATAGGTTTGATGGTTCTTTGGTTAGAGACTCAACCGTGTTGATAAATGCTTCAGCCCTTGGCCGAAGCAGTTCAACCAACCCTGCATCGCAATAGGCAAAATCACTGTAGTCGCTGCTATGACGTTTGTCAAAAAGCAGTCCGAATGTAGTGCTGTGTTCTATCCCAAGCTTGCCGGTACGGACAAAATGCATAGACAACTGCGTTTTTACTCCGTTATGTGTCGCGGTTTCTATTCCTCGGCTCAACAGCAAGGCTACTGCCGCATAGTAACAAGCATAATACAACCGGTTGATAGCCGCGTTGAAGTAACCGCCCTGGTAGAGCAAATCGGCCTCTCCCAACGTGCTGTGAGCACGCTCTAAACGATAGTTTACAATGGCTTTTCGAGTTTCTTCATCCAGCTGCTGCTTCATAACAGTATTCCCTCCCGATTGACGTTGATAGTAAACGGGCTGGCCATCTGTTCCCACACCCGTCGTAAGGTAACCAGTGCATTGATCGCCACGCCCGTCTGAGCCTCAAGCGCTGAAAGCGGACGGCGCAACTCCAGTTCCTTTTCGGGCGTAGGCGCCTCGTCACCTTCAAGTAAGATAAGAATGTCTATGTCCGAGTCCGGGCGGGCGTCGCCACGCGCTTCCGAACCATACACGATGGTCTGTGCCGTAGGGGCGATATGATGGACAGCGTTAGCTATCATCCGAAGTATTTCCAAACGTTTCATACAAGCGGCATTTTACGATTACTGCGCCAAAGGTACGAATAATCCTCCGCTTCTTCGCATATCTTCCCGTTTTTCCCTACTTTTGCAGCCTAAATGAGAGTGAATTATGAAGATACGAGACATTGACCTGGGCACGCGTCCCGTGATGCTGGCCCCCATGGAGGACGTCACCGACCCTGCCTTCCGACTGATGTGCAAACGCTTCGGGGCCGACATGGTGTACACCGAGTTCGTGTCGGCCGACGCGCTGATACGCTCCGTCAGCAAGACGGAACAGAAACTCGCCATCGCCGACGAGGAACGCCCCGTGGCCATCCAGATATACGGACGCGACACGGCAACCATGGTGGAGGCCGCGCGCATCGTGGAGCGGGCGCGCCCCGACGTGCTGGACCTCAACTTCGGCTGCCCCGTCAAGCGGGTGGCCGGCAAGGGAGCCGGAGCCGGCATGCTGCAGAACGTGCCCCTGATGCTGGAGATAACCCGCGCCGTGGTGGACGCCGTGCGCATACCCGTCACCGTCAAGACACGCTTGGGATGGGACGACGGACACAAAATCATCGTCACACTGGCCGAACAGTTGCAGGACTGCGGCATCGCCGCCCTCACCATCCACGGCCGCACCCGGGCACAGATGTACACCGGCGAGGCCGACTGGACACTGATAGGCGAGGTGAAAAACAACCCCCGCATGCACATCCCCATCATCGGCAACGGCGACATCACCACCCCCCAGCGCGCCCGCGAGTGCTTCGACCGCTACGGCGTGGACGCCGTCATGATAGGCCGCGCCAGCTTCGGCCGCCCCTGGATATTCCGCGAGGTGAAGCACTACCTGCAGACGGGACAGGAGCCGGACACCCTTACCCCGCACTGGAAGCTGGACGTGTTGCGCCAAGAGGTGGAGGACAGCGTCAGCCTCCTGGACGAACGCCGGGGCATCCTGCACGTACGCCGCCACCTGGCAGCCACACCCCTCTTCAAAGGCATACCCAACTTCCGGGAGACACGCATCGCCATGTTGCGGGCCGAGACCAAGGCCGAGCTCTTCGCCATCCTCGACCGCATCGGGGCGGAGTACCTTCCCCGCTGACACTTCCACATCCCCCCTTCCCGCAGGAGGGTGTGCCGAAATGCAGAAACAAGTCCCATCTTGCTTTGTCTAAGGGAGCAAAGCGAAGGGTCTCCCGTTTGTTTTCGCTAATAGGAGATGCTTCACATACGTTCAGCATGACAAAATGATAGCTACTTTTCATTTCGGCACACCCTCTCCCTTTATGCGGACGCACTTCACTCCCTTTATGCAGTCACACTTCACCCCTTTTATGCAGTCACACTTCACTCCCCTTATGTGGTCACAGTCCACTGTCCTTATATGTATTCAGTTCATATGTCGGGCGAAATAATTGACTATGTCGGCCGAAATATAAAATTATGTCGCCCGAAATAGTAAATTATGTCGGTCGACATACTGGCTGCATACCGAGACTGTGGGCACACTGACACAGCCGGGGAACGCGGAGCGATGCCCGGTAAGGGTGGGGGACTGCGGTATGCGGGTAGTGGGGGTGGGGGGACGGCGCGCGCGTGCGTCAGGCGGTGCGGTCGGCCCTGCGCACGAACCACCGCTTGAACATCCACGTCGTCAGCACGTAGAGGGGGAAGGCGGTGACAAATCCGGCCACGGCGTCGATGACGTAGTGCGCCTGGATGTACACCGTGGCGCCGCACAGCAGCAGGTAGAACGGCAGGAGGCAGGCGAAGAGGCGGCGGCTGCCGCGCCACGCCATAATCATCAGGATGGTGGATATGCCCACGTGCGACGAGGGGAAGGCCGCCGTGGGGCGCTCGCCCACTTCCTGCGAGTGTTCCACCAGCCGGTAGAAGAAGCCTTGCTCGAACTCCGGACCGGGAGGCAGCCCGGCGTGGTGGTTGAAGTAATCGCCGATGGAGGGGAAGACGCCTTGCAGCACGTGGTCCATGCCGATGGCCGGGAAGTAGAACTGCGGCCCCGCCACGGGCAGGAAGATGTAGACGAGGTAGTAGATGAAGAACGAGGAGATGATGACGAACGACACCTTCTCCAGCAGGTCGAAGCGGCGGATGAAGTACCACAGGACGATGACCAGCATCATGGGGTAGTAGAAGAAGTAGCCCATGTTGAACGGCTCGCTGACCCACAGCCACGAGGCGCGCTCGGCAAACAGGATGGCGGGCTGGCAGCCGAAGAGCCATTGCTCGGCCGAGGCGAAGAGGTGGTCGAGGTTGGGGAACAGGCGGTTGAACTCGTACGTGTCCGGATACCAGTAGGACAGCAGCGACATCTGGATGCACACCCGCACGAAGGCGGAGAACTTGCACGGCGCCAGGCGGTA
>CASENS010000106.1 GCA_949289345.1 uncultured Bacteroides sp.
ATCCCCAAAGTTACTGACTTTGAGGATATTGTCTTCGACTTTCTTATTTCAGTCTTTTTTCGTAAGCGGTGCGTACGGGACTCGAACCCGTGACCCCATGCGTGACAGGCATGTATTCTAACCAGCTGAACTAACGCACCAAAATTTCAATCTCTCATTGCTTTCTCTCTCGATTGCGGGTGCAAAGGTAGGCATTTTTTTTATAACGACCAACAATAATGCGTTTTTTTCGATGCTTTTTATAAAATATTTCCATCTACATTCCTAAACATCTAATACTTAATGATTTAAGCACTTATTCAAAGTTTGACTCGACATTCATTTTAACAAATATCGGTACTTATCGGGCAAAAAGGCAACTATTCGGTGATAGTGTTATTTGCCATCAAAAGTTTTTTATCGTTATTTTCAGAGTGAATAAAAACATAGAAATGCAGAAAACATCCGTGGAAGATGTATCTTTCACAGCATTTAGCGATGTATCAATCAGTTGAAAAGATGTGAAAGGACGAAAGATGTTTTGGGAGAACCTTTTTTATTTCTGATCTTAGATTTCATCCGTGACAGTCCTTAAAATCACAAATCCGAATACCCCAATGTTTTGTAAACCACTCCACTCAAGTCGCCAAAAACGCATAAATCATTAACCCTCAACCATATTTCCGTGATTTGCCCGGTATCTCACTTTTTTGTATTATCTTTGCATCAGACGGGAAACATTCCGGAGTTACAGAGACCGGACTCAACCAGGCTTGACAGCGGGCAGAAAAGGTGACGAGCATATAGTGAGTTTTTCCGGTCTGATAAAAAATGTGGATGGTATGCTAAACAATGATAAGAAACTGAAACTGTTTTATTCAATAAGCGAGGTGGCTCAGATGTTGGGCGTCAGCGAAACATTGCTCCGTTTTTGGGAGAAGAAGTTTCCGCAACTTAATCCCAAGCGGGCGGGACGAGATATCCGTCAATACCGCCGGGAGGATGTGGAAACGGCCAAGATGATTTATCATTTGGTAAAGGAACGGGGAATGACTTTGGATGGTGCCCAACGGCGGTTACGCGACAACGGAGACGCAGCCCGACGCAATTACGAACTGGTGAATCGTCTGAAAGCCATCCGTGAAGAACTGGTGAGTATGCGCGATGCGCTCAATGCCTTTACTTACAACGATGTGGAGACGCTGAAAGAGAATATAGACAGTTTGAAGAAAGAGAGCCTCACTCCTATTCCTCCAAGCGGAAACTAAGTTCACGAAAGGCAGTAAAAGGTATTACTTTAACCTCGTTCTCACAGAGTAGAAACAACGTATTGCCTACTTTTCCTATTTGTTTGCCATGAAGCGTATCTGCATCCTGAAAACGGACAACAACATCTTTCTGCCGATGGATGCTTCCATAAGTATAAGCGCCGTAGATATAAGCGCCATAAAATATATAAACAATAAGGACCAATACAAAGCTCAAAGGCTTATACCACCCTTTATTCATCCAACTGAGCGTCCAACGTTTGTAGGACTTTGGGAAACGTCGCTCCCATAGCTTATCCATTACAAGCGTAAAAACGACGACCAGCAATGAACCGAAGATAAAGAGCAGTATATGCGGATCTTCAAAGGGAGAAATGAGAAAATCGAATACAGAAGCATATTGAAAGATATTGATGCCGAAGTAATCGAATTTAAAATAATTGAACAGCATCCCTATCAATACCATGATTAAATAACCGACAGGTAGAATACGTGGAAGTTCACTTACAATTTTCTCATATTCTTTCTTTACAAGAACCATGCGCATTTCTTTGTCCATTGTATCCATGGCGTTAGTCTTCCACACGTGTTACCTGTTTGATATTCTGTATCTGTTTCAAGTTGTTACAGATGGTCCGCACATCATCCACATCGTGTACATAGAGCTTGATGCGCCCTTCAAAGATGCCGTCGTTAGACTCAATACTCAGTTTTCGGATGTTGACGTTCAGTTGCCGTGAGATGACTTGGGTCACTTCGTTGAGCAGCCCGATCGTATCTATACCATTTATATATATAGTCACCAAGAAAGATAACTCCTTGTGCGTATCCCATTGCGTGGCAATGATACGGTTGCCATAACTGCTTTTCAACTTGACGGCTACAGGACACTGACGTTTGTGAATAATGACACGGTTATGCTCATCAATGTATCCCAATACATCGTCCCCGGGAATGGGATGGCAACAATCGGCCATGATGTAGTCCTTGGAAATTGTCTCTTCCGTCAACTTCAGTATCTCTTTGGGATTTATTTTCTCGGCAGGTTTACCCTCGATTGGAATTTGGTCCTTGTTGTCTTTACTATCCTTGCCGCCTCCAAACGAAAAGCTAAGCAGCTTCTTCCAACTTTTATTCTGCTTTTCCTTAAATACGTTTCGGTCGGCGTCGCCCAACGTGACACGTTTGGCGCCAATGGCCGACAGCAGTTCATCAGGAGTATGGAAGTTGTGCAGGTTGGTCAGTTTGTCCAAAGCCGATTCGTCCATACGGATGCCCTCAGCCTGTAGGAATGCGGCCAGGATAGTCTCACCCTCCTTCTGCTTGGCTTTGTCTTCCTTACGTAGAATAGACGCTATCTTAGCCCGTGAAGTAGTGGCAAAATTCAGCCATTCGGGTTGCACCCGCTGCGATTTAGAAGTCAGGATTTCCACTTGGTCGCCACTTTTCAGTTTATAACTCAAAGGTACCAATTTATGATTTACCTTAGCACCTATACAATGGCAGCCTATGTCCGTATGAAGCGAAAAGGCGAAATCCAAAGCGGTGGCGTTCTGGGGAAGGGTCTTCAGTTCACCTTTGGGCGTAAATACGAATATCTCCGAAGCAAAAAGCCCTAACTTGATGTTGTCCAAGAAGTCAATGGCATCCGGTTGCGGGTCATCCAGAATTTCCTTGATGGTCTTCAGCCATTTCTCCAATTCTCCTTCATCCTCGCTACCTCCTCCTTCTTTATATTTCCAGTGAGCAGCAAAGCCCTGTTCAGCCACATCATCCATACGCTCACTGCGTATTTGCACCTCTATCCACTGTCCATTGTTGCCCATTAAGGTAACATGCAACGCTTGGTATCCGTTGGACTTTGGATGGCTTACCCAATCGCGCAAACGGTCGGGATGCGGCTTGTATATTTTAGAGATAGCCACATAGATGTCAAAACAGTCATTCAACTCTTCTTCCATATTGCGCGGTGTAAAAATGATACGTACGGCCAGTATGTCGTAGATTTCCTCAAAAGGAACATGTTTGGTTTGCATCTTGTTCCAAATAGAGTAGATTGACTTGACACGAGCCAGAATGCGATACTTCAACCCCATCTTATCCAACTGAGCGCGAATGGGTGCGGTAAATTCCTGAAATACTTTGTCACGCTCCGCCGAGGTAGCGACCAGTTTTTGTTCTATCTCATGATACTCTTCGGGATGTTCGTATTTGAAACTGAGATTTTCCAACTCCGTCTTGATGCGGTTCAGCCCCAAGCGATTGGCCAAAGGAGCATAAATATAAAGGGTCTCACCGGCAATTTTATATTGCTTGCTAGGCAACATGGAACCGAGGGTGCGCATGTTGTGCAGACGGTCCGCAATCTTTATGAGAATGACACGGATGTCATCACTCATGGTCAACAACAGTTTTTTGAAGTTCTCAGCCTGCGCTGAAGCCTTGTCCCCGAAGATACCTCCGGAAATTTTGGTCAGTCCGTCTACAATTTGGGCAATCTTAGGCCCAAAGATATTCTCAATATCCTCTACTGTATAGTCCGTATCCTCAACCACATCGTGCAAGAGGGCCGAGCAGATAGAAGTAGAACCCAGTCCTATCTCATTGCACACAATCTTGGCTACAGCGATAGGGTGCATAATATAAGGTTCGCCCGAACGGCGTTTTATTCCTTTATGCGCCTGATTGGCGAAATTGAATGCTTTGGTGATGATTTCAACACGCTTGCGGTGTTTGGTGTGCAGATAGTCGTTCAGCAACTCCTGAAAAGCCTGTTCTATCATCGCCTCTTCAGCTTTCTCTTTCTCTTTTAGACTAAGGTTCTCTTCCATATCCGTATCATTTACTTCTCTCCGCAAAAATAAGCAAATTTTGACACCGGACAAGCAATTGGAGAAAATAAAATAAAAAAATGATATGTTAATGTATCAATGCAGGCACAACACCAATCGCGCCAACCTATTGACGACATTAGCATATTGGCACCTTAACGCATCCTCAGTTATTATTGTATATCTTCAATGTCTTGCCTGCCGTAATCCGGTTGCCTACAATACCGTTCCACAGGCGGATATCGTTAGTACGGACATGAAAACGTTCGGCTATCTGCCCCAATGTGTCACCCCTGCGTATTTTATAGATAGTCGGTTTACCTTTACCAGCCACAGCACGCGGACGGGTGTCGGACACAGCCACGAGGCGCCTGTTTTTGAAAAGTTCTTTCTGCCGGTGCGCATAAATAGTATCCTGATTATCAATAAAAGAACTGATAGCATCCAAGGGCAAGCGCAAGGTCTGTGGTTTGGTATGCCCGGGAATGACGTTAAGTTTGTATTGGGGATTAAGGCTTTTGATTTCTTCTAAAGGCAAATGACAAATATCGGCAATTTGTTGAAAATGAAGCTGATGGTCGACTTGCACCGTATCTGTCACTTCCGGAATGTTGGTTTCCATGGGACAGATGTTGTGCTTGCAATAGTAAGTCATTACGTAGTTAGCGGCAATGAAAGCCGGGACGTAACCGCGCGTTTCACGGGGCAGGAAATTATAAATTTCCCAATAATCAGTCTTTCCGCCGGCACGCCGGATGGCTTTGTTCACATTGCCCGGTCCACAGTTATAGGCGGCTATGACCAAATTCCAGTCTTTGTAGATGTCATACATGTCCCTCAAATAACGGGCGGCAGCCCAAGTCGATTTGATGGGATCACGGCGTTCGTCCACCAAGCTATTGCTCTCCAGTCCGTAAAGTTTGCCTGTACGCAGCATAAATTGCCACAATCCGGAGGCGCCAGCACGTGACCTGGCGGATGGATTAAGAGCAGACTCTATGACAGGCAGGTACTTCAACTCAAGCGGCAGGTTGTAAGCGTCAAGAGCCTGTTCAAAGATTGGCATGTAAAAATTGCAGGCGCTCAGCATGAAAGACACCTGTGTACGCAACCGGCCAGTGTATTGGTCAATAAACCGACGTACAATGTCATTATAAGGCATTTCCATAACGGCCGGTATCCGTGCCAGACGTTCTATGTAGACAGAATCACTGAACTGCGGATTTTCTTGAGAGGTCTGACAATCTTTAGCAGGATTAATGTAATTTTTAGCTTTCCAATCGTTCAGCAAACTATCCAGAGGGTAAGTCATAGCGGGAGGCAAGTCTATAGTGTCCTGACGTTCGGTTCCGTTCTCATGAATAGTGACGTTTACACTATTTTGGGCATACGCGAGAAAACCAGAGCCCAAACATGCCCAAAAGGCGGAGACGAATATTATTTTCTTCATAACGAATTCCATAAAGAGTCTGACATAAACTGTATCATTTAAAAACGAAAGCTACATTGCAAACCTACTGACGTATCATTCAATGAATTAGTTGTCTTAAAAGTGTTATTGAGCCGATTGTTGATTATGGTTGGCTCCACCTTCATACTCAAATCCGGCGTAATGTCGAAATTGGACAACTCAGCATCCACATAAGCGTCTATAACCGATATAAGATAAACTCCAATAGTGGCGAATATGCTTAAATCGCGCCAACGGCGGTAGGTGTCTTTCCGTCTGCGCAATGTTTCAGTAACTTGTGTATGTCCCACCCGGTCAAGATACCCAGGAGGCAACAAATCCGTAATGCTGGCCGCGTCCCAGTTTTCGTTTACTGCGTCTACGTATGCATTCTGGTAATCATTGTACATCTTTCCATTCCACGTCAACGCATATGCGCAACCGGCAAAACCGCCATAAATAATGGGCAGTTTCCAATATTTGCGGTTATAGATTTGTCCACCGCCCGGAATTACTAATGCCAGCCAGGTGGCCGTTGTCGGATTGGGAACCCATTGTTTGCGGTTCAATTCACGGGAAAGGCTGTCGGTTGAAGTCGTACCGGTCTGCAATTCGGGACTTTCCGTCAGTTCCTGCAGATGCTTGGAGTTTTCGTCCGCAATGCTGTCAGCCACCGCTCTGTCCTGCAGATTGGCCAGTGTGTCCGGCCGTGAAAGTGTAACCGGACTGATTATACGGGCTGTATCCGAAGTCAGGACATAATGCGTACGTTTCGATGCCGCACGCGGGCGTTCCTGTCCATAGACAATGTTTCCTGCCACTTGCACAAAGCAAAGCAACAGGATTCCGATAAGATGGTATATGTACGTTTTCTCTGTCATTTGTCTCTTAGCGCATCCAGAATTCCAATGATACGTTCCAGTTCTTCTTCATTATTAAATGGTATGCTGATTTTTCCTTTTCCTTTTTCGGAGCAAGTAAGCTGCACTTTGGTATTGAAGAAGTGCGACAACTGTTGTTTCAGCATGTTGAACTCTTCAGGCAATTTACCTTGTTTAGGAGCTATTTTGCGATTGCCGCTCTTAATGGCTTCCCCTTCGCTCAGAGACTTCACAATTTCTTCCACCTTACGCACCGAGTATCCATGTTCCAATATTTCCTCATAGACTTTCATTTGCAGTTTCGGATTGTCCAATGCCACCAAAGCCCGGGCATGCCCCATGTCTATTTGTTTATTCTGCAATCCCATCTGCACGGGAGCGGGCAGCTTTAGCAGACGCAAATAGTTGGCTATGGTAGTGCGTTTTTTTCCGACACGTTCGCTTAAGCGTTCTTGCGTCAGGCCATATTGATCCAGCAAATGCTGGTAAGCCAAGGCTATTTCCACCGAATTCAAGTCTTCGCGTTGTATGTTTTCAATGAGTGCCATTTCCATCATGTTTTCGTCATCAGCGGTGCGGATGTAAGCCGGAATAGACGTAAGCCCGGCCATTTGCGAAGCACGAAAACGGCGTTCTCCAGCGATAATCTGATATTCATCATCCGAAATCTGACGCAACGTGATAGGTTGTATCACTCCGATTTCAGCAATAGAGTCGGCTAATTCCTGTAGTGCGGTAGAGTCGAATTCCCGACGTGGCTGATTGGGGTTGACACTGATTTTTGATAATTCTATTTCGTTGATGGAAGAGGAGCCGCCGGTTTGTATATCGTCCATAGAAAGCAGCGCGTCCAGTCCTCGTCCTAATGCGTTTCTTTTCTGTGCCATAGCTTATCCGTTTTTCTTTTCTCGCTCAATCAATTCTTTAGCCAATGCCATGTGGTTCTTGGCTCCGGTCGAGTCAGCGTCATATAAAATGGTTGGTAACCCGTAGCTAGGCGCCTCGCTCAGTTTTACGTTACGTTGTATGACAGTGTTAAACACCAGCTCCTGAAAGTGACGTTTCACTTCGTCATATATTTGATTGGCCTGTCGCAGGCGCGAGTCGTACATCGTAAGCAGGAAACCTTCAATCTCCAATGACGGGTTCAGTTTCGACTTGATGATTTTAATGGTGTTCAGCAGTTTACTGATGCCCTCCAAGGCGAAATATTCAGCTTGTACAGGGATGATAACCGAGTCGGCCGCGGTCAATGCATTGACTGTAATCAATCCCAACGACGGAGAGCAGTCAATCAGGATGTAATCAAAATCGTCTTTCAACGGTGCGAGTACGTCTTTCAATATCCGTTCCCGGTTTTTCAGGTTAAGCATTTCTATTTCTGCTCCTACCAGATTGATGTGCGAAGAAATAATCTTCAGTGTATCAATCTCCGTGTCATGAATTGCCTCACGCACATCGGCATGGTCGATGATGCACTCGTAGATGGTACATTGGGCTTGTCTGATGTCGACGCCCAGTCCCGAAGAAGCGTTAGCCTGGGGGTCGGCGTCCACAATAAGCACTTTTTTTTCAAGGGTGGCCAGTGAGGCAGCCAGGTTGATGGTTGTTGTGGTCTTACCTACACCTCCCTTTTGGTTAGCCATAGCAATAATTTTTCCCATATACTTAGTTTTTATCGACGGCGAAATAAGCGATTATTTCTGATAGAGGTTGCACAAAAACGGGAAATATTGCAGAAACGGTTGATAAGTCACCTTTTCTGTTAATAACTATCCATCCCACTTCCCCAACACGTTTTTCCATTGGGGCTTGATTAATGTTCAGCCTTGTCGGCAAATATACGGATTAATATTGAAAATCACCCGTTTTTGTCCACTACTTTGGGTAAGATTAATCGTTTTACATCTTTCGTTGGGAGCCCCGATTACTCGCGGCGTCCCATAAAAATCATAATGTAATAAATAAGCGTAGCCAACGAACCAAGAGCGGCGACCACATAGGTATAGGCAGCGGAACGCAAAGCATCTTCAGCCTTGTCATGATTGAAAGCGTTCGTAATGCCGGATGCACTAAGCCAAACCAAAGCACGCTTACTGGCGTTGATTTCCACCGGAAGGGTGACGAAACTAAACAACGTAGTCAACGCAAACAAAATGATACCCGCAAATAAAACACCCGGCATGGTTTCAATCAAAAAGATACCTGCCAGAATGACCCACGTCACCCATTGTGAGGCGAACGACACGACCGGCACCAAAGCGCTGCGCATTTGTAACGGAGCATATGCACGGGCATGCTGCAAAGCGTGTCCACACTCGTGGGCGGCTACGGCAGCAGCCATGATACTATTGCTGGAGTAAACACTCTCACTGAGATTCACGGTCTTGTTCATCGGGTTGTAATGGTCGGTCAAATGTCCAGGCGTACAAGTCACTTGCACGTCATAGATGCCGTTATCGTTCAACATCTTCCGGGCTACGTCAGCACCCGTCATACCGTTACCCGTAGGTATCTGCGAGTACTTCTTAAACTTGTTTTGCAAGTTCAGCTGTACCAACCAACTCACCACGGCCACGCCGATAAAGATTATCCACTGCATTCCAATCATTCCTGTTTCCATATTCTTTTAGTATTAAAATAATTTAGCGCACGGAGTACGCAGTTACAAGTCACACGCCACAAGCTACGAACAAAATTACTGAGTACGCTTGCACAGCCACTTGCAGCTTGCAGTCGTAACTTGCAGCTGCGGGCAAAGCCCGCTAAATTTCCATTTGTCCTAATACAAATAACTTGCCAAAAATAAGGGGAAACCGCGAAGTTATCCGTAGTTTCCCCAATCTTTTAGGAAGAATTAGCTAAATATCAGTCTAATTCCAACTCAATGACCGTATCAATGTCAGTCGGCACTTCTTTTAAAAGGATTGTAACCCCAGCCCTGTTAGTCTGAAATTTCACCGGTTCACGGTCAACGAACATACAAGCTTTCTTCACCCGTTTACCTTCCAAGGAAAGGAAAAGAGCCTTGTCCTGCCAATCGAGAATATGCACAAAAAGACGATTTCCCTTCTGTGTAGTTACTCCCCACGAACGAGGAGCCACACATCCGCCGCGGGTGCCATAGATGGTTTCACCATACGTCTGCAACCACTTACCCATCTCAGCCAAACGGGACAGAGCGGCTTCGGGTAACTCACCGTCGGGTTGCGGGCCGATGTTCATCAGCAAATTGGCATCTTTACCAGCAGCCTTTACCAAATAGTGGATTAAAGTTTTGGTTGACTTGTAGTTTTGGTCCGTTATCTTATAGCCCCACATGCCATTCATGGTCTCGCACGTTTCTAAAGGGAGACTGCTGATGTCCTGGCCTGAAAGCCCGGCCTTATTCTCACCCGGCAGGTCGCGTTCGAATATCTGGATGTCCTCACCCTCGAAAGGAGTCATGTGGTGGTTGTTGCCAATCAGACACGACGGCTGCAAACGATGTATCAAGGCATACTGTTCGGGCAACTGCCAATCGAAATCCGGATTGCCATCCTGATCCCACACTCCATCAAACCATATTGCGCCAATGGATCCATAATTTGTGAGCAATTCCGTCAGTTGGTTATTCATGAACCGATAGTAGCTGTCCCAATCACCTTCCGGATCAGGGCGCCCCGTACCTCGGCCTGTACGTCCCCACACGGCATCCTCACGATACCAGTCGATGTGCGAATAGTATAAGTGCAGACGAATGCCTTGCTTGTGACACTCGTCAGCCAGTTCTTTCAACACGTCGCGCTTGAAAGGTGTGGCATCTACAATGTTATAATCAGAATACTTCGTATGGAACATGGAGAAACCTTCATGGTGTCGGCTGGTGAAGCAAATATATTTCGCTCCCGAGGCTTTGATGGAAGACACCCATTTGGCCGCATCGAACTTGGATGGATAGAAACCACCCGCCAATTTGGCGTACTCCTTATAGTTCAAATTGTTGTTGGTCATGGTCCATTCACCGGTGGCCAGCATGGCGTACAGTCCCCAATGCAGGAAAATACCAAGCTTGGCGTCACGGAATTCTTGACGCGACTTCACATTCTCTTCCGTAGGCTGATAACCCTGCGGACGTGCCCCAACGAAAGCATACGCCAATAAGACGGACACAAGATAAACACGTAACTTCATGGCTATAAGAATTTTAAGCGTTTTAGTCTATTTTTTGTGTCCGCAAGATAGGAATAAAATCAATAACCCGCAAGAAAAAATCCGTCTTCCCCATCTCTGTTTTTCTCAAAGAGATTGCGTATCTTCGCAGCAACAATCCCGCAAAAGGGGAAAAACGGGTTCAGTCCGGAAATCCGGTTGTGAATGGTTGATATAGCTGTAAACTTACGTCAGCGGCCAGAGTATCATTGGTTATCCGCCCAAGTATGATTGGATACTTTGCTATTTATCCAACGATATTTCGCTATTTATCATTGGATACTTTTGCAACCGGTCTGTCGGGCTGACCAGGAAAATAAGAAATTATATGGAAAAAAGCATCTATTTTGTAAGCGGCATCGACACGGACGCCGGGAAATCATACTGCACGGCATGGCTGGCACGCGAACTGGCCGCACAAGGCAAACGGGTAATTACCCAGAAATTCATACAGACAGGAAACGTGGGGCACAGCGAGGACATCGACCTGCACCGCCGCATCATGGGCACAGGCTACTTACCCGAAGACCACGAAGGACTTACCATGCCCGAAATATTCTCTTACCCCGCTTCACCCGACTTAGCTTCACGCATAGACCAACGCCCCATCAACTTTGCACGGATAGAACAAGCCACCCAAGAGTTACTACGACGCTACGACATCGTATTGGTGGAAGGAGCTGGAGGACTAATGGTTCCGTTACGGGACGAGTATCTCACTATCGACTACATAGTCGAGAAACAGTATCCGCTGATCTTCGTCACCTCCGGTAAACTGGGAAGTGTAAACCACACGTTGCTGAGCCTTGAGGCTATAACCCGGCGAGGTATCAGACTGCACACCCTACTCTACAATCTCTACCCCGACATAGCCGACACGACCATTCGCGACGACACACGCCACTACCTGCAACGCTATCTGACCCGACACTTCCCCGACTGCCGCTGGATGGAGGTTCCCCAGCTGAAATAGAGAATGCTCAGAAACCGCTTTCCGTCAATATTACCCCATCCATCATCCGGACAATGCGACCGGCCTCGCGGGCATTCTCTTCAGAGTGGGTCACCATGACAATCGTAGCGCCTTCGGCATTCAGTTCCTTCAGCAGGGACATCACTTCGGCACCGGTGGCGGAATCAAGATTACCTGTCGGCTCGTCAGCCAGAATGATATGCGGATTGGTAACAATGGCACGGGCAATGGCTACACGCTGTTGCTGACCGCCACTGAGTTGTTGGGGATAATGCTCCGACCGATGGGCTATCTGCATACGGTCCAACGCACGGTTGACACGTTCCTCCCGCTCGCGTGCACCAACTCCGGCGTAGAGCAGGGGTAACTCTACATTCTCGTAGACAGTCAATTCGTCTATCAGGTTAAAACTCTGGAACACAAAGCCCAGGTTGCCGTTGCGTAAGTCGGTGCGGTCGTTCTCTTTCCAGCGGGACACTTCCTGCCCCATGAACCACAGTTCGCCCGACGTAGGATTATCCAGCAGGCCGATGACGTTGAGCAACGTGGACTTGCCACAGCCCGAAGGCCCCATGATGGCCACAAACTCGCCCGGATGTATCTCCAGATTTATTTCGTTCAACGCGGTTGTCTGCACGCTCTCCGTGCGGAATATTTTGGTCAGGCTCACAGCCTTGATGATAGGATTGTTTTCCATATGATTATTTTCCATTCTTAATTCTTCATTCTTAGTTCTTCATTCATCATTTACTCATATCGCAACGACTCCACCGGATTTCGCGAGGCCTTGTGCCACGTCTGTCCGATAACGGTCAGCAGCGTAATAATCGCCATCAGTATGCCTGCCAACAGGAAGAGCCACCAACTGACGGAGGTCTGATAGGCAAAAGCACCAAGCCAACGGGCGGCCAAAACATATCCTAACGGACAAGCCACCGCAAAGGCGATACCTACCCACATTAAGTATTCGCGGCAGAACATGCGCACGATGCGGTCACTGTGCGCCCCGTTCACCTTGCGGATGCCTATCTCCTTGGTGCGCTGCTCGGTGGAGAGGGATACCAGGCCGAACACGCCCATCAAGGCAATGACAATAGCCAGCACGGTGAAGAACAGCAGCATCCGGCTCTGCTGACGTTCGCGGGCATAGTTCTGGTTCAGTTTGTCGGAGAAGAACTGGTAATTGAAATCCTTAATGAACGTATTGTCACGTTGGGAGAATTCCTCAAACTTCTCTTTAATGAAAGCGAGAGTTTGTTGCTTGCGCTCCGGTGCAATCTTTATGTAAAGGTATTGCAACGCTTCCGGATTATACCAAATGTAGGCAGGTTTTATCTTCTCGCGCATGGACTGGAAATTGAAGTCCTTCACCACACCCACAATGCGCATCGGAGTTCCCCATTCCGAACGGATTTCCATGCCGATAGGGTCGGCTACCTTCATAGCCCGCCACGCCGCCTCGTTGATAACGGCGGTCTTGGCCTTACCAGAATCCCAATAATCGTCAAAGCCCGCATCCATCAGCTTGCCTTTCACCAGCTTCATGCCGAATGTCTTTACAAAATCGCCGTCCGCCCATAGTTGTACCATGCGCAGGGAGTCAGTACGTCCGTCCATGTCGGTCCACTCCACCATGTTTCCGTCCTTGTAATCGGTATCCTCACCGAAACGCTCAATGGGCGCGGACATGGAAACGCCCTTGATGTCGGGATTGCGGAGCAGTTCCTGTTTAAACTCACCCACGTTGTACCACAAGCTGGTGTAGATGGACACAATGTTCTCCTTATCCAATCCCATGTCCTTGTTCTGCATGTAGTGCAGTTGCTTGAACACAACACCTGTCACCAACATCAACGTCAGGGCGATAACGAACTGCACGCATACCAGTCCACGGATAAGCCCGCCTTTACGCCCCGTCTTCCGTCCGCCCTTGAAAGCCAGCAACGGATTGACGGACGAAAGATAGAAGGCCGGATAGCTGCCCGCCAGGCAACCTACACCCACGATGCCGAACACGATAAAAAACACGACGCTCCAACTGAACGAAAGAGTCAGTTCGGTGTCCATCAGCCGGTTGAACAAAGGCAACGTCAGCTCCGTCAGCGACAATGCCAGTAAAAGCGAGATGCCCGCCTGCACCATACCCTCGGAGAGGAACTGCCCGATAAGTGTCCGACGCTTGGCTCCCGTCACCTTACGCACGCCTATTTCCTTATAGCGCAACGAAGCTCGGGCTGTGGAAAGCGTAGTGAAGTTGAACGCCCCCATAAAGATGATAAGCACCGACAAAGCGATAAACAAGTAGACCGTTGCCATATTGCCATGGTTCTTCACACAAGGGTCGGGAAACGTGGTATGCAGGTGAATGTCGTGCAAGGGCTGGAAGTTGAGACGTACATCCGTTTCACCCCGGTCGGCCAACAGGCGGCTCATCGCCTGTGCCTTGCTGCGGGACAGGGTTGCCCTTTCACGCATCTTGACATACACATGAAGTTTCCCCACAAGGATATCCCAATTGAGGTTCGTCATGCCACTGCCATACGCCTCCATCGGCTTGACCAGCTCAAAATGGATATGGCTCTTGCGGGGCACATCCACCACAGCTACTACGGTATAAACCTCACGCACATAGGCACCGAACGAAAAGGTCAGCTTTTGTCCGACAGCCGAAGAGGAACCGAAGAACTTACGGGCCAAATCATCGGAGATAACCACATTCCCAAGGTCGTCATTCATGCGCCTCGGATCGCCCTCCACCACGGGGAAGGAGAAAAAACGGAAGAAGGTGCTGTCTACATAGGTCGCCTCGACCGAAATCGTTGTCCCGCTTTCCGCTTCCATCGACTGCTCATCGTCGTACTTGATGGCCGTAGCGTCCTCCACCTCCGGAAAACTCCGTCGGAAGTCCATTGCCAGTGTACGCGGCAGGTTGGGCGACTCCTTGATTTCTCCACTTGCCTCCCGCCTCAGTTCCGTCACACGATAGATGCGGCTTCCGTCCCGGAAACAATCGTCATACGTCAGTTCGTCCACCACCCACAGGTAGATGAGGAAAGCCGCCGTCAGCCCGATGACAAACCCCAAGATGTTGAGTGAGGAGAACAACAGACTCCGCCTGATGAGCCGGAGCGCCACTTTCAGATAATGTTTCAGCATATTCGTTTCTTATTCATTCGTTTAGTAAATGGGAATTTAGCCCCCACCAAACCTCCCCCCGTGGGGGAGGCTTTGAATATAAGTAGAATACAATAGCTCCCCCACGGGGGGAGTTGAGGGGGCTTCTAAATTATCATTTCATCATCACCAATACAACCTCCTTATCCTTCAATGCCTGAACGGAAGGCACCTCGGATAACTGCTTCTTCAACTGCTGCCCGATGTAAATCATGTAAAGCCGTCCGTCTATTTCGCCTGCCGGAAAGCCCGGGAAGATTTTGCCTTCGTACTCAAACGGGAAGTCCGGATAGCGGGGGCGCCCTTCCTCATCCTTGGCCGAGGGCAGAGAGAAGCATTCACCCGTCTGCTTATTATATAATATGGTATAGAGCTTCACCTGGCCGGACTTCCGGGTATTGGGACAATCATAGCCTTGCGACAAATACATAAAGAGATACTGCTTACTCTCCAGCATACGGTCTATCAGCCAGCTGTCGGCAAGTTCATCGAACGAATTCTCCATGACTTCTTTTCTGGCAGGACGTTTTAATCCGCCAAAGTCTAGCTTCCACACTGCCCGTAAGGTAGAATCATTCTCCAATTCATAAATCAGATTGTCATACCCCATGCGGATGCGTGGTTTCCCGTCATACTTATAGATATTACAGCTTTCACCATTTCGCACACTCGTTCCACGAGGCACATAGTCCGGTTCATCATTCATTACAAACCGGCACAACGTATCCCCTCTCATACCAAACGTGTACATCCAGGCGGAATGAGCCTTTGGCATCAGATAGCCGCCATTTGTCACGACAAAAAGTGAGCCGCTTACTATTTCGGCAGGCAGGAAACTGACCAAATCATCCCCCGTCCAGGGTTCAGAGGAAGCACGCAAATCATCCCAAGGCATATTGACAATTCCCTTTCTACTTCTATCCATATAGGGGGCACGTAGTTGTCCAAACGAGGAATCGTATCCGGCGACACCTAATGTCCGGTTGATTTTCATCGAAATCAAACCGTTATCCAACATCTGAATGTCCACATCGTTGCGGAAGAGTTGCTTCACTAACCGGAAGCCTTCATCCAGCAGGAACAAGCCTTCCGCCGCTTGCATCACCCATTCACCTTCCACGTGCAGCAAGGCACCCGATTGCGGGAGGGCTTCCACCCCCGTGGCATGCAGCACGGGCGTGCCCAACTCATTGGGCTTCAACTCCCGCACATTCTTCAGCGCGGCGGCTACGTCGATGGCCTTTACCCCGGCGGTCACAATCTTCGGTTGATACTTGATGCCTGCGGGCGGACGATAGTCGGCGGCAAAGGTATCTACACTTGCGGCACGTTCCCGGCGGACCGCTTCATCCTGCGCGGCCTGTTCCTTCAGCTCGGCGGCCGCTTCTTCCCTGCTCATGCCCGGCCGGCGGTTGCCGCAGGACACCAACAGGAGCAGGGATAAGGCTAAAATACAATTCCTATTCATATTCGTACGTCATTTAATCCTCACGATGTAGTCACTTGTCTGCCTCTACTGGCGGACTTGAGGAGGAATCATGTAACATGATTGTGGGAATCATGTATGATGATTGTAGGAATCATGTAACATGATTCTATGTCAAGTCAGTCAGTCAACGTCCTCTTCTCCGGCTTTCAAGCGTGTCGAGAGCGGCGGGCAAACTCACAGAAGAATGCGCAAGAAGTGTACCAAAGTTATATATCGTTGTCGGACAGTCGTTTAAGAAAAACAGGAGGAAAGAAAAACGTACGAAATCGTACACCTGTCGCACACTTTCGCCCAAGGTTTATTCGGGAAGAATGCGTACCTTTGTCCGCATGAAACAAGGAAAGATACTCATCGTAGACGATAACCCGGACATCCTCTTTACGCTGAAGATGTTGCTCCGGCCTTTGGGTCAGATAACGACCCTCAGCGACCCGCGCGAGATGCTTCCGCTGCTTTCCCGCATGCGCCACGACGTCATCCTGCTGGACATGAACTTCCGGCACGATGCGGTGAGCGGGCGCGAAGGTTTCGCCTGGCTGGAGGAGATACTGAAGCTGGATGCGCAAGCCACCGTCATCTTCATCACCGCTTATGGCGACATGGAAAAAGCGGTGCAGGCCATCAAGCGGGGCGCCACGGACTTCATCCCCAAACCTTGGGACAACGAAAAACTGATAACCACCGTGTCTGCCGCCCTAAAACTGAGCCAGGACAAGCAAAAGGCGCAAACGAGCGGACAACCCGAGACACAGGCGGAAAAGCCCGCTCCCCAACAGTCCTTGGACAAACCGGTAACTGCTGTCCTTGGCGAATCGCCCGCCTTTCTTGCGCTCTTGCGCATGCTGCGCCAATGTTCGGACACCGATGCCAACCTGCTCCTCCTGGGCGAGAACGGTACGGGCAAGGACCTGCTGGCCCGCTACACCTGCGGGCTGTCTTCCCGACGGGATAAAGCCTACGTCTCCATCGACTTAGGGAGCATTCCCGACACGTTGTTCGAAAGTGAACTGTTCGGGTACGAGCGGGGCGCCTTCACCGATGCCCGCCGCGGCAAGCCCGGACGGCTGGAGTCTGCACAAGGCGGTACACTCTTTCTGAACGAAATAGGCAACCTCAGCCTGCCCCTGCAAGCCAAACTGCTCTCCGTCATCGAGCAACGGCGGGCTTCGCGTTTAGGCTCCACATCAAGCCATCCCGTGGACGTGCGTCTTATCTGTGCCACGAACACCGACCTTTATGCCGCTGTCGAACGCCGGGAGTTCCGCCAGGATTTGCTCTATCGCATCAACACCATCGAAGTACGGATTCCTCCTTTGCGCGAACGGGGCGACGACCTCTTCCTGCTGGCCGACGCTTTCCTTGCCCGCTATCGCGAAAAGTATCATAAAGAGGTGAAAGGCTTCACTCGCGAAGCGCACCGCCAGATGCAGCTCTATCCCTGGCCGGGCAATGTACGCGAACTGGAGCATGCCGTGGAGCGGGCAGTCATCCTCTCTTCCGGTCCCCAACTGACGGCGCAGGACTTTTCGTTCCTCACCCGTCACCAGCCCGAAGCGATGCACGTCAAGGAGCGTTACAACTTGGAACGCATCGAGCGGGACAACATCGAAGAAGTGTTGCGCCTCTGCCAAGGCAACATCACCCTGGCGGCTGAGATGCTGGGCATCACCCGCACCTCGCTCTACCGCCGCATCGAGAAGTTCGGACTATGAAAAAGAAAAGAAGCCTTACGCCTCTGCTGCTGACCGCCGTCCTGCTCGCCACTTGCCTGGCCGCATCGGCGTGTGCCGTGAAGGGCTACTACCTCACCGCAGGTATCGCCCTTTTGGCAACGGCGGGGTGTGTCTGGAGCATTTACAGCTTCCTCAACCGGAGTTCCTGCCGGATGAAACAGTTTATCCGTGCCGTGCGCTACTCCGAGTTTCCCGACGCTTTCGACCCGCACGACACCCGCGGTGTCGCTCCCGAACTGATAAGCGAGATGCAGACGGCTCTCTCCGCCTATCGCAATGACCTGCAAAAGCGGGAAAGCCGCCTGCAATATTTCCGGGCGTTGGCCGAACACATCGACACCGCCATCCTGGTCTATACGTCAGACGGCTTCTTGGAGTGGATGAACCGCTCAGCTACCCGGCTCGTCTCATCGGCCATCGATGAAAACCGTCCTGAGACTAATGCTCTACGCGCTCCCAAGACCATCGCCGACTTGCGTTACCTGCATCCAGACCTGCCCGAACGCCTGCGGAAACTCACACCCGGACAACTGGACATCGTACAAATCGACCACCGGCAAGAAGAGCCTACCCGACTGGCTCTGTCGGGCATGACTTTCGTCTTGCAGGGACATCGCTTGCGGGTGGCCAGCCTAAAGAACATCTACAGCGCATTGAACAGTCAGGAGACCGAATCCTGGCAGAAGCTGCTGCGGGTACTGACGCATGAAATGATGAATTCCCTCACCCCCATCATTTCCCTGGCCGAACTGCTGGACACACAGATAGAACAATGGGAAGGCCCCACAGGAGACAAGGCGGACATGCGGCAAATGCTTCAGACCATCGCCCGCCGCGGAAAGTCACTTACCCATTTCGTCAACAGCTATCGGGAAATAACGCACCTGCCTTTGCCCCAACTCCAACTGCACAACGCCGCCGACTTGCTGAACGACATCGCCCGCCTGATGCAGGCGTCCGTTTCCATCCGTTCAGTTTATCCCTCCGTTCCCCTCAAGCTCATCGCAGACAAAGGACAAATAGAACAGGTGTTGATAAACCTCGTAAAAAATGCGGTGGAGAACAACGCCCGGCACATCACTCTATCGGCAGGTGTCACCACCGGAGGCCGCCCTTACCTGCGTTGCGAGGATGACGGCACAGGCATTGAACCGGATGTGTTGCAGCACATCTTCGTTCCCTTCTTCACTACTAAGCCGAACGGTTCGGGCATCGGCCTCACACTGGCCCGCCAAATCATGCACCTGCATCGCGGCAGCATCGATGCGCAATCTGCCTCCGGCAAAGGAAGCACGTTCACGCTGTTATTTCCTTATCCTTATCCGACATAACCGAAGAAAAACGCTATCTTTGCTTCACGAACTTAAATGGATTTTACCATGAAACGAAAGAAAACATTGCTGCTGTCAGTCCTTATCATCGTGCTGCTCATTGTGAGCTATATGTCCTTGCCCTATTACGCCCGTCAGGCATTGATACACTTGATGCCCGTTATTGACGATTTAGAGACTTTCCATCGCGATACCGTGCGTCACAATCCAGCAAACGTATGGCACTGGCCCCATGCCACAAACTATAACCGTTATCAGCTGGAAGTCAATGATGCCCATTACATAGACAGCCTGCACACCGTGGCCTTCCTTGTCATCCGCCACGATAGCATTCTCTACGAAAGCTACCGAGACGGGTGGGACGATGCCCGTACATCCAACATCTACTCCGCCACCAAAACCATTGTAGGAATGCTGGTAGGCATCGCCTTGGATGAAGGCAAGATACACAGTCTGGATGACCCCGTCTCCCGCTATATACCTACTTATAATAAAGGTAAACAGGCCGATGTGACCCTCCGTCACCTGCTCACCATGAGCGGAGGCATGGCGTGGGACGAAGCTTACGCCTCGCTCTTTTCCGTGACGACCCACGGCTACTACGGTAACGATCTCTACGAGCTGGTCACCGGATTGGACGTGGTAGACGAACCGGGAATGCAATTTTCTTACCGAAGCGGAGAGACACAACTGCTGGCCTTCGTATTAGAGGCTGCCACGGGCGAAACACTCAGTCAATATACAGAAAGGAAACTATGGCGACCCATGCAGGCCGAACGGGACGCCTATTGGCTGTTAGATAAAGAAAATGGAGATGAAAAGGCATTCTGCTGCTTCCATACCACGGTACGCGACGTAGCCCGTTTCGGACGGTTAATGTTGCATCGGGGACGTTGGGACAATCGGCAACTGGTATCGGAAGCATATATGGATGAAATGATGCGCCCGGCCACTTACTTAAAGGACCAATGGGGAAAAGATTCGCTCAGCTACTACGGCTTGCAAACGTGGATTATGAACTACGGGGGCGAACAGATACCGTGCATGAGGGGCATGTTGGGACAATACATCTTTGCCATCCCGTCGCAGGATGCCGTCGTGGTACGTTTGGGGCGCAAGCGGCACGACGTGTATGACGGTGCCTTAACCGTTGACATGACCCGCTACCTGGATATCGCCATGAAGATATTACAAATTTCAAATCAGTCAGTCCAAAAACCGATGCAAAAGCATCCAAGGAGAACTAACAAAACATTGTGGAATAAATAGCAAAGTATAGTATCCAATAATGACTGAACCCAAACTTTATGCTCATTTAATGGAAATATTCAGTGAATGTTCCTAAAACATAAGATGGCATATGGAGATGAGATGATAAGACATAATCACTTCCTATGCTATTTTTATTGTCATTTTTCTATGTTTTCCAGCCCAAATTTATCTGACAGGGCATGATGCCCCGGAAGAAGTCCGATGCCCACTTCTGATTCTGTCGGCAAAATCATGTCATGCTGCTTTAAACGTTCTTTCCTAATCTAGTCAATCATCATTAATATTTAAACTGTCTCTCAAAGATCCCATAGGAGACTAAGCATAAAAAAGAAGGGTCCCTCCCGCATATCTCACGCTGGAGGGACCCTTCAAGGAAAAACGGCGGCTACCTACTCTCCCACCCTTACGCAGTACCATCGGCGCGGCCGGGCTTAACTGCTCTGTTCGGAATGGGAAGAGGTGGAACCCCGGCACTATAGCCACCTGAAATAGGGGACATGACCGCGAACGGAAGAAGAAAAACGAAAACACGCCACGACAAAA
>CASENS010000107.1 GCA_949289345.1 uncultured Bacteroides sp.
ATGCAGCCAGCAGGACAACGAGCCTGTGAATATCAGTTCGGAGTTGGTTCCCTTGGAAGTCAGCGTAGGTGTGGATACGCGTGATATCATCCAAGGTTCCACTTTACCCGATTTAAGCAATTTCGGCATCTTCGGTGTCACTCAGGAGACGGGAGAATTGCAGGGAGACATTGATAACGTGAATGTGGAATACGTGAAAGGGGAATGCGCCTTGAGCCGTGACGTGTTGTTGGATGAACGGCCCACCATGGTTTATGCCTATTATCCTTACGATGAAACCGCCACGCTGAACAGTGTGCCTGTACAGATAAACGATGGTGCGACCGATTATCTGTATGGTTGCAGTTACGACCTTGCCACGGGAACAAATACTACCGTCAACAATGCGCAGCCGCATGCTACGATTTATTTCAAGCACGCCTTGGCGCAAGTCCGGCTGATTGCTTACAAAACAGCGGATTACGAGGGCGATGCATATGTCACCGGTTTGGTAGTCAATGGGGTGCCCTTGCGTGGAACGATGGATGCTACTACAGGCAGCATTTCTGATATCGAATGGGGTGATATGGTGATGAAAGTTACCGAGCCGAGCAATCTCTATGTCGAAGGAGAAGGAACGACAACCTACCGTTTCCTTGCCATCCCGACGGAAGAAGTTGCTAACCGCATGATGCTTATCGAACTGGACGGTGAATACGTGACGGTTCCTCTGCCCGCAACCGTTTGGGAAGCCGGACAGCAATATACTTATACGCTGGTAGTGGATAGGAACCACAATGTGCTTGTGACGGAAGGTGATATTACTCCGTGGGAGAACAATACCCAAGGAGGAATTACGATAGACGATGATGATTATGTAGAATAAGTAAACAGTATTGACTATGAAATCAATAAAGACAATAACCGGTGCATTGCTGCTTATGCTGGGTGTGATAGGTGTCGCTTCGTGCAGCCAGGAGGAAGACAATGCCTTGATGCAGGAGAAAGGTAATCTGCTGAAAATACGTACTACTGTGGCTGACACGCGTGGTGTCATAACAGGAACAACTTTCCAAAAAGGTGATGAAATAGGTATCTGTGTCACAACCGTTGACGGACACGATTACACGGGAAATAGCCAGAATATCCGTGCTACATATACTGGGTCGGACTGGCAATTGGAACGTGATGTGGTGTTGACGGATGATGAGGCTATTGTATATGCTTATTATCCGTACAATGCCAATGTGACAGATTCTATTGATATTTATCTGAATCCGACAACCACTCCCGAACAGACAGACTACCTGCAAGGCAGTTGCCAAGGGGTTAGTATAAATAATACAACGGCCGATATCCGCTTTAACCATGCGCTGACACGGATTACGCTGGCGGTTACGAAAGGGGCGAATGATGTAGGTGAAGGGGTAATCAGCCGGGTACGTATTGAGAATAATTTGATGTATTATTCTGGACAATATGTAGGAGAACGTCCTACAAGGCGAGATACAAAGATTGCTACTCGTGGGAAAATGAGTATTAAAACAGGTGAGAAAAGAAAAATCACCAGTGAAGAAGATTATTTTGTAGAACTACCGGTGAATTGTACGATTAACTCATCTAATCCACAAAATATAGATATTTTGTTACTCCCTGTTTCTTATTCATCCGTACAGATTAGCACATGGAGTGGAGGAGGTATAAATGTTGTTTTGACTATTGATGGTGATGAGTATGAATTTTCTTTAAATGCTGTTCCTTTTCACACAGGGGATGTGCCTGAAGGGGCGATAGTATTACCTTCTGGATATGCATGGGAAGCCGGTCAGCAATACACGTATCCTGTTACTATTAATAGAAGTACTGTTCATCGTGAATCTGTTTACATGGGCTTTGATGGCGATGACGGTCAGCCGCTTTATTGGTCTACAATAAATTTAGGAGCAACATCACCTACGGATTATGGAGGTCTTTATGGTTGGGGAGACCCTACTGGACAACATAGAGAGCAATGGGAAAATGCTTCCGATAGTTATTATATTGCAGATTTGGAAGAATGTATTACTTTTTATGGAGGTCCTACGCCACCGGAAAATATTAGTGGGACAGAATTAGATGTAGTAAGAGAATTGTGGGGTGAAAATTGGAGAATGCCTTCTGCTGTTGACTTTTGGCAGCTAATAGATAATTGTGGAATTGAAAAGGTAGATGAAATTATAGATGGTGTCGAATATGATGGATATTGGTTAACTAGTAATATCAATGGAAATCGAATATTCTTTCCGAAAGCACCTTTTAGAACAGGTGAAATTGTAGGATGGTTTACTGATGCGACAATGTATTGGACTAGTAATATATATTCAGCAGATCCTTCTCAAATAGAATGGGGAAATGTTTTAAATTTTGAGCAATTAGATCTTTATCGTCAAAATGAAGCTGTTAGAACAGGTTTGAGAAAATGTATTGGTCTTCCCATCCGTCCCGTAACTTCTAATCCCGAATAAGCATCTATGGGTCGGATTATATATATAATAGGTATCCTCTTGCTTCTTCCCCTCCTGTCCTACGCCCAGCGCGTAAAGCAAGTCTGTGGAGAGTACACCTATTACGCCGAAGGCAACGAATCTCCCAACCAAGCCAAATTGAAGGCTTGGGAGGGAGCCAAGGTAGAGGCTTTGGCTCGCGAATTCGGCACCATTGTTTCGCAAAGCACCACGCAAAGCGAAACTTTGGCAAACGGTGAGGAAAGCTCCTACTTCTCGCAGCTCAGTTCCACGGAAGTGAAAGGCGAATGGCTGGAGGATGTGGGCGAACCGGAGTATGAGATGGAGTTTGTGGACGATATGTTGGTTGTAAAGTGTAGGGCATGCGGCAAGGCGCGTGAGTTGTCCAACGAGGCGGTGGACTTTGAGGCCCTTGTGTTGCGCAACGGTACGGAAAAGAAGTTTGCCGATGTCAGTTTCAAGGGAGGCGATGACATGTATCTGCTGTTCCGCTCACCTGCAGACGGGTATGTGGCAGCCTATTTAGTGGACGAGACTCCTGCCGCCTATTGCCTGCTGCCCTACATGAGCAATGCCGAAGGACAGCAACCCGTGGAGCACGGGCGCGAATACATCTTCTTCTCGGAAGCCAAGGCGGAGCAGGGAAGCGGGGCGGTGGACGAGTACACGCTGACTTGTGCCGGCGACATCGAACGCAACCGTCTGTATGTCATCTTCTCGCCCGAACCTTTCACCAAGGCGCTGGACAGCCAGGTGAGTGACGCCTTGCCCCGTCAGCTCAGCTATGAGGACTTCAGCAAGTGGTTGGGCACATGCCGCAAGCGGGACAAAAAGATGGGCGTAAAGGTGATGCATATTGAGATAAAGAAATGATTTATTAACCATTTAAAAACAAATTGATTATGAGAAAGATTGTCATGTTTTTGTTGGCATTCTGCCTGGTAGCGCCCGTAGTGGATGCACAAAACAAAGCGTTGGAAAAAGAGTTGAAGAAAGAGTACAAAGACCGCAAAAAGGAATTGAAGAAAGGCGGTTGGGAGATTTTCGGTACGTCGCGCAGTGCGGACGTGACTTTGTTGAAGCACTTCGACAAACTGAACACTTTGGGTGACGATGCCAAAGAAGTGGTAGGCATTGCCTCCAGATTTAAATCAAAAAATGTCGGTAAGCAGATGGCCGTCAACAACGCCTGTCTGACTTACGCACAAGCTGCGGGCAGCTACGTGAAAGGTCGCGTAATGAGCGACATGGCCGGTGACGGTGTGGATACGGAAGGTGAAATGGATAATTTCTACGCTGCTTACGAACGTCTGGTGGAGAAAGAAATCCGTGGCGAGATGGAAGAGTCCTACAGCATTATCCGCGACAACGGCGACGGTACCTTTGAGCTTCAGACTTATTTCATTGTAAACGAAAGCGCCGCTTCGAAAGCACGTATCCGTGCCATGGAGGAAGCCGCCAAGGAAAGCGCCGCCGCACAGAAGTATGCCAATCAAATCTCCGAGTTTGTGCAGGAAGGATTTGAGGCGGAGTAAAAAGGTATTTTAGCGGGTTTTGAAGGTGTG
>CASENS010000108.1 GCA_949289345.1 uncultured Bacteroides sp.
CGGCTTTATGCAGCTGACGGCACGGTCCTGTATGAGACAGAAGCAGCGGTGGACGAGCGCATCGCCGGCCTTCACGAAGAGTGGGACCGCTTCTTCGGGGGCACCGACTTCGCCGCTCCCAACTACCGCGAGAACATCAAGGCCCTCTCCCGCTACTTCGATCCTCCCCTCGACTATCAGAGCATCGAATAAACTTGCAGACGAAAAAAGTATAGAAATAAGATGAAGCGTATAAGAATTTTCATAAGTAGTGTGCAGAGCGAGTTCGCTGAAGAGAGGGCAATGCTGTGCAATTATATTCGGACTGATGCGTTGTTGGGCAAGTTCTTTGAGCCGTTCATTTTCGAGGAGGTCCCGGCAAATGAGTATCCGACAAGTCATGTGTATTTGAAGGAGGTTGAGATGTGCGATATCTACATAGGATTGTATGGCAATTTATATGGTTATGAAGATGAGGAAGGGGTATCTCCTACGGAACGAGAATATGATTTGGCGGCAAAACTGCATAAAAGCCGGTTGATTTTCATAAAAAGTATAAACGAGGACAAGCGGCATCCCAAAGAGGCTGCTTTGATACGGAAGGTAGAGCGTGATATTGTGCGTAAGACATTTGTAGATATTGACGGACTCCGAACTTCGGTATATGCATCTCTTGTCAGGTATTTGGAAGAAAAGGAGTATATTCGTTGGAAACCTTTTGATGCGGCTTGTGATAACGGAGCAACATTGAACGAGTTGGATGAGGAGAAAATGAGGAATTTTATCCACATGGCCCGTTCAAAGAGAAATTTTCCTCTGCCGGTAGAAACTTCTCCAGTTTCTTTGTTAACTCACTTAGATTTGATTGACGACAGCGGTAGAATCGCCAATGCTGCATTATTGTTGTTTGGAAAGAAACCTCAAAAATTTTTCGTGACATCTGAGGTGAAATGTGCTCAATTTTACGGAGATATGGTAGAAAAACCAATGCCTGCTTATCAGATATACCGGGGCGATGTTTTCGAATTGGTCGATCAGGCTACAAGTTTTGTCATGAGCCGTGTAGATAATTGGACTGGAACTCGTGAAGAAGGAAATAATGCAGCAGTGCCTACTCATCCAGAATTGCCGATTGATGCAGTGAAGGAGGCCATTGTCAACGCTGTATGTCATAGGGATTACACCAGCAATGCCAGTGTACAAGTTATGCTGTTCCGCAATCGCTTAGAAATATGGAATCCTGGAACGTTGCCGTACGGACTGACAGTTCAGAAACTTCATGGTCCGCACAAGTCATTGCCTGCGAACCCTCTGCTTGCTGATCCGATGTACTGGAACGGCTATATTGAGAAAATCGGAACAGGAACAGAAGACATTATCAACAAATGCCGTGAATATGGATTGAAAACCCCGGAGTTCTACCAGGAAGAAGATTTCAGAGTAGTCATATGGAGGGCTGTCGAATCACCGAAAGATCCAAAGGTGATCCAAGGTGATCCAAAGATGATCCAAGGTGATCCAAAGAAAGTGGAAGAATTGATAAGGCTGATTCAAACCAATTCGTCGATATCAAGGGCCGAAATGGCAAGACAACTTGGTATCAGCGAACGTCAAGTAAGGAAGATTATCAATCAACTGCGGGTGGAAGAAAGGCTTATCAGAAGAGGCGGCAAAACAGGGGAATGGATTTTAATTTAGTTGCCGCTTCTGTTCAGGAAGGCCGTGGCGACAGCATGCCGTATGATGGCGGGGGCGTCTGCGAAGGGGTCCTCGCCGGGGGCGGCGGAGGCTGAGAGCTCGATGACGCGGGTGATGCCGAGCATCGGAAGCTGGTCGGCGGGGACGCGGCAGGTGCCGGTGACTACCCACAGGGGC
>CASENS010000109.1 GCA_949289345.1 uncultured Bacteroides sp.
CACTTAACTATTTGCCCGAAAATACTTAACTGTTCCTTCCGAAATAGTTAAGTGTTTCGGGGGAAATACTTAACTGTTTCTTGGGGAAATAGTTAAGTGTTTTTTCGGTAAAGGTTCAGACGGCGGTTTGATTAGCTGAACTTTTTACTTTTAGACCAGCGTATTAATGTTTAAGCAAGTGAACAACATTAGTTTATACGATAAATGGAAATTTATCAGTTAGGAATAGGTAGCAGGACTCTCCTCCTTCCGGAAGGAGGAGTACCCGTAAGGGGGAGGTGGTAGGAGAAACATGCCGCGAAAGCGACTCCCATTCCTATATAATATAAACAGGTCGGACGAGCGGAGCGACTAACCGGCCCATTTTAATATTTCTCTTTCCCCCACAGGGCTTGCATCCGTTCCTGATGCTTGCGCTCTGCGGCATTGTCCTGCGGATGCCAGATGCGCTGGTCTTTCAGTTCGTCGGGCAAGAACTGCTGGCGGACGAAGTGCCCGGGATAGTCGTGAGCATACTTGTAGCCGTCGGCATAACCTAACTGCTTCATGAGCTTGGTGGGAGCATTGCGCAGATGGAGGGGAACGGGCAGGTTGCCTGTCTGTTGCACCAGAGCGATAGCGTCGTTAATTGCCATATACGCCGAGTTACTCTTAGGGCTGGTAGCCAAATAGATAGTAGTTTCCGCCAATGGGATGCGTCCTTCGGGCCAGCCTATCTTCATGAGGGTATCGAAACAGGCGTTGGCAAGGAGCAAGGCGTTTGGATTGGCCAGGCCGATATCCTCAGCGGCAGATATAACCAGACGCCGGGCAATGAAAGCCGGATCCTCTCCTCCCTCCACCATGCGCGCCAGCCAATAGATGGCGCCGTCGGGGTCGCTACCGCGGATGGACTTGATAAAGGCTGAGATAATGTCGTAGTGCATCTCTCCGTCCTTATCGTAGGCCATGGGGTTCTGTTGGAGGCGTTCGGTCACCAGCGCGTCGGTGATGATGACAGGGTCGGACGACTCGGCTTCCACGACCAATTCCAGTATGTTGAGCAGTTTGCGCGCATCACCTCCACTGTAGCGCAGCATGGCGGTGGTCTCCCGCAGCTCTATCTTGCGTTCTTTCAAGACGAGGTCGGTCGTGACAGCCCGTTGAAGCAACTCCAGCAAGTCATCTTTTTCCAAAGGTTTCAACACATACACTTGGCAGCGGGAAAGCAGAGGACGGATAACCTCGAACGAAGGATTTTCCGTTGTAGCGCCGATGAGGGTCACCACACCTTGCTCCACAGCGCCCAGCAGGGAGTCCTGTTGGGACTTACTGAAGCGGTGTATCTCGTCAATGAAGAGGATAGGACTGGCTTGCGAGAAGAAACGGCCCGACTTGGCACGCTCTATCACGTCACGCACATCCTTCACGCCACTGGTCACGGCACTCAAGGTATAGAACGGGGTCTCCAGACGGTTGGCGATGATTTGCGCAAGCGTTGTCTTCCCCACGCCCGGCGGTCCCCATAATATGAAAGAGGAGATGCGTCCCGCGTCTATCATCTTACGCAACACAGCGTTCGGACCAACCAAATGCTTTTGTCCGATATACTCGTCGAGTGTCTTAGGTCTGAGCCTTTCTGCAAGAGGTGCCATTTTTAGAATATCATAAGTATCATAAACCGGATGCCATCTTTTTTCACACCGGGAATGTCCGTATAAGTCAAACGGCGCACGTATTCGATGTGCAACAGCTTGAAAATATTGTAGATACCTACGCTGGCTTCCACGTAGGGTTTCTTGCCCATGACGTAGCTGGTAGGCACACCGTCGCGCATGGGGAAGAGGAAGAGGTCGGAGTCATGGTTCTTGTACGGGTTGTTCTTGTCCGTTAAGGTTCCCCACAAGCCACGGATGCGGAACATCTCGCGCCACTTCAGCTTTTTAAGGAGTGGAATACGGTTGAAAAGTTTGCCGTTCATATCGTAGCTCAAAGCCAATGACGCATAGCGGTCGTTGAGGAATTCCATGTTATTGATGAGCGAAAACGACTCGTTGTGCTGGGTGATGTACGACAAGTTGGCCATGGGCAGGTTCAGCAAAGGGAAAGGCACTTTGTTCCACTGTGCTCCCGCACGGGCTGTGACGTCCAGCTTGCCCCAGGAACCGAACCAGAAACGCTTGCGTGCGCTGGCTTCGGTCAGATTAAAATTGTACTCGCCGCCCAGCACACCCTTGAAGCCAGCTGTGTGCGAGATGGAAAACACCGGAGCATCCAACGAAACGGGCACACGGCGTTGCTTGGTATTGACAAATGTTTCGCCGGGCGCATAACGCAAAGTAACGCCCACTTCCGTAGTGGTGATGTCATGTACAAGTGTGTTGTTGTCCAATACGCCGGGAGTAGTTCCATCGTTACGCCAGTAGTGCAGGTTGCCTGCGGGCTGGTCGTTGCGATGGCGAAGCATGGCGTTAACGGAAAGCCCCGTCTGTGTCTCCAGTTCGTAGGTGAAGGTAGCGTCGCGGATGTACGACATCTGGTCAACCGTTGTCCATTTCCAACCTACAAACAGGTTATCCTTGTCCGTAGCGAGATATTTGTCCATGGGTGACATGACGTCGTACGTGTACTTGAAAGCGATGTAGTGCTTGGGAAACTCCCAAAGGACGTACTCGCGCTTGTTGAACGACCAGGCAGCCTGTGCGGAGTAGAACCACTTATGGTCGCGGAAGCCATAAGCCCCGTATCCGCTCAAGCTAAGATGCGGATGCAGGTTGCCCGTCGTCATACCGCTCAAGCGCAGACGCACCCCATTCACGTAGTTGCTCGTTATCGTAGTGTTGATAGGGCCAAAATCGAACTTGCTGGGACGTCCCTTGGTGCCCGTCTCCACAAAATTCTCTATCAGCGCCTTGGCGCCGAAAATGATAATCTTGAATCCCGGTATCTGCTCAATGCGGTTCATGAAAAGATCCATCGTGCTTTCCTTCTTGGTGAGCGGCACTTGGCGCACTTCCGCCCAATACTCGTCGCTTTTGTTCATCATGTTGGCCTCCTTGATGACGTTGCCTTTCAGGCGAAAATAGCGGGACTCTATCTCATCAAAGTTGTAGTCGGAGTATTTCGTCGTGCGTTGCACCTCCAGCCCCTGTATGCCTTTCATCAGGGCAAGCTCTACAGTCATGTCATCATCGGTCAGCACCCAAGTGCTGTCCTCTAATTGTCTGAAGTCCTGCACAATGTCCAGATTTTCCACGAAGTTGACACCGGTGTGCTTGGGCAGGTTCATCGTACACCTCTTCACGGCATACGTAGAGTCACGCACTACGTACAAATGCCCCGTAAAGCCGAAGTCTTGCGAATTGTTGGGCACAAACGTCAAATGCACGCACTCCTGATTGTCCACCATAAGTGTATCCATCAGGTAATATTTATAGAAGGAGATGGCACCCCGACCAATGGGGCTTTCAAACTGACGTTGAAGCAAACGGATGTTGTCATCATAAATATTGATGTCCGAAAACACATCATTCAAAATGGTGCCCAACATGTCGCCTGTGCTGAAAAACTCTTCAATACCGTTAGAGTTCATGCCCTCAATAAGGGTCTTCTCACTCTTCGGATGCTGGCGGTAAAGGGTGCGCGACACCGTCTCCTTGATAGAGATAGGCAGGATGTTCTTGCCAGTTTTGGGCGACACCTCCACTTGGTCCTTGAAGAAGGCAAACTTCTTATACAGTCCTTTCTCCATCTTTTCCGGCGTAATGTCGTTGAGCGACATCTTCATCTTCTCGTACTTGCGGTACTGGTAATACTCTTTCTCCTCCAGCTTCAGCTTTTTTTTGCGGTCTATCACCTTCCGCATAAACTCTACGGCAGGGTTGTTCTTGCGTGAGTATCTTTCTTTCTTAGGTTTTACCACCACTTCGGCCAGCATAATGTCGTCCGTAGCCAGCTGTACATTCAGAACCTTCTGTCCGGGCTTCAATTTAATGCGCTTGGTCACATAACCGATGGCTGAAAATGTCAGTTCGTCCCATCCCCGACGGGTCTCTACCGTATATTCGCCCTTGCCGTTAGTAATGGCTCCCACTCCCTTGCCTTCGTACTGGACGGTGACGTAGAGCAGCGGTTCTTTGGTGAGCGAATCCGTCACGACACCTCTTATTTGTGCCGAGACATCCGGTACGCATGCCGCAAGAAAAAGGAAGAAAAAGGTCAGAATGATATAGAAATGTTTCATATTTGTCATATATTGAGGTTGCAAAGTTAGAAATAACCCTGCAATATTCCTGCAACATACGGGCTATTTTTGATAATTTGAGGATTAAGAACTGAAAATTAATGAATGATTACTTATAATATGTGGCCTTGGGATTGCCCTACCCCGTTCTGCGCCTCAGCACATCCTCCAATGACCCATCCGGCAAATGCGTGGGATAAATGGGAATTTAGCCCCCACCAGACCTCCCCCCGTGGGGGAGGCTTTGAATACTAAGTAGAATACAATAGCTCCCCCACGGGGGGAGTTGAGGGGGCTTCTAAATTCCCATCAGTGTGCCTTCTAAACAGCCCGCTAATTTACAGTTTCACTTTCATTTTCTTGCCCGTATAAGTCACCGCCTTTTCCACACCATCAGCCGTTTTTATTGTAAACCGGCGCGTTTCGAGCATTCCTTTATAAGAGCCTTTGCGGGTATCAATGGTAAGTGTCCGTGAAGAATCGTCCCAATGCATAGGGATTTCCGTATATGCACCCTGCTCGTAATTATAATTGTCGAACTCGTCTTCATAGAGGCAGAAGCTGCCGTCCGCACCGGGATAAACCCGCAATTCCAGATTATCCCAAGGCTTCTCGGTGGCGTATTGTACGTCCGGCCCTAAAGGCACAACGCTTCCCGCCCGTACATAGAGAGGCAGAAGATCCAAAGGTGCCTCACGGGTAATGTGCTGTCCTCCTGCCAGTTTCCCGTTTGTCCAAAAGTCATACCAGTCGGCACCTTGGGGCAAATACACCTCCGTGGCCTTCACTCGGGTGAAGTCGGACACACGGTTGTCGCCTTCCATACGGGTGTACATCGGGTCGGTAACCGGACACACCAGGAATGCCTTGCCAAACATGTATTCATCCCCCATGTCCCAAACGGCTTTATCCGAAGCAAAATCCATAGACAAGGCACGGAGCAGACTTGCCTGGCGGGAAGTCACCTCCCATGAAGAAGAATAGATGTAGGGCAGAAGGCTGTAACGCAAACGGATACACTTCTCGATGGCATCGTAATAAGGTTCTCCTTTCTTGCCGAATTGCCAGATTTCGCGCGCGGCATCGGCTCCATGCGAGCGCATCATGGGGCAGAACGTACCGAACTGCATCCAGCGCACGTGCAACTCGCGATAATCCGGGTCAGCGGTTTTCTTGGGATAGTTTCCAAGGAAGAAGCCGCCTATGTCCGTGTTCCAATGCGGAATGCCACAAAGTGAGAAATTCAGTCCTGCGGGAATCTGGCGTCTGAACGTATCCCACGAAGCGGAAATATCTCCCGTCCACGTGTTGGCTCCATAACGTTGCTGACCGGCAAAGGCGGAACGTGTCAGGATGAACACACGCTTGTCCGAGGTCACGGCACGCTGATGGTCATAAACACCTCCCACCGCCATCAGCGGATAAGCGTTGCGTACCTTACGGAAGGTACCAAGGTAAGTGGGATTATCGTAATCGGAAGGCTTGATGTCCAGGTGGTCCGGGTCGGTAGAGTCCATCCACCAGGCATCCATGCCCAAAGAGAAGATGCCTTTATTAAGGTATTTCCAATAGATGTCCCGTGCCTGGGGATGGTAAGCGTCGTACACCCGCACACCGGAAGGATAGTCCATGACAGGCGGCCACTTGTCCGAGCCCGAAGGAGGCCATGTATTAAAACCGAACAACATGCCGCCCTCCTTCAACTCCCGATAGGGCTTGGTCATGGGACCGAACGAGGACCATACGGAAATCATGGCGTGGGCATTCATCGCATGAATATCGTCTACCATCTTCTGAGGGTTCCAGAACTCGCTGTTCAGGAATTCCATGGCATTCCACAAATAATTGCTGCCCCAATATTGCCAGTCCTGGATGATGCCGTCCAAAGGTACGCCCAACTCACGATACTTCCGCACCACTCCCACCAGTTCATTCTGACTTTTATAACGTTCCTTGCTTTGCCAGAAACCGTAGGTCCAAAGCGGGAACATAGGCACTTGTCCGGTCAGCTCACGCATTTCGGCCACCACACCATCGGCATTTTCTCCGTACATGAAGTAATAGTCCATGAAGTCGCCCACTTCGGAATCGAACGTAGTGCCATCCGCATTGTCAGTAAAGGTGGTGGGAGAATAATTGTCCCAATACACGCCATAGCCTTTCACCGACTGGAAGAAAGTCACCACATCTTCCAGATTGCTTTGTATCAAGTATTTAGTCTGATTACGCTGGCTCATTTTACCGGTCTGCAACTGCCCTAAGCCATAGATAGCCTCATCCTTGTCCAACGTAAAGGTCTGGCTGATGCGGTAATCGCCCTTATCGGCCCCTTCCTGATACAGACTGAAGACTGGGATATTTTTCTCTGCCAGCAGCAGGCGTCCGTCACGGTCCATGAAGCGCACAGTTCCGTCCGTCCTGTTCACTCGGAGAAGCATTGCCGACGTCTTTATTTCGACGTCATCCCCCCTTTGCGAAAAATTGAACTTCACTTTCCGGGGAGCCATCACCACCGACAGGCTCTGACGGTCGGATGCGGACTGACCCGTCTCCGCATACTTCACAACCCGTACAATGGAGGGAGAATAGAATATCACTTCACCATAACAAGACCCGTCGGATTTTTCCAGACGCGCGCCTTGGGGTGTCTTGACCACATTCTGGGCCATCAGCCAGCCGGACATGCTTAACAACAGCCCGACAATACCTAACTTCACTGTTTTCATACGACTATCACTTGACAAATTAGTTAATAAGCACATTCGATTTATCTCACTTCAAAATCATAACAACCTCCTTGCAATTCCATTTGCACCCGACCGTTTTCCTGTCCTTTCAGTGTTATACCCTTTATGGGCTGAAGGATGGATGTTCCGCCTTCATATATTATTATCAAGCGATACCGAAGCCCCGTTACACGAGCAAAGCAATATGAATGAAAGGAAAGCTATGACCAATTTGTTATTCATAGTTGACTATTTGTGTTTATAATACGGGCAATAGCCAGACGCCATGCCCCGTAACTTTCACCTGCAAATATAGCCAATCGTTCTTGAACTTCAAAAAATTTTCCAGATTTTCGGAATGACAAGACGGAAAGCGCATCGGATTTTTTTAAATTAAACAAGCATAGCCACACCGCTTGCGGCTTAACCGACCAATAGATTCATTTACATCGTTGACACCATAAAAAACTACATCAGCAAAAAGAAATGAAACGTCATCACGGTCCAACGCTTACGGTAAAACGCCCGAACAGACATCCGCAAAGAATGCAATATGAAAAGCCCAAGTATCATTGGATAAACGGCAACATAACCAATGATACTTGGGCAAGTAAGCAAGAAGGCTTGGGAAAGCCGCTGGCGCAAGCGTATAGCTCTGTCAGCCATCAACCCGCGACCAAGCTTCAGGACTAATTACCAAGTCTTACAACTTTATTTTCTTTTTCACAGATTTCGACTCGTTATGCAGGCGATCGAGCGCCGTCACCACATAACGCCACTTCGTCTTGCCATCCACGTACGGCAACTTGTACCAAGTATCGGCAGTGACAGCCACAATGTGCGACGGGTCACTGATATCCACCTTTTCCTTATCGGCAAACCGATAGACCACATAAGACACCGCACGGTCCATTTCATCCTTATACTTGGGAGCGGTCCAGAACAGGATATATCCATCCTCGGTCCACAACGGTTTCAGTTTGCGCACCTTTCCGGGCGCATCGTCGTCCATGAAATCAAAAACGGGCGGCAAGGCAGGATATTTATGATACTCCGCTTTCAATGCGTCGCAATAGCGTCCCACATTCTTCACTACCGCATCGGCATACCACTGGCAACTACCCCCGATGCTCTGATAAGCCCGCTGCAAAGCCATCTTGCGGTACAGCTGATTGATGTTGGGATTTGTAGGGTCGGCATTCCGCACGGTGTTCATCACAGACTGACCGATGAACAAAGGACGGTTCTCGTTATGCTTCGCCCACCAGTCCACCAATTCCCCATAGTCGGCGGCAGGATGACCTATTTGCCAATAAATCTGGGGAATATTGTAATCTATCCAACCCTCACGTGCCCATAACAACACATCGGCATACAAATCATCGTAATTTTGCAAACCCTTTGTCCGGCTGCCCAAAGGATCGCTGGACTGATTGCGATAGATACCGAAAGGAGACACGCCAAACTTCACCCAAGGCTTAATGCCCCGCACCGTCTCGTGTATCTTACGGATAAGCAGATTGACATTCGCCCGGCGGAAGTCGCCTACATTGGCATAATCACTGCCCATACGCGCATAGCTGACACTGTCGTTGAACACGACTCCAGGCTTAGGATAAGGATAAAAATAATCGTCCATGTGAATGGCATCCACGTCGTAGCGGCTCACGATGTCAGCCACGACTTTACAGATGAACTCACGGTTCTGCGGAATGGCCGGGTCGAAGAACAACTGGTCGCCATACGTGACAAACCACTCCGGATGTACATTATATATATGTGTAGGCGCCAGTTCGTGACTGAGCGTAGTCTTTGCCCGATAAGGATTAATCCAAGCATGAAGCTCCATGCAGCGCTTGTGACATTCCTCTATCATGAACTCCAGCGGATCCCAATAAGGAGCGGGCGCTTTCCCCTGCTCGCCGGTCAGATAGCGGCTCCAAGGTTCCAGTTTGGAAGGATAGAATGCGTCGGCCTCGGGACGTATCTGGAAAATAACCGCATTGAAGCCCGCATCACGCAACGTGTCCAGCTGTCCTGTCAGCACAGTTTTCATTCGCTCGGGCGACATGCCCTTAAACTGTCCGTTCACCGTTTGTATCCATGCGGCCCGGAACTCACGCTTAGGGTAACGCTGTTGCCAGAAGTTCTGCGCACCGCCCGTCACAGGCCACGCCAGCACCACGGCCAGCAACCATAGCAAATTCTTCAGTTTCATCGTAGTTATTCTTATTTAAATGTTACTCCGCCCATTCCTTGGCGCCTTGTTCTTTCAACTTGGCGGTAAAAGCCTTGGCTTTCTCCATACTTTCCTTCTCGGCTTCAGGACTTGCATACGCATGCCGGTAGCCCTTCACCACATTCCATTCGCCTCGTGTAAAGTCGGGGAACGACACAGGAGCGCAACCATTATCCATCGAAAGTTCTCCCAACTCGGCCAGGCAACACCATTCGGCCAAGTCGTATACGTCCATGTCAAGCGGCAGGCCATTCTGCAAACAATACACCAGACGGCTGTCCATGATGAAGTCCATACCTCCGTGACCACCCACTTCCTTGGCCATGTCACCATACTTCTTCAAAATGGGGTGCTGGTATTTCGCCACCAAGGCTTCCATTTCGGCTTGAGGTAAAAAACCGTGCGAGCTTAAGTCGTCCACCTGCGGCTGTACGCCCGAAGCGCTCAGTTGGTCGGCACTCAGCGCATAGCCTTCTACCGGATATTTGTTGGCAAACCCCTTGGTGCCCGTCAACTGGTACAGGCGGTTGTAGGGTTGCGGAGTCATGACGTTGTGCTGTATCTCTATCACCTTACCGGCTGCCGTGCGGATTAAAGTCGTGGTGTGATCGCCATTACGGAAACCGGTACATGCGGAGTCCGTACGCGCTTCCACCAATGCCTTCCCGTTCACCGACTTCGTATCCATGGCCACCAGCGTCACCATGCGGTCGCCACGATGAATGTCGAGCGCCTGCGCCACAGGGCCTAAACCATGCGTGGCATAGACATCGCCCCGATGTTTCATGTTGTACTCCAAGCGCCATCCCAGCTTGTCCTCCTCACCTTTCTTCCAATAGTAATCCCAAAAGTCTATCAAGTTATGGATGTACGCTCCCTGGGCACGGATAACCTCGCCGAACACCCCGTTCTGGGCCATGTTCAACGTGTTCATCTCAAACCAGTCGTAGCAACAGTTCTCCAGTATCATGCAATGCTTGCGGGTGGTCTCGCTCAAATTTATCAGTTCCCAGCACTCTTTCAGATTCATGGCTGACGGCACCTCGATGGCCACATGCTTGCCATGCTCCAAAGCACACTTGGCGATGGGGAAATGATGCATCCAGTCGGCGGCAATGTACACCAAGTCGATGTCCTCCCGCTTGCACAGTTCCTCGTATCCCTTTTCGCCCGAATAAACGGCAGCCTTCGGCATGGATGCCTTCTTCAACAGTTGTTGGCAAGCCTCGGCACGTTCTTTTTCATAGTCACACAAGGCAACGATTTGCGTACCGGGTATATAAGTGAAGCGCTCCACCGCACCGGGCCCGCGCATACCAAGACCCACAAACCCCACACGTACAGTCTCCAGCTTAGGAGCAGTCAGTCCCAGCACACTCTGCTGCCCGGCAGGCCGTTCAGGCGTTTTCACCACTATTGTTCCATCTTTCCATTCCCATTGGGTACCCTTCTCCGTGGTATGCACCTTCGAAGCCTGTCCTGCACACGAAGCCAACACCAGCCCCAGTACCCCTAACAACCATATTCCAATCGTTCTCATATATTAATGTTTTATTGGTTTTCGATACTTCGTGCAAATATAATTAAATCTGTCATAAAAAACATTCCCTTCCGGTGTTTTTTTGAAATCAAGGTTCATCCCGAAATAAAGTCAAGTGCCCGTTCACTTGAGAATAAAGCCATACACCTATCATTAAATGGCAGCTCCGGCCAATGCGTAAGTGCATAAATGGGAATTTAGCAGCCTAAAGTGAATGATAACAAACTCCCCTCCTTCCGGAAGGAGGGGTGCCCAACGGGCGGGGTGGTAGGACAAGAATGGTTCGACCTATTTGCATTATATAGGAATAGGAGTCGCTTACGCGGCATGTTTATCCTACCACCTCCCCCTACGGGTACTCCTCCTTCCGGAAGGAGGAGAATTAAATCACCATCAGTGTGCCATTAAACAGCCCGCTAAATTATCATTTCACCACTTAAAATAAAATTCAACAAAATAGCCTTTACACTATCTTGCAGGCATTATTTCTTACAAGAAAGGGGTGAAAAGTAGTATACTCTGTCCTTGTTTGTGACTTTCGCCGATTTGATTTCCGTAAAGTTTGTCTAAAGTGCTTCTCGCGGATTTCCGGGAATGTTAGAAACCTAAGGGGTGAATGTTTCTAACATTCACCCTCTATGTTAGAAACATAGCCCCCTCAAGTTAGTAACCTAAAAGGTGACACCTATGAAGTCAACCGTTTTTCCATACACACTTTTTACTTTTCAAATCAGTTTCTTTCAATTCGTCAATCATGACATATCGACGAGTGCCCCCTCACAAATGAAAAGGAATCCCTGTAATTCATACCTACGCATTCGTCACCTCAAGCGGAAGAGACATTTCCGTTCGAAGCGGATGAGGATGGTAGGCGAGAAGCCCCAGAACAAACGTTTGCGGTAAAAAGGGGTACAGTTTGCGGGCAAGGAGCTTCGGTTGTTCCCGATATATTGTGTACATTAGCCCCGTAAAAAAATAACCGAAACAAATCCTATCATGAAGAAAATTATGTCTGTACTCGGAGCCATGCTCCTTTCGCTCGGCAGTTATGCGGGCATCAACGTGAACAAAATCGACCCTCCTTTCTGGTACACGGGCATGCAAAATCCCGAATTGCAACTGATGGTCTACGGTGAAGGCATCGGCGACGCACGTGTCTCGGTCAGCTATCCCGGCGTGTCGCTTAGCAGCACCGTAAAGTTGGAAAGCAACAACTACCTGCTGGTCTACCTCCATTTGGGCAAAGACGTGAAGCCGGGCAACGTACCCCTGACATTCACCATCGGCAAGAAACAACTGACTCAGAACTATGAACTGAGAGCACGCGCCATGAAAGGTTGCGAGCGCAAAGGATTCGACGCCTCGGACGCCCTCTACCTCCTCATGCCAGACCGCTTTGCCAACGGCAACCCGAACAACGACGTAGTACCAGGCATGCTGGATGCAAAAGTTGACCGCAATGACCCCAACGCACGGCACGGAGGAGACCTTGCCGGCATTGAACAGCACTTGGATTACTTCTCCGACTTAGGTGTGACAGCCCTTTGGTTCACTCCCGTCCTGGAAAACAACATGCAGGGTGGCTCCTACCACGGCTATGCCACCACCGACTATTATAAGGTTGATCCCCGTTTCGGCACGAACGAGGAATATCGCCAGTTAATAGAAAAGGCACACCAGCGCGGCATCAAGATTGTAATGGACATGATATTCAACCACTGCGGCGTGGATCATGTGTGGATTAAGGATATGCCTTCAAAAGACTGGTTCAACAACCCTGATCACCAAAACAACTTCGTGCAGACTTCTTTCAAACTGACCCCGCACGTTGACCCCTATGTTTCGCAATACGACTTCCATCAAATGAACGACGGATGGTTCGTTCCCTCCATGCCCGACCTCAACCAGCGCAATCCGCACGTCATCCGCTACCTCATCCAGAACAGTTTCTGGTGGATAGAGTATGCGGGTATCGACGGCATCCGCATGGACACTTACCCCTATGCCGATTACGATGCCATGAGCCGTTGGATGGCCGAGCTGAACGAAGAATATCCCAACTACAACACTGTAGGCGAGACATGGGTCACGGAACCGGCATATACCGCCTGGTGGCAAAAGGACAGCAAACTATCCGCTCCGCGCAACAGCAACCTGAAGACAGTCATGGACTTCAGCTTTTTCGACAAGATAAACATCGCCAAGAACGAGCAGACCGAAACATGGTTCAAAGGATTGGACCGTGTGTACAACAACTTCGTCTACGATTACCTCTACCCTAACCCGGCCAGCGTGCTTGCTTTCATAGAGAACCACGACACAGACCGTTTCTTAGGTGAAGGACAGAATCTCGCCTTGCTGAAACAGGCCACTACCCTGCTGCTCACCACACGCCGCATTCCCCAGCTGTACTACGGCACGGAAATACTGATGAACGGTGTGAAAGCCAAGAGCGACGGTTACGTGCGCAAGGACTTTCCTGGCGGATGGGCAGGTGACAAACAGAACGCCTTCACGCCCGAAGGACGTACACCCGAACAAAACGAGTGCTACAACTTCTACAAAACCATCCTCAACTGGCGCAAGGGAAACGACGTCATAGCCAAAGGCAGCATGACCCAATTCATGGTGCAGAACGGAGTCTACGCCTATGCCCGTCAGTATGAAGGCAAAACGGTTTTCATCATGCTGAACGGTACGGATAGTGAAACCACCGTGCCCTTGAAATTCTATCAAGAGATATTGAAAGACGCGCCACAAGGCCGTGACATCATCAGCGGTCGCACCGTCACTTTCGGTGAGGAGCTGACCCTGGCGGCGCGCGAATCACTCGTAATCGAACTGTAAGAAGAAGCGACCGCACCTCATTTATCCGACAAGAGGGACGGATACGCAAAATCGAGAGAAAACCGGCTCATCCGGTATATCATCCGAGAGATTACGGAGGATGACGAAAAGAAGTACCACGTTTCCAACCGAAACTGACAAAAAACGAGCTACGGGTAACTGGCTAAACACGTTCCCGTAGCTCGTCATTTATTTCATAAAGAGCCCCTTACTCTTCAGGAGCAAACATCGGATCCCATGCCGGAAGCCGGACAGGTTCCTGTTTCAAGAGTTTTAAGATTTTTTCCGGTACATACCGGGTTTCCACCACTAAACGAAACATATATTCATTGAACCATTCATCGGTCATGATAAGATGTCCCCTATAACCGGCTTCTGCGCCCCAGCTGTTCTCCACCATCCATTTAACGGGCTTTCCTTGCGCATCTATGTCTACAGCCATCAGCGTCATGGCGTGACTTGAACCACTGGAGAAAGTCTGTATGCGTTCTTTCTTATCCATATTGAACGTAGTACCCATGAGTGAAGCGTAATCATAATTGTTCACATCCAGTAAGCCACGTTTCGAATCAAGGAACTTACCTACATCGCACGAGAAATACATCATGGTGCTGTCTTTCAGGGAAGTAATGGCCATCTGCTTGATTTCTTCCATAGGAAGATTAATATAAGTCCAATTTTTCCCGTCATACCGGTGCCGATCGTAATCTATCTCGTAAGTCTTGTAATAAGGGCGGCTTGGGTCATTCATCAGCATCACATAGTCAGTGAGCAATGCAGGATCTCCATATTTCTGAAGAAAGGTCATGGGCGTGTGATGTTCGGTCTCCACGGGATTTCCTTTGGCATCTTTGCGTACATAATCAAATTCCGTCGGAGGCACACCCAAATTAAGGACCAGCATGCGGTAGACAGTACCCAGCATACGGGTCTTTTCCTTCAAAAGGCCGGACATGTCCATCCCTCCGGCACCCATTTCGCGCAGGCGCAAACCATATTCTTTCAACTTAAGACCAATAAGATTTGCCATCTGGGACGTATTATTGCTGCTATGAGTCTCGGGCATTGCCTCGCGAGGCACCAAGCCATATTTACCCACAATATCCGCCACGCCGGTAAACGTACCACCATCACTCAATGGATGCTTGAACAGCCATTGCACAGTTTCATCATCCAAAGGTTTCTCACGCGTATCAATGATGCTTTGCAGGAACAGATTCGCTTTCTCCAACTGATCCCAAAAGAAAGAATAGACTTCAGAGAACTCAAAAGATTGAAAATCATACTTGGCCAAAGTTTTAGCACGCATCACGTTTAGTCCCGTAAAGAGCCAGCACCGTCCTGAAGATTGCTGGTCGGTAATGCCCTTCGAATTAACGCGAATGGAGAAATGAGTATCCATTTCCTTCAGGTTGTCTTGGTTCAGCGCCAAAGCACGGATACTGTTGTTTCCTATGGCATTACGCAAAGCTTTGTCAGCCGGTGTTCCTTGATAGGTTCCACTGATTTGCTTCAGCATGTCGGGCGTAATTCCTCCTTCCCTATCCTGCGCTTGAGCGCCGGTCAAGACCATCCCCAAGATGACAATGTGTAAAAATCTTTTCTTCATATTTAATCTTGTTTTTATCCGCGGACAAAAATAGTAAAAAAAGTAATATGCATAATAAATCATTTAGCCTTCAAAACAAGTCTTGCAGGCTTCACGCCCCGTGCCTTGGCTTCCAATACGATTTCACCCGGTTCCTTACCCGTCTTTACAATAGCCGTCAGTTGCCCGCTGAAGGCATGCATCTTAGGCAGGTGGAAGAGGTCGAGGCTGGCGGCATTGCCATTAGCTCCGGCGGCATAGGTACCGGCACCGCTAACGGAGAAGTTTACCAACCGGTCATCAAAGGGACAAAGGTTACCGTTCTTGTCTACCACACGCACAGTGACGTAAGCCAAGTCCTTGCCGTCGGCCGTGAGTTCGGTGCGGTCGGGCACCAATTCCAAATGATGAGGACGTCCGGCAGTATGTACCGTCTTTTCTTCAGCCACTTGCCCGTTCTTGTCATAGGCCACCACCTTCAACTCGCCAGGCTCGTACACCACGTCCATCCACATCAAGCGATAACGGCGTTGTAACCACAAGGAGTCTTTTCCCTGCAAGGCAAGAGACTCGGAAGCCGACAGTTTGCGCTGTTTGCCATAACTCTTTCCGTTCACAAAGAGTTCGGCTTCCGGATAATTAGTGTAAACAAACACGGGCGTAATTTTACCCTTTCGTCCCGGCCATGTCCAATGAGGGAGCACGTGCAAAGTATTGACCCGTTTATTCCAAAGGCTCCGATAATAGTAATATCTGTCTTTCGGAATACTGGCCAAGTCGATGATACCAAACAAAGAACTATGACTGGGCCACGCATCCGTATCGTACGGTGAAGGCTCGCCCAAGTAGTCGAAGCCCGTCCACACGAATTGCCCCATCGTCCAAGGATAATCGTCGGCCAAGGCCATGTCTTCGTCAGGCACGTTGCTCCAGGAACAGTGCTCCAAGTCATATCCCGTAGACTGGTGGTCGTCATAAATAGCCGTGTGGCGTTGCGCTACAGGAAACTTATACACCCCGCGCGAACTGACCGTAGAAGAGGTCTCCGAGCCAAGTACAACCGATTGGGGCAAGCGCTCGTAAGCCTCCAGATAGCGGAAAGTACGATAGTTGAAACCCGGCACATCGAGCAACGTTGCGAAACCGTTATCCAGCACACAAGACACCTGGTCCATGCCGCAAGTGACGGGACGCGTGGGGTCTTCGCGATGGCAGATGCCTTGCAAGAAAGCGGCTACCTTATAGCCCTCGGCGCTGCATTGCGTGGGGACTTCGTTTCCAATGCTCCACATCACCACGCTGGGATTGTTGCGGAAATGGCGCAACATGTTCACCATGTCACGTTCCGCCCATTCGTTGAAGAAGCGATGATAGCCATTCTCACACTTGGCGATGTCCCATTCATCGAAAGGCTCCACCATCATCATGAAGCCCATTTCGTCACAAAGCTCCACCAATTCGGGGGCGGGCATGTTGTGCGAAGTACGGATAGCGTCGCATCCCATGTCCTTCAACAAGGTGAGCTGGCGGCGCAAGGCGGCTACGTTAACGGCGGCTCCCAAAGGACCCAGGTCATGATGGTTGCACACACCCTGAAACTTGCGCAACTTACCATTCAGCATAAAGCCCTTGTCGGCCACAATGGCAATGCTACGGATACCGAAGCGGGTGACATATTCATCTACTTGCTTCCCGTCAAGGTAGAGTTTGGAAATGGCTTTATATAAATAAGGTGTTTCGGGCGACCAAAGTTGCGGATGCTCTACCAGCATATTTTGTTCAAAAGGTATGCCCGCATTCACCCGGCGCAAATGGTCTTTGGTGGCTACCACCTTGCCTTCGGGACTGACAATCTCGGTGTGTATACGCACATCCTTGCCTTCAGCCCCTTCAATAGTGGTGTTCAAACGCACGGAAGCGTAGGCATCGGAGACGTAAGGCGTGGTGAGATGTGTCCCCCATACAGGCACATGGACAAGGGCGGTCTGAATCAAACGCACATTACGATACAAACCTGCCCCCGGATACCAACGGGAGGATTGGGGTTGGTTCTCTAAACGTACGGCTAAGGTGTTATTCTTTCCGTCTTTGTTCAGATAGGGAGTGACATCTACATGAAATGCATTGTAACCGAAAGGCCAGAAACACACTTCCTGCCCGTTGACATAGACGCGGGCTTCACTCATGGCCCCATCGAACAACAAGGAGACTTGCTTGCCCGGCGTAGTGTTGAAGGTGGTGCGATACCAGCCCACACCCATGTAGGGCAGGCCACCCGTGCGTCCCGTCTTAACCGTAGCCTGCGTCTCAAAGTTTTGGGTAACGGCCACCTTCTGCAAGTCATGCTCACGGTCGAAGGGACCGTAGATGGCCCAATCGTGAGGCACGGTCACTGACTCCCATTCACTATCATCGAAAGCGATGCCTGCAGCGCCGGCCACATCACCCTTCGAAAATTTCCAACCCTCCTCGAGCAAGGTTTCCGAACGTTGTGCCATGCCTCCCAAAGAACATAAGGCGCAACAAAATGCAATCAATAATTTCCTATTCATACGATTTCCGATTTATTCCTTAAACGCATCCATAATCACCGTAGGACGTCCATCCTCGGTAAAAGCGCCCAGACGATACTGGCTGGGCTTGCACTCCGGTTCCCAATAGAAAACGCCCTTGCACTTGCCTTCCGTGTTGTTCCGGCACTCGTTTATCAAGCGTGCCAGTTGTTCTTTTCCCGCCTGGAGGACGGCATCACTTGCCAGCTTTCCTTGTTCGTCGGCACACTCCATGCCCGTCTCCACAATCATCACGTCGCACCCATAGCGAGCGCTTACGTTCCTTATATTGGCGATACACTCCGTAATGGTACGCTCCGGCGTATATTCAGGATGCTCGCTCATTGTCCAGAAGGGATAGATGGACATGCCTATCATGTCCCACTTGCCTCCTTTCTTCTTCAACTCATCGAAGAACCACGTATAAAGTTCGGCATCGTAACCGTTATCCAAGTGCACGATGGCTATCGCTTCAGGGAAGACCGACTTCACGGCGTCATAGCCCGTGTTGATAAAGGCTGCCAGATTGTCCCAGTTCTCATAGAACCTGATTTCCTCAGACGTGGTGTTCGACTCCTTCACGTCACATGCTTTTATGTCATAAGACGCTCCGCTCAATGCCTGGTCTTCATCCCAAAGCATGCCCGGACGAATCTCGTTGCCCACCTGCACCCATTTCGGTGTAACCCCAGCCGTTTTCAATGCTTGGAGCACCTCGGTGGTATGTTCCGCAATGGCGTCCTTTAAGTCCTGCAAAGCCAAGTCTTTCCAGGAAGCAGGTTTGTGTTGCTGACCGGGATCGGCCCACCAGTCGCTATAGTGGAAGTCCACCATCACGTCCATACCCAAGTCCTTGGCACGCCTGGCCTTGGCCACCATATCGGACGTGTTGCACCAATCACCATGCGCTTTTGGGTCTACCCACACACGCAGACGGACAGCGTTCAGGCCTAATTCCTTCATCAAGGCCGTACATTCCCGCTCCTCGCCCGCAGCATTGTAGAAGCGGTGTCCTCCGGCCTCCAGCTCCGTCACCCAACTGATGTCGGCACCTTTGGCAAAGCCGTTTTCCACGCCCGGCACATCCGGCTCCTGCTGTTCTTTTCCCTTATTATTTTCCCCATTACCACAAGCTGAAAGGCATAACAGTGCCCCCAACGCAAAACTGAATAATTTAAAATGTCTCATGGCTATTTATATTTTTAAATTTACACAAAGATAATATAAACCGGACATAAGACAAAACAAACTTCGCTTGTTTTTCATGCAAAGACGCGACTTACTGTCTAAGCAGACAGATACACCCACGGCAAAACACAATCCGAAACTGCGAAACACAATCCGAAAACAATGGCGCAAATAATCCAAAGCGCCAATAACGTCCACTTCAAGCCATTCGACATGAATTGCCAATTCAAGATACTACGCATAACGGTATATATCAAGCTGAACAACGGAATGGCCACCAGCAGAATGCCGGCAATGCACAAGGTAATGGCAACAATTGGTGAAGCGGGCAACACGACATCCATTGAGGGAAACAGCGAAAACAAAGCCGCACCACCGCCTATGGCTATTGTAATTGCGGCAAACAGCAGAACCACAAAAGCAATCCCCAACGCAAACAATACCGGACTGCATACTATGACTAATAGAATCAGCACCACCTTCATCATCCATCCGACAACTGTAACCAATGCGTCACCCACCCGTTGCAAAAGTGTACGTGGCTTGTCGGAACGCATGTAGCTGCCCACCCCGTCAGTCATCTTCTCAAAACCTCCTGTCACAGTCTTACCTATATTCTCCAAAGTCACCGCTTCGCCATGCATACTCAGTTTCTCCGCCGCCGTACGTGCCTCGGGGATAATCAGCCAACAAACGATGTAAACCGGTATCAGCATACCATAACCAAATATCAAAACGACAAACAGCAACAGGCGCACCAACGTGGTGTCCCATCCCAAATAAGCGGCCAGTCCACTGCATACGCCTCCTAATATTTTGTCATCCGGATTACGGAACAGGCGCCGATGCACCTTGACATTCTCTTTCGTCCCGTCCCATGCTCCCGGCCCATACCCGTCTTCGCCAACTGTTTCCTGCCGTGCATGGTCATCATTATCATCCATTTCTTCCGGCTTTCCCATACGGTTTATCACTTCTTCCACATCGGCAAGTGTGACGACCTGTTGTCCGACGCCCACTTTCTCAAGAAAAAGTTCCGAGATGCGGTGTTCTATGTCATCCACTATTTCGTCAGCCCCCTCGTCCTTGCCAAAGTGCTGTTTCAAATTCATCAGATAATTGTCAAGCAGGCGATATGCATCATCATCAATATGAAAGACCGTGCCGCCTAAATTCACTGTAAGTGTCTTTTTCATTATTATTCCAAATTTACATGTTAATAAACCAGCTACTTTGTTTTCAGCTATGGCTGATGTGAGCCACCGTTTCATTCAATTCCTGCCAAGCCTGTTCCAACTCCTGCAAGAAAACTTCTCCTTTGGGTGTCAGCCGATAATATTTTCGTGGCGGGCCTTGAGTAGATTCTATCCATTCATAACCCAATAAATCATCGTTCTTCAAACGAGTGAGCAACGGATAGAGTGTGCCTTCCACCACAATCAGCCTTGCCGCTTTCAGTTTCTGAATAATGTCCGAAGCGTAGGCCGGCTCCTTGTGCAGCAAAAGCATGATGCAATATTCCAGCATCCCCTTGCGCATCTGCGATTTTACATTGTCCACATTCATATCATTCCATTAAACAGTTGATAATCTTCGTTATTTTGCGTGGCACAAATATAGGTATTATACAGGTACTATGTATAACATACTACTATATATTTACTATTTTTAACCAAAAGAATGGAACAATCCGAAAATCCGGTCGTAGATGAATGGCTGACATGACTATAAAACCAACGTGAGCGTCCCGACTATCATTGGTTATCCACCCAAGTATTATTGGATACTTTGCCATTTATGCAAGGATACTTGGACGTTTGTCCTTGCATACTTTTGCGACCGGGTTTTCAAACAGGCTCAAAATGGCAAATACACAAGGTATGTTTCACCCTATGATTTAAAAAATAGAACGGAAAACGCATCATCGTTTCACAAAAAGTCGTAACTTCGACCCATATAAACGAACAAAAAAATACAATTACTATGTTTACAATCAGAAAAGCGGATACGGCCGACTGTGAGCTTATTCACAAACTGGCCTGGCAGGTGTTTCCCGCGACCTATAAGGAAATTCTAAGCAAAGAACAAATAGCATATATGATGGAATGGATGTATTCCACAAAAAACATCCGCAAGCAAATGGAACAAGAGAACCATGTCTATCTGCTGGCTTACGAGGAATGCGAGGCAGCCGGATATGTATCTGTCCGTCCCGATGGCAAGGACTTATTTCACCTGGAAAAAATATATGTCCTGCCTTACTTCCAAAAAGCGCATTGCGGAAGTTTCCTGTTTCACGAAGCCATCAAGTACATCAAGGAACAGCATCCCACTCCTTGCCGCATGGAACTGAACGTCAACCGCCACAATCCCGCCTTAGGTTTTTATGAGCACATGGGTATGAGCAAAGTACGTGAAGGGGATTTCGACATTGGCAACGGATTCTATATGAACGACTACATCATGGCAATGGATATCATGACGGACAAATAATGTAACGGGATTGAGTAAAAACGCTTCCTTATCCGTATCTTCTGAAAAAACACCTTGTAGTTATATGAAGAAGATTTCAGCATTTGTCGTGCTGCTATGGATTTGCGCTTCCGTAGCGGCACAATGGAAGGTAGATTCTCAAAACCTGCCGCAGGGGCATCCCCGGTATCTGACCCATCCGCAAGGACGGGAGGAAGTGCTCAGCCTGATAGAGAAAGAAACGTGGGCGAAAGACGTATTCGCCAAACTGAAACAACGGGTGGACAACTACGCCAACCGCACGGACACACAACCCGACTGGTTATACTCACGTCTGGCCATGTATTGGAAATCCCACGCAACGGAAGTTTATGTACGGGGCGAAGCGTTCGACCATGCCGGAGGAGACAAAGCACCCGCACCCACCGTGCGCTACACCGGTACGCGCGGCACAATGGCCACCTACGGACGTCCCAAGCTGGAGGATGTCATCCCCTATGATGATGACGAAGCTGGCAACGTGACTTTTCATAACAACACCCTGCCCGGCAGACCTTTGGAGAAGGTACATCCCTCGAAGACGGGACGCAACATTGAAAGCCTGAACCGGGAAATCATGGGCATCGCCCGTGATGCGGCCTTCCTTTATTGGATAACAAAGAACGAACGCTATGCCCGACTGGCTGCCGGAGTATTCGACACCTACATGACCGGTATCTATTATCGGGGGGTACCCATCGACCTCAACCACGGACATCAGCAGACCTTGGTGGGTATGAGTTCGTTTGAGGTCATCCACGAGGACATCCTTTACGACATTGTTCCCCTCTATGACTTTTTATACAGCTACCTGCAAACCCGCTACACCGATAAAATGGATATCTACGCCTCAGCCTTCAAGAAATGGGCGGAGAACATCATAGCCAACGGGGTGCCCCACAACAACTGGAACCTGATGCAGGCGCGCTACATCATGAACATAGGCATGGTGCTGGAGGATAACGAGCATTATGCCGATGGCAAAGGTAGGGGGTATTACATCAACTACGTGCTGAACCAATCCAGCATCCGCCAGTGGAGTCTGAAGAAACTGGCCGAATATGGCTATGACCCGCAGACGGGTGTTTGGGCGGAATGTCCGGGCTACAGTTCCGTCGTACTGAACGATTACACCAGTTTCACCACGCTTTTTGACCGCAATCTACGCTTCGACCTGACGCAAGCCCTGCCCGTCATTCCGCGTGCTGTAGCCGTCATGCCCCAATACTTATTCCCCAACCGGATGGTATGCGGTTTTGGCGACACCCATCCGTCCTTCTTGAGCACCACTCCCATGAAGCGTATGATACAAAACGCACAAACGAACAATAAGCCGGAACAGGAAGCTTACTTCACTGCCTTGCTGAAGTGCCTCGACCCTGTAGCCGGAAAAACGGGAGACACCCCCAAACCACCCGTAGCCATTACCTCTTTCTTCGAAGACAAACCTTTGGAGCTAAATCCGGACGTGCAAGCCGGACGGATAGAAGACTATGTATCACCTTTCTTCTACGCTCCCAACGTATCGTGGCTAGTGCAACGCAACGGCATGAATCCGCGACACAGTCTGATGGTGTCCGTCAATGGCAGTATGGGCAATCACATGCACGCCAACGGCATCTCCATGGAACTTTATGGCAAGGGCTACGTACTGGGACCGGACGCCGGTATCGGCCAATACCTGTATAGTGGCTTGGACTATGCGGAATATTACTCCCAATTTCCGTCACACAACACGGTTTGCGTGGATGGTATCTCCTCCTATCCGGTAATGAAGAGCAATCATGCCTTCCGCCTGCAATCCGCATTCCCGGCTCAAAACATCACGGGGCGTGCGTTTCCTACCGTAACTTATAGTGAAGTCTACTTCCGCGAACCGGAGGCGCAAGCCGACCAGACCCGCCTCAACAGCATCGTTTCCGTTGGCAAAAAAGGCGGTTACTATGTGGACATATTCCGAAGCCGCAAGGCGGAAGGAGGTGACAAAATGCACGACTATTTCTACCACAACTTGGGGCAAACGATGCGCCTTACCGCTTCGGACGGTACAGACCTGCACCTGCAACCCACCGAAGAATTGGCTTTTGCCGGCGCGCACCTGTACGCTTACTCCTATATATATAATAAGAAGTCCGCATGTACGGAACGTGACGTCAAAGCTACGTTTACCATCGACATGCCCAACGAAGATGACATCTCCATGAATTTGTGGATGAAAGGAGAAAAACAGCGGGAGGTCTTTACGGCGCTCAGTCCCATGACCGAAGGTTTGAGCCGTACCCCCGGCATGCCCTATTCTATCAAAGAACAACCGACACTGACCTTCGTGGCCCGTCAGAAAGGCGAAGCGTGGAACCGGCCTTTCGTAGCGGTTTACGAGCCTTCATCCGTCAACGAGCCGGAACTGATACGTTCCGTCAGCTTCCCGTCCGTATCGGCCGACCAACCGGGCAGCCATGCAGGCATTCAAGTGGAGCTTAAAGACGGCAGCCAGGATTTAATTCTCTCGTCCGACCAAGCCACGCACACCTGTTTCATGGGTGAAATGCAGGCAAAAGCATCCTATGCCCTGTGGAGAAACGACAAGGCAGGTGACTCTCTGTTCTTCATGGGCAACGGCACGCGGATGCAAACGCCCGCATTGCGTTTGCAGGCAGACTCCCCTATCTCCATCCTGTTGGAGCATCGGGAAGACGGATGGCACTACGAAACGTCCGGAACTTGCCAACTGACCCTCAACGGACGAACCTACAAACTGAAAGCGGGGAAAGGAAAAGTGAAATAATAATTTAGCGTACAGAGCGTGCAAGATATAGCCTTTTTTAGTTATATTTGCGCATCAAATACGCAAATATGAAAAACTACTTAAGATATATTTCCTTTTTTACGGTCTTACTGATAGTTTGCTACCTGCATGCGGAAACGCGTGTCTTGCGGAGCCTGACGATTTCTGACGGATTGACCAACTTGACAGTCAGTGCTTTCTATAAGGACTCGTTGGGCTTTGTATGGATAGGAACATCCGGTTCGGTGGAGCGTTTTGACGGCATTTCCCTGAAACATTACGACATAGCGGGCAGCGACGAGCGACTGAAATATGTGGAAACCATTGCCGGCACCTCGGGCGGACATCTATGGATGGGCACAGGGACAGGGCTTTGGAGACTCAACCGAGAAACCGACCAGTTTGAACGAATGGTGCCAGATATCATCAACTGTCCTGTACGCTCCCTGATGTATGACGGAAAATCGACCCTCTATATTGGCAGTGACCACGGACTGTACATTCACAAGGACGGAAGATTCCGGCATATCCAGTTAGGGACTAACAGCATTTCACCTTCCAATGCCGTTGTATGTATGGCACTGGAAGGGAACAAGCGCCTGTGGATGGCTACGTCCGATGGTCTGTGCGCCATGAATCTGAAAGACAATACCCTGCAACGCTGGCATAACGAAACGGACGGTAATCACGCTTGCCAATTCACCTGCACGGCACGTATAGGCAACAAACTCTACCTGGGCACTATGGACCGGGGTATCGTCTGCTTCCACATCGACAGCGGAAAATTCTCTCCTTATATAAATGTGGGTTGCAACGTCATCAAAACCCTAAGAAGTGACGGCAAGCAGACACTTTATGTCGGAACCGATGGTAACGGAGTACACGTCATAGACACGAACACAGACACGCTCTTGTACTCCATGCGTCATGAAACCGGGAACAACGAGGGACTTCGCTCTAATTCTGTATATTCATTGATGGTAGACCCTGAGGGTATCATTTGGGTCGGTTTCTATCAAGCGGGACTGGACTATACACTTTTCCAAGGCGATACGTTCACCGTCTATGCCTATCCGCCTCATTTCGATTCAAAGGACATGCCTGTCCGCGCCCTTCTCATCGATGGTGACAACCGTCTGATAGGCTCACGCAAAGGGCTGTTCTACATCAATGAGCCACGAGGACTATTTAGAAAACTCAACACCTCCCAGACACGTTCCGAAATGGTATTCTGTATCCAACATTTCGAAGGGAAATACTTGGTGGGCACGTACGGCGGAGGCATGTACACCATTGACCCCACGACGTTGCGTATGGCCGATTTCTCCCAAGCGGAGCCTTTCTGGAAAGGCCACATTTTCTGTATGGAAGAAGACGCCGAACACACCTTGTGGATAGGCACATCCATGGGACTTTACCGTTACAAAAACGGAGAAATACTGGCACACTACACATCCGCCGATTCCCAACTGCCTCCGGGCAACGTGTACGAAGTATTTTTCGACTCTACGGGTAAAGGATGGATATGCACGGAGAACGGCCTGTGCCTTTGGGACCCTTCCTCCCGCCAACTACGTACCGATGCCTTTCCCACCGGTTTTATTCATAATGAGAAAATCCGGGTGGTCTATGAAGATTCAGCCCACCAACTCTATTTCTTCCCCGACAAAGGGGCACTGTTCATTTCGGATCTGTCTATGAACCATTTCCACCGTCTCCAGCCCGGCACACCGTTGGACGGACATGACGGTATGTTCATCATCGAAGACGCCGACAAGTGTCTGTGGATGGGAACCACCAACGGTCTGTTCCATTACGACAAGCAAGATAATTTTAAGCCCTATGGCTTTGTGGACGGCATACCCAATCCTACTTTCACCCTCTGCCCACCTGTGCGTGACGAGCAAGGTAACTTCTGGTTTGGCAATATGAAAGGACTTCTATTTCTTGACACTCAAAAACTTAAAGAAGAACATCAAGCCGGAGAGGCATATCCTGTACGTATCACGGATGTGCTGGTCAACGGTGCCCGTCCACAAATCCGACTGAGCAAGAACACAAGCCAGATTCCCGAAGTACAGCTGAAAGCATCGGAGAAAAACATCACCTTCCATGTGTCCGACTTTTCGTACACTTCACCGGATGTGATGTCTTACGAATATAAGTTGGACGGACAAGACAATACCTGGCAAATGCTTGCAGGCCGTTCCTCCGTCACCTATTTCAACTTGCGTGCCGGTTCCTACCTATTCCGTGTCAGGCGTGTGGGGCAACCGGACTCCGAGACAACCTTAGCCATTGACATCGCTTCCAACTTCCCGCCCGGTACAGTCTGGCTCGCATGTTTACTGGCATTGGCTTTAGGCGGCGGATACTATTATTACCGGAAACGAAAAGGAACCGTCCGCCCAAGCATTCCGGTAATGGCAGAGCCTGTCTTACCCGCCTCCACCCCGTCTTCCTCTTCCGAATCTACGGTAGATGAGTCACTGGCTTCCGATGCCAAATATAAGACCAACAAAGTCTCCACGGAGGAATGCAAGCGTTTGTTGGACCAACTGGAACGGTTAATGAATAAAGAAAAGCCCTATAAAAATCCCGACTTGAAGATAGCCGACTTGGCCACTGCTATCGGAACCACCGCACATGCTTTGTCCTACGTATTCAACCAATACCTACAGCGCAGCTACTACGACTATGTCAACGATTACCGCATCGCTGAGTTTAAACGTCTGGTAAGGATGGATGAATATGCCCGCTACACACTCAGTGCCTTGGCCGAGCTGTGCGGTTTCAGTTCCCGTGCCTCTTTTTTCCGCTATTTCAAGAAAGCCACCGGTATCACGCCCAATGAATATATCCGGCAGATTGGGAAATAAAAATGAGATTTTAATGCGGGAATGTGCTAATCGGGCTGCGCTATGCATTCAATGGCACGCAGACGTGGGCAAGAAGTAGGCTCTGACTATCTATTCTCAAGAGAAGAAAAAGTTTTTATGGACTTAGATTACTGGAGAAATATGCCTATTTCATAAAATGGTGGAATGAGCCTACATTATATATATAATGCCTGAGGTTCTTTATTCCTTTATAAAAATATAAAGAAGCATGAGTATGTTTACGGGTATTAAACGTATCAGTAAATGTAAACTTGTTACGGTCACAATAATAAAGAATAGATATGAAGAAGTTTTTATCATTGATTGTACTACTTTTCATGAGTAGTTGGCAACTTGTTGCCGAGAATTACCCGAAAACACTCCTTGCGGGCGATTATCCGGATCCCACTATCCTTCGGGACGGGAGAGATTTCTACATGACTCATTCACCTTTTTATTATGCTCCGGGATTTTTGATTTGGCATTCCACTGATTTGGTGAATTGGGAACCGATATGCCGTGCCTTACCCCAATGGGAAGGTTCTGCCATGGCTCCTGATTTGGTGAAGCACGATGGAAAATTTTATATTTATTTTCCTGCTGCAGAAACCAATTGGGTGACATGGGCTTCCGATATACGTGGACCGTGGAGTGAACCGATAGACTTGAAAGTAGGCGGTATAGATCCCGGGCATGTGGTGGACAAAGATGGAAAGCGCTATCTTTATCTCAATGAGGGTAAGGTGATCCAACTGACTGCGGATGGTCTCTCTACTGTGGGAGAAGTCAAGAAAGTGTATGAGGGTTGGAACTATCCTCGGAATTGGGAGACGGAAGGTATGTTCCTGGAATCGCCCAAACTGTGTTATCATGATGGGTATTATTACCTGACCTCCGCTCAAGGTGGAACAGCCGGGCCTGCAACCAGCCACATGGTTGTAACCGCCCGTTCGCGTAGTGTGCTTGGACCTTGGGAGAATGCGCCGACTAATCCTTTGGTACATACGTATAGTGTCAGAGATAATTGGTGGTCCAAAGGACATGGCACTCTCATTGACGATGCAGACGGAAATTGGTGGGTAGTATATCATGCTTATGCGAATGGTTATCACACGTTGGGAAGGCAGACGCTGATTGAACCTGTTGAATGGACTTCTGATGGTTGGTGTCGTATACAGACTGAACGGGCACCTTTGCCTCAGACATCCAACCAGGGGCATTGTATGACACTGAGTGACAATTTCTCCGATAATGAATTGGGATTGCAATGGACGTTTTGGAAAGAATATGCTCCTCAGTCTGTCCGTATCACTGATCAGGCTCTGCATCTGGCTGCCAAAGGCAAAACACCTGCCGATGCCCGTTTGCTTCTTGTTACAGCGGAACATAAGAATTATGAAACCCAAGTGGACGTGACTGTGGAACGGGGAAATACGGCCGGGCTTTTACTTTATTACAGTGAGAAAGCATTTGCCGGGTTGGTATCAGATGGAAAGACATTTACCCTTTATCGCCATGCCGGACAAGTGGAACGACATCCCAATACGATTGGCCGGCGGTTTACGGTCCGTCTGCATAATCAAGGAAATAAGCTTAGCATAGCTGTGAGCGGTGACAAACGGACCTGGACTACTTTGGCCGAAAATGTGGACGTTTCTTTGATGCATCATAACACCTATTTGGGTTTTTATGCTTTGCGCATAGCTTTGGCCAGTATGGGACGGAATGAAGCTGTTTTCCGAGATTTCCGATATCGGGATGCCATTCCGACCGAGAAAGATATGGATGCCTATCTGATGGTATTTCATAAAGACGAAACTCATGGGCTTTATATGGCCATCAGCCGCGATGGATATACATTCACGGCTTTGAACGATGGAAATCCTGTGATAGCAGGAGATACCATTGCTTATCAACGGGGTATTCGTGATCCACACATCTATCGCGGTCCGGATGGGGCTTTTTATCTGGCCATGACAGATCTGCACATTTTTGCACAACGTGATGGGTACCGTGAGACTCAATGGGAACGACCGGGCAATGTCTATGGCTGGGGTAACAACAAGGGACTGGTGTTGATGAAGTCTTGGGATTTGATTCATTGGAGTCGGGCTAATATTCGTTTTGACCAACTTACGGCAGGGTTGAGTGAGATAGGTTGTGCTTGGGCGCCCGAGACTACTTATGACGAACGTGCAGGAAAATTGATGATATACTATACGATGCGTTTCCGGAATGAACCCAATCGGCTGTATTATGTTTATGTGAATGATGATTTTAACCGAGTGGAGAGCCTGCCTCAATTATTATACGAGTACCCTGATGAGCATGTTTCGGCTATCGATGGCGATATCACCCGTGTGGGGGATAAATACCATTTCTTTTATGTGGCTCATGAGGGGACAGGAGGTATTAAGCAAGCTATATCCAACCGTATCAATGGAGACTATCAGTTTGATCCGCGTTGGTATGACTTCGAACCCAAAGCTTGTGAGGCTCCTAATGTCTGGAAACGCATTGGGGAGGAAAAATGGGTGCTTATGTATGATGTGTTCAGTGTAAATCCGCATAATTTTGGTTTTGCGGAAACCACCGATTTTACCCATTTCACGAACTTGGGTCGTTTTAATGAAGGGGTGATGAAAACAACCAACTTCAGTTCACCCAAGCATGGTGCGGTTATTCACCTGACGGCTGAAGAGGCTGATCGCCTGGAGCGTTATTGGCAGGAACATAAGTGACCTTTGGGGTATCGCTCATATTAATCTGACCGGACAGAAGTTGGGACACAAGATTCTGGGTACCGCTTATGAAACGCAGACCGCCAATGACGCTACTTACTTTGGTGAACCTTGTTACTATCCGGAGAGATATCCGCTGCTGTACGGTATCTATGAAGGTACAGGTCCGGATGATCCCGACTACGGTCGTAGCATTGCCACACTGGCAGGTAACCTGCTTTTTAGCCAGCGTGATTACCTTTCTCCGATACCGCAGGAGCAGATGCGCTTGAATCCGGAATTGAAGCAGAATCCGGGATGGTAACGGACTGCTTGTCCTTTATCTCCCTTGAATAAGAAACGAGGGTGTGTCAAAATGCAAGAACGACTGTCAAAAAGTAATGTCATTCTGAGTGCTCATTTCCTGCGGAAAACCCATTCGATGATGACGGGTAATTGACTACCCTCCTTCTGGGAGGTTGCTCTCCCCCGATAACGGGGGAGCAAGGAGGGGGTAGGTGCCCACCGGGCGGGGTGGTAGGAAAAGAATGGTTCGGCCTATTTATTATATAGGAATAGGAGTCGCTTCGCGGCATGTCTTACCTACCACCTCCCCCTGCGGGTACTCCTCCTTCCAGAAGGAGGAGAGCCGGTTACTGCAACTCGTTATCCTGGGCAAAGCGAAGGGTCTCCCGTTTGTTTTCGCTAATAGGAGATGCTTCACATACGTTCCCTTAGATTTGCGCAATAAAAGAAAATACGGTTGGAATGCTTACTTTTGTTGTATGAAAGAAGCAGGCCAGCCAACTGTAAGGTAAACCATACTCGTTCCAGATATAATCTATCTGCTGTTTTGGACCTTGCAGTTAACAGTCACACAGCCACATAGAAAAC
>CASENS010000110.1 GCA_949289345.1 uncultured Bacteroides sp.
TGAAGATTTCCGACAGGGAGCATCCGAGCTATCTTGTGATAGCCAACGACCCAGAGAAGGAACAAGTCATCGGCTCGCTCAACGCCCTTGTGCTGAACCGCCTGATAACCCGTGTGAACTCCAAGGGGAACATCCCGGTGAGCATCATCGTGGACGAGCTGCCCACGCTGTACTTCCACAAGATAGACCGACTTATCGGTACGGCGCGCTCCAACAAGGTGGCCGTGACGCTAGGCTTCCAGGAGCTTCCGCAGTTGGAGGCCGACTACGGAAAGGTGGGGATGCAGAAAATCATCACCACCTGCGGCAACATCTTCATGGGGGCTGCCCGTAACAAGGAAACGCTGGAATGGGCGCAGAACGACGTGTTCGGCAAGGCCAAGCAGACCTCACGCTCCATATCCATCAACGACCAGAAGGTGTCCACCACCATATCCGAGAAGATGGACTACCTCGTTCCGGCGGCGAAGATTGCGGACATGGCCACCGGCTGGCTGGCCGGACAGGCGGCGCGCGACTTCACCGCTACGGACGAGAGAATGCTGGACAGGTTCGACATCGAACAGTCGGAGGAGTTCAAGACCACCAAGTATTTCTGCAAGACGCACTTCGACATGAAGAAGATTAAGGACGAGGAGGAACACTATGTGCCGCTGCCGAAAATCTACGAGTTCAAGAATGACCGGGAGAAGGAAATCCTGCTCAATCGCAACTTCAAGAGAGTCAACCAGGAGGTGGAGGATATGGTTAAGGAACTGCTTGGAATGAGCTAGGTAATTGTCTAACTGTTTATGGTAATATATTGACGGATAATAGTATATGAATATTGGCTCGACTTCCTATCTGCCTGGACCGTTTCCTTTGTTGAGCGGAAGCGCATTGAAAATCATCGCCGTGGTTTCCATGGTTATTGACCATTGCGCATACTATCTTATGGATGGCAATACAATGGCTTATGATGTGATGCGGTGCTTCGGCCGTATCGCCTTTCCCGTGTTCGCTTTCCTGGTTGCGGAAGGCTTCGCCCATACGCGGAACAGGATGCGTTACTTCCTTTCCCTCCTGTTGTTCGCAGCCGTCAGCGAAGTGCCGTGGTATCTGTTGAACGGTGCGGACGGCACGCACAACGTGATGTTCACGCTGGCCCTGGGAGTGTCGGCATTGGCCGTTTTCGAGAGGCTTCGGGAACATCGCATTCTATGCTGTCTTTCCATACTGCTGACAGCATGGTTGGCGGCATGGTTGGAAACGGACTACGAATGGAGGGGTGTACTGCTAATTGTGGTGTTCTATCTGTTAGGATTTGGCAAGGGTAAATTCGTCACTTTGCACAGGATGATGCAACTGCCGTTTGCCTTTCCGCTGATGATGCGCTACGGCATAACCGGTGCGCTGCTTGCGTGTGCGGTCATCTTCCTATATGACGGAACAAGGGGCTTCATACACGGGAATGTGGCAAAATATGGATTTTATGTTTTTTATCCTGCACATTTACTGCTCTTTTTTGCTTGTCAGTCAATGTTTTAAGGCTATGACAAAATGATTCTAAAAAATTAGCTACCTTTGCAATAAATCTTTGCTAAGTCTTTATGACGAAGCTGTTTAATGCTAACAACCAATTTATTGAATATATGAAAATATCATTGGTATCGGATAAGAATCAGATTATTGCAAATATCAAGACCATTGAAAAGTATTTGATGGGTGATTCAGACAATGATTTTGACATAATGGCTAAACATATAAGTCATGGACGGGTATTCATCGCCTATAAAATTGATGGTGATTTCCATTTTGCACCAAGTAGATTCATTGGCTACGCCAACAATACATTAGAACGGCACAAACAAAATCCTGACAAACACGGAACTATAACGACACAGCAAATTACCCGTATTCTAGGACATTCCAATATATATTCACAAGAACTGGAAGATGCCTATAAGACTTATTGTTTTTGGTTAGGCAAACAGCCATCTAAGAATAATAGAAGTTATTGGTGTTTGGAGGACGAAATTCCATGGGAATCTGGTAATAGCCACTTTTTTGAGGGAGGTAGGAAATTAGTGACCCATATGAAAATAGAACGTAACAGCAAAGTCGTTGCTGAATGGAAAAGCCACGCGACTTTGACCCTTTTGGCCAAGCAGGACTGTCCCCTTTGGCTACAATATGATTGACCCTTCTGGCCAAAATAGTATTGACCACTTGGTTCACCTATTGTTATAGATTTTTTTTGTGTAGATTTGAGTGCCCGAGTCCTGGTGTAACGGGGGTGATAATAAAATCTATACAAATGGATAAACGAATCAAAAACATTTTAAGATGTTATGCGGCCGGCATGGGAATCA
>CASENS010000111.1 GCA_949289345.1 uncultured Bacteroides sp.
CAATGGAATATGTGTTGGCGATACGTAGTCATAACCAGGTTCGCGGTTATTCCTTTTTTGATGCTTCCTCTTTCCTCCCCTTACTCCCTAGCCCCCCCCCTTTGTCAAACCGTGTCCCTGTCCGCCCCCTATTTGGGAAATTTGTATGTTACTTTGCACCTTGAAATCGACCTCAGAGACAGGTGTAGCGTGGATTTTACCGAATACTGAAGATCGGTGTTTTACACCATATTATATATATACCCAAACGAGTAAGAAAAGAAATCAAATTATTAACTAACAACTAAAAATTACGATTATGGAAATGGAAAAGTTTTATGTGGCTCCGGAGGTGGAAGTTCTGGAGGTTGCTGTGGAAAGAGGGTTCGGTGCGAGCATCGAGGACGATGTGCCCGCAGGTGGCCAGAACCCGATGTAACCAAACGGGACATTCGTTTATAGGTAAATGAATAATATTAAAATAAACTAAATTATTTATCAAAGATGAAGAAGTTTTTATATTGCGCGGCAGTTGTGGCTTTAGCAACTGCATGTACCCAGGATGACGAGCTGGCCAACATCCCGTCTTCCCAGGCACAAGGACAAGGACTCACGTTCGACGTGACGCTGGCCGGAAACAACACGGTCAACACCCGTGGTGAACTCTACGAGGACAACAAAACCTATCCGTTCTTCTGGTATGCAGAGCAGGATCGCATCGATGTGTTCGGTTACAACCTGCTTGGTGCTACGAGTTCAAACGTAGGGTATGGTAGTAACTCAACTGGCAAGGGTGTCGTTTCTACTATCGCAGCCTTGGGTGATTGGACACTGCCAACCGCTTCCGCCGCCTACAAGGCTACCCAGAGCGCAGGCCAGGGCAAGTTCACCGCTGTGAGCGATGATAACATGTTGGCTTTTGATTATAGTGCAGGCGACCCCAAGACCGCTACCATTATCGCCACTTACGGTGACGTGGCTGTGACGGCTGCAAAATCTGAAATGGATGATGATGATGCTCCGGTTGCCGGCGAGCTGGTTTCTATGGTACTGACTACTGACGCTTCGAAAGGTAGCAACGCTACGCAAAGCGTGAAGAACCCCAACCAGGTGATTGCCCCGATGTACTCTATCACATCCGCTACGCCGGCTGAGGACTATAGCTCGGTAGGTGAAAGCGCCAATCTGTCGTTGGTTCGTCCTTTCCCCGTACTGCAGTTCACTACAGCTAACGTGGACAAGTATGCTGAGGACTTCGGTCCGCTGGAATCTGTTGTGTTGGAGACTATCGGTCAAAATGACTCGAAAGAGTGGGATGCAAGCGAAGCAGGTTCTTCCATCGCTTACGCTGCAGATCAGATGTACCAGCTGACTTTCGGTGAAGGTGTTCCGACAGGTGCTTGGGTAAAGGAAGATGGAGGAGAAATAGTTGCCGATGACGATTGGGCAAATGGTACTACCCCGAACAAGGTGACTGTAAGCCTCACTGGCGGAAAGACTTGGAGCGACGCCAACTCTGTTTATATGACTGTGGCTCCCGTTACCCGCAACGGTGCGACTCCTGTAACTGATATGTTGAAGGTGACCTACAACTTCGAGAACATCACCTTTACGCTGGACGGAACGAAAGAAGACGCAAAGGACTACGAAATCTTGACTTCTTCATCCAACTGGACCGCTTACACAGCCGACGGACGTCCCAATGCCGTGACTTTCATGAGCAAGGATGGCGTGAACGCTCTGTTGGACATCAACAACTACGACTACTTGGTGGTAGGCAAAGAAGCTTCGAGCAGTAAGACGCTGATTATCAACAGAGGGTCTGTACAGGCTACGTTGGGAACAAAGAACAATAATGACGTGGTTATCTGGCCTGTAGGTACTGACGCTGCAGGCGTAAACGACGGTTATAAGGTTGAAAACATTAAGAAGGTTGTCATCAACTGCGACATCACAGATGCAGACTTCGCTTACCTGAACAAACTGACAAGTGTTGAGCACCTGGAAATGACTGCCGAAACAAGCATCCCGAAAGGTGGTTTGACTGCTTTGACAGAAGTTAAGAACTTGATTTTGCCGAAGGTTACGGAAATCGACGAGGACTTCGTAAGCAAGAACTTCACGGCCTTGAAGCAGTTGGTTCTGAGCTCTTATCCGTTCGACGAGAGCATCAACGACCGCTTCTTCAACGACCAGACAAAGCAATCGCTGCAATACATCGACTTGGCTTCTGTTGAAGACTTCGGTCCGGTTTACTTAGGCAGACGCGCCCTCATCTTCCAAGACTATACATTGCTGGATAGCGTGAAGGTTATGGAAGGCGCTGAAATGTACTCGCAACAGTTCGACGGCTGTACGAATTTGAAGAAGGTAATCGGTTCTGTAGACTTGGAGGCTAACAAGGCTACTTACGCCTTCCAGGATTGCAAGGCGTTGCAGACAATCAACGTAACCACGACCTACATTCCGGAATATGCATTCTACATGACTACAAAGGATGGTACTGGTGAGAACCTGTCTAAGGTTTTGAAAGACGGCAAGCAGGTAATCCCGACAGAAGTCGGCGCATACGCCTTCATGAACCAGGATGACTTGGAGTACATGGATTTGAGCCAGACTACCAAGCTGGGAATGAGAGCCTTCAACAATTCGGGCTTGGCAGGAAGCAGCAAGGACAGCCGTGACTTGAAGGTGGGTGCGGCAACCATCGAAGCAGCCGCGTTGGCCAACACGCCGCTGACCTACGTACACTTCTTGAACGCTACTGTAATCCAGGAGAAGATTTTGACGAACTGTACGCTGACTCAGATTAAGTTCAACAATGTCTTCAAGGCCGGAGAGAGCAAGACAGGCGAATGGGGCAGCAATGATAACGCAGCGTTCGGTAACTGCGCGAATACGGATCTCTTGGTTGCTGAAGGACAAGACTTTGACGGTGCTACAATTACACTCGGTACAAAGGCTGCCGACCAGAAAGAGTTCCAGTTCAAGGCCATCCGCGTAGAAGAGCCTTACAACTGATAAGTTGCTTGAATACATAGAATTGAAGGACGCCCTCCCGGGTGTCCTTCTTTTTTTGCTGTCTGTCACGAACCCGTCCTTGCTTTTCCGTCCATCTATCCTTGCTTACTTGCCCAAATATCCTTGCTTACTTCGCCGGTTATCCTTGGATACTTTTACGACCGGGGTTTCCGGACCGGCCCAAATTTCGTCATTCCGGGAAAAAGCCTTAACTTTACCGTCCGATAGAACGTTGTAATCTTCCGGAACTATGTACGTATGCCGACAACAGAAAGGAGTTGACGCATGACTCCTCCCCTCATTCCCGGCCTTACCGCCGACGAACAGGCCCTGCTGTACGGGAAACTGAGCGTGTACAACCAGGCGAGAGCTTCCTACAAGGAGGCGGGGGCTTACCTGGTGGTGTTGCCGCGCCAGGGACATCCCGCCTATACGTTGTGGATATACTCTCCCTTGCCCGGACGGCAGCACATCTTTTACCTTTGCGAACTTTCCGCCGACGTCAACGAGGCGTTGCGCATGGCCAGTGCCCTGTGTTTCTACTCCGAACGCCGCATGCTTCTGGTGGAATACAACGCCAAGCGCATGCAGAGCAACGGCGACGACCTCATCCCCGTGGGCAAGTACCGCGGACACTTCCTACACGAGATTCTGAGCATCGACCCCGCCTATTTGGTCTGGTTGGGCTACAAATTCCAGCCGCGCATCCCCAAACAGGAACGCTTTGCGCACATTGCACGCATCTACTGCTCCGTACACGCCGATGTCCAACGGGCCAAGGCACGCCGTCGTCCGGCGGGACGTTTCCTGGGCAAGGAAGGGGACCGGCTGGAGAACTTGCGCCTGACGGTGACCCATGTGCGGATAGAGGACAATCCGTATAAGACGCAAGTGCGTGGCGGAACGCCTTTCTTCTACGTCCGCCAGGTACTGAGGCTGACCGACGCCGCCGGCAACCGGGTAGCCATGAGCGTGAACGCCCGCACGGCCAGCCGCCATTCGTGCGTGCTGCCCTCCACCGAGCACGCTTACCGTCCCGGAGAAACCGTAGAGATAGCCTCCGCGCGTGTGGCGCGTACCTACATGGCGGGAGGCACTCCCTGCACAAGGCTCAACTATGTGAAACTGGCAGCCCCCTCCCTCCTCCCCCCGAAGGGGAGGTGACACGAGCGGGTTCATTTATACTTTGCACGCGATGAATTTGTGCATTTTAAGCTGAGAGGGTGAATTCTAAGTCCTCACCAAACAAAATCTTTAAAATCTTGCCCAAGTTTACGAACATTAACGTATTCTTGGGTAAGTTTGTATATGCACATAACAATTCATCAGAAGTCCTGAGGGCTTCCTAACTCTAAGA
>CASENS010000112.1 GCA_949289345.1 uncultured Bacteroides sp.
CAGCCGTCTGAACCTTTACCGAAAAAACACTTAACTATTTCCCCAAGAAACAGTTAAGTATTTCCCCCGAAACACTTAACTATTTCGGAAGGAACAGTTAAGTATTTTCGGGCAAATAGTTAAGTGTTCCTGTTTGAATATAAATAGCTGTAAATCAGCCATGTTCGAAAGCCGTTCCGTTTAATGGCAAGGATTGGCCGCTCGTTTTATACATTTATTTGCATTCATTCCATGAAAAGTTATCATACATTAATTATTTATTGTCAAGACAAATCATAAGCAAGTGAACAAAATTAGTTTATACTATAAATGGGAATTTAATTGGCACACAGATGACACGGATTGAACAAGATGACCACAGATTCTTTTTAGTCATGCTGAGTGAAGCGCCTCTCAGGGCGTTCGTGAGATTCTTCGCTTCGCTACAGAATGACAAGTATATGTTGGCGAAGCCCTTTACAATCTATGTAAATCTGTCTTATCTGTGTCATCTGTGTGCCTTCTCTAAACAGCACGATAAATTATCAGTTACTTGTTCCTTATTTAACATGTAAGGATTGCCAGACAAAGTGTTTCAAGATGTGTTTCATATGATGAAACACTTTGTTTCAAATAGTGAAACACTCTGTTTCATTTAAAGAAACACATTGTTTCAAAGCATGAAACACATTGTTTCAAAATAAGGCACACTGCTTGAAACACTTTTTCGGCCGGTTTTGTGAAGTAAATGCCGCCACTCTTGTCGATAGCAGAAAGGAAAAAGCATCCAGGCTTATGAGTTACTTCCAAATCGAAGCCCAGTTTTTCTTTTGTGTTTCGGTTTACCCAAACCACTTGCTATCCTCTCGTTGACCTACAAAATCATATCACAATATGGGCGTTTTTCAAATTCTCTTTTTGTATTTTCCGGGTGAAATGCCTTTTTCTTTCGCAAACGCCCTTACGAAATGGGGCACGTCGCTGAATCCGACAAGATAGCAGATTTCCGACACGGATTTCTGTGAATGCTCCAACAAACCGCAAGCCGTGTTCAGCCGGTATTGCGTGACGAACTGCGAGAAGGTCATTCCCTTGCAACGCTTGAACCAGGAACAGAACGCCGAACGGTTCATGCCTACTTCGGAAGCGATGTCATCAAGTGAAATGGAATGCACGTAATGCGCCATCACGTAGGCACTGACCTGCTGCATACGCCGCACTTCACGCTCTATCCGCATGGGTTTGCCGGCAAGCATATAATCTTTTGCAGTAAAGATAACCGGCAATAAACGGAACATGCCGCACAGCCGCCCCAATTCGTCCATCCTATTCATTTCCGTCAAGGCATGGCGGATAATCCGCGAACTTTCCGCCCCGAACTTCAAGGCTTCGGTAGGAAACGTCACGTCGGCCAGCCTGTTGCGCAATTCCGGGAAAACAGTTATACAATGCCGCACGAACAAGTGGCTAAAAGCCACCATCAGATAATGGATACGTCCTGTTTCGTCAGCCGATGCAGGGCTGTAATCCCAATGGTGATGCATGGAGGGAGGAATTAGGGCAACATCGCCTTCGGCAAACGGCATCAGCGTATCGCCTGCCATCCGGATACCGCTCCCTTGCAGCACGCAGTACAGTTCCCACGCATCGTGTTGGTGCAACTTTGCTTCCAGCTGCGTATCGACACGCTGGTCAATGAAAAAGAACGAATGGTTCTCCGGCTCGGGCAGTTGGTAGGGTATGACAGCATCTTCCATATACTCAAATTTCAGCATTTGCAAATGTACGACAATTATTTGAAACCATCAGGCAAATAGAAAGCAATAAAACACGCTACCTTTGCCCTACAAAGAAACAAGATGTCTAACTTTTTAATGATTACAAGATGGAACTGTATGAAGTATTGGAGAAGCGGCGTACATACCGCGACTTTTCCGACCGTGAAGTAAGCGACGAGATTTTGAAACGGGTCATCGGTGCGACATTCAAGGCACCGACCAACGACCACCTGCGCCAGTTGGAGTTTGTAGTGGTGCGCGAACGCGAGAACATCGCCAAGGTCATCGCCCCGTTGGCAAAGAACATGGCCGCATTTGAGAAGCTGGTCGCCGAGGTGGATGAATCGGACGACAAGGACAAGATGGCGATGTTTGCCGACGCCCTGCCCAAACAGCAGAAGATGCTCATGGAAAGCGGACTGCTCATCATCCCGTTCTTCCGACAGCTGACATGGCCTTTACTCAAACCCGTAGAGCAAAGCTCTCTCAACTATTTTGCCTCGGCATGGTGTGCACTGGAAAACATGCTGCTTGCCGCCACTAACGAGGGACTGGGAACCGTATTTCATATTCCCGTGAGCGACGAGGCCGAGCAGATAAAGAAAATTGTCCGCGCACCCGAAGGCTATGAGTTCCTTTGCCTGCTTACGATGGGTTATCCTGCCGAAAACGCTTTCCTGCCCAAGCAGAAGGTTATCAATGCAGAAGAACGGATACACTTGAACATGTGGTAAGAAATTACCGATTAAGGATTTGAATGCTGGCGAAAAATGTTTTTCCTTTTTACTCCAGCATTATTTTTATGACTCATCCGGTAAACGCATAGCTAAATAATCCAAGAATAAGTGACCAAGTATCGTTGAATAAATGGCAAAGTATTCAATGATGTTTGGACAAGTAACCAAGGATACTTAGAAAATCCGCTGGCATAAGTTTACAGTTGTATCAACAACCTGCAATCGAGTTTTAGGACCGCTCCGTTTTTAATCTATGAACAAATCTCAGCAATTAAGAAATATAAAAAGGAGGGCATGCCTGTTTTTCGGCACACCCTCTCCACTCCCTTCGTAAGAAAACGCTTACACTTCCTTTATCAGTTCCATGCCACGCTTAATGGCCTCTTCATTCATCGGTATTAAATGATGGTGACGTTCGGGCAACGTCTTTTTCAAGCCTTTGATAACGTTTTCCAATGTCACAATGGGCTTTATCTTCAGCAAGCCTCCCAACACAATCATGTTGAACGCTTTCGAGTTGTTCATCTCGTTAGCGGCATCCATGGCATCAATGCGATACACGCGGATGTCCTTGCGCGTGGGCGGATTGATAATGCCATAACCGTCATAGATTAATACGCCTCCGGGCTTCACCTTACTCTCGAACTTCTCCAACGAAGGTTGGTTCAGTATAATGGCCGAGTCATATTTACTTAATATGGGCGAAGAGATTTTCTCATCACTCACAATGACGGTCACGTTGGCCGTGCCGCCTCGCTGTTCGGGACCGTATGCGGGCATCCAAGTCACTTCTTTGCCCTCCATCAGGCCTGAGTAAGCCAATATCTTACCCATAGACAATACGCCCTGTCCACCAAATCCTGCTATAATGATTTCTTCTTTCATTATTACAATGTGCTAATATGATTTTATTTATCTTTCAAGTCACCCAGCGGATAGAAGGGAAACATATGCTCCTCCATCCACTTGTTGGCATTGGCCGGAGACATCTTCCAACCTGAGTTGCACGTAGACACGATTTCCACCAAGTTGCTACCCTTGCCGGCCATGGAGTTCTCGAACGCCTTACGGATGGCTTTCTTGGCCTTGCGGATGGCAGGTACCGACTGCACGCTTTGGCGGGTGACGTAGGCTGTACCTTCCAATTGGGCCGCAATGTCGGCTATCTTCAGCGGATAGCCGTGCAGATGCACGTCACGTCCGTAGGGGCAGGTAGAAGTCTTCATGCCCACCAACGTGGTAGGAGCCATCTGTCCGCCGGTCATACCATAGATAGCGTTGTTGATGAAGATTATGGTGATATTCTCGCCACGGTTCAACGCATGGATAGTCTCCGCCGTACCGATGCAAGCCAAGTCACCATCTCCCTGATAGGTGAATACCAGCCGGCTGGGCCATAAGCGCTTGATGGCGGAAGCTAATGCAGGCGCGCGTCCGTGAGCGGCTTCCTGCCAATCGATGTCCAGATAGTTGTAGATGAATACGGCACATCCTACGGGAGAAATGCCTATGGCTTTGTCTTCCATCCCCATTTCCTCAATCACTTCGGCTATAAGCTTGTGTACAACGCCGTGGCTGCATCCCGGACAATAGTGCATGGGGTTGTCATTCATCAAAGTCGGTTTCTTGTAAACCAGATTCTCGGGTTTGATAATATCTTCTTTTGTCATAATCGTTGTTATCTGTTGGTGAAACGTATGAAGAACTCAACTACTTTAAAGAATATAGCCGCACCGCACGTATAAAGGAATACAGTGAAATCGTCTACCGTGAAGTAGACAACCACAGCCGCTACGGCCAATATCATAAAGAGGATGTTCAGTACGTTTCTGATTTTATCTGTTTCCATCACTTAACCAGTTTTTCCTTCAGTGCCGCTACAATCTCGTCGGGGTCGGGCACGATACCTCCCAAGCGTCCGAAGTGTTCTACATTGACTTTGCCGTTGACGGCCAGACGGACATCTTCTATCATCTGCCCGGCGTTCAGTTCGGCTACCAGCATCCCTTTCACTTTGTCGGCATAATGGGCGATGATGTCTTTAGGGAAAGGCCACAGAGTAATAGGACGCAAAATGCCCACCTTAATACCTTCTTCGCGGGCTATTTCCATCGCCTTCTGTCCGATGCGCGCCATGGAACCGAAAGCTACAATCAGATAGTCAGCGTCTTCACAATCGATTTCTTCGAAGCGCACTTCGTTTTCTTCGATGAGTTTGTATTTGGCCTGGAAGCGGATGTTGTTCTTCTCCATGGCTTCGGGCTTCAACTCCAAAGAAGTAATGATGTTTGGCTTGCGACCATGTGTTTTGCCGGTGGTAGCCCACGGGCATTGGGCAATGACTTCCTCATCGGTACGCCGTGGCTTCTGCGGAGGCAGCACTACCTTCTCCATCATCTGTCCTACGACACCATCCGCTAAAATAACGGCCGGATTACGGTATTTGAAAGCCAGTTCGAAAGCCAGACCTACGAAGTCCGCCATCTCTTGCACCGAAGACGGAGCCAGCGTTATCAGACGATAGTCGCCATGTCCGCCGCCTTTGGTAGTTTGGAAATAGTCCGCTTGGCTGGGCTGTATGGTACCCAATCCGGGTCCTCCACGCATGACATTCACAATAAGACACGGGAGTTCGGCTCCAGCCAAATAGGACACACCTTCCTGCATGAGGCTGACACCTGGGCTGGAAGATGAGGTCATCACCATCTTGCCGCTTCCGGCACCACCATATACCATATTAATAGACGCCACCTCGCTCTCGGCCTGCAACACCACCATGCCGGTGGTTTCCCAAGGCTTCAGCTCGGCCAACGTTTCCAGAACCTCCGATTGAGGAGTAATAGGATAACCGAAGTACCCGTCGGCTCCGCAACGGATAGCCGCATGGGCAATGGCTTCGTTTCCTTTCATTAATACTACTTCTTCTGCCATATTTACACAGATTTACATGTTATTCAACTTTTACTTTATATACGGATATGCACCCGTCAGGGCATACCGTCGCACACGAAGAACATCCGTTGCAGGTGTCTTCCAATGCCTGGTAGGCATAGTTATATCCTTTTATGTTTACTTCCTTAGACAGAGCGATGACATGAAGTGGACAAGCCACGGCACACAGGTTGCACCCTTTGCAACGCTCAGTGTCTACTACAATAGCTCCTTTGATTTTTGCCATAATTTACGTTTCCTTTATTTTATTGGTTGTACATATCTTTGTTATAGAAGTTCAGGATGTCCATCACCATGCGCCTGGCTTCGCGAGCGGGGCTTTCGGGGTTCAAGTCCATGGCATACTGATAATTGTTCAGGGCTTGCTGCCAATTCCCTTGCTTGCGGTAAGCGTTTCCACGCAGGTAATAAACCACATCCTTAGCGGAGAAATCACTCTCAAGCAATTGGTTAAGCTGTTCGAGGGCTTGAGTGACATTCCCTTGGCTGATGAGTTCTTTTATCGTTATCAACTGTTCCATGCGATGTAGTGTATGGGGTTATTGTCCCACAAAGATAGTTTTTTCTATCGGACCTTGCGCATTATCTTTAGGGAAAAAGCAACTTTTAGGAAACAAAACAGCCCGTACCTGCGTTTTTAGTCCATTTTTTACCGCATGTACGGACTATTTTTGTCGAACAAGTCCTCCCCTTACTTAACAATCTTCCCATTGATATAAAGGTTTTTGTAGATGACGTCACGGGCACCGCTCACACGATTGCTTGCGGTAGAAACATGATTGAAATGACAATCCTCCACATGGACATTCGACACATGACGGTCATCGTCCAATCCGATAATGAGCACACCATATTCGCTCTTTTCGCAAGTGACGTTCTTCATGTATACATTGCGCACAAAAGGCGGAAAACTGCGATCGCACTTTTCTTTGTTTTCATATTGCAGGTTGATGCGCAACACGGCTTCACGGCACTGCCCCACAGTGACATTGCGCACATAGATGTTTTCAATGACACCTCCACGGCACATGCTGGTCTTTATACGGATAACACGATCCAGTTCGGGACTGTCCATCCGGCAATTCTCCACATACAGATTACGATAGCCTCCGGATATTTCGCTTCCTATCACCACACCTCCATGGCCGTTTTTCATAAAGCAGTTGCGCACAATGATGTTTTCACTCGGAACATTCCATTTACGTCCGTCCGCATTACGCCCCGACTTGATAGCGATGCAATCGTCACCGGTATCAAACGTACAGTCCTCTATCAGCACATTCTTACACGACTCAGGGTCGCATCCGTCACCATTGGGTCCCCGATTGAACACATGCACACCACGCACGATAAGACTTTCACAAAACAAAGGATGAATAACCCAAAAAGGCGAATTCAACAAGGTTACATCTTCTATCAGAATTGTTTTGCATGTATGCAGATTGATAAGTTGCGGACGCATACCGTCTTCAGGAGTCATCACACGCTTGTAAACAGGCGTACCGCTTTCGCCCCACATCAGCAACTTGGCACGCCCGCCGTTACGCTGGGCTATCATACCTTCCTTCCAGCCATAGCGTGCGGCGCCGCACATGGGCCACCATGTATCCATTGAGCCTTGCCCATCTATAATGCCTTTACCGGTAATGGCTATATTCGTTTCACCGTAAGCATAAATCAACGGACGGGCGTTGTAACAATCAATGCCCTCCCAACGGGTCAGTACGGCAGGAAAATACAGACTTTGGTCGGTAGAGAACTTCAATACAGCACCTTCGGACACATGCAGATTGACATTGCTCTTCAAGGTAACAGGCCCTGTAAAGAACGTGCCTTCGGGTATCACCACGGTACCCCCTCCGTTCAAGCTACATGTCACAATAGCACGATTGATGGCTTCATGACAAGGGTTATCCGGCGTATCGGGTTGAGCACCGAAGTCTGTAATGAAATAAGTTTTCTCAGGAAATCGCACCCGTTCGATGGATTCCACGATTCGGGCACTTTCCGCAAAAGCCTCTTCCAAGTTAATGGAATCAGCTTTAGCCGACAATGAGACTTGCAGAAGAACAAACAGCAGTCCGATTACATTTTTTAGAGATTTCATCTTCCTATTCATTAATGATTATTAATTATACAGTTATAAATGGGAATTTAGCCCCCACCAGACCTCCCCCCGTGGGGGAGGCTTTGAATACTAAGTAGAATACAATAGCTCCCCCACGGGGGGAGTTGAGGGGGCTTCTAAATTATCATTTAAACACCGCACACAAACTTATCAACGCAGCGAAAGTACGAAAAACTTACCGTATTTCCAAATTTATTCATATACGTACGAAAAAAGAACGTCTTTCTCGACCGGAACCGGGAAAAACGTTCTCATTTTATAAAACCACAGTCAGCTTTCACATTAGGAATCCCAGCAATATACCGGCAGCTACGGCTGAGCCAATTACAGCAAACGTTTGTGCTCAAGGGGCTACCAAGGGAGTGCCGACTCCGTCTTTCGTCTTTCCTTTGAAGAAGTCTTCCACCTTTTTCCGCTTCTGCAAGTCTTCCAGCCAGCGTTCGGCGGCATTGTAACGGTTGTTTTCGTTGATAATGACAGTACCGTCTTCCGCAACTTCCTGAGGAAGGTTTCGACTGCCTTCGGGACGGGTCTTAATATAGGCTTTCAGATACTTCTCCGTGGCCTCGAAATCCCTAAGCCGGAAATAGGATACATAAGCTGCCCTATATAGTAACGAATGTTTCTGTGGACTATATTTATATAGTTTCATCAATGTCTCTATCTGTTTCTGAGGTTCACCTGCTTCTTTATAACAATCGGCCAGGCCGGCATAGAGACGGGCAACGAGGCTGTCGGTAGGAAAGGAAAGCCGGATGGCATCTTGCATGTAGTCTATTCCTTTCTCTTTCCAACTGGTTTTAGAGCAGGTACGTCCCAGATAGTAAAGCAGGTCGACATGTTCGGGAGCATACTTGCGGGCAGCTTCCAACAGACCATGTGCTTCGAAGTATAAGTCTTTGGCATAGTAACTGATGCCGGCGTAGTAGCAATTATAGAAAGTGGTGTCACCTTGAGCCAGCAGGGTACGATAACGTGTGATGGCAGTATCGTAATTTTGATTCAAGCAATAGGCTTGTGCTGCAAGCCGGTTGACGCTTAGGTTCGTGGTATCGCTCAGGCGATAGGTTTCGCAGACTTGGATGGCATAGTCGTAGTAATTATTCCGGATGTAAAGGCTGGCCAATTTGGAAGCAGCCACATAATCATCCGGATAGCGATCATGAATCTCTTGGTATGCTCCGATTAAGATATTGGGATCGGTGTACAACCCTTCCAGACTTTGGGCTTTCAAATGGAGCGCAACGGCCGAACTGTCTTGTTCCGCCAACTGGGAACTTTCGCCGAATGCTTCCTGATACCTCTGGAGGTTCAGCAATTGGGTAATGTGTTGGATACGGGCATACTTATGTCCGGGCTTCAGTTGCAGCACATGTTCGTAACATTGCAGCGCTGGTAGGAACTTGCCTTGCGCTTTGTAGCATTCGCCCGCTTCGATATAAGCACGCAAGTTGAGAGAATCCGCCATAATCAGTTGACGAAACACTTCCAAGGCTTCCCGATTCCTACCCAATTCTTTTAGTGCTTTTCCTTTCAAGTAAAGCAAGGATACCGTGGGTGGTACTTCTTCCATTAACTGAAGCGCTGTCTCATAATCATAATTGTTCATGGCACGTTGGATGGAAGAAGGCTCGGAGGTCTGAGCCCTAACTACTGCCAAACAGCTACATAACAAACACAAAAAAAGAATTCGTTTCATGGATTGGATGCGTATTAAAGTCTATTATACTTGGCTAAAGTACTAATTTATTTCATATTTACGAATAGCTCGTAGTTTATTTGATATAAATTAACACGGCCGCCTGACCATAATATATAATAAGGAATATTTTATCGCAAATCCACAAAAAGCTGACATGACAAAACTCAATGCTATTTCGGATGATACAGACAAATGACCAAAAAGTCAGTAAAAACAAGCCCTTATATGACTTTTTGGTAGTATTTATAAAACAAATAGCGCAAATGTTCAATCCGAAAAACAGCAGAATTTGGATTACTTAAGTGTTGCCGCCGAAATACTTAAGTAAAAGCATATGAAATACTTAACTGTTACACATAGTAACACTTAAGTCTTCCGGAGGGTTCACTTAAGTGTTCCGGAAGGATTAATTAATAAAAAAATCAGGTATAAGGTACGGGTAAATGCCCTTGTACCTTATACCTGATAACTATCGAACAGTGATTACATCAAGAATCCCAGTAATATACCGGCAGCTACGGCTGAGCCTATTACACCTGCAACGTTGGGACCCATGGCGTGCATCAACAGATAGTTGGTGGGGTCGTATTCCAAACCTACTATTTGCGAGATGCGAGCAGAGTCGGGCACAGCAGATACACCGGCGTTACCGATAAGCGGATTAATCTTATTGTCTTTCTTCAGGAAGAGGTTAAAGAACTTCACGAAGAGTACGCCCGAAGCGGTTGCTATAAAGAATGATGCCGCACCGAGTCCGAAAATCCACAAAGAGTCGGTTGTCAGGAACTCAGACGCTTGTGTAGAGGCACCTACTGTCAGACCCAACAAAATGGTGATGGTGTCAATCAGCGGGCCGCTGGCTGTATTGGCAAGACGACGGGTCACACCACTTTCTTTCAACAGATTTCCGAAGAACAGCATACCCAGCAAAGGCAGACCGGACGGAACCAAGAAACATGTCAATAACAATCCGATGATAGGGAACATTACTTTCTCCGTGTGAGAAACTACGCGAGGTGGTTTCATGCGGATGAGGCGTTCATGCTTGGTGGTCAGCAGACGCATGACAGGGGGCTGTATAACCGGTACTAATGCCATGTAAGAATAAGCTGACACAGCGATTGCACCCATCAAGTTAGGAGCCAACTTGGATGACAAGAAGATAGCCGTAGGTCCGTCAGCACCACCGATGATACCAATGGCACCAGCCTGCATGGGGTCGAAACCAATGGCCAACGCAATCATGTAAGCTCCGAAGATACCAAACTGGGCAGCTGCGCCAATCAGCATCAGCTTCGGATTGGAAATCAGTGCAGAGAAGTCTGTCATGGCGCCGATACCTAAGAAGATGAGTGGCGGATACCAGCCGGACGTCACGCCTTGATACAAAATGTTAAGCACAGAACCTTGTTCATAGATGCCGACTTGTAATCCGGCTTCCATGTTGAAAGGTATGTTGCCGACGAGGATACCGAAGCCGATGGGTATGAGCAGCATCGGCTCGAACTCCTTGGCTACAGCCAGATAAATGAAGAACAAACCTACCAGAATCATGATAAGATGTCCCACCGTGGCGTTAGCGAAACCTGTATAGGTCCAGAAGTCGGCAAGGTTATTTCCTATAAAATCAATAAATTCTCCCATGTTATTCGATGATTATGAGGTCAGTACCTTCGAGAACAGAGTCCCCTTTCTTTACATTGATGGCGGTCACCTTTCCGTCTCGGTCGGCGTTGATGTTGTTTTCCATCTTCATGGCCTCCAGGATAATGATGGTCTGGCCTTTCTTCACCGTGTCGCCTACGTTTACTTTGATTTCAAGGATGACACCGGGTAGCGGTGACTTCACACCCGACTTGCCCGCTGATGCAGCAGCAGGTTTCACCACCTGAGTCGTAGGAGCTGCAGGTGTAGTAGCGGCTTGTCTTACAACAGGTTTAATAACGGTAGGTTTGGGTTGTGGCGCTTTCTCCATTTCCACTTGGTAATGGGTGCCGTTCACTTCCACATGGGCAATGTTGCCTTCGATGTCTCCAATGACTACTTTATAGGGATTGCCATTGATCTTGTATTTATATTCTTTCATTTGTTCAATCTATTAAGGATGATGTTATTTTTTTTGCGGAGTCTCACGCAAGGTATAAATCTTCGAGCTCCAGGGCGAATAGCTGCGTTTCACACGAGTGATGGTCAGCACGGTCTCTTCCACATCGTGTACATCGCTCTGCATCTCATGCATGGCCATGGCGATAGCGGCAAATACCTCGCCCGGTGCCTGTCCCAGTTTCTTTTCTTTGGCCTCGGCTTTGTCCGTAATGCCTTTGGCGGCCATGGCTCTCTTCCGGCTCATGGCTACAGAAGCCTTGCCAATGAAACGGAACGAAACGTAGAGCAGGATGAGACCGACGAATACCACCAGCATGGCGGTGATGGCCATACCGATGCCCACACTGTCATGTTGCTCGAATTTCTCCATCTTCACGTTCTTATCCAACGTTTTGTTGTTGGTACTGGGCGTAACGTATTTTTCGGGCGACTCGTCCTTTACCTCCCAATTGGCGGAAGCATCGTCCACACGGGCATACGATTGATCCGCTTTCAGCAAGCCGGCTGGGACGGTAATCTCGTCCAACAACTTTCGGCCTGAGTCATACAACCCTATCCAATTGGCTTTTTCTTTGTCCAATGTAAAATTGGTGTGGAAAGTCCCTCGGTTAGGTTTATCGTCTGCCCAAAACAACGCATGTTGGCGTGGTGCTATTTTGGTCAGCACGTCCCCTTTAGGGATGAAATACACGGCCGTGTCGCCCGCTTGGCTGGAGTGCTTCAAATAACATCCTGCCAAGTCGGCTGAGCCGTACGACTGATTGAATATTTCAATCCATGCGCTTTGTACGCCATAATCGTCCTGGAAGTTCGTCTCGTTGTCTACCAACACTTCGTTCAGTATCAACTTGCTTTCTCCTTCCACTCCGCATGAGGAGCATATCCCTAACGTCAAGAGCAATGAAAAGAATATTCCTATGTTCGTTTTCTTCATTGTAGTGTTCTTTTTTAGTTAGGAATTAGAGAGGAATGTTGCCATGCTTCTTGGCCGGGTTGGTCAGCTTCTTGGTTTGCAACTGCTGCAGGGCACGGATGATGCGGAAGCGCGTGTTACGCGGCTCGATGACATCATCGATATAGCCATACTTGGCGGCGTTATACGGATTGGCAAACAGTTTGGTGTATTCGGCTTCTTTCTCTGCCAGGAATTGAGCGGGATTCTCATGTTCCTTGGCTTCCTTGGCATAGAGCACTTCTACAGCGCCTGCGCCACCCATCACGGCGATTTCGGCCGTAGGCCATGCATAGTTCATGTCGCCACGCAACTGCTTGCAGCTCATTACGATGTGTGAACCTCCGTACGACTTACGCAAAGTGATAGTCACCTTAGGCACTGTAGCTTCGCCATAAGCATAAAGCAGTTTGGCACCATGCAGGATGACACCGTTGTATTCTTGGCCTGTGCCCGGCAGGAAACCCGGTACATCAACCAGTGATACGATAGGAATATTGAAAGCATCGCAGAAACGGACAAAGCGCGCACCTTTGCGGGAGGCGTTACTGTCCAATACTCCGGCCAAATATTTAGGCTGGTTGGCTACTACGCCTACCGACTGACCGTTGAAGCGGGCAAAGCCAATGATGATGTTTTTGGCATAGTCTTTCTGGATTTCGAGGAATTCACCGTTGTCCACAATGGCACCGATGACCTCGTACATGTCATAAGGCTTGTTGGGGCTGTCGGGAATAATCTCGTTCAGTGAATCCTCCAGACGGTCGATGGGGTCGGTACAGTCGATGTAAGGTGGTTCCTCCAAGTTATTCTGAGGAATGTAGCTCAACAGTTTGCGGATTAAGGCCAAGCCTTCTTCCTCAGTAGAAGCAGTGAAGTGTGTCACACCGGATTTTGTAGAGTGTACACTGGCGCCACCCAGGTTTTCTTGTGTTACGTCCTCGCCCGTCACGGTCTTTACCACCTTCGGGCCTGTCAGGAACATGTATGACGTACCTTCCATCATCAATGTAAAGTCAGTCAAGGCAGGAGAATAAACGGCTCCGCCGGCACAGGGGCCAAAGATACCTGATATTTGCGGAATGACACCCGAAGCCAGAATGTTGCGCTGGAAGATTTCTGCGTATCCGGCTAAGGCATTGATACCTTCCTGAATACGTGCGCCGCCTGAATCGTTCAATCCGATGACAGGTGCCCCCATCTTCATGGCCTTGTCCATGATGTGGCAGATTTTCAACGACATGGTTTCGGACAGTGAGCCAGCCGATACTGTGAAGTCCTGCGCGAAGATGTACACCAAACGACCTTCGATGGTGCCGCATCCCGTTACTACGCCATCACCAGGATAGTGTTTCTTCTCCATGCCGAAGTTAGTGCAACGATGTTCCACGAACATATCCATTTCCTCAAAGCTACCTTCGTCCAATAACATAGCTATACGTTCACGGGCCGTGTATTTGCCCTTATCGTGTTGCTTGGCAATCGCTTTTTCGCCACCACCCATGCGAGCCGCCACACGGCGGTCGATAAGTTCTTTTATTTTTTCAAGTTGGTTACTCATTATTTTTTAGATTAATGGGGTTGAAAACTAAGTTTTATTGAAATTCTATAGCCTTATTCAGGCTTCTCGCACAATTCGGTCAACACGCCCAGCGTAGATTTCGGATGTAGGAAAGCGATGTTCAGCCCTTCAGCGCCTTTGCGCGGTGCTTTGTCTATGAGGCGTATGCCTGCGGCTTCGGCCGATGCCAGTGCGTTGGCCACACCGTCCTCAATGGCGAAAGCCAGGTGGTGCATGCCTCCCTTACCGTTGTTGTTCTCAATGAATTTGGCGATGGTACTGTCTGGAGAAGTAGGTTCCAGCAGTTCAATCTTTACATCACCTACCTTCAAGAAAGCGGTCTTCACTTTCTGATCCTCTACAGTCTCGATGTTGTAGCATTTCAGACCTAATACATTCTCATAATACGGCAGGGCTTCCTCGATGCTTTTTACGGCAATGCCCAAATGTTCAATGTGAGAAATCTTCATAACTCTATAATTTTTAAATTAGTGTTACAATCAAATCCTTATATCAAGAATAATCGTACAAAGTAAGGCATTTCTTGCTGAATAAAGAAATTTTTCGCCAATTAAATCATAGAAAGTTGCGAAAATACGATTTGCAAAGAGGCCAACGGTCCATTCCGGTTTTCCGTTCATCTTCCCAACCGTTCCATACAGAAATATTCTGCCAGATGGGAACAACAACGACATTGCCCGCCCCGGCAACAAGACATCCGTAAAATTCTGTCATAAAATTAGGGAGAAAGCATTCGCCCTCATCAATCCGTCATAAACGCAACTTTTTATACAATACCCCGCGACGAAGGCAAAACGTGTGTGTGTCCCGGAAAGCGTGACACGTACACGACTTTCGCACAGACAATATTGTCACCTACCTACGCATTTGCCGGATGAGCTATCCTTTTTCCAAAAACTTAATCGAGAATGACCAAAAAACAGTTTGTTTTAGAACGGGAGGAGAACAAGAGTGAGTTTTTATACCAGTGACGCAATTAATGGCACTAATCCCGAGGAGAGGAAATGGGATGAGAGAAGTATTTCCGTGGGAAAATAGGCGATTTTCTTGAATTTTTCTCTCGAAAATGTTTCATTATATGTAAAATATGTTTAGCTTTGCAGGCAAGAAATGAAAAACTCACAAAAACCTTTTTAATATTATGGATCAAAAAAGAGTTTACACCTTTGGAAATGGCCATGCGGAAGGCAAGGCCGACATGAGAAACCTGCTGGGTGGCAAGGGCGCTAACCTTGCCGAAATGAATCTTATCGGAGTTCCGGTTCCTCCCGGATTTACCATCACTACGGAAGTTTGTACGGAATATAATGAAAAAGGCCGCGAGAGCGTAGTCGCCCTGCTGAAGGACGATGTGGAGAAATCTATCGCACACATCGAAGGGTTGATGAATTCTAAGTTTGGCGACGTGGAAAATCCGTTGCTCGTATCGGTACGTTCGGGCGCACGCGCTTCCATGCCGGGCATGATGGATACCATCTTGAATTTAGGTCTGAACGATGAAGTAGTAGCCGGACTGGCTCGCAAGACAAACAACGAACGTTTTGCGTGGGACTCTTACCGCCGTTTCGTACAAATGTACGGCGACGTAGTGTTGGGCATGAAGCCTACCAATAAGGATGACATCGACCCGTTCGAGGCCATCATCGAAGATATAAAGCATGCAAAAGGCGTGAAGCTGGACAATGAATTAGACGTAAACGACTTGAAGGAATTGGTAAAACGCTTCAAGACAGCCGTGAAGGAACGCACCGGACAGGATTTCCCAACCAACGCCTACGAACAGTTGTGGGGAGCTATCTGCGCCGTGTTCAACTCATGGATGAATGAACGTGCCATCCTCTATCGTAAAATGGAAGGCATACCTGACGAATGGGGAACGGCCGTCAACGTACAAGCCATGGTGTTCGGCAACATGGGCGACACATCGGCTACGGGCGTATGCTTCAGCCGCGATGCCGCTACGGGCGAAGACCTCTTTAACGGTGAGTATCTGATTAACGCACAAGGCGAAGATGTAGTGGCCGGTATCCGCACGCCGCAACAGATTACAAAAATAGGCTCCCAGCGCTGGGCCCAGCTGCAAGGCATCAGCGAGGAAGAGCGCGCCAGCAAATATCCGTCCATGGAAGAAGCCATGCCGGAAATCTACAAACAATTGGATGAACTGCAAACCAAACTGGAGAATCACTACCACGACATGCAGGACATGGAGTTCACCGTACAGGAAGGCAAGCTGTGGTTCTTGCAGACCCGTAACGGTAAACGAACCGGCGCTGCCATGGTGCGTATTGCCATGGAAATGCTAGAGCAGGGCTTGATAGACGAAAAGACCGCTATCGAACGCTGCGAACCGAACAAACTGGACGAACTGCTCCACCCCGTATTCGACAAGGAAGAACTCCGCAACGCCAAAGTATTGACCCGTGGACTTCCGGCTTCTCCAGGAGCCGCTTGCGGTCAAATTGTATTCTTTGCCGAAGATGCCGCCAAATGGCGTGCTGACGGACATCGTGTGGTCATGGTACGTATTGAGACATCTCCGGAAGACTTAGCCGGCATGACCGTTGCCGAAGGTATCCTTACTGCCCGTGGAGGTATGACCTCACATGCAGCCGTAGTGGCACGTGGTATGGGCAAGTGCTGTGTATCGGGCGCAGGAGCCATCAACGTAGACTATAAGGCACGTACGGTAGAAATAGACGGTGTCGTACTGAAAGAAGGCGACTACATTTCATTGAACGGAAGCACGGGCGAAGTTTACCAAGGAAAGGTTCCTACAAAAGCAGCCGAAGTTTCCGGGAACTTTGCTAAACTGATGGACCTGTGCAACAAATACACCCGTCTGCAAGTACGCACCAATGCCGATACACCTCACGATGCTGAAGTAGCACGCAAGTTTGGCGCCGTAGGTATCGGACTTTGCCGTACAGAACACATGTTCTTCGAGAACCAGAAGATTATCGCCATGCGCGAAATGATCCTAGCCCCGGACGCTGAAGGCCGCCGCAAGGCTCTTGCCAAGTTGTTGCCTTATCAGAAAAACGACTTCAAGGGCATTTTCTTGGCCATGGACGGCTATCCAGTAAACATCCGTCTGCTTGACCCGCCTTTGCATGAGTTCGTGCCCCACGACCAAAAAGGACAGGAAGAAATGGCCGAGGCTATGGGTGTGACGGTAGAATATATCCGTCAGCGTGTGGACAGCCTATGCGAGCACAACCCGATGCTGGGTCATCGCGGATGCCGTCTGGGGAATACATATCCGGAAATCACAGAGATGCAGACAGAAGCTATTCTGAGTGCCGCCTGCGAACTGAAGAAGGAAGGTCACGACCCGCATCCTGAAATTATGGTGCCGCTTATCGGTATCTTATATGAGTTTGAGGCTCAGGAAAAAATTATCCGTGCTACAGCTCAAAAGGTGTTCGAGGAGGAAGGTATCGAAGTACCGTATAAGGTAGGTACGATGATAGAGATTCCGCGTGCCGCTTTGACAGCCAATCGCATTGCAACACACGCCGAGTACTTCTCCTTCGGTACGAACGACTTGACACAGATGACCTTCGGTTACTCGCGCGACGATATCGCCACATTCCTGCCAGTATATCTGGAAAAGAAGATTCTGAAGGTGGATCCCTTCCAGGTACTCGACCAAAAAGGTGTAGGACAACTCATTCAGATGGCCGTAGAGAAGGGTCGCTCTGTGCGTCCCGACTTGAAGTGCGGCATCTGTGGTGAGCATGGTGGCGAGCCATCGTCCGTGAAATTCTGCCACAAGGTAGGTCTGAACTACGTCAGCTGTTCACCGTTCCGTGTGCCCATCGCACGTCTGGCCGCGGCGCAGGCTGCCATTGAAGAGAAATAAGCATAGTTAATTATCAGACATTATAGGCGGTAAACGTTCATTTGAAGGTGTTTATCGCCTATATTATATAAAAAAGAGACAAAAATGGAATTAAATGAAGCATCCCCCAAGTTCAAAGAAGCCGGTATAGCCCCCATGCACACATGTGAACATATCGTAAACCAGGCTATGATACGAATTTTCGGATGCGAAAGGTCTATAGAAGCGCACATTGAACGCAAAAAAAGCAAGTTGGACTACATTTTGCCCCAACCACCTACCCCCGCCCAAATCGACCAATTAGAAACAGCCGTAAACGAAGTCATAAACCGACATCTGGACATCACCGAGGATTTCATAACCCAAGCCGAAGCCCAAGACCGTTTTGACCTACGTCGGCTCCCAGATGATGCCAGCGAGACTGTACGAGTTGTACATGTCGGTGATTATGACGAATGCCTATGCATTGGAGCACACGTCAACAATACTTCTGAAATCGGGACTTTCCGCATCCTAAGCCATGATTGGGATGCCGACAATCACCGATGGCGCATGCGCTTCAAACTTCTTCCCACAAAGAAAAGTATATAAGAGATTTCCCTTCGTGTCAGCCCAATAAAGACTTTTTCGTATATTTGCAGCGCCAAATAGAAATACGATTATGAAATATTTTTACTATCTTTATCAGATTTGCATCGCGCTTCCTTTGTTTTTAGTACTGACTCTGCTCACAGCCCTTGTCACCATCATAGGTTCGCTGATTGGCGGAGCGCACGTATGGGGTTACTATCCGGGGAAAATATGGTCTCAACTCACGTGTTACATACTTCTGCTTCCCGTTCGAGTGGAAGGAGGCGACAAGTTGGAAAAACATACTTCATACGTATTTGTCCCTAATCACCAAGGGGCATTCGACATTTTTCTGATTTACGGTTTTCTAGGACGTAATTTCAAATGGATGATGAAAAAAAGCCTACGGAAAATACCTTTTGTGGGTAAAGCTTGTGAAAGTGCCGGCCACATTTTTGTAGACCGCAGCAACCCGAAGAAAATGTTGGGCATGATGCGTCAAGCTGAAGCGTCTCTGAAGAACGGTGTATCACTGGTAGTCTTCCCCGAAGGTTCGCGCACGCATGACGGACGTCTAGGCGCCTTCAAACGTGGTGCTTTCCAGATGGCGGACGACTTGCAATTGGCCGTAGTTCCCGTCACCATCAACGGCTCGTTCGAAGTACTTCCGCGCGATGGGAAATGGGTGCATCGCCATGCACTGACACTGACCATCCACGAACCTATTCCACCCAAAGGCAAAGGTCCTGAAAACGTAAAGGAAACAATGGAAGAAGCCTACAAAGCGGTGGAAAGCGGACTCAAAATAAAATGAAGCATCAGTTATTCAGCGCCATGTTTTCGTGCAAGCGCTTGTCCTCCTCTATCAACTTCATGTTTTCCTTAGCCTTAGCCACATAATCTTTCACTAACGGATTTTGCTTGAACGACAGAGGGGCTGTTTTTAGGATATCTTCAATGGCGGGCGTCATGACCGGATAGGGCAGCGTACTGCACATCATCATAAAAATGCTGGCGCCCAGCGCATTTTCATAATTAGTGGTAATGAAATCTTTCACATACGCATCCATAGCCTGGACCATCGAGTCAACTTCATGCTGCAACTGGTCATGAACATCATCCAGACGCACACCATCCAGCACCAAGCGGGCTTCCTTCCTTTCCACCTCATTGATGGCACTTTCCATTTTATTGCGTTTGTCTATAAAATCATAAAGCAAATCGTTCAAAGGCGTGCCTTCAGCCTTCAGCTGTGTATTGGAAATGTTCACCTTAATCTTTCCATCTTCCAGAACCAGCGGCATCAGTCCTTCCTTACCCATATAAAGGGTCACCATACGCACACTGTCCACCGGTCCCTTCATTTTGAACCATCCATGCACCATTTCGGCAGAATCGACCAATCTCCAATCACCATCGTCCTGCAATGCTTTCAGATACAACATTTTTCCATCCAGGCCGGTCACTGACGATTTACCTTCTATCCGATAACCTTTAGCACACGAAGCCAAACATAAAAGTCCCGTTAGCAATAACACAACGCCATTCAAACTTGTTTTTAGCATGTAAGAAAGATTTATGATTTGTCGCGGCAAAGGTATTAATATTCCTTATAATCAAAATAAGGAAGCAGCTTTTTTCAGTTGGTTTACGTATTTTTGCCGAAAATTAAAACTGAATACTGAAAGAACCCAAATTTATGTCAACAACATACGCACCTTTCGCCAAACCGCTCTACGTGATGCTAAAGCCTGTAGGGGCCTTATGCAATCTGGCATGCGACTATTGCTATTACACGGAAAAGTCCAAACTATATCAAGAGGATTCACGACATGTAATGAACGAGAATGTGCTGGAGAAGTTTATAGAGGAATATATCAACTCGCAAACCATGCCCCAAGTGCTCTTCACCTGGCATGGAGGAGAAACTCTGATGCGTCCCCTATCCTTCTACAAGCGGGTCATGGAACTTCAAAAGAAGTACGCCAACGGGCGCACCATAGACAATTGCATCCAGACGAACGGCACACTCCTGACCGATGAGTGGTGCCGCTTTTTCAAGGAAAACAATTGGTTGGTAGGCGTATCCATAGACGGACCGCAGGAGTTTCATGACGAATACCGTCGTGACAAACAGGGACGACCGTCCTTCCATAAAGTGATGCAAGGTATCAATCTCTTGAAGAAGCATGGCGTAGAGTGGAACGGAATGGCCGTGGTGAACGACTATAACGCCGACTATCCGGTTGAGTTTTATCACTTCTTCAAGGAGATAGGATGTCACTACATCCAGTTTGCCCCCATCGTGGAGCGTATATTGCCTCATGCGGACGGACGTCATTTAGCTTCTCCAACCGATGTGGACGCGCCTCTTGCAGACTTTTCCGTCAGTCCCGAACAATGGGGATACTTCCTTTGCGGCCTATTTGACGAATGGGTAAAAGAGGACGTAGGCACCTACTACATCCAAATCTTCGACGCCACGCTGGCCAACTGGTGTGGCGAACAACCGGGCGTGTGCAGCATGGCCAAGACGTGCGGACATGCCGGTGTGATGGAGTTCAATGGCGATGTCTATGCTTGCGACCACTTCGTCTTTCCCGAATACAAGTTGGGCAACATTAACCAACATACCTTAGTGGAAATGATGTATAGTGAGCGGCAGCAACGCTTCGGCCAAGCAAAGCAAACCACTTTGCCCCGCCAATGCCGTGACTGCGCTTGGCTTTTTGCCTGCAACGGTGATTGCCCCAAAAACCGTTTCGCCCGCACCCGGGATGGTGAACCGGGCTTGAACTATCTCTGTGAGGGCTACCGCAAGTTTTTCGCTCATGTAGCGCCCTACATGGACTTCATGAAGCGGGAGTTGCAGGCAAAACGCGCCCCGGCTAACGTCATGCAGGCCATTAAAGATGGTAAAATCGTTTCTAACTCTTTATAGTTCAGCCTACTTAAACAACAAATAAATATAATTTATGAAAATCAAAAAGTACCTCGTTGCGGCATTGACCGCGACATTCACCTTCACCGCACAAGCCGATGAAGGCATGTGGCTGCTTCAACTCTTAAAGCAGCAGAACTCTATCGACTTGATGAAGAAACAGGGTCTGAAGCTGGAGGCCGATGACATCTACAACCCCAACGGTGTCTCGCTGAAGGATGCGGTAGGTATTTTCGGAGGAGGTTGCACCGGTGAAATCATCTCGCCCGAAGGACTTATCCTTACCAACCACCATTGCGGATACGCCTCTATCCAGCAACACTCCAGCGTGGAGCATGACTATCTGACGGATGGCTTTTGGGCTATGAGCCGTGCCGAGGAATTGCCTACACCGGGCTTGAAGTTCCGCTTTGTTCACCGCATTGTGGACATTACTGACCTGGTGAACGCCAAGATTAAGGCCGGTGAAGTGGATGAGACACACGCCATGACACGTCCCTTCCTCAACAAGTTGGCCAAAGCCGAGCTGGAGAAGAGCGACCTCAACGGGAAACCTGGCATCGAACCACTGGCACTTCCCTTCTATGCCGGCAACAAGTATTACCTAATCTATTATAAGGTATATAGCGACATACGCATGGTGGCCGCGCCACCGTCAAGCATAGGTAAATTCGGAGGCGAGACAGACAACTGGATGTGGCCGCGTCACACGGGCGACTTTTCCATCTTCCGTATCTATGCTGACAAACATGGAGAGCCTGCCGAATACAGCACCGACAACGTACCTCTGAAGACTCCCAAGTTCCTCCCTATCTCCATCAAAGGATTGGACGAGGGCGACTACGCCATGATCATGGGCTTCCCCGGCAGCACCGAACGTTATTTGACACAAAGCGAAGTGAAACAAATGATGATAGCCTCCAACCAAGCCATGATAGATATGCGCACCGTTTATCTGGACGTGCTGAAAAAGCACATGGCCGAAAGTGACAAAATCCGCATCCAATACGCCAACAAATTTGCCGGAAGCAGTAACTATTGGAAAAACTCCATCGGCATGAACAAAGCCATTGTGGACAACAACGTATTAGGCACCAAGGCCAATCAGGAGAAGAAGTTCGCCGAGTTTGCCGCAGGCAAAGCCGAATATGAAGGCGTGGTAAGCAAGATTGATGCCATTGTGGAAAAGGCGACTCCCGTCATGCGCCAATATATGTACATAGCCGAAGGCTTGCAACGCACCATTGAGTTCGGATGCCCACCCGCAATCATGGATAAAATAAAAGAAGCTATCGAGAACAAAAACGACTCCTTGATGCAAGCTGCCAAGAAGCAACTGGAAGCTACCTATACCGACATTTACAACAAGGACTATGACAAGGAAGTGGATCGCGCCATAGCTAAAGCCATGCTCCCCGCCTTAGCCAACGCCCTCACTCCTGAAGAACTTCCCGCCTTCTATCAGACCATCCGCGATGAATACAAAGGCGACTACAATGCCTACGTAGACGACCTTTTTGACAATTCCATCCTCTCCAGCCGCGAGAGTCTGGACAAGTTCCTAAAGAAGCCCAGTGTGAAAGCCATTGAACGTGATCCCGCCACCCACTATAGCAGCGCCAAGATAGCAAAGTTGAATGAAGTGGCCAAGCAACTTTCTGAGGTTAATGAAGGCATTGACCTCCTGCACAAAGCCTACGTGCGCGGGCTGAACGAGATGAAACTTCCTGCACCTTCTTATCCGGACGCCAATTTCACCATCCGCCTCACCTACGGCAATGTAAAGTCCTACAACCCCAAAGACGGCGTACACTACAAATACTTCACAACCACGGATGGTATTTTGGAAAAAGAAGATTCCGAAAATCCGGAGTTCGTAGTACCCGCCAAGCTGAAAGAACTGATACAGAAGAAAGACTTCGGACGTTACGCCATGGCTGATGGCACCATGCCCGTTTGTTTCCTGACGACAAACGACATCACCGGCGGTAACTCCGGATCGCCCGTTATCGATGGAGAAGGCAACTTGATAGGCTGCGCTTTCGATGGCAACTGGGAATCATTGAGCGGCGACATCAATTTCGACAAAAACCTGCAACGTTGCATTGCACTGGATATCCGTTACATGCTCTTCATCCTCGATAAATTAGGCGGCTGCCAACACTTAATTAACGAAATGAACATCGTAGAATAAAACACACAAAGTCACAGCCTATACCGGTTGTACAATTAACCACAGATTTTTATTCATACATATTACATAGCATACCTCTGAAACGCGACAGACGTCACATTGGTAAATGTATGAATAAGAATCTGTGTCATCTGCCCTATCCGTGCCAGTGTGCTCCTAATTTTGAAAAACATTTATGTCCTACGAACGAAAAATCATCAACGACCCAGTCTTCGGGTTCATCAACATACCGAAAGGGCTGCTTTACGACTTAGTGTGCCACCCCTTGTTACAAAGGCTCACCCGCATCAAGCAAGTGGGACTTTCCTCCGTAGTCTACCCAGGGGCGCAGCACACTCGTTTCCAACATTCTCTAGGTGCCTACTACCTGATGTGCGAAGCTATCCAGCACCTGACAGCCAAAGGCAACTTCATCTTCGACAGCGAGGCTGAAGCCGTAGAGGCGGCCATCCTGCTGCACGACATCGGGCACGGTCCTTTCTCCCACGTGCTGGAAGATACCATTGTACCGGGCGTGTCGCACGAAGACATCTCCCTCCTACTCATGGAGCGCATCAACCGCGAGATGAACGGACAACTGACACTGGCCATCCAAATCTTCAAAGACGAATACCCAAAGAAGTTTCTGCACCAACTGGTAAGCGGGCAACTCGATGTAGACAGATTGGATTATTTACGTAGGGACAGTTTCTATACAGGCGTAACCGAAGGCAACATCGGCTCGGCACGCATCATCAAGATGCTCGACGTGAAGGACGACCACTTAGTGGTAGAGGCCAAAGGCATCTACTCCATCGAAAATTTCCTTACCGCCCGACGCTTGATGTATTGGCAAGTCTACCTGCACAAAACATCCGTGGCCTACGAACAGATGCTTATCAGCACCCTACTGCGAGCCAAAGAATTGGCCTCCCGTGGGGCAGAACTTTTTTCCTCACCAGCCTTGAAATATTTTCTCTACCACAACATCAACCGCGATGTCTTCTATAGTGACCCCACCTGTCTGGAGAATTTCATCCTGCTGGATGACAACGACATCTGGACTTCCTTGAAAGTATGGTGCGGACATCCGGACAAAGTTCTTTCCACACTCAGTCAAGGCATGGTGAACCGCCACATCTTCAAAGTAGAAATCTCCAACGAACCATTTGATGAAGAACGAAAAGAGGAACTGACCCGCCAAGTCAGTCAAGAGTTGGGCATAACACCAACCGACGCCGCCTATTTCGTCACCACCTCCAGCATTGAAAAAAACATGTACGATCCAGCCGACGACAGCATCGAGGTTATCTACAACGACGGAAGCACGAAAAACATAGCCGAAGCTTCGGATATGCTCAACATCTCCCTCTTGTCCAAGAAAGTAAAAAAACACTACTTATGCTACCAACGTCTGCATAAGTAATTGCAAAATATTCCTTGCAAGTTAAGGATATATCAAAAAAAAGTCCGTTATTTGTAGGTTGAAAACCATCAAACAAGAAAAAATATGGAATTTTCCGCCAAGCAAATAGCCGCATACCTCCAAGGAGAAATCGTTGGAAACGAAAATGCCACCGTACACACCTTTGCCAAAATAGAAGAAGGTGTTCCGGGAGCCATTTCTTTTCTGTCCAACCCGAAATACACACCTTATCTTTACGATTCAAAAGCCAGCATCATCCTGGTAAACAAGGACTTCGTACCCGAACGTGAAGTAAAGGCCACCTTGATTAAAGTAGACAATGCCTACGACTGTCTGGCAAAGTTGCTTACGCTCTACGAACAAAGCAAGCCCAAGCTGACAGGCATAGACCCACTGGCTTTCATAGCGCCAACGGCCAAGATAGGGGAAAACGTATACATCGCCCCCTTTGCTTACATAGGCGACCATGCGGAAGTGGGCGACAACACCTCCATTCACCCACACGCCACGGTAAGCGCTGGAGCTAAGATAGGTGATAACTGCATCCTCTATTCTAACGTCACCATCTACCATGACTGCCGGGTGGGAAACCGATGCATACTGCATGCAGGGTGCGTCATCGGAGCCGACGGCTTCGGTTTTGCGCCTACCCCCGAAGGATACGAAAAAATTCCACAAATCGGGATTGCCATCCTTGAAGACGATGTGGAAATCGGAGCCAATACATGCGTGGATCGCGCTACCATGGGCGCCACCATTGTACACAAGGGAGCCAAATTGGACAACTTGGTACAAGTAGCCCACAACGATGAGATAGGTTCGCATACCGTCATGGCCGCCCAGGTAGGCGTAGCAGGTTCTACGAAAGTGGGCGAATGGTGTATGTTCGGCGGACAAGTAGGCATCGCAGGACATATTCATATAGGAGACCGTGTTGTGTTCGGAGCCCAATCGGGCGTACCGAGCAGCACCCAAAGCAACCAACGTCTGATAGGCACACCGCCCATGGAAGAGAAGCCATACTTCAAATCGCAGGCTATCTTCCGCAAACTGCCAGACATGTATTTCGAACTGAACGCACTGCGTAAAGAACTGAACGAACTAAAGAAACAATTAAATAAGTAACCCATGCTGAAACAAAAAACTCTGAAAGACAGCTTCTCACTCAGTGGAAAGGGACTTCACACGGGTCTTAATCTGACCGTAACCTTCAACCCTGCTCCGGAAAACTACGGATACAAAATCCAGCGTACAGACGTAGAAGGGCAACCCGTTATAGACGCCATTGCCGACAATGTCGTAGAAACGACCCGAGGCACCGTCTTATGCAAAAACAATGTGAAGGTAAGTACCGTGGAACATGGCATGGCGGCCCTCTACGCATTAGGCATAGACAACTGCCTGATACAAGTTGACGGTCCTGAATTTCCAATCCTGGACGGAAGCGCCCAATACTATGTGAAGGAAATAGAACGTGTAGGCATCGAGGAGCAGAATGCTGTGAAGGACTTTTATATCATCAAATCCAAAATAGAATTCCGCGATGAGCAAACCGGCTCGTCCATCATCGTACTCCCGGACGAGAACTTCAGCTTGAACGTGCTGGTGTCCTACGATTCGAACATCATCCCCAACCAATATGCCACGCTGGAAGACATGTCCAAGTTCAAGGACGAAATAGCCGCCAGCCGCACATTTGTCTTTGTCCGCGAAATAGAACCGTTGCTTCAAGCCGGCCTCATCAAAGGCGGGGACTTAGACAACGCCATTGTCATTTACGAGCGACAAATGTCACAGGAGAACTTCGACAAGCTGGCAGATGTAATGGGAGTTCCACACATGGATGCCGGCCAGTTGGGATACATCATGCACAAGCCTTTAGTTTGGCCCAACGAATGCGCCCGTCATAAACTGCTGGACGTCATTGGTGACATGGCTCTGATAGGCAAACCCATCAAAGGACGCATCATCGCCACACGCCCCGGCCACACCATCAACAATAAGTTCGCCCGCCAGATGCGCAAGGAAATCCGCATGCACGAAATACAGGCGCCCATATACGACTGCAACCGTCCTCCACTCATGGACGTGAACCGTATCCGCGAACTGTTACCCCACCGCTACCCTTTCCAATTGGTAGACAAGGTTATCGAAATGGGGGCCAACTACATCGTGGGCGTAAAGAACGTGACATCCAACGAACCTTTCTTCCAAGGTCATTTTCCACAGGAACCGGTGATGCCCGGCGTGCTCCAAATAGAAGCCATGGCGCAAGTAGGCGGCCTGCTGGTATTGAACTCCGTAGACGAGCCTGAACGCTACTCCACTTATTTCTTGAAAATAGACGGCGTAAAGTTCCGCCAGAAAGTGGTACCCGGTGACACGCTTCTGTTCAGAGTCGAGTTAATGGCTCCCATCCGACGGGGCATATCCACCATGAAAGGTTATGTATTTGTAGGAGAGAAAGTGGTATGCGAAGCCGAATTCATGGCACAAATAACGAAAAACAAGTAAACGGAAGATAACATGCAAGAACAAAACAAGATAAGCCCTTTGGCCTACATCCATCCGGAGGCACGCATCGGCAACAACGTAGAAATTGCCCCATTTGTCTTCATCGACAAAAACGTAGTGATAGGCGACAACAACGTAATCATGGCCAACGCCAACATCCTGTATGGCGCACGTATCGGTAATGGAAACACCATCTTTCCCGGAGCCGTCATTGGCGCCATCCCGCAAGACTTAAAATTCAGAGGCGAAGAAACCACCGTGGAGATTGGAGACAATAACACCATCCGTGAAAACGTGACCATCAACCGAGGCACAGCCGCCAAAGGACGTACCGTAGTGGGTAACAACAACCTGCTGATGGAAAGCGTACACGTGGCTCACGACGCCATTGTGGGCAACGGTTGCATCATTGGAAATTCAACAAAGTTGGCAGGCGAAATTGTCATCGACGACAACTCCATCATCAGCGGTGGAGTCTTGATGCACCAGTTTTGCCGCGTAGGAGGATATGGGATGATACAAGGAGGATGCCGCTTCAGCAAGGACATACCACCCTACATCATCGCCGGACGCGAACCCATCTGCTATGCCGGACTGAACATTGTAGGCCTGCGCCGCCGCAATTTTTCCAACGAAACCATTGAAGCCATCCACAACGCCTACCGCATCATCTACCAAAGCGGACTGAACACCACGGACGCCTTGAAAAAGATAGAAGACGAAATGGAAATGACACCCGAAATAACCTATATAGTCGAATTCATTAAAAATTCACCCCGCGGCATCATACCCGCAGGAAAATAATAATAACGTGCAACTATGATTTACAGATTTACCCTCATTTCTGATGAAGCGGACGATTTTGTCAGAGAAATACAGATAGACCCTGAAGCAACCTTCTACGACTTCCATGAAGCCATCTTGAAATCAGTCGGCTATGCCAATGACCAGATGACTTCGTTCTTCATTTGCGATGAAGATTGGGAAAAAGAAAAAGAAATCACCTTGGAGGAGATGGATGATAATTCGGAAATGGACAGTTGGGTAATGAAAGATACCCGCATCGATGAACTGGTAGAAGATGAAAAGCAGAAGCTGATTTACGTGTTCGACTATATGACAGAACGCTGCTTCTTCATCGAATTGTCCGAGATTATCACCGGGAAAAGCATAAAAGGAGCCAAGTGCACCAAGTCGCAAGGCGAACCGCCCAAACAGACCGTAGATTTTGATGAATATGAAGCCAAGAACAACGCTGCCGCCATGGATCTTGACGAGAGTTTCTATGGTGACCAAGGCTACAACGATGATGAGTTCGACCCCGACAGCTATAGCGGCTACGGTGAAGGCGGAGGAGGCAATCCCTATGACGAAGACAGATACTAAAAAAAATTTAATGAAGAATTAAGAATGAAGAATGAGAGCGCTCACCACTGATGGGCAATATCGCTGAAAATTCTTCATCTTTCATTCTTCGTTCTTTATTCTTCATTTTCATGAATACCCTTATTGTACTTATTGGCTCCACAGGTGTAGGCAAGACAGAGTTGAGCTTGCGTTTAGCGGAACATTTCCATACTTGCATCCTTTCGGCAGACTCTCGCCAACTGTATGCCGACCTTAAAATTGGTACAGCAGCCCCTACGCCGGAGCAATTGCAACGAGTACAACATTATTTTGTGGGTACATTAAAACTGACCGATTACTATAGTGCCGCCCAATACGAAACCGATGTACTGAAGCTACTCAATACCTTATTTAAAGAGAAAGAGGTCGTATTCCTCACGGGAGGCTCTATGATGTATGTAGATGCAGTCTGCAAAGGCATTGACGATATACCCACCGTAGATGCCGAAACTCGCCAGCTGATGTTGCAACGCTATGAGTCAGAAGGCTTGGAACCCTTGTGTGCCGAACTCAAACTAATCGATCCGGAGTATTACCGAATTGTAGACCTGAAAAATCCTAAGCGTGTCATACACGCGCTTGAAATCTGCTACATGACCGGTCGCACTTACACTTCTTTCCGTACGCGGAATTCCAAAGAACGCCCTTTTCATATAATTAAAATCGGCTTGACCCGTCCGCGTGAAGAATTGTACGAGCGCATCAACCGACGGGTAGACCAGATGATGACAGACGGGCTTTTGAACGAGGCCCGCCAAGTCTATCCACACAAAGCCTGCAATTCACTAAACACCGTAGGCTACAAAGAGTTGTTCAAGTATTTAGACGGTGAATGGAGTCTGGACTTTGCCATCGAGAAAATCAAACAGAACACACGTATCTACTCCCGCAAGCAAATGACTTGGTTCAAGCGGGATGCGGACATACGCTGGTTCCATCCCGAACAAGAAACAGAAATACTGGCGTACATCCGTTCCAGACTGAAAGACAATAAAGCTGTCTGAAAACCCGGTTACAAAGTCAGCTATCAGTAAGCGGATAAACTTCAAAGAGACACCTTTTCAAGTATTACTGGTTACCCGGCCAAGTATTATTGGACATTTAGCTGTTTATCCAATGATACTTGGCTCTTTTATATTGGATGCTTTCGCAAACGAATTTTCAGATTGTTCCAAGACAATTCCCGTACCATAATCAAGGCAAAGCTTTTATCGACTGACGCAAACGGATATCTTTACTTGAAGCTCCTACCATCAGCTCAAACACTCCAGGTTCTACCGTCCAATTCATATTGCGGTCCAGCAATTGCAAATCTTCCGGAGTCAGGCGGAAAGTCACCGTTTTCGTCTCACCGGGCCGCAACGTGACACGCTCAAAACCACGTAACTGCGAATCGTACGCTATGACACTGCTAACCTTGTCGCGCACATACAACTGTACAACCTCATCGCCCAAACAGTTTCCTGTATTGGTCACCTTCAGTTTCACCGTATAATCTCCTTGGGTAGATTGCTCCAACGGAGTAACTTCCAGGTCGGAATAAACAAAGGTCGTATAGCTTAACCCATACCCGAAAGGATAAAGCTCACCTTGCACACGCGTTGACCCGGCCCCATTGGGACCACTCTGGGGCTGGTCACCATGAGACCCCGGCTTAAACGGGAAATTCAGTTCTATTTGCCCGACACTTTTTGGAAAAGTCACTGTCAGTTTGCCTCCGGGATTGTAGTCACCAAACAAGGTTTCGGCAATGACGTTTCCTCCCTGACAACTGGGAAACCATGTTTCCAAAATAGCCGGGATATATTTGTCCGCCCAATTAATGGTCAACGGCTGACCGTTTATCAAAACAAGCACTACAGGTTTCCCGGTAGCATACAAAGCCTCAAGCAATTGCTGCTGGCGTCCTGGCAAGTCAAGCGAAGTACGCGAACGGCTCTCTCCGGTCCGATACTCGTCTTCGCCCAGCACAGCTATCACCACATCGCATTCCGAGGCTTTCTTTACAGCGTCAGCCATATCCTCCTTTTCCTGTCCGGTCAGCGGAACAGGAAGTATTTCAGTAGCAGGCCAACCTTCGTCCACAATGTCGCATCCTTTGGCATAAAGCACGGCGTTCTTTCCCAGGTAGTTACGCAAGCCATCAAGCACAGTGACCTTCTCCAGCCGGTTAGGGCCGTAACGGCTTTCCATAAAGTTACTTTCACCGGCCAGTGGTCCAGTCACCAACACTTTCTTCACCTGTTTCTTATCCAAGGGGAGCAATCCGCCTTCATTCTTCAGCAGAACCAACGATTGCCGCTGCACTTGCTTCACAAAGTCCGACTGATGTTCTACACCTCCCTGTTCGGCAGACATTTCTTCCTCATCCACATACGGACGGTCGAACAAACCCAGACGGAACTTTACCCGCAACACCTCGGCCACGCGTTTGTTTATGGTAGCCATGGAAATCTTCTTCTTCTCCAGCAAATGACGGATGGGAAAAATAAAGTCCGAAGGCGGCGTGAAATGAGTGCGCACATTCAATCCGGCTTCCAACACTTGACGTACCGCCTCCTCATACGTATCAGCCACATGATGCTTGGTCTGCACGAACTCTACCGCCTCGCTGTCACTCACCACATACCCGTCGAAACCATACTCCTCACGCAACAACTCCGTCAGGAAATAATAACTGGCGCTGACAGGAACTCCATCCCAATCATTGTAGCTGCTCATCACGCCCATCGGGTGCGCCTCTTGAATTACTTTCTTAAAGGGATACAAATAAAGCTGATGCAGTTCCCTCGGAGCGACATGCGGGTCGGTACGACAATTGCCGTCACGTCCACCTTTAGGCACACTATAAACCGCATAATGTTTCAGTGTAGAGGCCACTCCTTGCGACTGGATGCCTTTTACCATCTCCGCACCCAGTGCGGCTACCAGATAAGGGTCTTCGCCATAGCACTCCAAGGTACGTCCCCAACGGGGGTCGCGCGCCACATCGAGTATCGGTGCATAAACATTCGTATAGCCCAGCATGCGCGCCTCTTGCCCGATGATGATACCTGCCCTATGAACCAGCTCGCGGTTCCACGTGCTTCCCACCGCAACAGGCGCAGGCAAAGGCGTGGCTTTCGTATGATTTAACCCGTGGATACCCTCATTGCTGAAGTCCACCGGTATGCCCAACCGTGTTTCTTCCACAAACCAACGCTGCACCTCATTGACAGCCTTGGCATGATTCTTAAAAGGATAAAGCATCGCTTCCACCCGCCCGGACTTACCTCCTACCCCGTTCAGCATTTCGTCTATGTTGGCTATGCCGTCCTTCCAGACTTCCCGCTTCCATCCTTCAGTGGGTAATGAGTCGCGCAGCACCCTGCCATACCCATAAAGAGTGGCCAGTTGGCAGGTTTTCTCTTCCACATTCATTTGAGCCAACAAGTCCTGTACCCGCTTCTCCAAGGGCTGAGAAGCATCCTCGTACACGTCTTTCACTCCGTTTTTGTTGAAGTCAATCCATCCCTCATGATAGATGGAGCGCTTCTGCGCATGCAAGGGCAAAACCATACACAACCCTATCGCCACGCATGTACCCAACCATCTGTTTCTCATTGTTTTCCAATATTGCTTAAGTCTTTGTTGAAATCTTCTATCCGGTCATAAAAGCCATCCATGTCCTGCCTGTTCCGCATTCCCTCTTTCCGCCATTTCTCCAGCAGGGCAATGCCTTCCGTCCGAATCCTCTTTTCCAAGGGAGCCAACCGCTGCATATATCCGCCGCCCTCTTCGTTATAAAGCAGTGACCAGTGCAGGTAGCGCTCGCTTCCCATGCCCCACTTCAGGCCAAACACTTGCTCTTTCAATCTTAATGACTCGTAGGACAAAGGCGAAGTGCCCAATGTCCTGTCCATACGAACCATGTCCGGCAACGCTTCATCTACCCACAAAGGCACAGCCACACCCGTAGGCGGATAGCCTAAGAGCGTCCACATGGTGCTCAAGGAGGCGTTTTCTCCCGGTTTTACACCCTGTACCACCACTGAACACGAAGTGCTGCCACGGGGAATGAAATCCTGGTCGACAAACCACCCGGAAGTGTCCGCACCGGTAAAAGGCGGCTGACGCAAGTCAATGCCCAACACGCAATTATGAAACGAGCGCGAAAGGTCCGTGAATATCCGTGCAGGCGTAACAGCCCGCTCATGCGCAAGGGGAGCGAGCACACGCACCGCTTCCTGATAGCGCACTACGCCGGCTCCAGGTCCGTATGTGCCCGATACTGAGAAATTGGTACGGGCCACATAGCCATCGGGAGCCGCCTGCGGATCGTTGGCGTCATAAACCGTATATTTTTCGTCATCCACCTCGAACATCACCGCCCCGCCCTGCGCGTCTATGACTCCGAAATTAGCTTCTAACCCGCTGGGCTTCCGGATTGTATCCAAGTAATGCCGGAAATCATCTACCGTGGCGCATATCGCCAACGCCTGATGAATGACACGCCCGTTGGCTACGCCCCGTTCTTCCCCGTCCTTCACATCCGCCAGGTTGTAGCTTTGCGTATTCATCAAAGCAAAGCCGGCAGAATTCACTCCTATCCACGCCTCCTTTTTCAGATGATAATCGGCACTGTTCACCACTGCAATGAAGTCATAGCGTCCGCCCCGGACGTACACCACATGATTTTGCAGAAAATCCGTGTCGCGGTGTTTCCACAACAAAGGCCGTCCGTCCGGTGTGACCCGTCCGGATACAACAGCTGAAGTGCAAGGACATGCCATCGAACACCTGATGAACACGAACAGAAGGAAAAGGGAAATCCGTAACATAAACAAATGGGAATTTAGCCCCCACCAGACCTCCCCCCGTGGGGGAGGCTTTGAATAAATAGCTCCCCCACGGGGGGAGTTGAGGGGGCTTCTAAATTATCATTTGCAAATCAATGGCAACATCCGCCGCAACCGCCTTCTTCGCAGTCGCCGTCACTACAGCATCCGCCACCACATCCGCCGCAACCGCCACTCATCATGCGGGCGGCTTCAGCCAGTTCTTCATTCGTAGCGGGACGGTTAGTCACGACTTCACCCACAAAATTCAAGTCACACCCTGCCAGCGGATGGTTCATGTCCATGACCACCACATCGTCTTTCACTTTTACCACACTGCCGTTGAATTGCCGCCCATCCTCGGACAACAACGGAATGATGGCACCCTCCACAATCCGCTCATTGTCGAACTTGCCGTCAATCAGGAAAATGTCCTTAGGCAGGTCGATGACATGGTCCTCGTCGTATTCGCCATAAGCGTCAGCCACAGCAATGGTGAAATCGAACTTGTCGCCCGAGCGCAAATCTTTCAGCTCTTTCTCAAAGGCTTCAAGTGTCAGTCCCAAACCGGAAATAAATTGGAAAGGATGCGCTGCGGTAGCTTCTTCAATCAATTCGCGCTCACCCTCTTCAATGGCATACAACTTATATGCCACTGTAATGTACTTGTTGTTTGTATCCATAAAATATTATCTCGTTTTTAATTAGTCTTTATGGGTTGGCAAAGATACGAAAACTCGCCCACATACGGATGAAATCCGGAGGAATAATACAGGCTGTTTCACGGCTTTTGCAATGAAAACGCCGTATCTTCAAAGGGATGCCCAACAGATTTGCCAAGCGGCGCCGGAGCATTGTAAGCATTGGCTGAAGGAAAAGACGGGAGAGAAAAGTCACCGCAAAAAAAGGATGGCGTTGAGCCAAAACCGGGAACCCATCGCCATCCGCTTTCTTCCGTTCAATACCAATCTTAAATCAGATATTGGGAACTTATAGACTTATTCTCCACCACTCTTCTGATAGTTTCGGCAAACATGTCGGCAATGCTGAGTTGCTTGACTTTCGCGCATTTCTTAGAATAAGGAATGCTGTCCGTAAACACCATCTCCGTCAAGCCGGATTCCTGCACGCGGAACGAAGCCGGATCGGACATGACACAATGGCTGGCAATGGCACGGACCGATTTTGCCCCGGCGGACAACATCAGGTCGGCCGCTTTCGTAATGGTGCCGGCCGTGTCTACAATATCATCTATCAGCACCACATTCTTGCCTTTCACATCACCTATAATCTGCATAGACGCCACTTCATTGGCTTTCTCACGCGACTTGTTACACAATACCAAAGGCACACCCAGATATTTCGAGAATGTACTGGCGCGCTTCGACCCTCCGACATCAGGCGTGGCTATGACCAAATCCTCCAAGTTCAACGACTGGATATAGGGCAGAAATACGGCGGACGCATACAAATGGTCTACCGGGATATTGAAAAAACCTTGTATCTGGTCCGCATGCAGATCCATGGTTATCAGACGGTCTATGCCGGCCACGGAAAGCAAATCGGCCACCAGCTTGGCTCCGATAGATACACGCGGCTTGTCTTTTCTGTCCTGACGGGCCCATCCGAAATAAGGGACTACCGCATTGATGGTCTTGGCCGAAGCCCGTTTGGCCGCATCAACCATAAGCAACAATTCCATCAGATTATCCGAATTCGGGAAGGTGGACTGTACCAAAAATACGTTGGCTCCGCGAATTGATTCTTCGTAAGATACCGCAAACTCACCATCGGCAAAGTGAGTGATGTTCATTTGTCCTAACGGGCAATTCAGGCTTGCGCAGATTTTCTCTGCAAGGTATCGCGAGTTTGTTCCCGAGAATACCAGAAAGGGTGCTTTTTCGCTCATTGTATAATAGATATTACCTATTTATTAAATTTCTGCAAAGTTAGGCATTTCTACCATTAATATAGCATAGTTGTCGCATAAAAATATTCCGGATGTCATAGTTTTGTGACTTGAGCCGCTTATTCCGGCAAGCGAATCGTGCATTTCCTATAAGTTTTCAAGCAGAATATTTGCACCATAAACAAAAAAGCGCTACTTTTGCACCGCAATTAAGGCTGGTTCCGTAGCTCAGCTGGATAGAGCAACGCCCTTCTAAGGCGTGGGTCCTGCGTTCGAATCGCAGCGGAATCACCACCACAAGGCAAGTAGCCGGTAAGACGGCCGCTTGCCTTTCGTCATTTTACGGGGGTATCAGCCTCCTTCACACGATTGCCGCTAAGCCAAAGGAAGAGCGATGCTGAAAGTCGAGCCTGCGCCTTCGGTTGAAGTGAACCAGATTTTTCCTCCGTTGCGTGTGATGAAGTCCTTGCAGAGCAACAAGCCCAGTCCCGACCCTTCCTCATTCTTTGTCCCGTATGTGGTGTAAGCCGTTTCGGGGTTCATCAGTTTAAGTTGGTTCTCCGCGCTGATGCCGCAGCCTTGGTCCGTGACGTGCATCACCGCCATGCCGTCTTTCTTTTCCAACGACACAATGATTTTTGTACCGGCAGAACTGAACTTGTAAGCATTGCTAAGCAGGTTGCGTATTACGGTCTTCATCGTATCAATGTCGGCGTTCACCATCAACGGACCGCACGATTTTACCTCCAGCCCTATTTGCTTCATGTCGCCCACCAGTTTGAAAATCTCCAATACGCCGTTCAGTATCTCCGCGAGGTCCACTTCCTGAGGCAATAACGCGAGCTGCCCTGTCTGGCTTTTGCTCCACTTCAGCAGGTTGTCCAGCAGTGAAAAGACGTCTTCCGTCGTTTGGTTGGCGGTGACAAGCAATTCGTGCATATCCTTGCCTATTTTATCCGCGCCAAGGTTGAGCAACAGCATGTTCAACACCATTTTGATGGAGCCGATAGGCGAACGGAGGTCGTGGGCGATGATGGAGTATAGCTGGTTACGTCCTGAGTTGATGCGCTCCAGTTCCCTGTTCTTATCATCCAGAAGGCGCTTGGCGGCCACCAGTGACATCTGATGGTAAATGCGTGTGATAAGCTCCTCCTTGTTGAAAGGTTTGGATATGAAGTCGTTTCCACCCGCCTCGAAGCCTTTCACTATGTCGGCCGTACTGTTGAGAGCCGTAAGGAAAATGATAGGCACATCGCTTGTCTGAGGGTCGCTTTTCAGCGTTTTCGCCACCTCAAAGCCGCTTAAGTCGGGCATCATGACATCCAGCAGCAACAAATCCGGCTTCTCGTTCCGGGTCATTTCAATGGCCTGGCGTCCGTTGGAGGCCGTCATTATTCCAAACTTCTCGTTTGTAAGGAGCACTTTCAACAACATGAGATTAGACATCACGTCATCGACAACCAGAATCTTGTATTCCGAAGGATTAATATTCATGTCCGTCATCGTTCTATTTTTTAGGGGTTATTATTGGCTGGTTCTGTTTGCTTGCAGGAAGGTCAGCACCGTTCCTTGAAATAATCTATCACGTAACGCAATCCCTCGTCAAGCGGGATTTTCGGTTCCCAATCCAACACCTTCCGTGCAAGCGATATGTCCGGCTTGCGTTGTTTGGGGTCGTCATGAGGCAAAGGCTTGAAGACTATCCCCGATTTGGAACCGGTCATTTCAATCACCTTACGCGCCAGATCCAGTATGGTGAACTCACCCGGATTTCCTATGTTTACCGGCCCGGTAAAGTTATCGTCCGTATCCATCATCCGTATCATGCCTTCTATCAGGTCATCCACATATTGGAAACTGCGTGTCTGCTCACCCGTGCCGTAAATCGTTATCGGTTCGCCTTGCAGCGCCTGTACGATAAAGTTGGAAACCACCCTCCCGTCATTAGGCAACATGTAGGGGCCATAGGTGTTGAAGATGCGGATAATCTTGATGCGCACGCCGGTCTGGCGGTGATAGTCCATACACAACGTCTCGCCGCAACGCTTGCCCTCGTCATAACACGAGCGGATGCCTATGGGGTTCACGTTTCCCCAGTAGCCTTCACCCTGCGGATGTACGGCGGGGTCGCCATACACTTCGCTCGTCGACGCCTGCAGCAGCCTGGCCCTGTTTTTCACGGCCAGGTCGAGCATGTTGATGACACCCATCACGGCGGTCTTTATCGTTTTTATGGCGTCATACTGATAATAAACCGGCGAAGCGGGACAAGCCAAGTTGTATATTTCGTCTATGTCACGGGCTTCGAAAGGGGTCACGACATCATGCAACACGAACTCAAAATGAGGATTGTCCCGCAAGAGGGCGATGTTCCGCTCCGAACCTGTGAACAGGTTGTCCAGACATATCACATGGCATCCTTCATTCAAGAGCCGGCGGCACAGATGGGTACCTATAAACCCGGCACCTCCGGTAACTAACACTCTTTTCATCTTTGCCTATATTTTAAGCGCCACACAGCGTGCGCTTCACTTTTACGATACACCCCACAAAAGTAAACTATTTATAGTAATGATGCAAGCATATGGACAAATCTTTTTTGCCATATGCGGTCTAATCAGCCACATGGGCCGCGCGGCGCGACACGGAAAGCATGTGACGGGCATAAAACCATACGACAACATACGCCACGAAAGGCACCGCGAACGACAGCACCATGTTGCTGCGGTCGGCCACCAGACCCATCAGAAGAGGACCCGCCACGCCACCCACGGGGGTCATCATCAGGAACGAGGAGGCACGCTTGGTGTGGACGCCCAGCCCGCGGACCGACAAGGCGAAAATCGTAGGAAACATGATGGCTTCGAAGGCGTATCCGCAAAGAAGGGCCGCCAGCGACACGACGCCCGCGTCGAGCAGCACAAGAGCCGTAGTGAGAACCACACCCGAGGCGCACACGAACAGCAGCTTCTCCGCACGGACACTACGCATGATCCAGCTGCCCGCGAAGCGGCCGAGCATGAACAGCCCCAACCCGCCGAACGACAGCACCCACGACGCCTCACGCGCGTGCATCCACCCCTGCTCCACCACGTAGTTGATAAAGAAGCTGTTGATGGAAATCTCACCTACCTCGTAAGCGAACAGCGCCAGCAGCCCGTACACGAAAAGCCGGTGCGACCACAAGCCCACGGCGTGCCCCTCGGCGTCCACTTCGCGCTCGTGCTCTATCTCGGGCAGCCGGACGCGGGAGAACACCAACGCCACCAGCAACACCACCACGCCCATGCACACGTAGGGCAAAGCCACGTTGCCGCCGCCCCGCCCGCCGTCGTCGGAGAACAGCAGCAAGCCCGTAAGGATGGGAGCGCAGATACAGCCCAGGCCGTTGAACGACTGCGCGAAGTTCAGGCGGCTGGCGGCAGTCTCCTTGGGGCCCAGCTCGGTGGCGTAAGGGTTGGCGGCAGTCTCCAGAAACGTGAGGCCACACCCGATGACGAAGAGGGCCGACAGGAAGACGTTGAACGACAGGTAGTGCTGGCCGGGGATGAAGATGAACGACCCCACCCCATAGAGGAGCAGCCCGAACACCACCCCCTTGCGGTACCCGAAGCGGGTGATGAACAGCCCCGCGGGGACGGCCATGACAAAGTAGCCCAGATACATCATGGCCTGTATCATGGCGGAACGGGTCTTGGTGATGTGCAGAAGCTCCTGGAAGTGCTTGTTCAGCACATCGAGGATGGCGTGGGCAAACCCCCACAGGAAGAACAGGGATATAATCAGAACGAAGGGAACCAGATACGATTCCCCTATCAGCGGTGTACGTTTGCGTGTCATATCATACGGTAATTGGAAGGGAAGCCTCAGCCCAGCGCCCCGTTTATGTCATTCAGTTCCTCTTCACTGAAAGAGGTGTTGTCCAGCGCCTTGAGGTTGTCATCCAACTGCTCCACGGAGCTGGCGCCCACGATGACCGACGTCACCAGCCCGTCCTTCAGCAGCCAGGCAAGCGCCATCTCGGCCAGCGTCTGCCCGCGCCGCAAGGCGATGTCGTTCAGCCTCCGTATGCGGGCAAGGACTTCGGGTGTAAGCGCCGCGGGCTTGAGGAAGCCGCCGCGGGCCATGCGCGAGCCGTCGGGGATGCCGTGCAGGTACTTCGACGTGAGAAGCCCCTGCGCAAGCGGCGAAAAGGCGATGAAGCCCGCTCCCTGCTCGCGCGCCTGCTCCAGGATGTGCTCCCGGGCGGGGTCCTGGCAGAACAGGTTGTAGCGCCCCTGGTACAGCAGGCAGGGCACGTCGTGCCCGCGCAGGTACCGGTAAGCCTCCTGGGCGGCCTCGTAAGGATACTTCGAGATACCCGCATACAGCGCCTTGCCCTGCCGCACGATGTCCACCAGCGCCTGCATCGTCTCCTCCAGCGGCGTGTCGGGGTCGTAGCGGTGCGAGTAGAAGACGTCCACATACTCCAGGTTCATGCGCCGCAGGCTCTGGTCCAGACTGGCCATGAGCGACTTGCGCGAACCCCACGTGCCATACGGGCCGGGCCACATGTCGTGCCCCGCCTTGGTGGAAATGAACAGCTCGTCACGGTAGGGGGCGAAGGAGGACTTCATGATGCGGCCGAACGTCTCCTCCGCGCTGCCGTCCGAGGGACCGTAGTTGTTGGCCAGGTCAAAGTGGGTGATGCCGCGGTCGAACGCGTGGTGCAGCTTGCGGCGGCTTCCGGAGAGCGTGTCCACGTCCCCGAAGTTGTGCCACAGGCCCAGGGAGATTTCCGGCAGCAGGATGCCGCTCCGGCCGGCGCGGCGGTATTTCATGCCCGACTGGTAGCGGTCCGCGCACGGGCTGTAAATGGGGTCTGTCATAACGGTAACATATTTACAAACATGCGGCAAAAGTATAAAAAACAATCCAAATACAAAGGCATGCCGCGTTTTTTTAGCGGGACAAGAGGAAAAATACGGGACAGAATGGCGCGGATAATAAAAAAAGACGTACCTTTGGACACCAAAAGCAAAACAGCAAAGCCGACATGAAACGTTACATCCTCATCCTGCTGCTCGCCACAAGCACGGCCGCCCTGTACGGGCAAACCGAGACGGCCGCCGACACGCTGGGACTCGCGGACGGAGCCACGCCACCCATGCGCGGAGCCGCCATCCCCGAAGGGACACACAGCGTGGACGGCTTCCTCATAGACATGCGCGGACTCATGGACGCCCCCGCCCCCGACCTGTCCAGCTACCGCCTCACCGTCCCCGACGCCAGCAAGGACTACAGCCGCCTGTTCCGCCTCAGCCCCGACGTGACCTACTCGTCCGGACTGAGCCACATGTTCTCCACCGGCGGCACGCCCTACTACACCCGCAACCCCTTCGGGCTGACGGGGTTCGGCTTCGGCGGCGCGGCGGACAACCTGCAGATGGGCAGCTTCCGCCTGCGGAACGGGTGGAGGCTGAACACCTATGGCGAGTACGACAAGGACGGACGGCGCGTCTACAACCCCTCGGCCCTGCCGTGGCAGCGCAACAACTTCAAAGGCGCCTTCGAGCTGAAGTCACAGGACGGCAAGTTCGGCATACGCGTCGAAGTACAGCGGGGAAGGGAAAACCCGTTCTGACTATAAGTAAGTGAACAAAATTGATTTTATACTATAAATGGGAATTTATATGCCTAAAGTGAATGATAACAAACTCCCCTCCTTCCCGAAGGAGGGGTGCCCAACGGGCGGGGTGGTAGGACAAGAATGGTTCGGCCTATTTACATTATATAGAATAGGAGTCGCTTACGCGGCATGTTTCTCCTACCACCTCCCCCTTACGGGTACTCCTCCTTCCCGAAGGAGGAGAGTTCAGTTACTGCCACATTTCGCACACCCTCATTACCATATTCTTTATTAAAGCGCACTCCGTTGCACTAAATTCCCATTTAGTATAAAGCAATCTGATTAGCTTATATAATATGGAGTGAATGTCGGGGATTTTGCCGGATGACATCCGTGAAACAAACCCTACCCTAACCGGCCCCGTCATTCCACTCCATTTTTCATACCCGTCCCCGACCCGCCCCAAGCAGGCCCCACACCGAGCGGAGTGATAACCACCTTCCGGAGCGGGACTATTGTTTAACTTATAAATAAAATGAACTATGAGTGATGAAATCAAGTACACGCTCAATGTCCAGAGCGTAGACAATCCCCTCACCAAGGAAGAGGGTGACAAGCGATTTGTATTGGTGTCCAACGGCACGGCCGACTTCGACCGTGTCATCTCCGAAATGATGTCCGTCAACCCCGGGTTGGAACGGGAGACGGTAGAGGCTGTGGTGAAGCTGGAGCACCGCACCATCCAGCGGCTTACGCTGAACGGCATGCGCGTCAGCAACGGCCTGTTCTCCGCCGTGGCGTCGCCCAAGGGACGGGCGGGAGCCTCATGGAACCCGCAGGTGAACCAGCTGAACATCACCATCGCGCAGGGTGCCGACTGGCGCGAGGCCATCCGCAACACCACGGTCAACGTGTTGGGCGACAAGTCGGACGTGATGTACGTCAGCGGCACGACCGACGCCGCCACGCGCGCCACGGACCGCACCGCCACGCCGGGCTATCCCTTCACGGTGGAGGGCAACTACCTCAAGCTGGTGGGCGACGACCCCGCCGTGGGCATCTGCTTGGTGGACGAAGAAGGTGGGGAGACGCGCGTCGACCCGGCGATGATAGCCGTCAACGAGCCTAAGAAGCTGGTGTTCTACCTGCCCGCGTCGCTGGAGGCCGGCACGTACACGCTGCGCATCGCCACGCAGTACGCCAGTTCGGGCGGCAAGCTGCTGAAGACGCCCCGCACGCTGGAGAGCACCGTGTATGTGGGCGTCACGCCGACCACGCCGGACGACGATGAGGAAGAGGAAGGCGGCGGCACGACGACCACGCCGGGTGAGGGCGAGTCGAACAACCCGCTGGCTTAGTCCGGCGGACAATCCATGGCGAGCATTTCCTGCAGCACGCCGACGGCCTCGCCTACGGTGGTGACGTCCTTCACCAGCAGGGAACGCCGTCCGTTCTGCTCGCGCAGGTCGCACCGGCGGGTGTACTTCATCATGTAGGCGATAAGTTTGCCGAAAGCCTGGCTCTGGTAGTATGGGCTTTCGGCATTATTTACGAGGTAAAGTGTCATGCGCCCTGCCTTGAGGGACACTTTCTCGGCTCCGAGGCGGGCTGCCACGCGCCGCAGGGGCACTATGCGCAGCAGTTCTTCGGTTTCGTGTGGCAGGGGTCCGAAGCGGTCCTCCAGCCGTGCCTTGAAGGCGTCCACCTCGGCGTCCAGCGTCAGGCTGTCGAGTTCGCGGTAGAGGAGCATGCGCTCGCTGCTTCCGGTGACGTAGTCGGCGGGCAGTAGCAGCTCGAGGTCGCTCTCCACCTGGCACTCGGTGACGAACTGCTCGCCGGTGATGTGGCCTGTGCCGTCCGCCGTCTGCTGCCCGTCGGCCATCAGTTCGGCGAACTCATCGTTCTTCAGCTCGTGCACGGCTTCGGTGAGTATCTTCTGGTAGGTTTCGTATCCCAGGTCGGCAATGAAGCCGCTCTGCTCGGCGCCGAGCATGTTTCCCGCGCCGCGTATGTCGAGGTCCTGCATGGCTATGTGTATGCCGCTGCCCAAGTCGCTGAAGTTCTCGATGGCCTGCAGCCGCCGTCTGGCCTCGGGGTTGAGTCCGGACAGGGGCGGGGCCAGCAGGTAGCAGAAGGCTTTCCGATTGCTGCGTCCCACGCGTCCGCGCATCTGGTGCAGGTCGCTGAGGCCGAAGTTCTGCGCCTGGTTGATGATGATGGTGTTGGCGTTGGGTATGTCCACGCCGCTTTCTATGATGGTGGTGGCCAGCAGCACGTCGTAGTCGTAGTTCACGAAGTCGAATATGATTTTCTCCAGCTCGGCAGGCTCCATCTGTCCGTGGCCCACGCACACGCGGCAGTCGGGAATGTTGCGCACGATCATGTCCTTCAGTTCCTGTAGGTTGGATATGCGGTTGTTGACGAAGAACACCTGCCCGTTGCGGCTCATCTCGAAGTTGATGGCGTCGGTGATGACCTCTTCGTTGAAGGTGTGCACTTCCGTCTGTATGGGATAGCGGTTGGGGGGCGGCGTCTGTATGACGCTGAGGTCGCGGGCGCCCATGAGGGAGAACTGCAGGGTGCGCGGTATGGGCGTCGCGGTCATGGTGAGTGTATCCACGTTGACCTTCATCTGCCTGAGCTTTTCCTTCACGCTGACGCCGAACTTCTGCTCCTCGTCGATGACGAGCAGCCCCAGGTCCTTGAATATGACGTCTTTTCCAAGTATGCGGTGCGTGCCTATAAGGATGTTGACCTCGCCTGCGGCCAGCCCTTTGATGACGGCTCGGGCCTGCGCTGCCGTACGTGCCCGGCTCAGGTACTCCACCCTGCAGGGGAAGCCTTTCAGCCGCTCTTTAAACGTCTGGTAGTGCTGGTAGGCCAATACGGTGGTGGGCACCAGCACGGCCACCTGCTTGTTGTCGCACACGGCCTTGAACGCCGCCCGTATGGCGACTTCGGTCTTGCCGAAGCCCACGTCGCCGCACACCAGGCGGTCCATGGGTCGCGCGCTCTCCATGTCCGCCTTCACTTCCGCGGTGGCCTTGCTTTGGTCGGGTGTGTCTTCGTAGAGGAAGGAAGCCTCCAGCTCGCGTTGGAGGAAGCTGTCGGGGCTGAACCGGAAGCCTTTCTCCTCGCGCCGTCGGGAGTACAGGCGTATGAGGTCGCGGGCGATGTCCTTGATTTTTTTCTTGGTGCGGTCCTTCAGCTTTTCCCAGGCTCCTGTGCCCAGCTTGTTGAGCCGGGGCGCCTCCCCTTCCTTGCCTTTATATTTGGAGACCTTGTGCAGGGAGTGTATGGACACGAACACCACGTCGTCGTTCTGGTACACCAGCTTCATCACCTCCTGGGTGGTGTTCCCGTTGGGTATGCGCACCAGTCCCGCGAAGCGTCCTATGCCATGGTCGGTATGTACCACGTAGTCGCCCGGCGTGAATTGGTTCAGCTCTTTCAAGGAGAGGGCCACCTTGCCGCCGCGCGCCTTGTCGCTCTTGAGGTTATACTTGTGGAAGCGGTCGAACAGCTGGTGGTCGGTGAATACGCACATGCGCAGGGTGTTGTCCGCGAAGCCTTCGTGCAGTGTCTTCTCCACAGCGCGGAAGGTGACGTTGTCTCCCCTGTCCTCGAAGATGGCGCGGATGCGTTCGGTCTGTTTCGTGCTGTCGCTGCATATGTAGATGGTGTAGCCTTGGGCCAGGTATCCGGCAAAGCTGCGGGCAACGAGGTCGAAATTCTTGTGGAATATGGGCTGGGCGACCGTGTCGAAGGCAAGGGCGGCATCCGGAGTTCCTGTAGGCTTCGCGCCGAACTCCCACCGGCGGAAGTCCAAGGCCCGCCGTGCGAACTCCTCGCCGTCTATGAGTTTGCCCTCCAGCGAGATGTCTCCGTTCTCTTCCGCCTCGCGGGCGGCGACGGCCTGTGGGGTCAGAGCTTCGTCGTGCACCTGCTGTATGCGTTCGCGCAGCCACAGGAAATCGCGCATGGCCAGCAGGGTGTGGGGCGGCAGGAAGTCGAGGAAGGACACCATGCCTCCCGTCCCCTTCCCGGAGAGGCCGGCGCTAAGGTCGGGCACGATGACAACGCTCTCCCGCTTCTCCCTGGACAACTGGCTCTCCACCTCGAACGTGCGCAGGCTCTCCACCTCGTCCCCGAAGAAGTCGATGCGGAAGGGATATTCGCTGGAGAAGGAGAACACGTCGACAATGCTTCCGCGCACGGCGTATTGTCCCGGCTCGTACACGTAATCCGTACGTTCGAAGCCGTAGCTTTGGAGCACCTCCGTCACAAAGGCCATGTCCACCTGTTCGCCCGCATGAAGCGTCAGCGTCTTGTCCTCCAGTTCGCCTCGCGAAACCACCTTCTCGGCCAAGGCGTCCGGACAGGTCACCACACACACGTCCGTGTCCGCCTTCTGAAGCCGGCCCAGCACCTCGGTACGCAGTATCTCGTTGGCGGCGTCCTTCTGTCCGTACTTGACGGCCCGCCTGAAGGACGAAGGCAGGAACAGCACCCGTTCATCGCCCAGCACCTGCACCAGGTCGTGATAGAAATAGCCGGCAGCCTCCAGGTCGTCCAATACGAAGACAAGCGGCTCCTTCCTGCGCCCCACCACTACGGAAGCGAAGAAAGAGGGAGCCGAAGCGCATAGGCCTCCGGTATATATGTGCCTTATCGCGGCATCGTCCAGCAGACGGTTCATCGCCTCCACGTTGGGATGGGAGGCATAGTGTTGTTGCAGTTCTGTCAGGGTCATCTTTTTTGTTTTACGCCCGCAAAATTACGGAAAAATCCTTTTCTTAATAATGATTGAACGAAACGGTCTTCTCCACCGGCTTGCGCGACTTCTTGCGCTTGGGCTTTGCGGCATAGCCGACGGTGATGTCCAGCAAGAGACGTTTGCCCGCGGGGATGCCTGCCAGTCTCTTTATTTCCTTCTCGTCAAACCAGCCCAGGATGCACGACCCCAGCCCCTCGCTCTCGGCGGCCAGCGTGATGTGCGCGGCGGCTATGCCGATGTCTATCAGAGGGAAATACTTGTCCTTTATCTTCGCCCCGAGAAAGGAGGTGATGTTCATCGGCTCTTCCACAACCAATATGTGTACGGGGGCGTCCTTCGCAAACTTGTTCATGCCCAATCCGGCCGTGGCACGCCCTACCTTCACCGCAAGTTCGGGGTCATCCACTACCACAAACTTCCATGGCTGGGCATTGCAAGCCGAAGGAGCCAGACAAGCCGCCCGAAGGATACGCTCCAGTTTTTCCCGTTCTACCGGACGCTTCTCGTAGGCCCGGTCACTCTGGCGGCTCTGCGCCAATGCTAAAAAGTCCATATCATTTATACTGAATCATCCGGCTGATATACTTTCCTATGATGTCGAACTCGATGTTCACCACGCTCCCCACCCCGACGGCATGGAAATTGGTATGCTCAAAGGTGTAAGGAATGATGGCTACCTGGAAGGTGTTGTCCGTGGGGTTGCATACCGTCAGGCTCACTCCGTTCACGGTTACCGAGCCTTTGTCCACCGTGATGTATCCCCGCTTGGCCATCTCCTTGTCAAAAGCGTAACGGAAGGTGAAATAATAGCTTCCCCCGGCATCCTCCACGGCCGTGCAGACGGCAGTCTGGTCCACATGTCCCTGCACGATGTGTCCGTCCAACCGTCCGTTCATCATCATGCTACGTTCCACATTCACTTCGTCGCCCGCCTGAAGCAGCCCCAGATTGGAGCGCTCCAGTGTCTCTTTCATGGCAGTGACGGTATAGGTATCGTCCTTGATAGAAACGACCGTCAGACATACGCCGTTGTGCGAAACGCTTTGGTCAATCTTCAACTCATCTACAAAAGAGCATTTAAAGGTGAAATGCACGTTCTCCTGTTCTTTCACCATAGCCACCAGCGTGGCACATTCTTCTACTATTCCAGAAAACATAATCCAAATAAATAATCCGCCGGCAAAGATAAGAAAAGGGTTCCGTATAGACACAAAAAAGCGAAACTTTTCACAAAGTCCCGCTTCCAGTTTTCAATAGGTATTAGTTTTTTTTTAAGGTAAAAAGATTGTTTTCAGGATAACGGTGCAAATATAGACCCTTTTAAGTAAACCAGCCAAATAAAAAAACATGTCTTATAACATATATTCTATGATTTTTTTGACTTTATTAGCCAAAATCCGCCAGAATCTATAAATATGTTACCGCCTCCGTGAAAACATCCCTATAGGGTCATCCGCTCAATCCTTTGGATATCCCTCATCCACATTCTTATGGTGTTTCAGCACCTTAGCGTCAATGTAGAACACGATTTCTTCGGCTATATTGGTGATGTGGTCGCCCGCACGTTCCAGTTTGCGAAACACGCTGGCCAAATTCAGACAAGACAAAGCGCTCTCGGGATGCTTCGTTATGTAATCGGCCAACAAGCGGGAGGCATCGGCATTGATTTCGTCCAGCAACTGGTCCTTGGCGAAAACGGAAGTAGCCAGCTCCTGGTTTTCTTCCTGCAAGGCGCGCTTTGCCTGCTCGAACATGTCGAGCATCTGGCGTATCATCTCCTCCAAACGAAGGTTCTTGATGAGGTCGGCATCCAGCGTCAGCTCTTTTTCCTCTATCGCGAAGCGGGCTATACCTTCGGCAAAGTCGCCCAAACGCTCCAAGTTGGTATTGATTTTCAGCATGGCCAGCACGAAACGCAAGTCTATAGCCACAGGCGTATAGAGGGCTATGATATCCTCCACATCGCTATCAATCTTCAACTCGAACGCGTTGACACGACGCTCGTGCACCAGCACTTGCCGGGCCAATTCACGGTCGAGTGTAAGCACCGACTCGCCCGCACGATCCAATTGGTTGTACACCAACGTCCACATTTCATCTATTTCTTTCTTAAGAAGGACAAGTTCACTTTCGATGAATTTTACCATAATGTCATATCGTTTTAGTTACTAATTCTGTAAATCAAGTATGTGTATAACTGAATATGATTGACCGGACTCCCTTCTTCCGGAAGGAGGGGAGCCGATTGCCGGTTCTTCATAAAAACGCACTCCGTGCGATAAATTATCATTTCCCGCCTCAAAGTTAAGCAAAATCCACGAGTCAACCGAAACGTCCGGTAATATAATTTTGCGTCTGTTCCCTTTGGGGATTGGTAAAGATACCTTTCGTGTCGCCATACTCCACCATCTGCCCCATGTAGAAGAATGCGGTCTTGTCACTCACACGGGCGGCTTGCTGCATGTTGTGCGTCACGATAACGATGGTATAGTCGTTCTTCAACTCGTGTATCAGCTCCTCTACCTTCGTCGTAGAAATAGGGTCGAGTGCCGAGGCCGGTTCGTCCATGAGCAGCACCGAAGGCGACACGGCCATGGCACGCGCAATGCAAAGGCGTTGTTGCTGGCCTCCGGAAAGGGCATAAGCGGATTCCTTCAGCTTGTCCTTTACCTCATCCCATAAAGCCGCTCCGCGCAGGCTCTCCTCCACACGCTGGCGGATAAAGCCATTATCGGTCACCCCGTTCACACGCAGGCCATAGGCCACATTCTCAAAGATGCTCTTGGGAAAGGGGTTGGGACGTTGAAACACCATTCCCACATTCTTGCGCAATTCATCCACTTTCACGCCTTTCCCATAGATGTCCTGCCCGTTTATCAGGATGCTTCCCTCCAGACGGGTGTCGGGGATAAGGTCGTTCATACGGTTCAACAGACGCAGGAAAGTGGACTTGCCACATCCTGAAGGACCGATAAAGGCCACCACGGATTTCTCCTCAATGTCCATACTAATACCTTTCAAGGCATGGAAATCACCATACCAGAAGTTCACGTCGCGAGTTTCGATTATATTCTTCATAAACATTTAATGTGCCAATGTGTTGATAAGGTGTATCAAGTTGAGAGATAACGTTCATTTTGACACGTCCTCTTGAGACATCAGCATATCAGTATATTAATTAGACTTTACTTTATTCTCAAAATACTTGCGCAGGGCATTGGCCAGCAAGTTCACCAGCAGGATAATGACAATCAGCACCAAAGCCGTCCCGTAGGCGATGGGGAGCTGGGCATCGATGTCCGTGCCGCTGGTAGAAATCACGTATAAATGATAGGGCAAAGCCATACATTGGTCGAAAATGCTCTCCGGAAGCTGAGGCAGGAAATAAGCCGCGCAGGTGAAGAGGATGGGAGCCGTCTCGCCCGACACACGGCCCAATGCCAAAATCAATCCCGTAATAATGTTGGGCATACCTATGGGGAGAATGACGTGCCAGATGGTTTGCAATTTCGTGGCGCCCAGCGCACGGCTTCCCTCGCGCATACTGTCGGGGATGGCCTTCAGCGCCTCTTCCGTCGTGCGGATGACCAAAGGCAAGCTGAGCAAGCCCAACGTGAGCGAACCAGCCAAGATGCTATCGCCAAAATCGAGCCAGTTGACAAACAAAGCCATGCCGAACAAACCGAACACAATGGAAGGAATGCCGCTCAAGTTATTGGTCATCACCCGGATAAACCTCACAATCCATCCTTTCTTGGGGGCATATTCATTCATGTAAACGCCACTCATCACGCCTATCGGAAAGGCGAACAAGGCGCTTCCTATCATTAAGTAAAAAGTACCCACAATGGCGGGCCAAATGCCGCCCGCGGTCATACCATCCGTAGGAGCCGTAGTAAGGAAATCCCAATTGATAACCCCTATACCTTTATATATAATAAAGAAAAGGATGGCAAACAACACCAATACCACACTCAGGCTCAGCAAACGAAATATCCCGAAAGCAATGTGCTGGGAAAGACGTTTTCGATTTATAGACATATCTGTTTTCTTTTATAATTAGCTTTTGTTGGCAACTTCTCGAGAAGGCGTCCCCTTCTCCAAGAAAAGGCATCGTCTTCTCCAAAGAAAGACAACGCCTGTCTCCTATCTTTATCTGCTGCGTCTGGACACCGCCTCCACCGTAAAGTTGATAATCAGACTGATAAAAAACAGCACCACACCCAACAGGAACAACGACGCATAGTGCGCGCCTCCAGCCGGAGCCTCGCCCAGCTCGGCGGCTATCGTGGCAGGGATGGTACGCAACGGCTCCAAGATAGACGTCGGTATCACCGCCGCATTGCCCGTCACCATCAGCACGGCCATAGTCTCGCCCACGGCACGCCCGATACCCAACACCACCCCCGACGTGATGCCCGAAATAGAGTAAGGTATCACCACTTTATAGATAGTCTGCCACTGCGAAGCGCCTAATGCCAGACTGGCCTCACGCATGGCCCGGGGACAATTGCGCATGGCATCTTCCGTTACGGTAATGATGGTAGGCAACGCCATGATGGCCAGCACAATGCTTCCCGCCAAGCCACTCTCGCCCACCGGAAGGTCAAACACCTGTTGAAGCAAAGGAACGATGACTATCAATCCGAAAAAACCGTAAACCACGGAAGGTATGCCACTCAGCAACTCGATGACCGGCTTCAGCACATCACGGACCCTGCGATTGGCCACCTCGCTCATATAGATGGCCACCGCCAGTCCGAAAGGCAAGGCTATCAAGATGGCAAAAAGACTGACCCACAACGTGCCCGTTATCAAAGGCAGGAAGCCGAACAAAGGAGCGGGCGTAGCCGTAGGAAACCACTCGGCGCCCGCAAACACATCTTTCAGCGATATAGTGTTGTCCTTCACCAGATGCACTGCATCCGGACGGGTAATGAATTGACGCGGCACAAACGCCACAATGCCCGGTGTACGCTCCACCAAACCAGTGATGCACTCACCAGCCTTCTCGTATCCTTCGCCCAACTGCTCCTCGGTGAAGTAACGTTCGGCATCCTCCAAGCGGAACAGCACAATGGGCATGTCCTGTCCGCCCAACTCCTTCCAATTCGCAATCTCACTATCAAATACATTCTTTATCTGTTCCGGAGACATTTCGTCCACCTCATTGTCCTTATGAAGGGCCAACACATACCCATCCTCCACAACCTTGCTGCTGAACAAGCCCATGGCCTCTGAGAACAAGAACAACACGATGAGCACAATAGTGACACTCGTCACAAATCCGCTACAAGCCAAGACTCCTTCAATAATTCTCTCAAAAATCCTTCTCATTGGTTCATAGTTTGATGATAATTTTCCGGGGGCAAAAGTAGGATACAAACATTAAAAACATGTTTCCATAAGTTGAAAGATTTATTTCATTCCTGTTACATTCCCGTTACATCCGCACATACACATCATTTTGTAATGCCTATGAAACATGCGACCGCTTATTTTGCAGCACAATAATAACCCATTATCAATTATGAGATTGAAACTTTTACCCCTTGTTGTGATTAGCACAATGCTCATCCCCGTCCAAAACTTATGCGCCCAACGCATCAAAGGAAGTGACACCGTCTTGCCCATCGCCCAACAGACAGCCGAGGAATACATGAAGGAAAAGCCCGATGCCCGTGTCACCGTAACCGGAGGCGGGAGCGGTGTAGGCATCAGCGCCTTGTTGGACGGAACGGCCGACCTCGCCATGGCCTCACGCGCCATCAAGTTCAGCGAAAAGATGAAAGCCAAGTCCGGCGGAAAGGACATCAAGGAAGTCATCATAGCCGGAGACGCCTTAGCTGTAGTAGTGCACCCCAGCAACCCCGTCTCCCGACTCACGCGCCAACAATTGGAAGACATTTTCCGTGGAAAGATAACCAACTGGAAACAAGTGGGAGGCGAGGACCGCAAAATCGTGGTTTACTCACGCGAGACATCTTCGGGTACCTATGAGTTTTTCAAGGAAAGCGTCCTGAAGAACAAAAACTACATGAGCAGCAGCCTTTCTATGCCCGCTACAGGAGCCGTCATCCAATCCGTGAGCCAGACGAAAGGCGCCATCGGGTATGTAGGATTGGCTTACGTATCGCCCCGCATCAAAGCCTTGGCCGTCTCCTATGAAGGTGGAAAGTATGCTTTGCCTACTCCCGAAAACGCCACCAACGGCACCTACCCCATTGTCCGTCCGCTCTATTATTACTATGACGCGAAGAATGAGGAGAAGGTTGCTCCCCTACTCGACTTCATCCTATCGGTCCGCGGACAAACTATCATACAAAAAGGAGGATACATACCGGTTGAATTTGGTTCTAAGTAGGGATATTCGGTTAATGTCCCTACTTATCCACGCATTTACCGGATGAGCCACCCAATAAAGCGAAATAAACAGACCATACGTCTATCCTATCATCCTAAGCAAGTGTCCAACCACTCTCGGAATATCTTCCCGGGAGTGGTATTCACGCCAAATATCCCCCAGAAAGGCGGCGCCTCCGAAGCCCAGCGAGGCCAGATAAGGCAGTTTGTCCGCCGATATTCCCCCCAACGCCACCGTCTTTTCGTTAATGGTGCCTTGTTCCGCCGCACGGCGTAATTGTCGGTCGGTGAAGCCTGCGTGATATCCCTGCTTGGAGATGCTGTCGAAAATGGGGCTAAGGAAATAGTAATCGGTCAGCGGAGCGTAATATACCGCTTCCTCCAACGTGTGACACGAACGGCTGACCATACCTCGGAAGCCTGTAGGGGCATTGGGGTTGCGGCTGTTCAGATGGATGCCCCCCAATCGGTAGCGGGCTTGCAGGATAAAGTGGTCATGCAGGCTGATGTGGGGGTAATAGGCGGGCGGTATCTGGCGGATAAGTGCTTCAAGTTCTTCTTCTGTACAGCCGGGCTTGCGCAGGTGCAGGCGGTAGAGTCCGTGGTCGAGGAGCTGAGTCAGTACTTCGGCTTCGTCAGACAAAAAATTCGGGGCTGTGAGGATAATGATTCGCATGAATTAATCAGTAAAGAAATGACAGAGAGGACCTTGCCCGCCTCCAATATGCCAACCACTGGCAGCTTTGATAGCTTTGTCCATATAGAGTTTGGCCTGTCCGACCGCTTCAGGCAACGTAAATCCGTTTCCTATGAGAGTGGCGATGGCGGAGGAGAGCGTGCAGCCGGTGCCATGCAAGTTATGTGTGTCAATGCGAGGACTGGTAAACCTATAGACTTGCCTGAAGTACAGAATGTCCGTCATGGCTCCGCCTTCCAGGTGTCCGCCTTTCAGCAAGAAAGCGCATCCGTAGCGAGCGGACAGTTCAGCAGCTGCCTCTTCCATCTCTTTGGGGGTGTGGAGAGGACGTTGCAACAGGCGGGCGGCTTCGTTTAAGTTGGGTGTTACCAGACGGCAAAGAGGAAACAGCTCGGTGCAAAGTGCGTTCACCGCCTCAGGTTCGGTCAGCGGATGGCCGCTGGTAGACAGCATGACAGGGTCAAGTACAACGGGCGTTTCCGGATAGTTTGCAATGACTCCAGCAATGGCTTTTACGATGTCCGCGCGTCCTGTCATACCTATTTTGAGGGCGGCGGGACACAAATCCTCCATAACAACTTCTATTTGAGAAGCCACAAGGTCAGCCGAAAGAAAGTCTACGGTTTTCACTTCCTGTGTGTTTTGTACGGTGATGGCCGTTATAACCGCTGCGGCATAACCATGCAAGGCCGATATGGTTTTGATGTCGGCTTGAATACCGGCTCCTCCGGAAGGGTCGGAGCCGGCTATGGATAAGATGACGGGGGGAGTCATTCGCTACATTCTTTGTTCGGCAATGTCTTTACCGGCCTGTAAAGCTTTCAGGTTCATGTCCACAATGGCTTCGCCTTTGCGTCCGAAGATGTCGCGAATGCTTTCCTGCACATGGGCGTAGTCAATGCCGAGGAAAGGAATTGTGGCACCCAATAACACGATGTTGGCCACACGGGGCGAGCCGACGTTCTTGGCTACTTCGTTGACGTTCAGCACAATCTTGTGAGGCAATGCATCGAGTGCAGCGTTCAGTTCCTCTTCTGAAGGGTAGTGGGGGATGTTGACAAATGGCACACTGTTGGTTACCAACCAGCCCTCGGGACCGAGGTAGGGCAGGTAGCGCAGTGCCTCCATCGGCTCCAGAGAGATGATGAGGTCGCATTTGCCCGTAGGGATGAGGTCGGACGCTATGGGGCTGTCGCTGATGCGTAAATTGGACTGTACATCTCCGCCCCGTTGGCTCATGCCATGCACTTCAGCTTGCTTCATGTAGAAACCGCTTTTCAAGGCAGCTTGTCCAATGACCGTCGCGATGGAGAGGATGCCTTGGCCTCCCACGCCGGATAGTATGATGTCTTTCTTCATGGCTTTTTCCTTTTTATTTGTTTCTTTTCTTGCGTGCCAGGGTTTGGATGCATTCACGTCGGGGAATGATGACTGACACACCGGGATAATTGATTTCTTCGCGAATGATTTGCTTCATCTCTTCGTAGTTCTTCTTCAGGGGAACGACTACACGGATATGTTCAGGCGCCACGCCGATACCGGCACAGATGGATTCGAGGCGTCCCGTTCCGGCGGAGTCTTGTCCGCCTGTCATGGCGGTGGTCTCATTATCGGAGATGACGATGGTGACGTTGGCGTTCTCGTTGACGCAATCCAGCAAGCCTGTCATGCCGGAGTGGGTAAAAGTAGAGTCACCAATGACTGCTACAGCCGGATGCAATCCCGCGTCCGCGGCTCCCTTGGCCATGGTGATGGAGGCGCCCATGTCCACGCAGGAGTTGATGGCATAGAAAGGTGCGTTGGCTCCCAAGGTGTAACATCCGATATCACCGAATACCTTGTGTGTAGGATATTCCTCGTTCAGAACCTGCGTCAAGGCGGTGTACATGTCGCGGTGTCCGCAGCCTTCGCACAAAGCGGGTGGGCGCATCTCCACTAAGGAAGGTACGGCAAATGTCGCCTTGTTCTCGCGGCCTACAGCGCGTGCCACGCTGTCTGGGGTCAGCTCCCCGTCTTGCGGAAGAGTGCCGTCCAAACGTCCTTTTACTTGTACTCCCAGTCCTAAGTAGCCTTTTACCAGTTTCTCCACAAAGGGTTGTCCGTCTTCCAACACTAAAATCTTTTCACAACTTTCCACCAATTGTGTCAACTGTTTCTTGGGCAAGGGATATTGGCCTATCTTCAAGACAGGATATTCGCAACCTTCAGGATAATTCTCCATCAGGTAGTTGTAACCGATGCCGCAAGCGATGATGCCCAGCTTTTTATTCGGACCGTCTATGTATCGGTTATAGGGGGAAGCCTCAGATGCCCGGACAAAATCAGCCTGGTGTTCCAGTAAAGCCTTGTAACGTCGGCGGGCAATGCCCGGCAGTAAGACAAATTGTCTGGGATCCTCACTGAAAGATAATCCGTTTTGTGTCTGTTCGGTTTTGCGTTCTACGCCGGAGCGGGAGTGAGCCAGGCGGGTCACAATACGGAGTAAAACTGGCAATCCCATCTGCTCGGAGAAAGCAAACCCATTGTACACCATGTCATAAGCCTCCTGCTGGTTGCTAGGCTCGTACATGGGCATCAGCGCAAAATCGCCGTAGAAGCGGCTGTCCTGCTCGTTTTGCGAGGAGTGCATACTGGGGTCATCGGCAGCCACCACAATCATACCTCCTTTCACGCCCGTAATGGCGGAGTTGATGAAGCAGTCGGCGGCTACGTTCATACCCACGTGCTTCATGCACACTAGGGATCGTTTTCCGGCAAAGGACATGCCCAAGGCAGCCTCCATGGCGGTTTTCTCGTTGGCGCACCAATGGTTATGGATATGCCGTTCGGAAGTCACCGGAGCGGCCTGTATATATTCGGTTATCTCGGTAGAAGGGGTGCCGGGATAGGCATATACGCCTGAAAGTCCGGCATCGAGCGCAGCTTGAGCTATCGCCTCATCGCCTAATAAGAGTTGTTTGCTCATATCTATTGGTATTAGTGATACATTCGGTTTCTTTCTATCGGGCAAATATAAGGTTTTGTGTTTATTTTGCCAAAGCTATTTGAAAATCTTTCTTTGGTTGAGCGCATTCCAATAGCGGCGGGCGTTACGCATATGCTCGCCATAAGTGGAAGCAAAGTTGTGCGTGCCAGAGAAATCTTCTTTCGCACACATATAATAATAAGTATGGTGTTCGTAGTTCAACACTGCGTCCAGTCCGACAGGGCTAGGGATGCGGATGGGACCGGGAGGAAGTCCGGCGTGCAGGTAGGTGTTGTAAGGGGACTCTACGTTGAGGTGTGCGTTGGTGATGCGCCGCAGGCCGAAGTCCTGCAAGGCAAACTTCACAGTAGGGTCGGCCTGCAAAGGGATTCCCGCACGCAAGCGGTTGATGTATAGCCCGGCCACAGTCGGCTTTTCAGCATTGGCGTTGGTTTCCTCCTCTACAATGGAAGCTAAGGTGCTGACTTGTACAGGTGTCATGCCCAGCGAGTCGGCCTTGGCCAGACGTGCTTTGTTCCAAAAGCGTAAGTGTTCTTTCCGCATCCGGTTAAAGAAGTCTTCCACGCTCATGTTCCAATACACCTCATAAGTGTTGGGAATGAAAAGAGAGGGTAACGTCTCCGGCGTATAGCCATGCGTATGCCAATAGGCTGTATCCCTTAGTCCTTGCATGATTTCTGTCGAGTCTACCATCAGCTGGTTGCCTACGTTGCGCGCCAATTGGTCCAGCGTGCGTACACTCCCGATGGTCAGGTTCATCGGTTCCTGATAGCCTCTCAAGAAACGGCTCAGCAGGTGGTAGGCATTATCCTTAGGGCGAATGGCATATCGGCCGGTACGTACGTGGTGGGCGTAATCCTTGTAGCGGGCCATCCATCGAAAACCAGTCAGGCGGTCGGAACCGGTGGCTTGAACTATCTTGTTACAGACAGAATCCTGTGTGTCATCACGGTCGACGTACACATACATTGTCTTGTTCAAGCTGAACGGAGGGACAAACAGATGATAGTAGACTATGCCGGCACAAATCGCTCCGAGACATGACAAGAGAATAATGGTTGTGAATATGATTTTTTTCTTCTTTTTCATGAGGTGAAAGTTTTTCGCGCCAAAGGTAGGCATTTGTTTTGAAATTATGAGTGTCCAATAAAACTTTACAGCACAATTATTTGAAGAAGTCCGAAAACCCGGTGCAAAAGTATTCAAGGATAAATAGCGAAATATCGTTGGATAAACAGCAAAGTATCCAATAATACTCGGGCGGATAACCAACGATAGTCAGGCCGCTGACGTACGTTAAGTTTATAACTATTATCATTCACGACCTGATTTTCAGACTGCCACATTATTTCATAAATCAGGTTACAAGAAAAGGGATGCTCCGTCCAAAGACAAAGCACCCCTTTTCCATTAAGTGTATCGCACCGATTATCGGATGTCCAAACAATGTTTCACCGGAGTAAGAATAAATGTAAATTCATAGTCACCATAAGGCACTTGATATTCAGGACGGGCAATGCGGCCCCAGCTATCTTCGCAACCCAAGCCCATCTGCTTCAAGTCAATGCAGAAATTGGTCAGGTCGGCTTCGGGAACTTCTTGCGAGTGGCCTTGTTTCTTGTAAGCGCCTTCGTCCAAAGACTCGATGGTGTAATGCAGAGCCGATGCGGAGAATGGAGCGGCGGCTACTACCTGCAAGCCATTACCGGCGGCATTGAGCATCTTCCACCAACGGATGTCACTCTTCGTACCGTTCTCCTGCGGACGGATATAGGGATAGAACTGCTCATCCACGCTCTGACGCCAAATGCCAAGCAGTGCATTGTGGTTACGGTCAATGTAGTTCTCAACCGGGCCACGTCCATAGAACTCAACAGTCTCGAATGTGCGAGGCATAGGCATCTGCATGCCGAAGCGGAACATGTTGCTAACCTTGGCACTCTTATCAGCTACCATCTTCTGAGTCACTTTTACAGCACCGACATTATTGATGATGTACGTCAGGTTCAATTTGGCCGAAACTTCAGGCATGTCGTAGGCGGCTTCTACAATCACTTGACCGTTTTCCACACGTCCGTTCAGTTCATTCAGTTTGATTGCAGGGTTCTTCCACACCACATACTTGTTTTGAAGATTGGCTCCGAAGTCATTATCCGTGGGAGCACGCCAGAAATTCGGCGTCAAGGCTTCCCCTTCCTTAATCATATCCAGACCGTCGGCCTCGTATTTAGTCATGTATCCATTCCATTTGCTGAACTCTACGCGGAAGTTCTCGCCCAATACAATCAGATAGTTGACCTCATTTTCTTTTAATACTGGAGGAACCATTTCTACATTGACCAAAGTTTCATTCTTCAGTTCCATAGAAGGAGCGGTGTAAGGAGTCAGTACCAATTGATCCTTGGCCACTACATGTCCGGCAGGCAAAAGACCTTCGTTCTGTTTCAGCTTATAGACAACGTTCAGCAAGGCTTCGTCCTTTTTACAATAATGTCCCAAAGCCAAAGTCAGCTTACCGGTCTGTTGAGGAGCCACGTTCAAATCGTCCACACGTCCGGTGGCCATCACTTTACCGGCCTTCAGCACTTCCCACTCCAGGCAATAAGCGGAAAGGTCACGGAAGAAATTCTCGTTGTAGATATTGATATCCACATTATCATTCTCACCCTTTGCGGCCAAGGTTGTCCAGATATTCTGATAGATATAACCTACCTCATACATGTGCGGGTTAGGAATACGGTCAGGACTGATAAGTCCGTTGTCACAGAAATTGAAGTCGCTTCCATCAAAACGGTTAAAGTCACCGCCATATGCATAGACAGTAACACCGTTCTTACCCGGCCAGCGGATAGACTGGTCTACAAAGTCCCAGATAAAACCGCCCTGATACTTGGGATACTTACGAACCAAGTCCCAATATTCCTTGAAGCCGCCCTCAGAGTTACCCATGGCATGGGCATACTCACACTGGATAAAAGGCTTCGTCTTGCTGTCATCCTGACAATATTTCTCGCTGCCTCCATAACCCAGATACATCGGACAATAGATATCCGTCTTACCTTCGTAACCGGCACGCTCGTACTGTACGGGACGGCTGGAGTCTTCAGCCTTCACCCAGTCATAGGCATCCTCGAAATTCTTGCCATAACCGGCCTCGTTGCCCAAAGACCAGAAGATGATACTGGGATGGTTGAAATTACGCTGCACGTTGCGCTCGTTGCGTTCCATATGTGCCTTATGGTAATCGGCACGCTTGGCCAAAGTCTCGTCACCATAACCCATACCGTGAGACTCAATGTTGGCCTCGGCTACCATGTAGAGCCCATACTTGTCGCACAATTCATAGAACAGATTATCATCCGGATAATGGCAAGTACGTACAGCATTCAGATTGAACTGTTTCATAATCTGAATGTCCTGAAGCATGCGTTCTTCGGATACATAAGAACCTCCATCGGGATCCATCTCATGACGGTTGGCACCCTTGAAGAGCACGGGCTGACCATTGACAAGCACTTGAGCATTCTTGATTTCAATCTTGCGGAAACCTACTTTCACAGGGATGATTTCGGCGGGAGTACCATCCAATTGTGCATAAAGCGTATATAGATACGGAGTCTCGGCTGTCCACTTATTGGGGTTAGTGATACTCATCGTAACATCTTCACCACGGGTAGCGGCAGATGAGACTTCATTGCCCTCCGCATCTTTCAATTTCAAAGCGACTCGCCCGCTGCCTTTCAGTTTCACCTGTACGGTCAGTGTAGCGTTCTTATACTCTGCATCCAGGTCGGGAGTAACACGAATGTCTTCTATACGCTTCTTTTCACGTGCATAGAGGTAACAGTCGCGGGACACACCGGTATGACGGAAGAAATCCTGGTCTTCCAAATAAGAACCATCACACCAACGGAACACTTGGAAAGCGATGAGGTTCTTCTGACCGGGCTTCAAGTAACGGGTCAGGTCGAACTCGGCCTCCAGCTTGCTATCCTCGCTATAACCTACATATTTTCCATTGACCCACAGATACATATTAGAAGCCACAGCACCGAAGTGGGCGATGATATCTTTACCTTTCCACGAAGCGGGTACGGTGATTTCACGTCGGTAAGAGCCTACATGATTTCCCTCAACAGGCACTTGAGGGGGATTATTCTCAAACTGATTACGCCACGCAAAGCCAGTATTCACATAAATAGGATCACCGTATCCGTGCATTTCCCAAATACCCGGGACGGGCATCTCATCCCATGCCTTGTCATTATAGCCGGCTTTCCAAAAGTCTGTGGGACGGGCATCGGCATTGGCCACCCAGTGGAACTTCCACAATCCGTTCAAGGTCATGTAGTTGGCGGACAGTTTTTTCTGCCCCACTTGTGCTGCATCCGATGACTCGTACGCAAAGTAATTTGTGTGCATCGGATAACGATTCACGGCATTGACCTCCGGGTCTTGCCATTCGGTAAAGGTCTGAGCGCCAACCGCCAAAGCGGACAACGCAAACAGACCGGTCAGTAATTCTTTTTTCATGGATTAATGTATTAATTTAAAATGTATTGCTCAAAATGTGATTTTCATATTAACTTATTGGAAACTATTGACATCTCCACTTTAGTCCACCAATTTAAATAATATCTCACAAATCTCCTTTTCTCTTTCATTTCACTTGCAAGCGATAGACACCGAAGAAGCGTCCGGGCAATTGCAGAGTAAGCGACTGCCCGCAGGCGGACACAGGACGTACGCGCGGCACGAGCTTCTCACCATCCAGCGTATTGATTGTCATTTGGTCATCGTTCTGCAAGTACGTGCAGATACCTCCGGCCAACTGTTGTTTCTTCTTCAACCCGGTGAAGTCTATTTTTACTTCAGCAGGCGTGGAGGCTGTGTTGACCAGCTTCACGATGATTTCCCCCGTGGGCTTGTTCAAAGCTGCCGTAGCGTACAGACTGTCCTGACCTGCCACAGGCTGACCTTCCATCTGAAGACGAAGCACATCCGTACCGGCATTCATGCCATACATTTGCTGCACATAATAATTGGGCGTACGCATCATACGGAGGTTATCGTACCAGATAAGATCCGGATTCCATTGCCAAGCGTCCACATGGGCAAAGAGCGGAGCGTAAGTGGCCAGATGCACTACATCGGCATTGCGTTCCAAACCTGTCATAAAGGCGGCTTCGGACAAGGCGGTGAAGAGATTGTTGGCCTTACCGGTCGGATGGTCATGCGCAGCATACTCTCCTGCAAACACCTTCGGTCCCTGGCGATCGTAGGAGTCATAGCGGCGGGCATTGTCCTGAAACCATTTCGGCTCCATATAGTAATGTTCGTCCACAAGGTCAACCCCCACACGCTTCATCTCCGGCCAAAGGTAATCGAACTTATCGCCCGAAGCACTGGGACCAGAGGAACCGATAATCTTGATATCGGGATACTTCTCGCGGATGGCCTTGGTGAATACCTCTAAGCGCTCTACATATACCTTATCCCACTGCTCATTGCCCACGGCTATCATTTTGAGGTTAAAAGGAGCGGGATGTCCCATGTCGGCACGTACTTTACCCCACTTGGTGGTGGCATCACCATTAGCAAACTCTATTAAGTCAAGGGCGTCCTGCACATAAGGATCGAGTTCGTCAAGAGGAACTACTTCATTGCTCTCATACTGGCAAGAAAGTCCGCAACTGATGACAGGCAGTGGCTCGGCGCCGATATCCTCACTCAAGAGGAAAAACTCGTAGAATCCCAATCCGTAACTCTGAAAGTAATCGGGAAAAGCACGGTGCTTGAAGGTATAGTTCCAACGGTTCTCATTCAATGGGCGATTTTCTACCGGACCTACAGAATTCTTCCATTGGTAACGGGTAGCCAGGCTATTCCCTTCAATAATACATCCGCCGGGGAAACGAAGCACACCAGGATTGAGGTCATAGAGAGCCTGGGCCAAGTCAGCGCGCAAGCCATTCTCACGTCCCTTCCAGGTCTTGACAGGGAAAAGAGAGATGTGGTCCATATCTACTGTACCCCGACTTTCGAGCACAATGCGCAGACGGGCATGAGGATCGGTAAAAGTAGACTTCAAGATAGCCGTGGTCTTGGTCCATTCCTTGCCGCTGATCTCAATACTTTTCTTCACCGGGTTAGCGCCATCAGCCTGCACCAGTTCGATGGAAAGTTTCATGGATTGTGCCTCCGGCGTACGGGCATACACAGAGAAGCGGTATTCCTCACCGGCCTTCAAGCCAATGCCCCGATAACCTTCGTTATCAATGCCGGCACGTAGCAAGCGACCGTCGTTCACTACACGGATATAATGCGGATTGCGCGGGAAGGCCGGGTCGGCATCCTGCACCGTCACATTTCCAAAGGGTACCCATCCCACAAACGACTGCGGGAATTCAAAGGAACGGTTCTTCACCAATTCGGCATACAAGCCTCCATCGGCACCAAAGTTGATGTCCTCGAAAAAGATGCCATACATCGTCGGTTGGATTTGAGCCGTAGGCTTGGATACGTCCACGGTCATCACATGCTCTTGCGCCTGCACGCCCAGCGCGAGGGACAAGGCTAAAAGTGTCGTAATTTTCTTCATACACATAACGGTATTAGGATTAAGTATATTATTATAGAGTATAGATTATCAATTCTCAAAGAAGCCATTATCTTCTTGTTTTGCGGCCTTTAGGGGTTGGGCTGATGCGGCACTTACGTCCATAGGCAACCATACCTCCATGTCACCCTCACCCCGGTGTGCCCACGCATAGTAAGGTATCAAGGTAAGCTTCACATCCTTCACGGCCAACCGACCCGTGGCATCATAGCTCAAAGTCTGGGCGTCGGTGGTCAGTTGCCGGATGCCATAAAGCATATCGGGCTTCTCCACCACCTGGAAGGAAGGACACTGGTTCAACAAGACGGTATGTACATTGAAGTCATTGTCCGGCCACTCGGCGCAATACACAATCGGACCACATTCCACAGACACACGTCCCCGGTTGGCTTCCACCTTTTCATTAGCCTTCACCACGCGCGGTTCCATGTCAAAGTGTATTTCCACAACATCACCCTTCTTCCACTTTCGGTCTATTTGCAGATATCCCTTATGGAGTTCGCCCGATACAGGATTGCCATTTACGGTCACGGCATAATGCAAGGCTTTGCCATCGGCATAGCGGTATAAAGTACCAGGCAATACTTCGCCTTGTACCCAGCCGGGTATACGGAGGTTCATCACAAAGGATCCGCTTCCTTTCGCCACCTTCACCCGGATGTCCCCGTTCCACGGATAGCCCGTCTCTTGCTCCAGCACCATTTTTTTCTTACCAACCTTCAATTCAGCCTGGTTACTCAAGTAAAGGTTGACGTACACTTGATTGTCCTTCACCGCATATACATAGCCGGGCAAGGAGGGAATAAACCGGCTGATGTTGCTCGGACAGCAGGCGCATCCGAACCACGGTTTGCGGCTATATCCTCCGGTCGACGCCAACGGGTTGGGATAAAAGAACGAGCCTCCGTCCAACGACACACCGGAAATAAGTCCGTTGTAAAGCGTACGCTCCAACACGTCGTAATACTTGGCGTCACCGTGCAGGAGGAACAGACGGTAATTGACATACACAAAACCGATGGCGGCACACGTCTCGCAATAGGCCGAAAGGTTGGGCAACTCGTAATTATCGCCAAAAGCCTCCCCCGCATGACGGGCACCGATGCCTCCGGTGATATACAGTTTCTTATTGACAATGTTATCCCAAATGCGGTCTACAGCATGGATATAAGCTGTGTCACCCGTAACGGCTGCCACATCAGCCATACCGGCATACATGTATGTGGCCCGTACTGCATGACCCACAGCCTCATCCTGTTCCAATACCGGTTTGTGCGCCTGGCTATAAGCGTCACGCCGGCTGGTTGTTCCGCGTGCGTCAAGGAAGAATTTAGCCTGGCGCAGGTATTTCTCATCCCCGGTAGCTAAGTACAGGCGGACCAAAGCCATTTCGGCTATCTGGTGTCCAGGAACCAGGCGCTTCTGCCCGGGGCCATCTCCGATAGCTTTGCATACACAATCGGCATACTTCATGGCTATATCGAGGAAATTGCGTTTGCCTGTAGCCTGATAATGGGCTACGGCACCCTCTATCATGTGACCTAAGTTATAAAACTCGTGGCTGAGGTCTTCCACTTTACTCCAGCGCTCAAGTCCCGCCCAGTCATGCGGGTGCTTGGGATTCATGGTACGGGCAGTGTACAGATATCCGTCCGGCTCTTGGGCACCGGCCACTATCACCAGCACGCTATCAATGTATTTCTCCAATTTCTTGTCCGGATAAGTTTGAAGCAAATAGCTGGCTCCTTCGATGGTCTTATAGACATCGGTATCATCAAACGTGAAACCAGGCGCTTCATTATCCTCGCTGGGATGGGCGGCCTTGATAAAGTTTTCATAACGTCCTTCGGTCTCACACTTGCTGAATGCCAAAGGAATGGTCACTTCCCTGCTTGCCTTCAGACGTTGTCCCCAAAAATGATCTGTCACCTTCACCGAAGTGAATGGTACGGGGTCGATGGGGTAACCCGAATGCAAAGGCTGTTCCTGAGCAGACATACCACCCGAGAGCAAAGCTCCCATTATTCCTACTATAATCTTCTTCATGGCGTTTCAAGCTTTATTTATCAGATGAATTTATCGGAGTCTCTTTCATACGGATGACGGAGAACGAATAGGCCGGCATCGTATAAGCGAATTCCTTCCCGGCAACGTCGAAAGGTTCCGTCACGGGCTGCGCCTCTTTATCAGCAGGAGCGCCTTTCAGTACGGTCTTCGTAGCCATAGGACGAACCAATGACATATCCTCCACGCTTACTTTCGTCTTTACCTCTACCGGCAACAGGTTTACAAGTTTCACAATGTAATCACCGGATACATCATCCTTCACCACCGAGACGCCGATACGTTTACGCACAGCATCCTGCTCTTTGTCCAAAACAACCGTTGATGGGATATAATGATTTCCCGCATTTTGTCCAAACATTTGTTGTGTGTGATAACCAACCGTAGGTTTCACCTCTGAATTATTGAAATAAATCAAGTCAGGATGCCACTGGGTATGTCCTTCTTTGGCAAGCAAAGGAGCATAGGAGGTCATAGTCACTACATCTGCATTGCGCTCCACAGAAGTCAGATACAGCGCTTCGGCAAGCGCCGTTTCAATATTATTGGGACGTCCAGGCAGATGCGCGGCATATTCACCCAAGTAAACCTTCGGTTTCGAGCGGTCGTAACAGTCGTAGTAATCCTGGTTATGGATAAACCAGCCGGGAGCTACGTAATAATGTTCGTCCACCATCGGGACATTCAGCTTGGAAGCCAGCTTCCAGCCCTCGTCATAATCGGTACCCTCGTAGAAGGGACCTACCGTACCGATAACAGTTACTTCGGGATATTTCTCCTTGACGGCATTATAAATCATAGTAAAGCGTTCCTCGAACACGCCCGTAATCAAATCTTCATTACCAATGCCTATATATTTCAAGTTGAACGGCTCCGGATGTCCGGCTTCAGCGCGCTTCTTCCCCCACTCCGTCTTGCGTGCATCTCCATTGGCGTATTCAATGAGGTCGAGCACATCTTGCACATATTCCGGCATCTGCTCCATCGGGATGCCACATTGCTGTCCGTATTTGGTTAACTCGTCATAGCCATATTGTGTACCGCCACCGGAGTTTTGGCAAGGCACACCCGCCGCCAATACAGGGACAGGTTCGGCACCTATATCCTCACAGAACTGGAAATATTCGAAATAGCCCAATCCACGTGTCTGGTGATAGCCCCATAAATTGCGCAAAGGCTTGCGGGCTTCCAACGGACCGATGGACCCTTTCCAGTCATACATATTATCTATACCATCTCCATGAGCCACACATCCACCCGGAAAACGGACAAATTGCGGATGCAGGTCGGCCAATGCCTGTGCCAAATCGGCTCGCAACCCGTTTTTCCGCCCTTTGAACGTGTTTTGCGGAAAGAGGGAAACCATGTCGAAATGATAAGTACCACCGGCTGATGGAGCGATGCAAAGGCGGGCATCCTCCACATCTGCCTCAGCCGTCAACACCGTCTTACATTTCTTCCAGCTCTTAGAAGAGACTTTTATAATGGCTGAAGCTATTTCGCGGTCTTCTTTATCTATCAGGCTAACCACCACTTTCCCTCCTTTTCCGCCTTGTCCGGTGCGGGCAAAACAAGAGAAATCATAGCGTTCGCCTTTCTTCAACACAATACCATCAAACCCACTATTCAACAAGCGGACACCGGAAGAAGGTACATGCAGAATGGCATAGTGCGGATTGTTTTCATGAATGGGCGTTTCGATTCCTATCGTGACCGGATCTGTATCTTTGCCGGAAACCACACTCCAGGCATATCCACTGTTCCATTCCTTGCGGGAATTATCCGTAGTAGCATATTCAAAATCACGGTTTTGAATCAGTTCGGCATAAAGACCTCCATCGGCCGCATAATTGATGTCCTCAAAAAATATACCTACCAAATGGTCACTGATAGGCTTACTCTGCTTGCCATGCACCCGTACAAAGGCTTCCACCGGCTTCAGTCCCGCAAAACGAGTCGGGTCATCCGCCATGCATTCATTGTACAGGCTTTGGCGATAGCGTTTATGGTCGGCAAAACGGGTCAAACTTCCAATCAACGTGTAAGGCACACGCTGCATCCATCCCCGTTGCATCTGACGGTCAATCAAGACCGATTTCTCACTGACCGGCCAAGCCAAAGCAGGCTGATATTGTCCGCGATCCTTCGGATAGAAGTAACTTTGAGCCTTCCATGTCAAAAGATCCTCCGATGTGGCATGTGCCATCACCTGTCCGCTTTTCGTCGTCAGCCACAGGCAATGCCAGCTATCATCCGCCTTGCTCTGCACCAGCATTGGGCTATACATTTTCTTGCCACTCCCCCAAGGACCGAAATCACTCTTTAAGTATTGGTAATGATCCGCCACGGAACGCCATTGTTTTCCATCCGCACTCCAGGCGAACATCAATCCACTCTGCCCGTTCGCTTGAGCATACGAAAAAAGATAAACAGAGTCCGGAGCATTCGTTACGCCTCGTACACCGGCATGCATCGGCATGGAAGCAAATCCTACTGCCAACGCGAAGAGACCTAATTGTTTCATTTTATTCATGGTAATAGCTGTTAATCATAAAAAACTATTGCTCTTATTTCACGAGTACGTTTCCACCCAGTGGCTGGACGGTCAGTTTCAATTTTCCATCCGCCTTGATTGGTTGTTCTTTCAACAAAGGCTCCAGTTTCTTTCCGTCAACGTAGAGGGAAACCGTCTGACCGGCCAGCATGGGCAAGTCCACTTCCAACTCAAGTGGGTCTTTCATGGCATTGATGGCGGCCACATACCAAGTGGTTCCATGCCGACGTGCCAATACGATGTATTTACCTGGATAACCGTCAATGAAACGGGTTTCGTCCCATGTGGTGGGCACTTGCTTCATGAAGTCCATGCAGACCTCCGGCGCATCGGTCAGGTTATTGGGAGCCAAGGCAAAGTTTTGAATAGGATTTTGGAAAAGGACAGACGTGGCCAACTGGAAGACATCGGTTGTACGTCGGATGGTTCCGCCATCATTTCCTCGGTTCAGACGTTTGTTGAGGAACGTTCCGCCAAACTCCATACAGCCCACCGCATTGCGGATAAAAGGATGCAGGCAGGCGTTGAAAGCCTCGTTATCGCAAAAGTGTTGCTGGAAAATCAAGTTTTCCGAAGCTAATACCGCTTCGCTTCCCACATAGTTAGGATACATACGCTCCCACCCACGCGGCAGGGTGCAGCCATGGAAGATAACCATCAGACCGTGGTCATCAGCGTCGCTCAGAATTTCCTCATACAGACGCATCGTCTCCTGCTTGTCGCCTCCAAAGAAGTCCACCTTGATACCCTTCACACCTATCTTCTGCAACCAACGCATCTCTCGCTTGCGAATGATGGAGTTATCCATGTGATTGAGCGGACTTTGTTCTATATCGTTCCAATAACCACTGGAACTATACCACAAGATGAAGCCTACCCCTTTCTGACGGGCATAAGCTACCAGTTCCTCCATACGTTCGCACCCGATGTTCTTGTCCCAGAAATTGTCTACCAATACATATTCATAACCCATAGCCGCCGCCAAATCCACATACTTCACCTGGTCGGCATAATTGATGCTGTTGTCCTGCCACAATATCCAACTCCACGTGCCGCGTCCCATCCGGTAATTCTGTTCGGATTTGTAACGAGGCTCCACGACATCCCAGGGAACCGTGGTTTCTACAATGGGTTTCAACGTATTGCCTACGGTGATTGTACGCCACGGAGTGCTTCCCGGTAAAGCGAAAGCAGGTTCCACCGTACCGTTTCCATTGTTCTCTTCCGGCATGGGGAACGCAATCGTATAAAGTCCGTTATCCGAGTCACTCAGGTGTGAGGCGCAATAACGGCTGTCCACACCGGTCTCGCTCACCAACGCCCATCCGTACTCACCTACTTTAAAAAGGCAAGGGAACGTATAACCATGTCCGTATTGGGAACGGTCGCTCATCGGAGCGTCCGCCTTGTATTCCTCCTCGTAGCTGGGCTTGGTGCGCTTCCATCCAATCATCGCATCGCTTTGAGGGCATAAAAACGTGGTAGTGACATCAGGGAAGCGAAATCCTGTCGCCTCAGAAAGGACACGTACACTGCCTGCCTCACCACTCTTTGGTAAAGTATAACGGAATGCCACATCGTTATCGCTCACACGGAAAGTGACTTGCATCGGCTTATCATCCACATTAATGAAATGGCACACCAATTCATTAGCCCGGTAATGCACCGATGAGGTCTTGATACGAGTCTGCGCATAGATACGGTCTATCTCGGAGGTTTCGTGTTTCACGAGTTTCAATTCCTTCGAAAAATCTCCGATATTGGTATTCATGCCTAAAGGTGAAGTTTCCAACATCTGTTTGTCTTCGTAAGAAATTGTATAGGAAACTTTTCCGCTTTCGCACGATACGTTCACCTTCAGTTTTCCATCCGGGCCGGTCACATCTACCGATTGGGCAGCTATGGTCAAAGCCGACAACCCGAACAAGCCTATTACCACCAGTCTATTCTTCATGTTTCTATGGATTAAGATTTGTATTTTACAAAGTAGGGACTACCGGTTTGATGGTTCCGTCCGGATTGAACTCCATACGGTCTATGCACACTTCGCGGTGTACGCCAGGTCCGTCTTTCAGATACCACTTATTTATACGGTGATACACAATCCGCCACTCATCCGTACCCGGCAGGTTCAATACCGAGTTATGAGCCGGACCGTATATCTCCTTATCTGGGTTCTGAATCAACACAATCGGCCGGTCAGCCACCTTAATGGGGCCAAGGGGAGAATCCGATGTTCCATAAGCCACGTGATAGTTGGGCGAACCGGTATCGTCCACCGACCACAGGAAATAATATATTCCGTTGCGGTAGAACACATAGGGAGCCTCGCGATAAGCATAGTCCTGCAACGTACCCCCCTTGGGAGTCAGCACCGTCAGCGTTTTCTTTTTGATGGAAACCATATCTTTGTTCAGTTCGGCACCGGCCATATAGCCATTGCCCCAATACAAATACCTTTTACCCGATACAGGATCGGTGAAGACATCCACATCAATCTGTTGTCCATGGCCTACGGGAGAATCCGTAATGATAGGATGCCCCAAATCCGTAAAAGGCCCGACAGGATTGTCGGCCACGGCTACACCTATTTGCTTGCCGCCTCCGGCCTTGGGATTTCCACTATAATAGAAATAGTATTTATAGCTGCCGTCCTTTTGCTTCACCTCTTCTATACAGGGTGCCCAGGCATTGCCATCGACCCAAGGCACTTGTTCGGACTTCAGATTAAGCATGATGCCTTCATCCGTCCAACGCACCAAATCGTCCGATGAGAATACCGTGAAATACCATCCTCCCCATCCCGGTGTACCGTCCGTAGTGGAGTAGATGTAATACTTACCTGTCTGATTGGAATAAAGGATTTCGGGATCGGCATGAAAACCAGGCAGCACCGGATTATTGGGCAATGCGCCCAGTTCCGCCGGCTTGCCCCATTTCTCCGTAATGCGGAGCAATTCGTCCCGTGTAATCGGAATAATCGTACCATGACGAGGGTGGAAATTCATCTTCACCTCATTGTCTATGACCTTGAAGTGCTGCAGATCCGTTGATTCAGTAAACTGGTAACGTCCGGCCATATAGACATCGTACATCAGGATATATTTGTCCTGTCCGATGAGTTTAAAGGTTCCGGCACCCTCAACGGCGTCTTTTGTCTGTTGCTTATAATCTGGCTCTTCGGTCCATTGGCCGGAAGTCAGCGAACGGGTCGTAGCCACCTTGATGCCGTTTCCATGACCTTCGGTTTTATAAAACAGATGATAAACACCATCCTTATATACAATGTCTCCATCAATGCACGATTTCTTGTTTTCCGGCACAAACAATGGCTTGGGTTCTCCCTCCAAGTCGGTAAAGTCCTTGTTGGCGTAAGCATAGTAGATGACATCCGGTCCGGTACCGTATTGCATGGACCAATACACCATATACTTACCTGCTTCGGGATCGAAGATGGTCTGTGGTGCCCATACACGTTTCAGATTTTCTTGTCCTTCGTAACGTTTCTGCATGTTGATGACCGAGTGCGTCCAGTTCACCAAGTCAGTAGACTTCAGCAGCACCATGGCACGGTTAGAATCCCACCCGTTTCCGCTCACCATGTCGGTCACTACCATATAAAATGTCTTTCCGTCCTCACAACGCAAGATGTGCGGGTCGCGCACGCCTCCGGTAGAACTGATTACCTTCGAATCAATCACCGGCTTGTTGTTGTTCAGCGCCCAATACGAATAGCCATCCATGCTGACCGCATAACACACGGCCTCTTCACTGATGTGATTTCCCGTGAAATAGGTGAACAGATAGGCTACATAATCTTTTTCACAAACTGCTTTCTCCTGAGCAAAAACGGAAACTATGCCCGCCACCCAGAAACTGAAAGCCACCGCTAAGCGTAAAATAGTGTTTCCCATGACAACTAATTTTTTTGGTGTCAAAAATACACATTTAACCCCATATAAACAACTACAAATGGTTCAAAATAGGGCTAAAAATAGTTCATAGACTCTAAAAACGCTTAGGAAGCACTCAGATAACGCACCATTTCGCAAGCAGCCAACAAGAAAGCGCCTGTACCGAAAGGAGCAACCGAATTCACGTCAACCACTTGTCCCGGTATAGCTTTCTCGCCAATGGGCTGTACATAACCTACACTTCCATCCGGCTGCAGAGCCACGGTGCTCAGGTAATCCCAAGCTTTCATCACCACTGGCGCATAAGCCGCCTTATCCAGGAAGCCGTTGTTTATTCCCCACAACAGGCCATAGGTAAAGAAAGCTGTCCCGCTTGTCTCCGGACCGGGCGCATGTTCAGGATCCAGCATGCTGCGTGTCCAGTAACCTTCGGGTTGTTGGCAAGCGGCTACGGCTTCAGCCATCGTCTGGAAGCGTTCGATGTACTCCTGTCGATAAACATCGGTCTCCGGCAGGTCCTTCAACACTTTAGCCAATGCGGCCAGCACCCATCCGTCACCGCGTGCCCAGAAATCTTTCTTTCCGTTCGCGCTCTTATGCTGTGGATAGACATACTTGGCATCGCGGTAATACAAACCGGCTTCCGCATCGTACATGATGCTGTTGGCATACTCCCAATATTCGTGCAACTTCTCCAGGTAGAGCGGATTGTTTGTAATCTTATAGAGCTTGGTCATCACCGGCATCACCATATACAAGCCGTCAGCCCACCACCAATAATCATTGTTCGGCGTGCTCATCTCGTACTCCATCACTTCGCGGGCACGGGCTATCTTCTGCGTGTCAGGCTCTACCGTATACAGGTCGGCATACGTCTGAAAACAAATCTGATAATCCCCGAACAATACATAGTCGTCCGACTCTCCGTAACTGTATTTCCACTCTTCCCTGTTGTCGCTTTTCGCGCCTTTCCATTCGTTGTGTTCCGCCCATGCTTCCGAAAAATTATAATAAGTCGTGTCACCGGTCAGGAAGTACACCTCCATGTTACCGGTGTGGTAAGCGGCGTTGTCCCAAAAGGCGCGTCCATGTTCCGGATTTGTCTCCTGCCAATGAGTGTTCACTCGATGGATGATATCCATCACTTCATCTACTTTAGATTGCTCCGCCACACACGAAGTCATCTGTAGGCCAACGGCCAGGCTTAAAGCTGCAATAATAGTCTTTTTCATATTCTTTTAATTTGTTTTTATCAAATGGGAATTTAGCCCCCACCAGACCTCCCCCCCGTGGGGGAGGCTTTGAATACAAAGTAGAATACAATAGCTCCCCTACGGGGGGAGTTGAGGGGGCTTCTAAATTATCATTTCTCTACCTCCAGTACATACACCGGTTGCGGTGCAGCGTCCACGGTGCGTTCACCATCACCTTGAAACGTGCGCTGCACAAACAACTGCAAGCGTTTCTCTTGTTTCCAAAGTTCCGCATCGTGCGAAGGTTCCCACGCATCTACGGCAAAGTCCGTCAAGTCCGTAAACTTCCATTCTCCCTTCGCCACATCATCCGTATAGGCCAACGACACTTTGCTGCCACGTTCTTCATCCCTGAACACATACCAGACTTTTTGTCCATCCGCCACAATGCGCGGACGGGCTATGGGAATCATCTTCGTACCGCCACCTTTCAAAGAGAACGGAGTCTGGCGCCGGGAAACCTGCCTCATGTTCCATTGCTTCCCATCGTGCCACACCATACGGTATTGCGGAACATCACTATCCGCACTGCGCCAATAGGTCGCTATATAGGGATGTCCTTCGCTATCCGCACTCATGCTGGTCTGGTTAATCAATTCTGAGTTTTGCGGAATGCGACAAGCATATTCCGCATTGTCCTGCCGGATAGGCAAATCATATTTTTCACCGGTCGACTTGTACCACGTCACGCCATTGTCCGACGAACGGGCATAACACAAATCATGGTTCGTTTCCACCATCCATGTCTCTCGCCATACCCACGACAGATGAATTGTTCCCTGCTCATCCACATACAGTTGCCAATAAGCGTTGCGTTCGTTTTCACCGTCTATCAGCACATCCTGCACACGGTTCCATTTCTTCCGCTTTACGTCATAACGGTTCAAAATCAGATTACCCCTTCCCGAAGCTCCCGAACGATAGGCAAACAGCAAATCACCGCCCGCCAGTTTATAAAACTCCGGATACGTCACGTCTTTCTCATCCACACCGGTCATCGGCATCTTCCCACCCAGTTCCAAGGAATAGGGCGCCACACTGCGGCAATAGTTCAGCGGTTGTCCGTGATGGTCAAACGCCACGTGTATATACCCGTCTCCGTCCAGCATCATGCTGATGACATTGTGCGCGTCCTTCACATTTCCCTTATACTGGGTGCGATGCAGCGTCCATTGCTCGGAACCCGACTTACGCTTTCCCAACGTCAAGTAACCTTCAGGGTCATAATAAGAAATGAATTGTTCATCCCCCATTGTCACCAACGAACTGTTACGGAATACGGTCGTATTCACCGAGGTCCGGCTATATCCCGAACCCACCTCCACCAAGTTACTTTCCACCTCCTGCGCCATCAGCGGCAAGAGACTTCCTACCAATAAGCAGCCCCAGACTGCCAGCACTTTTTTATTCATAATTGATAATTTAGCGGGCTGTTTAGAAGGCACACAGATGACACAGATTGAACGAGATGGCCACAGCCCCTTTTCGTCATGCTGAACGGAGTGAAGCAGCTCCCTGTGCGTTCGGGAGATTCTTCGCTTTGCTCAGAATGACTGACAAGAATCTGTTGGTAAAGCACTTTAAATCTGTGGTCATCTCGTTTTATCTGTGTCATCTGTGTGCCAATTAAATTCCCATTTATTTATTCATAATACGCATGGTCTTTCGGGAAATCCATTCCTTCCCAAGCCTTCTTCGAAGTCCAAGGCAGCGGAGTGTCCGTCCAGAAAGGATGGTCGGCGGGCAATCCCAACGGCAAGAATGCCAACGAAGCCAGATACAGGCTGCCGTTGTTGGTGTACCAATCCGATATGTTCGGCTGCTTGCCGTTGAAGCCCAAGGTCAGAAAACCTTTCTCGTTGAAATTCCGCTGGTCGCCAAACATACGTTGGATGACGGCTGTCATCGCCGCACGAACCTGCCCGTTAGGCAACTCCTTTGGCAACCATCCGCGCCATGCCAGCAAAGCCAACGGCTGCAACGTACCGGTGCGATACGTAATGGAGCGGCCGAAGACGGGGAAAGTACCTTCGGGAGAGATAAAGCGTTCCAGTATCATGCCGAACCGCTGCATACGTCTTTGCGCCCTGGCAAAGTCACAACCACCGGCGTTCCATATCTTGTTCTTTCCTCCGTTGGTAAATACTTCCAGACACTCCACGTACATGGGATGCAGCACGAAGCTGTTATAATAGTCGAAGGCAAAACCCGGCCCGTCGCTGTACCAACCGTCACCCACATACCATTCTTCCACCTTCCGCAAGGCCGAAACGATGCGGTACGTATCGCTCGAAGCGCCGGCTTTCCGCAAGAAACATTCCACCGTAGACGAGAACAACAGCCAGTTGGTATAAGGCGGATCCACACGACGCAGTTGGGTAAACTCTTCGATGTAGCGTTTCTTGGTCACACTGTCCAACGGCACCCACAAAGCGTCATACCCACGCAGGAAACTCTCAGCCACATAGGCAGCGTCCACCAACGGTTGCCCTTCCTTGCGCCACAACAAGTAGTCCTTGCTTTGCGGGTCCACAGCCTGTGCATAGCTCTTCAATGCCCATTCCCGGAGCTGCTTGCGCTTCCGCCCTTCCTCGGTATCATCATCGGGCAACGAAAGCCACGGAGCCAGCCCAGCCATCAGGCGGCCGAAGCATTCCATATAGGTCACCCGCTTGTCGCGTCCGTCCCATGTAGGGCTCAGTTCCACCAACATATTCTCTTGCAACTTGCCCTCACTCATGCTGCTCAGCACAGGAGCCGCCATCTGATACAAGGTGTTGCACCACAGTTCGCGGTCACCCACTTTTTTTTCTTTCTCGTTTTTTGCCGATGCCGGCTGCACCGTCACCAACAGGGCCACGACCAACCATAAGCCCGCAATCAGTCTGTTTCTCATGCTATCAATACACAATTAATGATGTTTGCAAATATAATTATTTTTTTCATTTCTCAGATAAAATGTAAGGAAAAACAAATAGAAAATAAAAAAGTGCACGTTTAGTCTTTCAAAATCCTCATGCCTGCCTATTTTTGCAGCAGCCAAGACCGGGGCGTTCGAAATCACCGTATGTTTTAGGTCAAAAGACAGTTAGTTTTGCTTCAAAAGGTCATATGATTTGCATAAAAAGATAGTATGCTTTTGTGTAAGCGACTGTGCGAAAATGATAATTTAGAAGCCCCCTCAACTCCCCCCGTGGGGGAGCTATTGTATTCTACTTAGTATTCAAAGCCTCCCCCACGGGGGGAGGTCTGGTGGGGGCTAAATTCCCATTCATTTTTCCTCATCATGTCAAAGAACGAAAATGATAAGGGCTCACTCCCCTAACCGAAAGAGTGAGCCCTACCCTAAAAAGACCTATTGAAAACGTCTATTTATGAAGATGCATTTTGTTTACTCAGCAGTTTCTTCGTCCGCTACCGCATCCTGCCAATTATCAAACATAGGTATATTGGGATCGTAACCGTCATATCCATAATTCTGACGGAGTTGGGCACCTGTATTAGCTGTAATGGCAGAATTCGGAACCGGCCAGAAAAGATTACGCTTATCTACCCTGTAATTCAATTCTTTACCTGAATTGATTGGACCGTGATTGAAGATATTGTAGCGAGTCGTACGCTTAAACCAATAGCTACCGCCATTCAAGTCCGTTCCACTCTGCTTGTCCCACGTAGCAAGGTCGTAAGTCTCACCCCATTCATCGGGCCGACCGCTACGGGCCAAGCACCAGGAGATACGGGTCAATTCCGGCTGACGCCACTCTTCGAGGTACAGCTCACGGGCACGTTCGTCACAGATGTCGCCGATAGTCACCGTGGTAAACATCTTCTTGGCGTTGGCACGACGACGGATTACATTTACATCCTCAGCCGCACCGGCAGCATTGCCTTGGTAGAACTTGGCTTCGGCACGAAGCAGGTAAGTCTCCGCCAAGCGGAACAGATACAAATTGCCGTTGGAAGTGGCGTTACCATTGGTCGCTCCATTAAATTGGTTGGCTCCTTGGTTCTCTTCCGCTGCCTGGTCCAAAATATAAACCTTGTATAACGGAGTCGGATACCAACTACGGATGGTATCGCTACAAAGCAACTGTCCTTTTTTAACTATCGGTTCGTTTTTCTCTTCATTCCATCCCCAATCTTCGGGAGCATACAGCATCAAATTCTGACCATAAAAAGCAGATCCCGGCTTGTTATATTTCAAATCCGTCATTTCCACCCAATTGCCGACTTGGCGATTGTGACGCAAGTCTTGCCAATCCGTCTCACCGTCATAGTTCCAGATGGTCTGGTTATAGTGGTAAGAAGTACGGAAGCAACCGATACCACGTCCCAAGGCGCGTACATAATCCATTGTCGGGTCATATTCCGCCGCATTGCGTGCATAGTTATAACAGGGTGCTCCCACATTATGCGGGTCAATAATGATACCGTTGCTCCAGTGTACACACATGGCACGCATCTGCGGATAAGAAATAAAACCTTCCGTGTAGTAATTCAGAATCGGCATAATCATCTCCGTATTCTCCGCACTGGTCACATTCACGCCCCGGTGCAAGTCCCACAGTACGTTACGCTGTACGGACCATGTTTCCGGATTGCCGGAAGGCACATTGGTACCGAACGGAGCGGTCATCAATGCCAAGCCGTGGTTATTAATCAAATCGGTAGCTAATTGTTCGGCTTCCTGGTAACGGCCCAATACCAAGTAGCATTTAATCAACAATTGCTTGCAAGCTTCCTGGTTCACCGTACCGATGTAGCCGATTTCCCGCTGAGGCGGTACATGCTCAACGGCAAACTCCAAATCTTGTGTAATCATCTCAAAGATGGCCTGCTTACTGGTCGATTTGTAGTTCTGCTTGGGCACTTCAATCAGTTTCGTAATCAAAGGGATATCACCAAACAGCAGCACGCCGTGATAGTAAGCGTAGGCACGGTGGAAATAAGCACGGCCCAAATACTCATCGCGCAAATCCGGATCCAAGCCTTCTACATTATCCACGTTCGAAATGATGGTATTGGCAAAGGTGACGCTGTTCCACGTACGATCCCAAAAACGGGACATAGCATTTTCATCACCACCACCCTTCATACCCGAAGTCGGAGTAATCTTATTCGCAAAATCGTCCTGCATTTCTCCCGCATCGGTCTTGGCATACAAACCTATATCAGTCATAAAATAAAGGGAAGCCATGGGCAACACATTCCCATTGCCGTCCATCAGCATTTCTTTCAGACCGTAATCGCACATCGCCATAGCCGATTGAAGACCGGATAACGTGGTGTACGTATTCTCAGGGTTGTAGAAGGACAGCGGATCCTGTTCCAAAAAGCTGTCCGAACAACCGGTAGTCAGCAAGGCGGCCGAAAACAGCGCCATGCATCCTTGGGTAAAGATTTTATTTTTCATATCGCTATTTCAAAGATTTTAGAGTGTAACATTGATACCGAAATTAAAAGTACGGTTAGCCAGACCGCCGGTCTCCGGGTCACCGTATTCCCAACTGTCGAACGTGCAGACGTTCTTGCAGCTGGCAGTCAGACGGATGCGGTCTACCATGAATTTCTTCGTCCACTTCTGCGGAATGGTGTAACCGATGGTGATGTCATCCAGACGGACGAAACTGCGGTTATACACCTTGTCCACACCACCTGCCAAACCCGTGTTCGGACCGGCGGCATTCAGACGGCAGTAGTCATTGGTCGGATTGTCCGGTGTCCAGTATTCACGGGCGGCTACGTTGAAACCGTTGGTCACCTGCGAACCACCGTTCTCCTGGTTCAGCCAGTAGCCGGCACGGCTCTTGTGTCCCATGTAGGAGTAGAACGAAATGGAGAGCGTCAGGTCTTTCCACAGTGTGAAATCATTGCGGAAGTTCCAGTAGATAGGCGGTGTCTGCGGGCCTTGGAATACCTTATCGTTGTCGTTGTACACCGGCACACGGGTACCGTCCGCCAAAATCTGGTCGTCTTCCGTATAGTGGTTGACTACTTTCGGGTCACCCGGTTTCTGACCTACCAAAGCGGCTTGTGCGATGTCTTCCGGCGTGTTCTGCCATACACCGTCTGTCTCGTAGTACCAGATGACATCGGCGGGCTGGCCGATAAACCAACCGTTGGACGTATCATCCTGTTCCACACCGTTCTCGTCATAGTCGTAATAGATGTGGTTAATCTTGTTCTTGTTGATGGAGAAGCCCAACGATGAAGCCCATTCAAAATTCTTTTGCTGGATGTTCAGCGTATTCACCGCGATTTCAAAACCTTGATTCTGCACTTCACCGAGGTTGGTCATAATTTCACTAAAGCCGGAGAAGTTCGGCAGACGCTGCTTCATAATCATGTCCGTGGTCTTCTTGAAGTAATAATCCATGTTGACATTCAAGCGACTGTCGAAGAACGAGAGATCCAAACCAACGTTCCAAGCCTTGGTCTTTTCCCATTGCAGGTTGGGAGCTGCCAAGCGGCTCATGTAAAGCGGGTTGATAACGTTGGAGTTTCCGTTTTGGTAATACACCATCTCGCCACCCGCCAACGCCAGGTTGGCCAATGTCAGGTACACGTCACCGAAATCGCGGTTACCGTTGGTACCGTAGGACAGACGGAGCTTCGCCATGTCCAGCCACTCGCGCGTGCTTTCCATGAAGCTTTCTTCCGAGAATACCCAGCTAAGACCCACGGAACCGAAGTTACCCCACTTGTTGTTGGCACCAAAACCGGCATAACCGTCCCGACGGAACGAACCGGTAATCATGTAGCGGTCTTTGTAGCCGTAGAACAGACGCCCTAAGTAGGAAGCGGCGGTAGAGTGCGTGTCGTTGGAGCTGAAGTTACTCTGGCTCTTGTTGGCACCGGCAATGTAGTGAAAGCCCAAGGCGTCGCTCGGCGTGATGTTGCGGGCCTCGATGCGATCCTGCCAGTAGCGGCGTTCCTCGGCCTCTTGTACCAAAGTCAGCGTCAGATGGTGGTCGCCGTATGTCTTGTCCCACGTGATGGTGTTGTTCAGGTTCCAGTCGAAGTTCTTGCTGGACTCACGGTCCACACCGCGGCTGGAAGCGGAAGCGTTCGGCAGGTCGGCGGACATCCAGTAGCGGTTGTAGAACCACTGGTAACGCGGAGCGATGTTGAACTGATAAGTTATGCCGTAAGGCAAGGTCACCTTGGCGTTGAAAATGGTGTTCAGCACCGTGTAGCCTTTCTCCAGTTCATAGAACTGGCGGTAGAAATAATAGTTGTAACCACCGTTGGTGGGCAAGCCGGACATCGGGTACTGTTCGTAACCGCCTACTCCTTCTTCATCGTACATGGAAGCGAAGGGAGAGTTGCGGAGCATGTTGTCGTCCCAATAGTTGCTGCCCAAAGAAACCTGAATGTCACCGTCCGAACGGTCCTGGAAGTTGACATTGGCGCCGATTTCCAACCAATCCGTTATCTTGGCGTTGATTTTCATGTTACCACGGAACGCGTTGTACTCGTTACCCTGCACGGAACCTTCATTGTTCACATAGCCCAACGAGAAGTAATAGTTCACATTCTCCGTGGCACCGGAGATGCTGGCATTGTAGTCCTGGTTGAATCCGGTACGGAACGTAGCGTCGTTCCAGTCATACATCTGTCCTGCCAAGAAGTTATTCATCATCATCGGGGAATTGTAGAACTCCAGACGGCGTGCCCACAGACTCAGAGCCGATTCATTCTCCTGAGGCCCGATACCATTCAAGCCGGTATTCATCATCCAGCTCTGTTGGTCGGCGGCACTCATATTTCTGGGGTCATCGTAATATCCTTGCGGATAGTTGAGTTCGTAATGATCAATAACCTGATTACCCTCTTCATCCGTAGTATAAATCGGAGTCTTAGCTTGATAGTAACCATACAAGCCATCTTCACCTTGTCCATAAGTATAGAACATCTTACGCCAATCGGAGTGGAACTTCAAGTAACCTTCCGCATCGTAATAATCGCGGTAAGCCGATTTATTCACCACAGACAAGTTAGCACTGACGTTGATGACCGGCTTTCCTTGCTTACCTTTCTTTGTGGTAATGATGATAACACCGGCGGCAGCCTTGGCACCGTAGATGGCGGCGGAAGAAGCGTCCTTCAACACGTCAATCTGCGCAATGTCATCAGGGTTGATTTCGGAAAGCTCGCCGTAGAAAGCCATACCGTCCAACACAATCATCGGGCTGGCGTTGGTACCCAAAGAGTTCTTACCACGCAACTGAATACTGGCATTCGTACCTTTGGCGGAAGCATCGTAACCAATCTGCAGACCCGGCGTACCACGCAACACGTCCTGTACGGAAGCGGGGTTGGTGTCGGCAATCTTCTCCGGACGGATCTGTACGACCGAACCGGTCAAGTCCTTCTTACGCATTGTACCGTAACCTACAACGACCACCTCTTCCAGCATTTCGGTGTCTTCCTTCAAGGTTACATTGATTGTGGTCTGTCCGTTTACGGGAATTTCCTGTGTCTGATAACCCACGAAGCGGACAACGATGGTACCTTTGGATGAGATTTGAAGAGAGAAATTACCGTCGATGTCGGTAATCGTACCATTGGTAGGATTGTCCTTGTCCACGATGTTGGCACCGATCACCGGCCCATACGCATCGTTCACCGTACCTTTTACTGTAACGTTTTGTGCCATCACCAAAGAAACGTTTAGAAAACAGGCGACGCACAGAAGCAAGGCATACAAGACCTTCCTTCTTTCAAAGAAAAAAATCTTCCTTTTTTTCATCGTATTACTAATTTAGTTAATAAAGATTGTTTCTTAGCTTGCAACAATTGTCTCTTTGTCTGCAACGACTGTTGAAGCGAGTTCAAAGTTAAATGATGCCACAAAATCTAAATAGGACAAAAAATCCATTCATGTCGAATATTGTTCCATGGAACATTTATATGTACAAAATGAAACAATATTCTACACAAAAAGAGAGAACAAGCAAGGAAAGAAAGGAAGAAAATCCCTCAAAGAGGCTTATCAAACGAATGACTGTCCACATTCCAAGCCATAGGTTACGGGAGGCGGAACCTGAAAAAAGAGACTAAGCGACCAAAATCGGTTTATACGATAAATGGGAATTTAGCCCCCTAAAGTGAATGATAACAAACTCCCCTCCTTCGGGAAGGAGGGGTGCCCACCGGGCGGGGTGGTAGGACAAGAATGGTTCGACCTATTTACATTATATAAGAATAGGAGTCGCTTACGCGGCATGTTTCTCCTACCACCCCGGCCTGAAGGCCACCCCTCCTCCGGGGAGGAGGGGAGTTCAG
>CASENS010000113.1 GCA_949289345.1 uncultured Bacteroides sp.
CCTGTTTCTTTACGGATTAGGTCGCTGAAGTAGTTATAGGAAAGATGCAGCGCATCAGCACAGTATTGCACGGTGGGCAATCCTATCCGTTCTGCCTTACCGCTCGTATAATATTCATTCAACAGTTGCTCGAAACGGGTAAGGAGGTCTTTGTTCACATTGTCGCGTGTGACAAACTGGCGGTCATAGAACCGGGTGCAATAATCAAGGAACATCTTGATGCTGTCCACCATCAGAGCCTTGCTGTAGCGGTCTATGGCATGGCTTAGTTCGTATTGTATCTTGTGAAAACAGTCCATGATGATTTGCCGTTCCTCGGTGCTGAGGTGCAATGCCTCGTTGGTTTCGTAGGAGAAAAAGGTATAGTCTTTCATCACTTTCCCCAACGGAGTATTGCGGAGCAGGTCGGGATGGAACATCAGCAGATAACCTGTCGGCTGGAATACCTCACCGTCATCTTCCGCCCCGAAAGTCTGTCCGGGAGCGACGAATATCAGCGTTCCGTCCTGATAGTCGTATTTGCCGCAACCGTATTTCAGTTCCACGTCAATGTACCTCAGCATGAACAGCGCATAGACTTCGTAGTTGTTCAGGCTGCTCCTGACGGGCGACACGTCCGCATACTCCACCACGCTGACCAGCGGATGCTTGTCTTTCAGCCCCCACATAACGGCTGTAGTCGTTGGCATTTTTTATTTTCAGTATTTTGGGCATAAGTCCTAATATTAATAGGTTTTATTCATATATCCCGTTCCGGTAATCCTGCAGATATTGCGTGAACGTCTTCCCTGTTTGCTGTTTGAAAAAGCGCATCAGGTGGCTGGGGTCGGAGAAATGGAAATCATCCGCCAGTTCGCTGACGGTGCGGTTGGAGAAGAGCAGCTCGTTCTTCAGTTCTTCCAGCAGACGTTGTTTCAGCAGATGGGTGGCTGATACGCCAAACTGCGCCATGACCGAAGTATTCAGCGTGATACGGCTGATGTGAAGCTTGTCGGCATATTCCTGTACCCGCTGCATGGTGCGAATGTTCTGTTCCAGCAAGTCCTTGAACTGGAAGGCGTAATTGTTTTTCGCGATTTCTACGGGCAACCGGTATGCAGCGGCATACGCACGGTTGATAATCAGCAACAAGTAATAGAGTACGGACACAATGAGGTTGTACGTGTCCGCCACTGGGTGTAGCAATTCCTGTTTGATTTTGCCGAGCAGGCGCATGTATTCCGCCAGTTCTTCGGGCGAGGCATACAGGTAAGGCGGTGTATCGGTCTGGTAATAGTACAGTAAGCGATAGACAAAGAACTTGTCGGCAATGAATGTGCGCATGAAGTCTTCGCGGAAGATGAGAAACGTATAGTCCAATGCCGCTTCGTCCACATGCCATTCCTGTTGTTGGTGGGGCGAGAGGAGTAGTACCATACTGTCATGCAATTCTATCTTGCGGAAGTTCAACAGCAGAAAACCGTTTGCCTTCCGAAGAAAATAAAAACTGAAGAAGTCCGTCTTGAACCGTTTGTATTCGGTCAGCACAGGACCGATGTCCTTGTTCGTGGCCGTATTAATGTAGAAGTCCACACCGCAATCCGTTTTGTTGAACGGCACGTTGACCAGTCGTTCGGGGTTGATTATCTCTTTCATACGCTTGTCGTTTTCGCAAAGGTAATGCTTTCTTTTATCAAAATGGCATATATCCGTCTATTTTAGGCATAACGCTATCGAAGGATATTGCTGACCTTTGCAACCGGAAAAACAAGAAGATACATATATTATGGTAGCAAAAGAAAAGATTGACTTGTTAAGGAAGAAGATTGATGAGGCCGATGCCATTGTCGTGGGCGGCGCATCGGGAATGTCGGCTGCATCGGGCTTTGTCTTTTATTATCAAGAAGATGAAGTGTTTCATCAGTTAGCAGGCGGATTGGCAAAGAAGTATGACCGGCATAACATGTTCGACCTCTTTTATGACCGCCGCCCTTCGCTTGGCGAACAATGGGCATTGATGTTGCGCACCACCCGTTACATCTATGAATGTTATACGGGAGAAACCTACACCGACTTGGCGAAACTGATTGAGGGAAAGAACTATTACATCGTCACCACCAATCAGGATGCCCAGTTCTACCGTGTGTTCCCTGCCAATTGTATCACACGCATTCAGGGCGACTGGCGTTACTGGCAGTGCTCCCAACCTTGTCATGACAACATCTACGACAACCACACCGAAGTAATGTGGCTTTGCGATGCTATCCGAAACGATGCTTTGCCAGATAAACTGATACCTCGTTGCCCGCATTGCGGTCGCCCTATGGCTCCTTGGGTTCGTTCGCGGGAGTTCTTGCAAGGAACTTTCTATCACCGGGAAATGAAGCGTTATTACGAATTCCTGCAACGCCATGCCGACCGTAAAATGCTTTTCTTGGAATTGGGTGTAGGCATGATGACCCCGATGTTCATCAAGGAACCGTTTATGAATATGGTATACCAGTGGCCGAAAGCTTTCTATGCCACGCTTAACCCGCAACACGCCCTTGTGCCGAAAGAGATTGCAGACCGAAGCCTTGCCATTGGCGACGACATCGCCGTTACCTTGAAGCAACTGCTTGGCAAGTCCACCGCCGGGATGAAAGAATTTAATGCAAAGGAAGCGTTTAACCCCGCAAGAGTTTATTGATGTTGGTATGATGAGGTTTGTAAAAATCCTGTTATGGCTATTGGCTATTACAGGTGTGGTGTATGCGTTAAAGGTGTTCGGCATATTGCCGATGCATCATCCGGAATGCATGTGGCTGAAAGTTCACACGGTTTTGGGGATTGTCACCCTTGTCATGGCATTGTGGCATTGCATCGACCATTGGAAATGGTATAAAGCATGGCTGAGAGGCAGGTTGAAGAACCGCATTCCAAATGTTGTGCTTGTCAAATGGATGACTTGCTTCTTTTTCCTGACAATGCTCGTTCTGTTGTTGGATTGGGCATGGCCATCCAAAGCATTGGTAGTTGCCCATATTGCCACGGCATCCGTATGGATAGCCCTCTCTGCCAAACATTGCAAGAGCAAAAGCAGGCATAAAAACAACTGTCGCAATGGCGGACAAGCCTCAAACGTCTGCCATTGCCGTAGATGAGATAAATAAATTTATTGTATATGAAAGTAGAAAAATTCACAAAAGAAGATATGTGTGCTGCCATCAGCTTGGCACAACACGCTTGGCACGGCTATTACGATGGCTTTCCGGCTGAATACATCCGTTGCATAGCTGCCTGCATCGTCCTCCACAATTACACGGACGCGGATTTGGCATTTAAAATCACGGATAACGGGGAAATGAAGGGCATCATCTTCGGTACACGCAAAGGCAAGATCGTGGGTTTGTCTGTATGGGTACACGAACAGGTCAAGTCGATGAATCCACAGGAAAAGGAGTTGTTGGAAAGACTCAACGACTATATGGACGAGGCCGACCGGAACACTATCGCACAAATGGACGACAGCGACGTGAAGCTCTCCCTCTTTATCAGCATACAGAAAGGATGCGGCAAGGAATTGCTACGCACCATAATGCAGGAGTTCCGCGCAATGAATGCCCAACGGATGTTTCTGTGGACCGACACTTCGTGCGACCACGATTATTACCCCGCCCACGGCTTTACCTTGGCTTCCCAATACCGCGACACGCATTACTCTACCAACGAGACAGACTATATGACTTACATCTATTGGAAACCTCTTGAATAAGCAGCCATGAACGAAATACAGCAAGCCGCCCAAGCCATTGCCCGTGCCGATGCCCTGCTGATAGGGGCAAGTAACGGGCTTTCCATTGCCGAAGGCTATCACGTCTTTGCCAACAACGAAATGTTCCGCCGTCAATTCGGGGATTTCCAACAGCAGTACGGTATACAGAACGTCATCGAAGGCTGTTTCTACCGATACCCAAAAGAAAGTGTACGGTCGGAGTTCCTGCAACGCCTCGTGCAGCACTGGGTGAAGGACTACCGCCCCTCACCGGTGATGGAAAACCTGCTTTCCATCGTGGGTAACAAGGATTACTTCATCCTCACCTCAAACGCAGATACCCATCTGGAACTTTCCGGCTTCGATACGGAAAAGGTGTTCGAGGTGGAAGGTACATTTGAAGATTTGTTAGAGCATCGCCCGCCCAAGGATAAGAGCCGTCAGGCAAACGAGTTTCTCCGGCGTTATAGCGGCAAGCACATCGTCATCTTGGAATTAGGCATCGGTCAGCACAACCGACTTATCAAGCAGCCCTTGATGCAACTGACAGCCGACGAGCCCCACGTCGTTTACATCACGTTGAACTTGGCTTCGGAATTGCATATCCCCGACGCCATTACGCACAAGTCCATCGGGTTGGCAGGAGATATAGCCGTCATGCTTCAAGAATTGAAGAATGAACTTTATCAAAATGGCACATATTTCCAAGTTTAAGGCATAGAGGCACGGGAAGATTCTTCCGAACTTTGCAACCGTAAACGATGAAACAATTAAATCATAGAATAATGGAAACAACAACGACTATCCGCTTGGTGCGCAATGCCACCTTGAGAATCAATTATGCAGGACATACGATTTTGGTTGACCCTTTATTGGCTGAAAAAGCATCATTAATCTCTGCACTTGGAGTAAACGTAAGTCCCAGAGTGCATCTGACAATGCCAATAAATGAAATTGTCGAAGATGTTGATTGCGTTTTGTTAACACACAATCACCCTGATCATTATGATTCAAGTGTCAAAAAACATTTACCGTCGGACATTTTGTTTCTCACTCAACCGGAAGACTGTAAGATTATAATGAACGATGGATTTACTAATGTTGTGCCAATAAATGATACTTTCTGGTTGGATGGAATTTGTATAACACGGATTCCGGGAAAACATGGAAGAGGAATGTTAGGGGATATGATGGGACCGGTATCGGGATTTGTTTTCAGCCATGAAGGATTGCCCACATTGTATTTGATGGGGGATTGTTGTTGGGACGATGCTATATATGATGCCGTCAAACGTTACTCTCCTGATTATATGGTTGTGAATAGTGGAGGAGCCATCATCCCTGTTTATTCGGGTTATTTTGGTTCCATAATTACCAATGAGGACGACATGGTTGAGATTGTGACAAAATGCACAGGTGTGAAGAAATTCATTGCTGTGCACATGGATGCCATCGACCATTGCCAAACGACCCGCTCAATTTTGCGTAATGAACTGGAACATCAAAAGGTTGACATGAACCGCCTGATTATCCCAGAAGACGGAGAAAGCATCAACTTATAAACTCTAAAAAAATATAGAAATGAAAGAAATTAAGAATGTGGCAGCAGCCGAAAACTTCAACGCAATAAGCGTTGGCAAACTGAGTGAACTGAGTGACTATGTGATAGAGCTTTCGCCCGAAGTGAAGATTCCAGGAAAGGTGTTCGGAGGTGCGGTACTTCAAGCAACGGGCAGCGATTTCTCCTTCCAGATGTTCCAGCCTGGAACGGAAACGGGATTCCTACATACACACAAGAATCATGAGGAGCTTTACTTCTTTCTTGCAGGAAAGGGCGAGTTCCAAGTGGACGGACAAGTGTTCCCTGTTGAAGAAGGCTGCGTGGTGCGCGTGTCTCCCGACGGAAAGCGCAGTGTGCGCAACAATGGAACAACTCCGCTCGTAATGCTCTGCGTGCAGTATCGGGGCGACACGTTCACGGCAGAAGACGCAACCGACGGCGTGATTCTGAATGAGCCGGTGAAGTGGTGAGAAACGAAATATGTAAAGGCAAAACAATTTTAAGTTTAACCCGTCTTTCTGCCAAGAATTAGTCAGAAACCAAAAACGAGCCGTAAGCTACGAGGTCTTTGTAAGCCTGCGGTTCGTTTTTAGATTACGAAATTTTACTATATTTCTCGGCTATTGTTCTATGTAACGGCTGTAGTCGTTGACATTCTTTATTTTCAGAATCTTGGGTATAGATATAAATCAAGCATATATAAGGCGTAACCGAAGCCCGATTTCCACAGCCGCAGCCGTATTGCTGACTTGCAGAACCGCTAAAATATTCTGCCTGTGTCGTGATACCGTATTGACTGATATACACAATGCGTCGGCTATTTGTTTGCTGCTCTGTCCCTTTGCCAACAACGCCAGCACTTCCGTTTCGCGTGTGGAGAGTAATTGACGGTCTATTTGGGCATATATTTCGGGCAACAAGGCTTGTCCTGTCCTGTTATCTACTATTTGCCCGCCAACCTTAGTTTCAATGAAAGGGGTATATAGGCAAAGCGCCAGCCAAGTACTCCCGTTGGGGAGGGTTTCACAATAATAAGAACGGTGCAGGATGGGAATACGGCTCCCGTCCTGCATACGAAAATGAACCGGACATACCATATTATAATAAGGGCGTTCTTCAACGGGCATGGACTGCAACATTCGGAAAAAACGCAGCTCCAACACATGGCGTTCCAGCAAATCTTCGGGAAGAATGCAGTTGAATACCTCTTCCTCGAACGCCGAGTCTGTTTTCAATGCCGATGTGTACAAGCCAATCATGTTACCCAAGCTGCCCGAATAGATATAGCGTGAATTATCCTGAAAGTCAGACAAGACGGCTATGCCATTCTCCGTTTCCGCAAATGCTTGCGCCAACCGCTTCCGACGTTCCAGAATCTTCCGGCGCTCCTTCGGCAGAACGAACTCTTGATTTGTCAGCAATGCTTTCAGTTCTTGTTCTTGATTGCTCATGATGTAAATTGGTTATTTTTGACTATTGCCTTTCCGACTGGCAGGTTCTAACTTTGCAACCATTATGGCATGATACATGGATACTCGACAAAAATAAGTATTCAAAACGTAAAAGCCAAAATGAATAACAATCTTTTTATTATAAATCAAAAAACAATGAACAAGACAATGATTCTTCTGACCCTTATTATGGGTGGACTGGCCACACAGAGTTGCCAGCAAAAAACAAATGAACAAACCGTAGTGGAAACTCCTGCCGCAGAGAGCAAGGCAATCATTACAAACCTGACGGAATGCCAGGTGCGCGTAGGCAATCTTACCTTTACGCACACCCTTAATGGTGCCGATACATGCATCACAGTCAAAGAGGGAAATGCAATGGAATTCCGCTGCACAGAAGGGCGTGATTTCTTTCGAGACCCCAATGAAGGGAAATTATCCAACAACACTTTGCCAGCCTTGCTTATGGAGGTTGACAATACAAAACCTTTCACCTTTACGGCCAAAGTGACTCCCGAGTTTACGTCCGAAGGCTTGTACAATGCAGCCGATCTGATAGTTTTCGCCAACGACACATTGTGGCAGAAACTGTGCTTCGAACAAGACGAGCGAGGATCACACCGCATTGTCTCCGTACGTACCCAAGGGACTTCTGATGACAACAACCATGAGCGTATCGAAACATCCAGCGTTTATTTGAAACTATCGTCCGACACGCATACACTGGCCTGCTATTATTCGCTCGACAAGAAAGAATGGTACATGGCACGGCTTTACAAAAACTACTATCCATCTAAAGTCTGGGTAGGTATTGCCAGCCAATGCCCCAAAGTTGGTACATGCAACAGCTTATTCGAGGAAATTTCTTTGGAGCAAACATCCGTTGGTGATTTCCGGACGGGTAACTGATTTCGAATATTAATAATATGTTTAACCCGTCTTTCTATCAAAAATTATCTAAGCGACAACCCACCCGCAGACACCCCGATTTCCCGTCGGGGACAAACGAGACCCTCGTGGGGGACAAACGAGAGGTTCGTCGGGGACAAAAGACAACTACTTGTCAGTCAATCGGTTGCAAAGACATTTGATAAGGAAGGACGAAAGACACAAAAAAGGAGGTATGTATGATATTTTGGAAACGAGTAAAGCAAGCAATCAACGACCTGTGGTATCCCCGCAGCGTCACCGTGGGCAAGCCTGTGGAGACGCAGGAACTTGCCAACCGCATCGCACGTGAATCAACCGTGTCGCCCGCCGACACTCACGCCGTACTCCGTGCCCTGCCCAACATCATGGCGGACTTCATGAAAGAAAGCCGTGCCGTGCATTTTGAAGGACTGGGCTGGTTCCGCTACACCACCGTTTCGGCAGGCAACGGCGTTGCCACGAAAGAGGAAGTGAGCAGCGACCAGATTACCGGCCTGCGTGTGCAGTTCACTCCCGACCGTACCCGCAACATGAGCGGCGGCTACACCCGCGCCCTCATTGCCGACGAAGGCATCACCTTTATGGAATGGCTGGGCAAGGAAAGCGATGAGACGCAGGTGCCGGAGGAAGATGATGACGAAGGGCAGACGGAAAATCC
>CASENS010000114.1 GCA_949289345.1 uncultured Bacteroides sp.
AAGTGTTCATTGTTCCGACAATAATCGGAACTGGACCGTCATGCAGTATTGCAAGGGGAAAAGGATATAGAGAGGGATAGACACTCGTTTCCACACACAAAGATAGTCGCGGTCTTGCTTTTCATAGAGGAAATATACGAATAAAAATTATTTGTAGTATTATATCGGTACGTTTATTTGTTAAAGTAGTGTTAAATATTTCTTTTTATTTGGCGTATTGTACCGTTTTATATTACATTTGTGCTGTAATCGAAAATTAAAGCATTACATAATATGAAGCAATAAACGAAACAATAGCAAATGCGATAGTAGAAAACATCGAGGACAACGAGGGTACGTTCTCTGTTGAGGTAGAGGTAAACAATACGCTGGTAGTTGTCGATGGCAGCTTTGAGATTGACGGTTATTGCGAGAATGACTATTTCAACGGTACAGGTGCATGGGTGACTACTTACGTTTCTGTTTGCATTGATTGCGTAGAAGCCTATGACGAGAACGGCAACGAGGTAGAGGTTGTCTGCAACCTTGCAGAGATTGAGAGATACGCAGAAAATGAATTGGCAGCATAACATTTAAAACATAAGATTATGGCAACAGATTTTAGAAACAAGATGCGTGAAGTAATGCGCATAGCTTGGCAGATGGTCAAGAAGAACGGTTACACAATGAGCGAAGCCCTTAAAACGGCTTGGCTGAACATGAAGCTGAAAGCATCAATGAAAGAACGTATCGTAAAGTTCTACTTTCAAAAAGTCGATGGCTCAATACGTGAGGCATACGGTACGCTGAAAGAATCGCTATTACCGCCAAACAAAGGCACAGAGAACGGAAAAAGAAGCGAGACGGTACAAGTTACTTCGATACGGAGAAAAGCGAATACAGGTCATTTAAGGTGGCAAATTTGATAAAGATAGCATGATTATTAACCCGGTGTGGTGTCCGTTTGACTGACACCATGCCACAAAAATACATAGATATGGAATTTACAGAAATCGGAGAAAAGTTAGGCGGTCTGACAGCAGACCAGGCATTTGAACTGGCTAAGTTCGGCAAGGACGTTCTAAGCCATACCGGAATAATCGGTTTGTCATCCGGGTTGCAAAATCTTATTAAGGACATCATCAACGCAGAAAATTGGGTATTTGACCAAAACAGGGAAATAGTAGAAAACCTGTTGCACATTTCTGCTATTGCTGACGGTCTGAATGAAAAGTGCTGGGGCGAGCGTAAAACCCCGTTCGGGCTTACAGGATTACGAACAGACAATGACTATTTAGGGTTAAAAGAAACTACCAACATTCAAGCACTATAAGAACATGGAAAAGGAATTGATAGAAAACACGTGCCTTGACAACGTGAAAGATATTCGGATAAGTGAAGAGACAAAAGCATTATTGATTTGCCGGGCAAAGTTGAGTGACATCTACAATACGGTCTCTAATGTAGTGAACAAGACATACAGTAAAGATACAGATGATGTTTTCGAGGGATTTTCTGATAAGTTCTATGAGTTCGACCATAAGCTGATGGAAGTCATAAGCTCTTATGTAGAGGTAACCTCATTGGATAGAAATTATACTCAAATGTAAGCAACGCCCGAAGCTGTAAGAGGGCAAGTAAATAACATTAAGTATGAATAAATTAAATGTACCATTAAATCAGGTATTGGCGTTTGGTATCATGTACCAGTTACGCTATGAGTTTGCAGCGAGTGAAGGCTCAATGTTGAATGCTTTGGAGTTCGACAACTCTCAAATGAGTATCTTCGACTTGTGCGAGGACTTCAAGAGACTGATGGACGTATCACATGAAGCCATTGATTTCCTGATGGAGCATAAGATTACTACCTTTGAGGAAGTGAAAGAATTTGCTGACCACTTCAAGGGTGACGATGCGAGCCACCGCGCTATCAACAATGCGTTGGATTACTCCTTTTCTTCCGGTTGGCGTGAAAAAGTCGGAGAAATCGGAGAACAGTACAAAGAAGTGAGTCGGAGCTAAAAGTAAGGGACTTTATGTCATTTAGGGAGTTTCTTTCGGGAAGTTCCCTTTGTTGCATAATCCCAACGTGGGTAAAACCACGATTGAGAAGATACAGGAAATAAGAAAGTCGCTCGAATGGGTGTAAGATGAAAATAAAATAGTATCTTTGTATTGAAATGCCGTAACGGTATTTTTAATCGCAATAAAAGGTTGCTTTCCAAGTGTGGGAAGTAGCCTTTTTAGTATGTAGAATCTTCGTATTTACTTGCAGTCTCTTTACTCTCTCATTTTACTATAATCAGAATGAAGTCGCATTTTAGTTGCACATAAGGGTAAAATAAAAACGCTAACTACCTATTTTGCAAGTAATTAGCGTTTAAATCCGTACTCGAAGCGGGACTTGAACCCGCACAGCCATCACTGGCCAAGGGATTTTAAGTCCCTCGTGTCTACCGATTCCACCATTCGAGCAAACCTTATGAGCGGAAAACGAGACTCGAACTCGCGACCCCAACCTTGGCAAGGTTGTGCTCTACCAACTGAGCTATTTCCGCAATTTTTGTGGAACGGGTGCAAAGATAAGGAGTTTCGGTTTTATCACCAAACTTTTTTAGGGAAAATGTATCCTTTGAAGGGGATTTGTCCTGATTAGTATTGTTTTCCCAACAGTTCTTTTTCTGCTTGCTCCATTTGTTCAAAATTGAACCCGTCCACTATGTGTTGCATCAATTCGGTGATGCGGTCGTTGCACAAATTGCCGATGCTTCCCTCGTGGGTATGATGTACTTGTTTGTTGGGGGTGAAATGGCCGGCTTCAATGTCGAGTCCAACTTTTTTATAGGCATCGCGGAATGGCATTCCTTCGCATGCCAGGCGGTTCACTTCCTCCACACTGAAAATCGGATTGTATTTTTCGTCGTCAAGGATGTGCTCATTTACTTTGATGCGGTTCATAATGTAGGCTGTCATCTGCAGACAGTCCTTCATTTCCTGGAAAGAGGGAAGAAAGACTTCTTTAATGATTTGCAAATCACGGAAATAGCCTGATGGCAGGTTGTTCGCTATCATCATGATTTGTTGGGGAAGTGATTGAAGCTTGTTGCATTTGGCGCGTATTAACTCGAAGACATCGGGGTTTTTTTTGTGGGGCATGATGCTGGAGCCGGTGGTGCACTCGTCCGGAAGTTTGACGAAGCCAAAGTTCTGACTATTAAACAGGCAGGCGTCATAGGCCAGTTTGGCAAGTGTGCCGGCAAGGCTTGCCAAGGCGAAAGCTACGTTGCGCTCCATCTTGCCACGACCCATCTGTGCATATACAACATTGTAGTTCATGGAATCAAAACCCAACAAGCGCGTCGTCAAGGCTCGGTTCAAAGGAAAGGACGAACCGTAACCGGCGGCAGAACCTAACGGATTGCGGTTGCACATCTTGAACGCTGCTTGCAAGAAGAGCATATCATCCGTCAGGCTTTCGGCGTATGCGCCGAACCAAAGTCCGAAGGAGGATGGCATGGCTATTTGTAAATGGGTGTAGCCGGGCATTATTACGTCTTTGTAGCGTTCGCTTTGGGTTATCAGAATATGAAACAACTGTTCCGTTTCTTCAGCGATGTCTTTGATTTGTGCGCGGGTAAAGAGTTTAAGGTCAAGCAATACTTGGTCGTTGCGCGAACGTCCGCTATGTATTTTCTTGCCGATGTTGCCCAATTTGCGTGTCAACATCAGTTCCACTTGTGAGTGGACATCTTCTACACCTTCCTCGATGAGGAACTCGCCCTGTTCGGCCAACGTGTAGATTTGTTTTAATTCAGCCAAAAGTTGTTTTAATTCTTCTTTTTGTAGCAGACCGATGCTTTCCAGCATGGTGATATGGGCCATCGAGCCTAATACATCGTGTTTGGCCAAGTAAAGGTCCATCTCCCGGTCACGTCCTACGGTGAAACGTTCTATCTCCTGGTTTACTTGAACTGATTTTTCCCAAAGTTTCTGAGCCATAACTTCTGTATATCTGATTTAATAATGTATCATAGCCAGTGAGTCGGCCATTTTGTTCAGCCCGTCTTGCAGGGGCTTTTGTATCATCATTTTAGTAAATGGGTTCAGTTCCATTCCGATGGTGAGTTTCATTTTGCATTCTGATGCGCTGGCTGGCACCAACTGAATCCATAGGTTGAACGGGAGCGGGGAAGCGGTAGTGGTAAACTTGATGCATTTTTGTGGCTCTCGTTCTACAATCTGCAATGTGATGGTACCTACGGGGGGAACTTCTACACTCAAGGTGTCCGACGTGAACGCTAAGTTCTTTATTTTACCTTCGGGCAGGCGGTCTTTGATTTTCTCCAAATTGCTTAAGTCGGATAATTTTTCGTAGACTGCACTTTGTGAAGCGGCTATTACCTTTACTTCGCTTTCGAATTTTGTCATGATATGGTTCTTTTTTTATGAGAACGTAAAAAAAGAACTATCCGGTGTATGGATAATCCGGATAGTTCTAACTCACTTGAATTCTTTTAAAGATGAAATTGAAAACTTTCCTTATTTCCCGGCATCCCAGTTGGCAGGGTCTTTCCGCCATTCTTCCAACGTGGGTATATCGCTTTCTTCAATATAGCCGGTGCGCAAGGCTACGTCAAGCACTACGGCGTAGTTGGTCAGTGTAAGCAAGGGTACCTTGGCGTCTTTAAAGGCTTTTTCGGCAATGGGGAAACCATATGTGTAGGCAGCTACCATGCCAATCACCTCGCATCCGTCGCGGCGGATGGCTTCTACGGCTTTTAGACTGCTGGAGCCTGTGGATACAAGGTCTTCTATCACTACTACTTTCATTCCTGGACGAAGTTCGCCCTCAATCAAGTTCTCCAATCCGTGGTCTTTCGGCGTGGAGCGTACATATACAAAAGGCAGGTTAAGCGCATCGGCTACTAAGGCACCTTGAGGTATGGCACCTGTAGCTACACCGGCAATGGCGTCTACCTGGCCGAAACGTTCCAAAATCAGACGTGTGATTTCTGTTTTCACAAAATTGCGGAGAGAAGGATAAGAAAGCGTTTTGCGGTTATCGCAATAGAAAGGTGACTTCCATCCGGATGCCCATGTGAAGGGATTGGCCGGCTGGATTTTTACAGCTTTGATTTTTAATAACTTCTCTGCGAACAACTTTTCTAAATTTCTCATAGCGAATTCCAATTATATAAATTCAAATACAAAGGTAAGGAAAGAGAATGAAATAAAAAAACGGTGCGTGTTTTTTTTTGTGCGTGTCTATTCATTTTTCTTCGGGAAGGTCTATGCAGCGTTCTATGTCTTCCATCTCAAAACCGCGTCCCAAGGCATAGCGCACAAGTTTTGCCTTCAGTTCGTAGCGGTTTGCGGCATGGATGTTGCGGCGTTTGGTGTCCAGCAGATTACGCAGCAAGGCCAGATACTCTTCTTCGTCTATGACTTCATTCATTAATGGGGCGCTCATGGAGGCTGGGATATGTTTTAGTCTTAGCGCTTGCGTAATCTTGGCTTTCCCCCATTTGTTGAAGCGGAATTTATCGTGGATGAAAGCGCGGCTGAAACGCGCTTCATCCACGTAGCTTTCTTGCTCTAAAATGCTCGCAATCCGCTCGATGGCTTCATCCGGCAAATTCCATTTACGGAGTTTCTCTTCTATCTCTGCCCGGCAATGTTCGGTTGTCGAGCAGAGGCGTGTCATGCGCTTCAAGGCTTCTTTTTCGTCTATCGTGTCCATACGTTTTTAAGGATAGGAAGCCTTTGAAGTCCTTTTTAAGCGGGCAATAACATCGGACGATAGTACACGGCCTGACGGTCGGTGTATTGTTCAATCTTGTTTTCGCGCATCAGCTGGGCCAGTGCCAGACATAGTTCGGTGCTGGTCAGATTGCAGAGTTGCTCCAGTTGTGCAAAGGTGCACCGCGTGTAGTGTGACAGGATGTTGTACACTTGCATGCTATTTCTCTTGATAAAGTTTAGGTTCAAGTTCATGGTTTGTTCTCCTTTCATAATTTGTTTTTATTAGTTGGCAGAACAAAGAAAAGCATTTCCAAGTGAAGTCCTGCTATCCTTTAGGACTTAAAAGCATTCTTTTCGTCACTTTTTATTAAAAAACAGGCTGCCTTGCTTAGTCTTTCTTGTTGGCCCGCTTACGTTCTATCTCGTCGAGGATGACTTTGCGCATGCGCATCGACTTGGGCGTGACTTCTACGTATTCATCGCCTTTGATGTACTCCAGCGCTTCTTCCAAGGAGAATTGTACGGGAGGGATGAGGCGTGCTTTCTCATCTGAGCCGCTGGCGCGCATGTTTGTCAGCTTCTTCGACTTGGTGACGTTCACCACCAGGTCGTTTTCGTGCGAATGCTCGCCTACCACCTGCCCGGCATAGACTTCCTCTTGCGGGAAGATGAAGAAACGTCCGCGGTCTTGCAGCTTGTCTATGGCGTAGGCAAAGGCCGTCCCGCTTTCCATGGCTATCATGGAGCCGTTGGTGCGGCGCTCTATCTCGCCTTTGTAAGGTTGGTATTCCTTGAAGCGGTGTGCCATGATGGCTTCGCCCGCACTGGCGGTCAGCACGTTGGTTCGTAGTCCGATAATGCCGCGCGAAGGCATGTCAAACTCTAAGTTCACACGGTCGCCTCCGGCCGTTTCCATTTTTGTCATTTCGCCCTTGCGGCGGGTCACCATATCTATTATTTTGCTGGCATATTCTTCGGGCACGTTGATGGTGAGCTCTTCTACAGGTTCGCACCGTGTGCCGTCTATTTCCTTGTAGATAACTTGCGGCTGGCCCACTTGCAGCTCGTAGCCCTCGCGACGCATGGTTTCGATGAGTACCGATAGGTGGAGCACGCCACGGCCTGAAACAATCCATTTGCCGTCTTCCTCGCTCTTCTGTACGCGCAAGGCGAGGTTCTTATCCAATTCTTTCGTCAAGCGGTCATGAATGTGCCTCGAAGTGACATACTTTCCTTCGCGTCCGAAGAAGGGGGAGTCGTTGATGGTGAAGAGCATGCTCATCGTAGGCTCGTCAATGGCAATAGGGGGCAGCGGTTCGGGGTTTTCATAATCGCAGACAGTGTCGCCTATCTCGAAGCCTTCGATGCCTACCAGGGCGCAGATGTCGCCCGATGAAACTTCGGGCACGCGCACGCGGCCCATGCCTTCGAAGGTGTGCAATTCCTTGATTTTGGTTTTGAGGATGCTTCCGTCACGCTTGGCCAGCGACACGTTCATGCCTTCCTTCAAGGTTCCCCTGTGTACACGTCCTACGGCGATGCGTCCCGTGTAGGAGGAGTAGTCCAAAGAGGTGACCAGCATCTGCGGAGTCCCTTCCAGTTGTTGGGGTGCGGGGATGTTCTCCAAGATGCAGTCCAGCAGGGGCGTGATGTTGTCTGTGGGTTTTTGCCAGTCCGTACTCATCCAGTTGTTCTTGGCCGAGCCATAGATGACGGGGAAGTCCAGCTGGTCTTCCGTGGCGTTCAGGCTGAACATGAGGTCGAACACCATTTCGTACACTTCTTCGGGGCGGCAATTGGGCTTGTCCACCTTGTTCACTACCACGATGGGCTTCAGTCCTATCTGCAGGGCTTTCTGGAGCACGAAGCGGGTTTGCGGCATGGGGCCTTCGAAGGCGTCTACCAGCAGGAGGCATCCGTCCGCCATGTTGAGCACACGTTCCACCTCGCCGCCGAAGTCACTGTGTCCCGGAGTGTCTATAATGTTTATTTTAGTTCCTTTATAGTTGATGGAAACGTTTTTCGAAAGGATGGTTATGCCTCGTTCGCGTTCCAAGTCGTTGTTATCCAGCATCAATTCACCGGCGTTCTGGTTGCTTCGGAACAAGTTTCCGGCCAGAAGCATCTTGTCTACAAGTGTCGTTTTGCCATGGTCCACGTGGGCGATGATGGCAATGTTTCTAATGTTCTGCATACAAATACCTATTATTTCGGCGGCAAAGATAACGGTTATTCGGCAAAAAAACGGTATGGAAGGGAATATTTTTCACGTAAAGCATTGTCGTATAAAAGATAATGCTTACCTTTGCGCCCTCGAAAAGAGAGAATATTTATCAACCTTTTAATTATTAAAAACATTATGTATTTAGACGCTGCTAAAAAGCAAGAAATCTTCAGCAAGTACGGAAAGTCTAACACTGACACCGGATCGGTTGAGTCTCAGGTGGCATTGTTTTCCTACCGTATTGCTCGTCTGACTGAGCACATGAAGCTCAAC
>CASENS010000115.1 GCA_949289345.1 uncultured Bacteroides sp.
ACGTCTTAGAGTTAGGAAGCCCTCAGGACTTCTGATGAATTGTTATGTGCATATACAAACTTACCCAAGAATACGTTAATGTTCGTAAACTTGGGCAAGATTTTAAAGATTTTGTTTGGTGAGGACTTAGAATTCACCCTCCAAAAAGATTATTTTTTGCTTCTTTGCTGTAAAAGTTGCATTGGTGAGTTTAATCTGCGGCAGAAAATTTTCTTTGGAAACATTTGATTTATCCGTTGCTTTTGTCTACTTTCGCAGGATTTTTGGGGAAGGCGTGAGACGTTTCCTCACATACATGTTATAATGAACAGAATATCAACTCTTTTACTTGTCGTGTGCTTGTTGCCTGTTTCTTTCATGCATGCGGCTTCTGACAAGTCCGATAAGGAACCTGCCGTGACTGCGTCTGCGGATGGAGCGAAGTTTGCCGAAGAATTTGTCGAACACTATCAAGTGCCTGTCCTGTTGCTTGTGTTGATAGTGGCGGTAGTGCTGGGTGTGATTATTTATAATTTGTGGATGAGGCACGTGTTCCAACGCAAAGAGCTGGCTCTGTTGCGTGAGCATAATAAGTTGTTGGAGAATATGCCCGTTTTCTACGCCCAAGTGCAAGTGATTGCGGATAAGGACGGGCAGCTGTCGGACTTGAAGCTGATAGCTGGTAACAACTTGTTTAAAAAGCTTTTTTATACGGATGGACGACGCAACACGCTGAACGGCCAGTCGTGGCAGCACGATGCAGCCTTTGTCCGTGCCGTTCAGAAGGTGTTGAACCAGCGCCAGTCGGTCTCCTACAATTTTCACATAGGGAAATTGGACATCAGTTACGAGGTGCTGATACGTCCGGCAGGCAAGCCCGGTACGATTGACATCTTTGGTTCCGATACGACCCGCCTGCATCGGATGGAAGACAAGTTGCGGGAGTCTAATGAGAAGTTGACCTTAGCTTTGGACATGTCCCATCTGGTGCCTTGGCGTTGGGATTTGGAGAGGCAGACCATTACGTTCGATTCGCATTACCGGATGACATTGCGCCGTTGGGAAAACGAACAGCGTCAGAAAGGTACGCATGTGTATCCGGCCTCTGAGTGCCTGGACTGCATTTGCCCGGAGGATGTAGAACGTGTGCGCCATCGGTATGAGGACTTGGCAAACGGCCTTCAGGAAGTGGCAACCGAAGAATTCCGCATCACGTCGTACGAAAATGGCACGCCCTATACCAACTGGGTGGAAGTGCGTGCCCAGGCGGAGAAACCCGGAACGGACGGCAAGGTGAAGTTCCTGGTGGGTTCGTTGCTGGTCATTACCAAACGGAAGAACGAGCAGTTGGAGCTGATACGCGCCAAGGAACGTGCCGAAGAGGCCGACCGGCTGAAATCGGCCTTCCTGGCTAACATGAGCCACGAAATACGTACACCGCTGAATGCGATTGTAGGTTTCTCCTCTATTCTGGGCACTGTGGACAACCCCGCCGAGCGCAAGGAGTATGTTTCCATCATTGAAAATAATGCGGAGTTGCTGTTACAGCTGATTAACGATATTCTGGACCTTGCCAAGATAGAAGCCGGCACGATGGACTTTGTCTATACACCCGTGGATGTGAACGGGCTGATGATGGAACTTAAAAGTCTGATAGCCATGCGTGTCCGTCCGGGTGTAGTGCTGGATATGGTGCAGGGAGCCGACGCATGTGTCATCAGTACGGACCGCAACCGCTTGTCGCAGGTGCTGATCAACCTGTTGACCAATGCGGTCAAGTTTACGGATAAGGGCAGCATCACTTTCGGCTACAAGTTGCGGGGCAGCGAGATTTATTTCTATGTCACTGATACCGGCTGCGGCATTCCCAAAAACAAGCAGGCGCTCATCTTCGACCGTTTTGTCAAGCTGAATTCTTGTGTGCAAGGCACCGGGTTGGGTCTTCCCATCTGCCAGCATATTGTCAGCAAAATGGACGGACATCTTGGAGTGGATTCCGAAGTGGATAAGGGAAGCACGTTCTGGTTTACGCTACCTTATCATCGGGCGGAACTGCTGGCCAACCCTACGGAAGCGATGTCCGCACCCGTATCGGTTGCCGGACGGCGTGTCAGGTTGTTGGTGGCCGAGGATAATGAGAGCAATTACCGGCTGTTTTATTCCATCCTGCATACCCGGTATGATCTGGTGCATGCATGGAACGGTCGTGAAGCCGTGGAACTTTTCAGGAAATCACGCCCCGATTTGATACTGATGGATTTGAATATGCCCGAAATGGACGGATACGAGGCGGTTCGCGAGATACGCAAGTGCGCCACCCGTGTGCCGGTAATAGCCGTCACTGCCTATGCGTATGCTGTGGACGAGCAGCGGGTGATGAGCAGCGGATTCGACGGTTACTTGTCCAAACCTATAAATATACAGAAATTGAATGCGATGATTGTAGAGAAATTGGGCGAGAAAAACAAATAATTTGTATCTTTGCCGACGTTTTTTCAACTAAAAGGACTAAATATCTATGGGAGGTTTCTTCGGAACAGTAGCCAGGGAAAGTTGTGTGACCGACTTGTTCTATGGCACAGACTACAATTCACATTTGGGTACAAAGCGTGGAGGTATGGCGACTTATGACAAAGACAAACAACGCTTCAACCGCTCCATACACAATCTGGAAAGCACCTATTTCCGTACAAAATTTGAAGATGAACTGGATAAGTTTACTGGCAGTTCGGGCATTGGTATCATCAGTGATACTGACGCGCAACCCATTATCTTGAACTCGCATCTGGGGCGATTCGCTATTGTTACCGTCGCGAAAATCAATAATCTTCCCGAATTGGAGGCGGAACTGTTGCAGAGCAATATGCACTTCTCCGAACTGAGTTCCGGACAAACAAACCAGACAGAACTGGTGGCGTTGCTCATCATTCAAGGGAAAAACTTTGTCGAAGGCATTGAGAATGTGTTCAGCCACATTAAAGGCTCCTGCTCCATGCTGCTGCTGACAGAAGACGGCATCATAGCCGCCCGTGACAAATGGGGTCGCACGCCTATTGTTATCGGCAGGAAGGAAGGCGCGTATGCCGCTACCAGCGAGTCGAGCAGTTTCCCGAATTTGGATTATGAGACAGACCGTTTCCTGGGGCCGGGTGAAATCGTACGCCTGCGTGCGGACAGCGTAGAACAGCTGCGTAAGCCCAATGACCAGATGCAGATATGTTCGTTTTTGTGGGTGTACTACGGATTCCCCACTTCCAGTTACGAAGGGCGGAATGTGGAGGAGGTGCGCTTCACCAGCGGTTTGAAAATGGGGAAAACCGATGAGTCGGAAGTGGACTGTGCCTGTGGCATTCCCGATTCGGGCGTAGGCATGGCGTTAGGTTATGCCGAAGGGAAAGGGGTGCCCTATCATCGCGCCATCGCAAAATACACGCCCACGTGGCCTCGCAGTTTCACTCCCAGCCGTCAGGAGATGCGTAACTTGGTGGCCAAGATGAAACTTATCCCTAACCGCTCCATGCTGCAGGACAAGCGTTTGCTGTTTTGCGACGATTCAATTGTGCGCGGTACGCAACTGCGTGACAACGTGAAGGTACTTTACGAGTATGGTGCCAAGGAGGTACACATCCGCATTGCGTGTCCTCCGTTGATATATGCTTGTCCGTTCATTGGCTTCACGGCGTCTAAAAGTCCGTTGGAGTTGGTGACGAGGCGCATCATCAAGGAACTGGAAGGTGATGAAAACAAGAATTTGGAGAAATATGCCACTACCGGTTCACCGGAGTATAATAAATTAGTGGAGATTATGCGTGAGCGTTTTGGTTTCACTTCCTTGCGTTTCAATACGCTGGAGACGCTGGTTGAATCCATCGGCTTGCCTAAATGTAAACTCTGTACGCATTGTTTTGACGGGAGCAGTTGCTTCTGATTGACAAATAGTAATGAAATAAATAAAAAAGGGACGTAGATTGCTTGGCGGTTTACGTCCCTTTTCTTACCTTTACGCTCACGAATTTACGATTATGCTTTTTATACAATGACTTTAGTAGAACGTTTTTTAAAGTATGTGAGTTTCGACACCCAGTCTAATGAAGAGACGGGCGTCACTCCCAGTACACCGGGGCAGATGGTTTTTGCCCGTTACCTGAAAGAGGAATTGGAGTCTTTAGGATTGGAGGATGTGTCGTTGGACGAAAATGGTTACCTGTATGCCACCTTGCCGGCCAATACCGACAAGCCGGTGCCGACGGTGGGTTTCATTGCCCATATGGACACTAGCCCGGACATGACGGGTAAAGATGTGTCGCCACGCATCGTGCGTCAGTATGACGGCCATGACATCGTGCTTTGCGAGGAGGAAAACATAGTTCTGTCACCCGATCGTTTCCCCGAATTGCTGGACCATGTGGGCGAAGACCTGATAGTGACCGATGGCAAGACGCTGCTGGGTGCGGATGACAAAGCCGGCATAGCCGAAATTGTTTCGGCTGTAGCCTACTTGCAAGAGCATCCTGAAATCAAGCATGGAAAGATACGTCTTGGCTTTAATCCGGATGAAGAGATTGGATTGGGAGCTCACAAGTTTGACGTGGACAAGTTTGGCTGCGAATGGGCTTATACGATGGATGGAGGCGAGACAGGCGAGCTGGAGTTTGAGAATTTCAACGCCGCTTCGGCCAAACTGACTTTCAAGGGACGGAATGTACATCCGGGTTACGCCAAGGACAAAATGGTGAGCTCCATGCTGGTGGCTAACCGTTTTATCTCCATGCTTCCTGCTGAAGAGACTCCTGAACGAACGGAGGGGTATGAAGGCTTCTATCATTTGATTGCCCTTCATGGCGATGTGGAGCAGACTACGGCCGGATATATCATTCGTGATCACGACCGTGCCCGTTTCGAACTGCGCAAGCGGATGATGGAGCAACTGGTCGCACGCGTCAACCAAGAGTATGGAGAAGGAACGGCTACACTCGAGTTGCACGATCAATATTATAACATGCGCGAGAAGATTGAACCCGTGATGCACATCATCGACATAGCTTTCCGAGCCATGAAGGAAGCGGGCGTGGAGCCGCATGTCAAAGCCATCCGTGGCGGTACGGACGGTGCGCAACTTTCCTTCAAGGGATTGCCTTGCCCCAACATCTTTGCCGGTGGCCTGAACTTTCATGGGCGCTATGAGTTTGTGCCTATTCCCAGCATGGAGAAGGCCATGAATGTGGTTGTGAAGATTGCCGAACTGGTCGCCTTGCATGACTGAATGGAGGGATTGGCGCATTGATTTATCATTTTACCAAATAAACATTTTCAATGAAAACAACACCATTTACCGAGAAACACATCTCGCTGGGCGCTAAAATGCACGAATTTGCGGGATATAACATGCCGATAGAATATTCCGGCATCATTGATGAACATCTGACCGTGTGCAATGCGGTTGGCGTGTTCGATGTATCCCACATGGGCGAGTTTTGGGTGAAAGGCCCTCATGCCTTGGACTTCCTGCAAAAGGTGACTTCCAACAATGTGGCAGCTTTGACACCTGGCAAGGTGCAATACACTTGTTTCCCTAACGAGACGGGCGGCATTGTGGACGACCTGCTGGTTTATCATTACGAGCCGGAGAAATACCTGCTGGTGGTGAATGCCGCCAATATTGAAAAGGACTGGAATTGGTGCGTGAGCCACAACATGGAAGGTGCGGAACTGGAAAACGCATCGGATTGCATGGCACAGCTGGCTGTGCAAGGGCCGAAGGCTATTGACGCATTGCAGAAACTCACTTCAATCAGCCTCTCTTCTTTACCTTATTATACATTTACGCACGGTGCGTTTGCCGGCGAACCGGATGTGATTATCTCCAATACGGGTTATACCGGTGCCGGAGGTTTTGAGTTGTATTTCTATCCGGAAGCGGCTATGCGGATATGGGACGCCGTGTTCGAAGCGGGAGCGGAGTTCGGCATCAAACCGGTGGGCTTGGGAGCGCGCGATACGCTTCGTCTGGAAATGGGCTTCTGCCTGTATGGCAATGACATTGATGATACGACATCGCCCATTGAAGCCGGGCTGGGCTGGATTACCAAATTCGTGGATGGCAAGAATTTCATCAACCGCCCCATGCTGGAGCGGCAGAAAGCCGAGGGCGTAAATCGTAAGTTAGTGGGCTTCGAGATGATAGACCGCGGCATTCCCCGTCATGGCTATGCTTTGTTGAATTCCGAAGGAGAGCAGGTCGGCTCGGTCACATCGGGAACCATGTCGCCTATGCGTAAAATCGGCATTGGCATGGGCTATGTAAGGACAGAATACAGCAAGCCCGGCACGGAGATAGCCATCGACATGCGTGGCCGCAAACTGAAAGCCGTTGTGGTGAAACCGCCTTTCCGTAAATAAGGAAACTAAAATGAAAGGTTACGGATTGCATGACGGGGATAAAAATATTCCGTTCATGCAATCCGTCCGTTTTCGGGAGACCGTTATCGGATAGCTTTTTCCAATAATTCCGGCAGTGAATAAGTGGCCTCTTTGATTTGAGTAATGAGCTTTTTCCCCGCCGGTGTCAGTACGAAGTTCATCTGCCGTTTGTCCTCTTTACCCACCAGGCGGGCGATGAGATTTTTATCTTCCACAGACCGGATGACTTTCGAGGCGTTGGAGGCCGATAAGCCCAAGGTTTCGGCTATCTCGCTCGAAGTCAGCTGCCCGCTGTCCAGCAAGGTGCAGAGCAACATTCCTTCGTTTAGCGAAAGGTTGTACATCTTTATAAACCGGTTTTCAAATTCGGCTATAGCCCGGTAGATATCACGGATTTTACACAATGTATTGTCCATCGCACTTTATTTTTTTGACGGGGCAAATATACAAGAATCCAATGACAATCAGATGAACAAGTTCACGTTTGCTTGGTCGGCGCGCTCCATGTAGGACGCCACGCCTCCTATGGTCACTTCGTCCAGCAGCTCTTCTCGGCAGATACCCATCACATCCATCGACATCTGGCAGGCGATAAACTCCACGCCCTGCTCCAAGGCTTGCGCCCGCAAGGCCTCCAGCGAGTCCACCCCCTTGCGTTTCATGAGGTAACGCATCATGCGTCTGCCTATGCCTCCCATGTTCATCTTCGACAGCTTCAGCTTGGAGGAGTCGGAAGGGAGCATCCAGCCGAACATTTTCCCGAACACGTCTTTCCGCACCGCAGGCTTGTGTGTTTTCTTCAGCACGTTCAATCCCCAGAAGGTGAAGAAGATGGACACTTTTTGTCCGGTGGCCGCCGCTCCGTTCGCCAGTACGAACGTGGCCAAAGCTTTGTCCAGGTCGTCGCTGAACAATATCAGTGTTTTACCTCGTCCGGTTACGGCCTGTGAGGCGGACGAGGAACAGGTGTTTCCTTTTTCGATGACCACTGTGTAGCGCCCTTTGTCTTCGCTTTTCCTTATCAGCTTGTTTCCTGTAGTTCTGCACCAGGCAGAGGCGTCGCGAGCAAATCCGGCGTCCGTCGCCACAACCTCTACCTGCTGCCCGGGTTCGGCATTGTCCATGGCCTGTTTCACCTTCATAATGGGACCGGGACATTGCAGGCCGCAGGCATTGATGCGCACTGCGGACAACTTGCAGGCACATGCCGCCTTTACTTCGCTTTGTGCGTCGCTGCCTTTGGAGGAGGAGTCGGCTTTGCAAGGCGGAGTCGGGAGCGGAGCTATGGCGGCTGAGTAAGTCTTATAGCCGCCTGTCAGATTCCGTACATTTTTATATCCATGTCCGGCCAAAATGCGCAAGGCTAAATATCCGCGTAGTCCCACTGCGCAGAACACCACCACGGGTTTATCCTTGGGGATGTCGCTCAAATGATTGCGTAATTCGTCCAAAGGGATGTTGACGGCTCCCGCTATAGTGCCGAAGGAAAACTCCTCGGGCGTGCGGGTATCTATCAGCATCACATTGTCCTTTTCCGCCTGTAGCTCTCGCCACGAAATGGCTGGCATAGCACCGTTGATGAGGTTCGAAGCCACATAGCCGGCAATAGCTATCGGGTCTTTGGCGGAAGAGAAGGGAGGCGCGTACGTGTGTTCAGTCTCCATCAGGTCATACACCGTTCCACCGTGCTTGATGAGTTGGGCTATCTGGTCGATACGCTTGTCCACACCTTCGTATCCCACACATTGTGCGCCATAAAGTTTGCCGCTTTGAGGGTGAAAAGTCAGCTTCAAGGTCAGCGGCAGAGCGTCCGGATAATATCCGGCGTGGGAAGCCGAGTGGGTTACCGAGCTGCGATAGTCCATGCCCATTTGTTTCAGACGCTTGGCGGCAAGTCCTGTGGAGGCTACGGTCAGGTCGAACACCTTGGCGATGGACGTGCCGATAGCTCCCTCGTAAGCGACCTTGTTTCCGGACGCCATGTTGTCCGCCACAATACGCCCTTGGCGGTTGGCCGGATTAGCCAGATAGTTAAGCCAAGGCTTGCCTGTCAACGGATGCGGATACTCGATGGCGTCTCCCACAGCATATACGTCCTGGGCCGATGTTTGCAGGTATTCGTCCACCCAGATGCCGCCCGTCTCTCCTAGTCGGATACCTGCCGCTTTGGCCAAGGCGGTAGCAGGACGTACGCCAATGGATAACAGCACCATGTCAGCTTCTATCGATTTCCCGCTTTTCAAGCGCACAAGCAGTCCTTCTCCCTTACGGCTGAAGCCTGTCACTCCTTCCTCCAAGTAGAGTGAGACGCCTTTTTCCACCAAATGTTGGTGAATGGGGGCGGCCATGGAGTAGTCGATAGGCGCCATCACTTGGTTACCCATTTCTACAATTGAGACAGATACTCCCGCATGGTGCAGATTTTCCGCCATCTCCAGGCCGATGAAGCCTGCGCCCACTACCACAGCGCGTTTTGCCTGCCTTGTGTCCAGATAGCGCTTGATACGGTCCGTGTCTTCCACATTGCGCAACGTAAAGACTCCTTCCAGGTCAATGCCTTCCAAGGGGGGACGCACCGGTGTGGAACCGGGGGATAACAACAGCTTGTCGTAAGTCTCTACGTATTGGGACCCGTCAGTCCGGCGCACAGTGACTGTTTTCTCTTGGGGAGCTATTGCCGTGACCTCATTTTCCACACGCACATCAATGCGGAAACGTTTTCCGAAGGATTCGGGCGTCTGTACCAGCAGTTTTTCCCGTTCTTCAATGACTCCTCCTATGTAATAAGGCAAGCCACAATTGGCATAAGAGATGTATTTTCCTTTCTCCAGCAGGATGATTTCCGATATTTCGTCCACTCTTCTTAATCGGGCAGCCGCGGTTGCTCCACCTGCCACACCACCAATAATCACATATTTCATAACCGATAACGTATTTTATTTCTGAATTCCGGTGCAAAGAAAAGAATAATTTTTCAGATAACATAATTTCTAAAGGGAAATATATTTCTTGATAAATAATTTTAGGTAGTTAACCGTTGAATATTCCTCATTGAGGAAGCCTCTACAGAAATTATTTCCCCTATGTTGCACTCCAAAAGGAAATCCGAGTTGCCCATCTTGCTCTTCCGAAGTTTGACAGGATAGGGAATTCCGCCAAAGGTCAATTCTTCGCAGGACACCTCATAACCGTTGCTGGTGAAGTAATAGCGGTAAACGTATTTTTCCTTGCCATTGGATTTTGAATAAGAGTTGCTACTGGGTTTGGCCGTTTTCCCGTTAATGGACACTAAGGGAGGATTTTGGTCAGGACGGGCATTGCAGGTCAGAGTGACACAATATTGGGCGTAACTGCCTTCCAGTTGTTCCACCTTCAGGTCGCACTTCACAGCATCCATATCTACTGCCGGATGTACGGACACACGTTGTTCCGGCGTAACGTATGTCCGTGATCCTACCTTTACGGATGCGGCAGGGATTCTGGCTTCCCCGCTGTTTTTGAACTGTACAAGATAATAGAAACCTGTTTCATAGCTATTGCTTTTCACACCGTTTATAATGGAACAGCTCTCTCTCTTATGCGGCTTCGGACCGCTCAACACTTCAATGCTGTCATTGAACACGGGGTAGGAAGCCGTATCGAACTGTGAATTGACCAGTGCATATGTCAGTTGCAGCACCTGTCCGGCACGGAGACCTCCCAGCGTGTCTAACTCTATGTGAAAATATACAGAATCCGTCGTGTTCGAGGCATGGACACGGCCTACCGGCAAAAATGCAGACAGCAATAATAGGCAGACGGTCAGTCTATTCCTGATGCATCTGCCTTCTATGTAACTTGTTCTTTTTGTCATATGTCGTTGCCAAACATCATGTTTGCACTCCTTTTTATAATAGGTTTCATGTTCTATGCTGGTGAACAAAAGTTTGTCCCGACATCGAAGATTGTCGACACGATGACTCTTGCCGATTGTCAGTCGGTATCATTGTCGCACATGTGCCGGATAAATGCCTCGTTCTTTTTATATTCATCTTCGGTGAGGATAACGGGGTCGGCAAGTCCGACAATCTTGTATCCCTTGGTATAAGTCACCAGGATGCAATAAAGCTCACGCCCTTTTTCATCCTTTTCCACTTGCAACTGAACCGGTTGATCGTTACCGCTGGGTAAATCGCACAGGTACTCGAAATCATGGCGGTTAAAGGCTGCTACTATGTCATCCTTGTCTGTCATGCTGCTGATGAACTTCTTGGTCTTGTAACGCTTCACCTCGCCGCCACTTGTACGGTTATAGATTTTAAGGCCTGCGGCCAACGCGGTAAGGACACAGAAAACCGCCCCG
>CASENS010000116.1 GCA_949289345.1 uncultured Bacteroides sp.
GAAACCGTTCTCTTTCTCCAATCCGCTTTGAAACGCTATTCAGCCCTCTATCCAACTTCCGCGATTTTCTCCTAACTACTTAATTCACAGATTACATTGCGTTAATCTGCCGAATTTTGGAGGTTTTTCCACAGATTTTTCTGTAAATTTGTAGCGGAACAAATGATTTTTTTAATTGAAGCATGAAGGCACATTACGACTTGATAACTATCCTGGGGCCTACGGCATCGGGCAAAACACCTTTCGCCGCGGCGCTGGCCGACCGGATGGGAAGCGAAATCATCAGCGCGGACTCACGCCAAATTTACCGTGGCATGGACTTGGGCACGGGCAAGGATTTGGCGGACTACACCGTGGAGGGACGCCATGTGCCCTATCACCTGATAGACATCGCCGACCCGGGCTACAAATACAACGTCTTTGAGTACCAAAGAGACTTCCTAAACGCCTACAAGGACATCACTCGGCGAGGGATTGACCTGCCCATCCTTTGCGGAGGCACGGGATTGTATCTGGAAGCGGTGCTCAAGGGCTACCGGCTGATACCTGTGCCGGAAAATCCGGAGCTTCGCGCCCGCTTGGCGGACAAGTCGCTGGAGGAACTGACCGAAATCCTAAGCCGTTACAAGACCCTGCACAACACCACGGACGTGGATACCGTAAAACGCGCCATACGCGCTATCGAGATAGAGGAGCACTACCTGCACACCCCGGTGAGCGAGCGGGAATTCCCTCACCTGAAAAGCCTCATCATCGGCGTGGACATTGACCGGGAAGCACGCCGGGAAAAAATAACCCGCCGCCTCAAGCAACGCCTGGACGAAGGCATGGTGGACGAAGTGAGGCATCTGTTAGGCAATGACATCGCCCCCGAAGACCTCATCTACTACGGACTGGAATACAAGTATCTGACCCTCCATGTGACCGGGGAGCTGACCTATGACGAAATGTTCACCCAATTGGAGACCGCCATCCACCAGTTCGCCAAGCGCCAAATGACATGGTTCAGAGGCATGGAACGACGCGGATTTACCATCCACTGGGTAAACGCGAACCTGACTTTGGAAGAAAAGATTGCCTTTGTGCAAGCAAAACTCAAAGAGAATTAGTACATTTGCGGGTGACATTTTCACCAAGGAGATAAAAAGACCTATGAGCAAGACACCGGACAAGTGGGGCATCATCTACAACCCCAAGGCAGGCACCCGCAAAGTGCAGAAACGATGGAAAGAAATAAAAGCCTACATGGACAGCCGGGGCGTGGACTACGACTACGTGCAGTCCGAAGGCTTCGGCTCGGTGGAGCGTCTGGCAGGCATACTGGCCGGCAACGGCTATCGAACCATCGTCGTCGTAGGGGGTGACGGAGCCTTAAACGACGCCATCAACGGCATCATGCACTCCGACGCACCCGACAAGCAAGACATAGCCCTCGGCATCATTCCCAACGGCATAGGCAACGACTTTGCCGACTATTGGGACATGAGCTCGGAATATAAGGAAGCGGTGGACTGCATCATCCACGGACGGCGCCGGCGCATTGATGTGGGCACCTGCTATTACTACGACGGGCACCAACACCTGACACGCTATTTCCTCAACGCCATCAACATCGGCCTGGGAGCACGCATCGTGAAAATCACCGATCAGTGCAAACGCTTCTGGGGGGTGAAATTCCTCTCCTACTTCATGGCCCTGCTTTCCCTCATCTTCGAACGCAAACTGCACCGCATGCACCTGAAGATTAATGACGAACACATACGCGGACGCATCATGACCGTCTGCATAGGCAGTGCCCGAGGATGGGGACAGACACCCAGCGCCGTTCCCTACAACGGGTGGCTGGACGTGTCGGTCATCTACCGGCCGGAGTTGCGTCAACTCCTTGCAGGCCTGTGGATGCTGATACAAGGGCGCATCCTCAACCACAAGATGGTGCATCCCTACCGCACCCAGCACGTCAAAGTGCTTCGGGCACAAAACGCCTCGGTTGATTTGGACGGACGCATCCTTGACCGCCATTTCCCCTTAGAGATAGGCGTGCTGCACGAAGCCATTACACTAATTATTCCCGAATAGCCCTATGCGACACTCCACCCCAACATGTTAACATATCAGCACATTTTAAAATATGGAAAATCTCATCGAACAACTCACCCACAACCCGGCGGAAAACTTCTTCCTGCTGGCAGGCCCCTGCGTCATCGAAGGCGAAGACATGGCCTTGCGCATCGCTGAAAAGATAACGGACATCACCCGCCGTCTGCAAATACCCTACGTGTTCAAAGGCTCTTACCGCAAGGCCAACCGCTCGCGTTCAGACTCCTTCACAGGCATAGGCGACGAAAAGGCACTGAAGATACTCGCCAAGGTGCGCGACACGTTCGGCATTCCCGTCGTGACAGACATACATGCTGCGGACGAAGCCGCCATGGCCGCTGAATACGTGGACATCCTTCAGATACCGGCTTTCCTATGCCGGCAAACCGACCTGTTAGTGGCCGCCGCACATACGGGCCGCGTGGTCAACATCAAGAAAGGCCAGTTCCTATCCCCCCTCGCCATGCACTTTGCCGCGGAGAAGGTGGTGGAAGCGGGCAACAGACAAGTGATGCTGACCGAACGGGGCACCACCTTCGGCTATCAGGACTTGGTAGTGGACTATCGCGGCATCCCGGAGATGCAAGCCTACGGCTATCCTGTAGTGCTGGACGCCACGCACTCCCTCCAGCAACCCAATCAGGCAGGAGGCGTCACCGGAGGCATGCCCCAACTCATTGAAACCATTGCACGGGCAGGAATCGCCGCAGGTGCGGACGGCCTCTTCATCGAGACGCACGAAAACCCCGCCGTGGCCAAAAGCGACGGAGCCAACATGTTGCGCCTCGATTTGCTGGAGCCTCTGCTCACCAAATTGGTACGCATCCGTCAGGCCATCCAAGCGTAATTTCGAACAACACCGCGACGCCGTGCACACGGCTTCCAAGCATAACAAAAAATAAGGAAGAAGCGTGATTTATGCCACCCTCTTCCGACCAATAGCCCAGAATACTAATTAAAGACAATTATGAGACACTTACTTAAAACCATGTGGGTAGCCGCCATCGCATTCTGCTGCTATACGACGCAGAGTCTTGCCCAGCAAATGCCGGCTATCCCTGTTGACCCGAACGTACGCATCGGGAAACTGGACAACGGACTGACGTACTACATCCGTCACAACGAAAAACCGGAAAACCGTGTGGAATTCCACATCGCGCAAAAGGTAGGCTCCATTCTGGAAGAACCCCAGCAGCGCGGTCTGGCCCACTTCCTGGAACACATGGCCTTCAACGGTACGAAGAACTTCCCCGGCGACGAGCGCGGGCTGGGCATCGTGCAATGGTGCGAGACGAAAGGCATCAAGTTCGGCACCAACCTCAACGCCTATACATCGGTAGACGAAACAGTCTACCGCATCAGCAACGTGCCGACCGATGACCAGGCCGTCATGGACTCTTGCCTGCTCATCCTGCACGACTGGAGCAACGCGGTGCTGCTCAGCGATAAGGAGATTGACAAGGAGCGAGGTGTCATCCACGAAGAATGGCGCAGCCGCAACATCGGCGTTATGCGCCTCATCACCGAAGCCCAGCCGACCCTTTATCCCGACTCGAAATATGCCGACTGTATGCCCATCGGTAGCATCGACGTCATCGACAACTTCCCTTACCAGGCCATCCGCGACTACTACGCCAAGTGGTACCGCCCGGACCTGCAAGGCATCATCATCGTGGGCGACATTGACGTTGACCAGATGGAAGCCAAGATAAAGGCCACTTTTGCCGACGTCAAGGCACCGGTCAATCCCGCCGAGCGCGTCTACTACCCCGTGGCCGACAATCAGGAGCCTATTATATATATAGGTAAGGACAAGGAAATAGACGAACCGAGCATTGACATCTTCTTCAAGCACGACGCCACTCCGGACAGCATCAAAGGCAACATGGCTTACCTGATACAGGACTATGTGATGTCTGCTGTCGGTATCATGATGAACGAACGCCTCAGCGAGCTGGCACAAAGCGCCAATCCTCCTTACGTCCGTGCTTATTCCTACTACGGTAACTTCTTCTTGGCCAAGACAAAAGAGGCTTTTGCCATCAGCGGAACGGCCAAGGACAACGGCCTGCCCGAAACCTTGAAAGCCTTGTTGACCGAGGTGGAACGTATGCGCCGCTACGGCTTCACGGAGTCAGAGTATGCCCGCGCCCGTGCCAACATCCTGCAACAAGTGGAGTCGGCCTACAACGAACGTGCCAACACGAAGAATGACGCTTACGTCAACGAGTGCATCCAGCACTTCTTGAACAACGAACCCATGCCGGGCATTGAATACGAATACACTATCCTCAACCAACTGGCGCCCAACATCCCCGTGGCCGTCATCAACCAACTGGTGCAACAGGAACTGATACCGGACAACAACGAAGTCATCATGATTACCGCCCCCGACAAGGAAGGTGAAGTTATTCCTACGAAAGAAGAAGTACTTGCCCAGCTGAACGGCATGAAGAGCCTGGACGTGAAGCCCTACGAAGACAAGGTGAGCAACGAGCCGCTGATGAAGGAAGCTCCCAAGGGCGGCAGCATCGTGTCGGAAAAGGCAGGCGGCATCTATGGCACCACGGAATTAGTACTCTCCAACGGTGTGAAGGTGTACGTAAAGAAGACTGACTTCAAGGCCGATGAAATCCGCATGAAAGGCACCAGCTTCGGCGGCACCAGCCTCTTCCCCGACGAAGAGAAGCTGAACTTCAACGCGGGAATCCTGAACGGTGTCGTATCAGCCGGAGGTTTGGGCAACTTCAGCAACGTAGACCTGACCAAGCTGCTGGCCGGCAAGAAGGTGTCGGTAGACGCAACCATCGGCAACACCGTAGAGCAGGTACAGGGCAACTGTTCACCTAAAGACTTCGAGACCATGATGCAACTGACCTACCTCAGTTTCACCGCTCCCCGCAAGGACGAAGAAGCCTTCGCATCCTTCAAGACCCGACTGAAAGCTCAGTTGGAAAACGCGCAAGCCAACCCCTTGGCAAGCATAAACGACTCCATCACCAAGCTGATGTACGGCACGCATCCGCGCTACCTTTCCTTACAGCCGGAAATGATAGACCAGATAGATTATGACAAAGTGCTGGCCATGTACAAAGACCGCTTTGCCGATGCCGGCGACTTCACGTTCTACTTCGTAGGCAACATCGACTTGGATGAAGCCAAACCGCTCATCGCCCAATACCTTGGCTCACTGCCCGCCACGGGACGCAAAGAGACCTTCCGTGACAATCACATGGACATCGCCAAAGGCAACTTGGAAAACATTTACGCCAAAGAGCAACAGACGCCGATGGCCACTATTTTCATGCTCTACAGCGGCACGTGCAAGTATGACTTGAAGAACCAACTGCTGATGAGCTTCCTCACCCAGGCACTCGACATCATCTATACCGAAGAAATCCGTGAAAAGGAAGGCGGCACGTATGGCGTAAGCTGCTACGGCGGACTGACGAAATATCCGAAGGAAGAGGAAATGATGCAAATCGTTTATCAAACCGACCCGGATAAGATGGAGCACCTGAACGCCATCATCGACCGCGAGTTGCAGAAAGTAGCCGCCCAAGGTCCCACGGACGAGCAGATGAGCAAAATCAAGGAGTACATGCTGAAGAAGCATGCTGACAACCAGAAGGAGAACAGCTACTGGCTGAACAATCTGGACGAATACTTCTACACCGGACTGGATCTGACGAAGGACTACGAAGCTACCGTGAACAGCATCAGCAAGAGCGATGTGCAACAGTTTGCCGCCGACCTGATTGGCCAAGGCAACAAGATTACGGTGGTGATGACCGTGCCTGACAAAGAGCAATAAACGGCCCTTTCCAGAGGACCGGCTGACAAACCCTGGGTTCGTAATCGACAAACCCAGGGTCCCCACTTAACGAACCCGGGGTTCGTACCCCCACAAACCCAGGGTTCCTGCCTTTCAAACCCAGGGTTTGTCAGCCACCCCTTCGGAAACCGCATTTAACCGACCGTAAAACAGTCCATATCTATAAACAACCCATTTCCCTATGAACCTTTTCTTAGAACTCCGCCGCCACGGCAAGCTGGCCGACAAGCGCCACCCGATGTACGACAAGAACAAGTTCGGGCGTGTCTTTATGTACGCCATGGGCGTATTTTGGGCGGGTTACCTCATTTTCTTCGGCTCCATGTTCGCCTTCGTCTTGAACGGAGAGTCGCGCGAGCCTTACCAGCTTATCAACGGTGCGCTCATCATCTTCCTGGCTCTCGACTTCCTGATGCGCTTCCCTTTCCAAAAGACACCCACGCAGGAGATAAAGCCCTACCTGCTGTTGCCCATACGGCGCACGAGGCTGATAGACTGCCTGCTGCTGCGTTCGGGCTTGCACAGTTTTAATCTGATATGGCTCTTCTTCTTCGTGCCCTTCGCCATCCTCACCGTGGCACGCTTCTATGGCGTCGCGGGTGTCGTGACCTACAGCATCGGCGTCTGGCTGCTGATGGTGATGAACAACTACTGGTTCCTGCTGTGCCGCACGCTGATGAACGAACGGGTGTGGTGGGTCGCGCTGCCACTAATCGTGTACGGTGCCATCGGCTGCGCCCTGTTCATCCCCGACGACAGCCCGCTGTTCGACTGGTCGGTCACCCTGGGCGAAGGCTTCATCACGGGAGGTGTGCTCAGTTTTCTCCTGGTGTTGGCAGCGATTGCCCTCTTGTGGTTCATCAACCGGCGCGTCATGGCAGGCCTTGTCTACAACGAACTGAACAAGGTGGAGGACACCACGGTGAAAGTCCGCAAGGTGTCCGAATACAAGTTCCTCGACCGCTACGGCGAGATAGGCGAATACATCCGGCTGGAGATGAAGATGATGCTGCGCAACAAGATATGCAAAACATCCCTGCGCACCATTGTCCTCCTGGTACTGGCCTTCAGCGCCCTGCTCAGCTTCACCGAAGCCTACGACTCCACGGGCATGAAGGACTTCATCCTCATCTACAACTACATCATCTTCGGCATCATGTTCCTGCTCACCATCATGGGCTACGAGGGCAACTACATCGACGGGCTGATGAGCCGCAAGGAGTCCATCTACTCCCTGCTCCGCGCCAAGTACACACTCTACAGCCTGGCCATCCTCATCCCTTTCGTGCTGATGACGCCCGCCATGGTGATGGGCAAGCTGACGGTGCTGAGCTGCGTGGCCTGGGGACTGTTCACCGCAGGGCCTATCTACTTCGGCCTGTTCCAGATGGCCGTGTACAACACCCGTACCGTAGACCTGAATACCAAGCTGACCACCCGACAGAACGGAGGCACCGGCCTGCAAGGCATCATCACCGCCGCCGTGTTCGGCGTGCCCCTGCTGCTGAACGTGCTGTTCAAGGCGCTGTGGGGTGAGACGGTCACCCATGTCATCCTTATAGTCCTTGGCGCAGGTTTCATCCTCACCTCCCGCCTGTGGATAAAGAATGTATATCACCGCTTCATGAAGCGCCGCTACAAGAATCTGGAAGGCTTCCGCGACAGCCGTCAACGGTAAATGAGAATTTAGCCCCCACCAGACCTCCCCCCGTGGGGGAGGCTTTGAATACTAAATAGAATACAATAGCTCCCCCACGGGGGGAGTTGAGGGGGCTGATAAATTATTATTTATATTAATACACACCTGATATGATCACCATCAACCAACTGCAAAAGAAATTCGGCGACAAGACCGCCGTAGACATAGAGAACTATACCATTGCCCCAGGCACTATGTTGGGATTGGTAGGTAACAACGGAGCCGGCAAGACCACCCTCTTCCGCCTCATCCTCGACCTCCTACAGGCCGACCGGGGCAACGTCACCGTGGACGGCATCGACGTAAGCCGCAGCGAGGACTGGAAGACCTTCACGGGCGCTTACATCGACGACGGCTTCCTCATCGACTACCTCACGCCCGAAGAATACTTCTACTTCATCGGCCGCATGTACGGACTGAAGAAAGAAGAAGTGGACGAACGTCTGCGCCCCTTCGACCGCTTCATGAACGGCGAAGTCATCGGGCAGAAGAAGTTCATCCGCAACTACTCCATGGGCAACAAGCAGAAGATAGGCATCATCTCCGCCATGATTCACCATCCGCGCCTGCTCATCTTGGACGAACCGTTCAACTTCCTCGACCCTTCGTCGCAGGCCATCATCAAGCACCTGCTCCAGAAATACAACGAGGAGCACGGAGCCACGGTACTCATCTCCAGCCACAACCTGAACCACACGGTGGACATCTGCCCCCGCATCGCCCTGCTGGAGCACGGCATCATCCTGCGCGACATCGACAACCACGACAATTCCGCCGAAAAGGAACTGGAGGACTACTTCAACGTGCGGGTGGAAGAGGAGATACACGAGGAGAAAGACCGAGAGACGGCGGATGAGACACCCGCCACGCAACCGGCCGTGAAAACGGAATAAATTGAAAAAAGAAGAAGCAAGATGGCGAAACGGAAGATATCATTGGTGCTCTCCATGGGCGGCGCGAGAGGCATCGCCCACATCGGCGTGATAGAAGAACTGCTGAAACACGATTTCGAGATAACGGCCATCACCGGAAGCTCCATGGGTGCCATGGTGGGTGCCATGTACGCCACTGGCAGGCTGGAAGAATGCAAACACTGGCTGTGCAGTTGGGACAAACGGAAAATGTGGCAACTGGCCGACCTCTCGCTGAGCCGCGACGGGCTGGTGAAAGGCGACCGCTTCATACGCGAACTGAAAAAATGCCTGCCCGACGTGCTGATTGAGGACCTGCCCCTGCCCTACGTAGCCTTGGCAACGGACATTGCCCACGAATGCGAAGTGAAGTTTACGGACGGAAGCCTGTTCCATGCCATACGCGCCTCCATATCCATCCCCATGCTGTTCCGCCCCGTGAGGTCGGAAGGGCGCATCCTCGTGGACGGTGGCTTGCTCAACCCTCTGCCCCTGCGCCACGCCGTCCGCACGCCCGACTCCCTGCTGGTGGCCGTGGATGTCAATTCGCCCAAGGACAACGGCAAGCCCCGCCGCATGAACCCCTATAAGCTGCTGTCGGAATCGTCGCGACTGATGATGCAACAGATTACGCGCGCCGACCTGCGGAGTGTCCCGCCCGACTTGCTTATCGAACTGTCCGCACGCGATTATGACATGATGGAATTCCACCATGCCCGGCGCATCGTTCAAAGCGGCGCCGAGGCCGCACGCCGGGCATTGGAAACATTCCGGAACGGGGATTAGTCGAAGAGGCTGCGGAACTTGCGGAAAATCTTTTCCTTAATGGAGGTGTTAGGCTTGAAGTTTTCGGATTTGTCCCACTCCTCCATTTGTTTTTTCTCGTCCTTCGTCAATGTTTCGGGAATGTAGACGCTGACATTCACCAGCAAATCGCCCGTCCCATATCCGTTGACGCTAGGAAGACCCTTGCCACGCAGGCGGAGAACCTTGCCCGGCTGGGTGCCCGGCTCAATCTTCACCTTCACCTTGCCGTCCACGGTAGGTATCTCCACGGAACCGCCCAAGGCCGCTGTCGGAATGCTCAGCAGGAGGTTGTACACCAGGTCGTTCTCATCGCGTATCAGTTCCTTGTCAGGCTCCTCCTCGATGTATATCAGCAGGTCACCCGCAATGCCGTTGTGCTTGCCAGCGTTGCCCTTGCCGTTCATGGTGAGCTGCATGCCCTCGGCCACGCCTGCGGGTATTTTTACGGTCACCACCTCTTCGCCGTAGACAATGCCTTCGCCCGCACACTCCTTGCATTTGTTCTTGACCACCTTGCCTTCACCGCCGCACGTAGGGCAAGTGGTGCGTGTCTGCATCGTGCCCAATATCGTCTGCTGGGTGCGTACGACGCTGCCCGAACCTTTACACGTGGGACAGGTTTCCATGCCTCCGCTTCCTTCGGCACCCGTGCCATGGCAATGGGAGCAGGGGACATATTTCTTCAGCTTGAACTTTTTCTCCACGCCCGTAGAGATTTCCTTCAAGTTCAGTTTTACCTTCACGCGCAAGTCCGAACCCCGGAAGCGGCGCTGCTGGGTTCCTCCACCTCCGCCAAATCCGCCGAACCCGCCAAATCCGCCACGTCCGCCACGTCCGCCACGTCCGCCAAAGATGTCACCGAACATGGAGAAGATGTCGTCCATGGACATGCCTCCGCTGAATCCGCCGAACGGTCCTCCGTTGCCTGCCGCGCCACTCATCCCGGCAAAACCAAACTGGTCGTAACGCGCCCGTTTATCGGGATTGCTCAGCACGTCATACGCCTCGGCGGCTTCCTTGAATTTTTCCTCGGCCTCCTTGTCACCCGGGTTACGGTCGGGGTGATACTGGATCGCTTTTTTGCGATACGCTTTCTTTATCTCGTCGGCGGAAGCTTTCTTGTCCACGCCTAACACCTCGTAGTAATCTCTCTTTTCCATGTCATCCCGCTTATTCTCCTACTACAACTTTGGCATGACGGATTACCTTATCGTTCAGCGTATATCCGGTTTGCACACAATCCAATATCTTACCTTTCTTGTCCTCGGCCGGCGCTGGAATGACGGCTATGGCTTCGTGGAAATCGGTGTTGAGAGGCTGACCCGTCGTTTCAATCACCTTGACGCCGTTTTGCCCCAGTACGGACATGAATTTGTTGTAGATAAGCTCTACGCCGCTTCGCACGGCTTCCACATCGGTAGCCGTCTCCATGTTTTTCAGCGCGCGTTCCAGGTCGTCCACTACAGGTAGGATGCTGATAATGCTTTTCTCACCGCCGTTCAGGATGAGTTCGGCCTTCTCCTTCATCGTCCGCTTGCGGTAGTTATCAAACTCGGCCGACAGGCGTAAGTATTTGTCCTTCAGCGTGTCGCATTCCTCGCGGAGGGCTTTTGCCTCGTTGTTTCCACACGTTTCCTCCTCATCCGCCGTAATTTCGCCATCGGCGGGTTGCGCCGGTTCGTTGTCTGCCGCGCGCTGCTCCTCCGCCGCTTGGCGGGCTTGCATTTCTTCGTCTTTTATGTGCTCTTTCGGATCCATATTGTTATGTGTTTTTACAATTCTTTATTTTCCCAACTTCCACCTACAAAAACCTTGCCAAAAGCGGCGCCCCGACTCAAAACGGTGCAAATGTCGCATTTTCCTGCCAAAAAGATAGGGACATACGCCAGATATGTGCCAGAAGAAGGGGGTAAGCGGACGCAAAGATTGCCCATGTCGGCACATAACCCATAATATATATAATAGGTGAACGCAATCCTATCAGTTTATTCTGAATGGGAATTCGTTTTTTGTCAAAACATTTCCGCTTTCCGTGAAACGCTGAACTTTCACCGGGAAGATACTTAACTATTTATCCAAGAAACAGTTAAGTATTTACACCGAAACACTTAAGTATTTCGGAAGAAACAGTTAAGTGTTCCAAAGCAAACAGTTAAGTGTTCTTGATGGACACAAATGCTTAAAAATCAGACACATCCAAGAATTGTTCCGGTTTGCGGCAAGGATTGGACGCCTCTTTTACACATTTATTTGCACCCACCCTGCCGCAAGGTTATGGAACGTTAATTCGCTTTGTCAGGATAAATCATACGCCCACATTTGGATAAGGAAGTTCCGCAGCGGAATTATGCCACCTCTCCGTAGTTACCCGATGATTTCGGCGTCCTCGACATCATTATTCCGGACAACCGGCTCCTGCGGACGCGGACGTTTGCGGCCAAATTTCAGCCATGTCAACAGTTCGCTAAGGGCGTAACAAAGACTTGCGGCACCGATGATGACAAACACTGTGGAGCGTGTGCCCGTGGGGTTGAACAAAGACACCAGCCCCGCCAGCAAAATGAGCACGGGCACCACGTAGAAACCTCCGGGCACGGGCATCCACTTGCGGGCCGCCATGAGCGAGGCCACTTGTTGCACGCCGCCCAGCATCAAAACGAAGCCCAGCACGAACGTCAGCAGGTCGGCAAAAAAGCCGGGCATAATGACCAGCCACAGGCCGAACAGCAGGCTGCCCAACGCCTCCACGGGAAAACGAAAACGTCGCCCGGCATCCTGCACGAACCAGCCGACCAGCGTGATGAGCGAGGGCACCATGAACACCACGCCGACGGTGAGCACCAAATATTCGCCCGCCTGGGCGGGAAATAGCACCAGCACCAAGCCAATGACCAAGGCGCAAATGGTGCGCATAAGTGAATAATTAATACGTTTCATGTTGTTCCTCCTTATATTATATGCCAAAAGAAAGATATAATCCTCGCTTCTTATGCCGCAAAGATAGGCAAAAGTTCCAAATATCTTAAAACTTCAACCCCATATTATTTAGGGCAGGCACAAAATAGGGAAGAATATATCAAAGTGTCAGAAAAAATGCGTATCTTTGCATCCGATTAACTCCACATAACTAACACAATGCGTATGAACCCGACCGACACCCCCGCGGTGCTGCTCATCTACACAGGCGGCACCATCGGCATGATAGAGAACCCCGAAACCGGAGCCTTGGAAAGCTTCAAATTCGGCGAACTAATGAAGCACGTGCCCGAACTGAAGCGTTTCAACTGCCGCATAGACACTTATCAGTTCAACCCGCCCATCGACTCGTCGGACATGGAACCGGAGTTATGGGCCAAGATTGTGCGCATCATCACCGACCGTTACGAGGACTACGACGGTTTCGTCATCCTGCATGGTACGGACACCATGGCCTACACCGCCAGCGCCTTAAGCTTCATGCTGGAGAACCTGGGCAAGCCTGTCATCCTAACCGGCTCGCAACTGCCCATTGGCATGCTACGCACAGACGGCAAGGAGAATCTCATCACGGCCATCGAGATTGCCTCGGCACGTCGCTCGGACGGAAGCCCCATGGTACCCGAGGTGTGCATCTTCTTTGAAAACGAACTGATGCGGGGCAACCGAACCACGAAAATCAACGCCGAGAATTTCAACGCTTTCCGCTCCTTCAACTACCCTTCGCTGGCCAAGGTAGGCGTGCATATCCGTTACGAAGAACATCTTATACGCCGTCCCGACCCCACACGGCCCATGAAGCCCCACTACTTGTTCGACACCAACGTGGTGATGCTCACCCTTTTTCCCGGCATCCGCGAAAGCATCGTCAGTTCCGTCCTACAGGTACCCGGACTCAAGGCGGTGGTGTTCAAAACCTACGGGTCGGGCAACGCCCCGCAGAAGGAATGGCTCATCCGCCTGCTGAGGGAAGCCACGGAACGGGGCATCGTCATCGTCAACATCACCCAGTGCCCCAAGGGAGCGGTGGAAATGGCGCGTTACGGCACCGGGCTGCAACTCCTGCAAGCGGGCGTGCTGAGCGGATATGACAGTACCCCCGAGTGCGCCGTCACCAAGCTGATGTTCCTTCTGGGCCATGGCCTCCCCGTGGACGACATACGCCGTATGATGGCGTCGAACCTGGCTGGTGAAATCACCAAAAACGAATAGAAGCACTATCAAAAATTTCACAAAAAAGGCCAGATAATACACACCGTATACCGTAAAAAGACATTACCTTTGCGCCAGAAACTAAATATCCAAACAAAAATGAACAAACTTCATCACTTTACACTGCCCGCACTGTTCACCCTGTTCGCATGGGGCGCATGCAGTGATGCGGATGTTTACAACCCCGAAGCCGTCCGCCCCAACTATCCTTTGGGAAAAGACATCGTAGCTCCCGAAGGCTTCGACTGGAAAATGACGAGCGAAGTGCAGCTGTCCGTAGACGTCACCGACCTCTACGATGCCCGTTACGACTACTTGATAGAGGTGTTCCCCCAAGACCCCACCGGGAATCCTGACCTGTTGCCCATGGCGGCCGGATACGCCAACGCCGGAAAGACGTACAAAACGACTATCGTCCTTCCCGACACCTACACCACCGTCTACTTGCGCCAGACGGCACCGGACGGCTCACAAACCGTGGCCGCATGTGCCCTCAACGGAACGGAAACCCACTACAAGTTTGACACGGCACGGACAAAAGCTGAAATGGGCGAACTTCGTACAGCTTCCTACCCCATCGAAATACAAAGCAACGCCTGTCCCTACACGTTCTGCTTCGAGGATCAATGGCCCAACTACGGGGATTATGACATGAATGATGTGGTACTGACAATCCATACAATCAAAGGAAATAACGTAAACGGTGACGGCTATCTGAAAGACTATAAACTTGAAGCCTACCTGCAAGCCGTAGGAGCCAGCAAGCACATCGGATTAGGCATACGCTTCAAAGGCTTAAAAAATGACGTTCATCTGGATGAATTCGACATTGAAGATGAAGACCGAGAATTTGAAGCCAATTGCAAGGACGCCACAGTCATCATATTCGATGACGTACACCGTGCCATTGACGAAAGTTGCACAGGCTATCCATTCATCAACACATCTATGGACGAAGACGGAATAACGAGCGATCATCGCAACATAAATATTACACTCCACTTTGCCGACAACGAAAAAATCGCCCCTGAAACATTCAACATCAACAACATCGATTTCTTCCTCATCATCGGCACGGACAGCGAGGGCAAGCGCATCGAAGTACACGTACCCGGATACGCTCCCACGGAGAACGGAAGCACCGCACTCTTCGGCCAAGGCGATGACGACTCATCATCCGCAAAACGCAAATACTATTTGAGTCCGGACAACCTGTGCTGGGCGTTTGTAGTTCCCGGCGAATTCAAATGGCCCACCGAACGCACCCAAATAACAAGCGTCTATTCCGGTTTTGCCGGATGGGTAACCAGCGGAGGCGCAAACAATTCCGATTGGTGGAAGAACGCTGACGGCGATTATTATGGAAACTAAACGCACACGCTTCAAAAAGACAGGAACCATCTTTCAGCAACCCCGAAAGATGGTTTTTGTCATTAATAATAAACAGGTTAGCGTTTTGTATATCGGATTGTATATCGACCATTTGACGCCAAGTTCCCTTTTTCCGCTATCTTTGACGGCACAAAAGACGGAAAAGTGTAAATAGTGTTAAAACGAACGATATATACGAATGTAAAATCAACAGAATAAAAAAAATCTTTATATTTGCAGACAGGCAAAACGTACATTTCTATACCTATGAAATTCGTGAGTGACAGTGACAGACATACTTTGACTAACTTGATTTCCGGCATCGCTTTCTTCTGCCTATGCGCCCTGTACGGATGCACCACCGACGTGTTCGACGCGGAGAAAGTGAAAGCCACCTATCAAGACCGCTTTCCGGTGAAGGACATCGACCCCGAAATGGATTGGAAGATGACCTCCTCACTGCCTGTGGACATAGCAGTGTACGAGGATTGGGGCACGGACTATACGGTGCGCGTCTACACAGCCAATCCATTGGATCCCGCGTCGGACGCCAAACTGTTAGGTGAAGGCACTGCCAACCACGACTTGCGTTTCAGCACCACCATCGACTATCCCACCACCCTGCAAACCCTCTACGCAGCACGCATCGATGCCAAAGGACGCGTGTCCGTGAAGCCCGTTGACGTATCGGGCGGACGAATGGAAACATACTTCGGATGGACGGGGAAAAAGGCCGCCAACGAAACCGACGCCTCCACACGCTTCACCGGTGAAGAATGCCCCTACACGGAAGCTGAAATAGAACAAATGCTGAAAGAGGCTGAAACGTATGACGGCAAAAAGTCTTTGTATAAGGGAGTCTACAAGACATACAAGAATCAAATTAAGGGGTTGAACATCAGCGAAGAAACAGACAGAGATTTTACCCTCATTGTAGCTCCGGGTACTACCTTGGGTATCAATGATGAAGTCTCTGTTCCGGACGGGGCGGAAATCGTCGTGGCTCCTGGTGGCACCCTTGCACTGAATGGCAGTCCTCATACATTGCGTTTCACGGGTAATTCGTCCTTGGTGGTGCTAGGTAACTATAGTGACGGAGGCAGCGAACAAGGCCTTATAAAAAGCAATGGGCAAAATGGTTTTGTGTTAGACAATACGGGAGTGAACTACAATGCGGGCACGATAAATGTTCGTGGGGACATTGCCCTCACTGCCGGAACCGTTTTATATAATTATGGTAAACTTGAAACTCAAAAGAGCTTGGGAGGTGAAGGGGGGATACTCATCAACCATTGTTATGCCCGGTGCGCCACCTTGGAAGATACCTCCATCGACATGCAGCCCGGTTCCTATTTAGAATGTGACTCCCGTTTCGACCCCGGAAAAGACGCCACGCTGACCATGCGCGACAATTCGTTCGTCAACGTAACGGGTACAGCGTCCTTGGATTGCGACGTCGAGGGGCCGTCCGGCAATGGCGAACAAGCCCTTTTCCGACTCGCCCGCGACATAGAAAGCGGCACAGGCCTCTGCACAGGTCATATCCACTTCGAAACGGACGCTTCCGCCCCCACCCTCACCCATTTTATTGAAAACGGTGACGGACAAAGTGATTTGAACAGAGTGGGCCATGCCGGCGTATATATTGAAGCAAGCCCCTGTAACGGCAACACAGGCAATCAGCCCGTGGAACAACCCGACGAAGACCTGCCCGACGAAGCCATGCCCTACACCTACGTGTTCGAAGACAATTACCCCTTAGTAGGCGATTACGACTTCAACGACGTGGTGCTGGATGTAACCACTGAATACAAACGGGAAAAGAATACAAACAACATCCACGCCATCCAGCTGAACATCACCTTGGCAGCGGCGGGTGCCGGCAAGGCGGTGGGCGCAGGGTTGCGCATCGTAGACATCACTCCGGATGATATATTGCAGATAACAAGCGGAGGAGGAGACAGAAACAGTTTCCACGGCTCATTCAACAGTCCTTATAACCTGTTTAACTTCAATGCCGGAACACTGATGGAAGAAGGTACAGGCAGTGAGGTAGTCATCCCCATAGCCGGCGAAGTGCACGACGTGCTGGGTGAAGAAACAGGCACGCTCATCAATACAGGCGCGGGGAATGGCGCCACGACCAAAGCACGCACCTACAAAGTCATCATCGAACTGAAAGACCAAAGCCGCCAAGAACCCCTGTTCTCCAAAGACAATCTGGATTTCTTCATCTGTTACCAGTATAAACACATGCAGCCACGCATGGAAGTGCACCTCTTCGAGTTCTGGAATTATGGCGCCACCACGTATGGCACTATCCTCCAGGATACAAACCTTGACCTGGCGGGCAACAACACGTGGGCAGTGTGCGTGCCCTACCTGTTCAGATATCCCTTGGAGACCGTGAACATATCCGTCACTTCCGACCCCTCTGCAGGCGCCTATCCGCTTTTCATTGATTGGGCCAAGAACAGGGACACCAACCAAGACTGGTATAACTATCCCAACAGCGACAAGGTGTACAGATAAGAACCTACTAATACAGAAACATAAAAGAAGAAAAAAGAATGGACAAAACAATAGTTTACATAGATGATAAGCCATCCATCGGAAAAATACTCAAAATCTACCTGGAAGAAGACGGGAACCGGATGGTTTACTTCGAAAATGCGCCAAGCGCCATCGAGTGGCTCGACGAGGGCAACTGCCCGGCACTAATTATTACGGACATGCGCATGCCGCTTATGTCGGGCAATGAGTTCTTGGCCTTTCTCAAAAGCAATCCACTGTACAAGTCCATCCCCGTGATTATCCTCTCAAGCGCGGAAGGCACTGACGAACGCATCCGTGCCTTCGAAGCCGGGGCTGATGACTATATTGTGAAACCCTTCAGCCCGTTGGAATTAAAAGCGCGCATTAAAAAATATTTATAACAAAGAAAACAAGACAAACAAATGCTGTACAACGTCTACATAGGAACCAATGAAAAAACTATTGACCACATTCGCAGTGTGGTGAATGGCATGTTCATCCAGACACCGGCCTTTGCGGACGCTGTACACACCATCGACCACATCCGCGAACGCTATAATACCTCTGTCCTTTACGAACTCACGCAGCAGACGGAAGAAGATTGCAAACGGATAGCGGCTTTGCACGAACGTTTTCCACGCGTCTATCTCATATTAGTGACTCCTGTTATTCAAGACGAACGCCTTGCCCTCTATCGGCAGGCAGGCATACACAATGTATTCTCTCCCAATGTCACAGCCCAGACAATCAAAATGGTGGAAGATTACCTCAACCTCCGGCATCAGCAGAAATTTGAAGAGTTCAGCCAACGCCATCGTGACATGTTACACACATTTCACCTTCCCGTATGGAAGCGAGCTTTCGATATCCTTTGCGCCGGCATGGCCATTCTTCTGCTTTCCCCTTTGCTTGTAGGCACCGCCCTTGCCATCCGCATGGAAAGCAAAGGACAAGTCATTTACAAAGCCAAGCGCGCCGGAAGCAATTACCGCATCTTCGATTTCTACAAATTCCGTTCCATGTACACCGATGCGGACAAACACCTGAAGGAATACAGCAGACTCAACCAATATCGGACAGAGGACACAGACGCCCTCCAGCCCTCCCGGGGCATCCCCTTGGACAAGATGGAGCAAGTGGCCGACACCGAAACTTCTGTTCTGGTATCTGATGAGTACATCATCCCCGAAAAAGAATACCTCCAACAACAGAAAGAAAAGCGAACCCATGCGTTTGTCAAAATCGAGAACGACCCGCGCGTCACACGTGTAGGACGCTTCATCCGCAAATACAGCATCGACGAACTTCCCCAGCTTTTCAACATCCTGCGAGGCGATATGAGTGTAGTGGGAAACCGTCCCTTACCCTTGTACGAGGCCGAGTTGCTCACCAACGACAACTATGCTGAGCGCTTCATGGCTCCCGCCGGACTCACGGGCCTGTGGCAAGTTGAGAAACGGGGAGACTCCGGACGCATGTCAGCCGAAGAGCGCAACCAATTGGACATACGATACGCCCGCCAATTCTCTTTAAGCATGGACTTGAAGATACTCTTCAAGACGTTCACCGCCTTTATACAAAAAGAAAATGTTTAATCAAATAGATAAAAAAACAGACCGATTATGAACATCCGTTTTTCAAACATATTAAGCATCCTTATCCTTTGGGCCGCCTTACCTTGTGCCGCACAAGTATTCGAGTCCGACACCGTTTCCATCTACAAGCAGCGCCTCCAACTTCTGGAAGAGTTTGCCCAGGAGGACAGCGTGATGGTACGCAACCAAGTAGGTGTAGCGGCCAAATTAGTTCCTCAGCACATCGAGCAATTGGAACTTCCTCCCCTCTCGGTATTCCTTGCCGCCGTGACGGAGAACGCCACCGTGAAGCGTGCCCAATCGCAAGTGGAACAAATCAAAAACGAATACAGGTTGCAGAAACGGGACTGGTGGAACTTCTTCCGGGTTTTTGCCAACTACCAGTATGGACGTTATAACATCGTAGGCAATGCCAGTGACGAATACACCCCCGTCTATCAGACAGCCATGACCAACTACCAACACAACTTTTATGTAGGAGCCGGTGTTGGCTTCAGCTTAGGCGATTTAATCAACCGCCCGTTGAAACTCAAGAACTACCGCTACCAAGTCGAACAGGTTGAACAGACCAAGGAAGAAGTGATGGAAGAACGCAAACTCATGGTGCTGGATGCGTACAACGCTGTTACCGAACAGCTTGCCACCATTAATGCCAAGGCGGAAACGGCTGCTCTTTACAATGCCCAAATGAAAATATCCGAGAATGACTTTATCCAAGGAAAAATCGACATCACGACACTGTCTTTGGAAAGAGCCAGACGTTCCGGAGCGGTCGTAAGTTATGAACAGTCTCGCGTACAACTCCACAACGCCATTATTCTGCTGGAAATGCTGACAAACGTCAAAATTATACAATAACACCTTCATTTTATAATACCCCTTGTTATGGATATCGCGCAATATATTTCTCTTTTTTTCTATCGCATCCGCTACTGGCTGCTATGGGGCAGTCTGTTAGTCACCATCTTAGTCATCTACGCCACGCAGTACCTACCGTTCAGTTACACGGTGGAAAGCAGCATTTATGCCGGTGTATCCACCTCCGTATCACTAAACGGAAGCACAATGAGTGGTAGTGTGGTTGTCGGTACGTTCGAGAACCTTATCAACATAGCCAAATCGCGCGGCCTCCATAAAAAAGTATCCCTCCGCCTGCTTGCCAATGCCTATACATATGGGGAAGAGTGGCACGACAACCGCTATATCCAAGCTAAGCACTACCGTCAGTTGCTTGAGATAACTCCCAAGGAAGTGCTGAATTTAGCTGACCGCAAAGACGTCAACAAAACGTTGGCGAACCTCACCGCTTATCAGAAAGAAGACCCCGCCAATTTCATCTATGCCATTTTCAACCGTCCCGGTCCTTTCTACAGTGCTTACGCCTTGGAAGAGATTAAAGCCGAACGGATTGGAAGCAGCGACATCCTTAACATCAGCTACACCTCCGCTGACCCTGGAATTACCCAACAGACGGTAGAGATTGTTATTGAAGAGCTACAGGATGCCTACGAAATTCTGAGGTTCAAATCCACACGCGATGTCATCGCCTATTTTGAAGAGCAAGTACGCTTGGCTCAAATCCGATTGAACGAGGAAGAAGACAAGCTGTTGCATTACTGCATCGACCATAAAGTCATCAATTACTACGAACAAAGCGAAGCCTTAGCCGGTGTACGTTATGCCGTAGACGACCGTTACGAGGAAGCCATGCGCACCTATGCGGCAGCTGTGTCCACCCGCAAAATGTTGGATGACAAAATGGACGTACGTGCGGAAATTATCCGTAACAACACGAACCTGTTGCGGGAACTCGACCACATCAGCCAGCTGAACCAGAAGATTACCGAAAAGGAAATCTTTGTCTCCGACTCATTGGACATCTATAGCGAACAGCTGAAGAAAGACCGTGTCGAACTAAAGAAAGCGGAAGAGAATGTCAGCAACATTGCCGATAACCTGAACGAGTTCAATTTTTCCAAAGAAGGTGTAGGTATCAACGATATGGTCATTGAATGGCTGTCGGCATTGGTTAATGAGGCTAAATCCGGTGCAGAGATGAGAGTATTAGAGGATCGCCGCCGGGATGTCTTCCGCCAGTTTGCCGACATGTCTCCGGTAGGTACGATGGTCAACCGCATGGAACGCAGCATTGGCATAGCTGAGGACAATTACCGCAACCAGATAAACGGTCTTGCGGACGCCCATCTGCAGCTGAAGAATTTAGAGATGAACACCAGCAACTTACAGATAACCAGCCCGCCCGAATATCCGTTGACCGACAACGGACGCAAGCGTCTGCTATATGTTGTGCTGGCTTTCTTTGGCAGTCTGTTCTTCATTACGTTCTACTTCCTGCTGATAGAGTTGCTCGACCGCACCTTGCGCGATCCGTTGCGCAGCAAGCGTCTTACAGGCCTGCCTGTCATCGCCGCTTTCAATGGAGTCAGCAATTTGAAGTACCGTGGCTTCCTAAAAGCGTGCAACCGCATGGCTGCCGCCTATTGCTGCCGACGGTTGAACCAATACATCACCCCCGGTCGACCCACCATCATCAACTTGCTCAGCATGGAACATGGTGAAGGTAAAAGTTACCTTACCCGTTATTTTACGAACCATTGGACGGAAGAAGGACTGACCGTACGTATCGTAGAGGCCGGGCTGGATTTCCTATATGAGGACAATCCTGCCTATATCAATGCCCAAAAGCTCAATGACTTCTGGCAATTAAACGAAGCGGAAACTGTGCCCAACATCATCTTGGTGGAATATCCTCCCCTGCATGATGCTACCGTTCCTCTGGCAGTTCTCAAGGAAGGTGACGTAAACCTGCTGGTTGCCAACGCTTCCCGTCTGTGGCGTATCAACGACAGTAACACCATTCGTCCCATCAAAGAAGCCTTAGGAGACGCACCGATGTTCTTATACTTGAACAATGCCGACCGTGAAGTCGTAGAATCGTTCACCGGAGAACTTCCTCCGCATACACGTATCCACACGTTCTTCAGCCGCCTGGCGCAGTTAGGACTCACCGCTAAGAAAGCAGCAGTCCGGTAAAAATCAAGAAGGCATGACCGAAAAGACATTTCATAGAACGTTCTCTGACGCTTCTCCCAAGGGGCTGATTTACTTGTGCCTCGTGGGTGGATTGCTTTTGGTCGCTTACGGAGCCGCTACACAAAATTGGCAGTTCTTTGCCGGAGCCACAGTCTTACCCTTTACCATACTTATACTTATTCAAGTCTTGAAAAATCCGCTATGGAGCTTTCTGTTTGCAGGTATCATACTCTGTTACTTTTCCGCCATTTACCGATATTCCAACATTCCGGGGCTAAGTGGCATCATCGACGTGGTTTTGGGTATATCCCTGCTTTCACTCATTGTGAACACCATCAACCGCAACCCCGATATTCATTGGAAAAATACGATAAACGCGCTGACCGTTACCCATTTTATCTGGATGCTCTTTTGTCTGTTCAGTTTATTCAGTCCCGATACTGAAATTCACAATTTTATCCGTAACCGAGGGATTTTTGTTGGAACACCCTTACTCTATCTGCTTGCCTCCATTCTCATGGAAAAGCCCAAGTTGATAAAGTATTCTTTGTTCCTGCTTGGCATCTTTGTAGCGACCGCCGCGTTCAAAATCGTCTGGCAAAAGTACAAAGGATTTGATGCCGCTGAAACACGCTTTCTTTTGGAAGAAGAAGCCTGGCGGACACATATCTTAACTTCGGGCAAACGTTTTTTTTCTTTCTATACCGATGCCGGGAATATGGGTTCCAGCATGGGCATGTTCGTCATCGTATTCGGCATACTTACCCTTGTCGTGAAACAGCGCATTGCACAGCTATTTTGCCTGGCGGTTGCCTTGATGGCCCTTTATGGCATGTTCATGTCCGGTACACGCGCTGCCATTGTTGTACCCATGGGAGGCATATTGCTGTACACTTTTCTTTGCCGGAACTTCAAACTGATGCTGGCATGCGTTTTTTTAGGGACACTGACTTTCAGTTTCTTCTATTTCACGGACATCGGAGAAGGCAATCAGTACATCCGCCGCATGCGCACCGCCTTCCGTCCTACAGAAGACGCTTCGTTCAACGTAAGGCTACGAAACCAAGAGTTATTAAAATACTATCTTCAAGACAAGCCATTAGGAGTCGGTCTTGGGGGAGAAGTTTATGACACCGAACACATCATAGCCAAAAATACGGATTGGTCCATTCCTCCGGATTCTTTTTATGTAAATATTTGGATGCAGCATGGCATTGTCGGCCTTTGTCTTTACATTGGTATTTTGGCATTCATTCTGCTCCGTTGCAGCTACCTCATTATGTTCCGAATTAAGAACGACCAGCTACGACAGATATTGGCAGCCCTACTCTGCGGTGTATTCGGGCTTTGGCTCAACGGCTATGCCGGACGAGGCATGGGAATGCAGCCAAGCAGCTTCATCATCCCGTTGTTCCTCGCCTTTGTCCTCAACGGCCCATTTATGGATAAGACACTGAAAAAAAACGAAATACTCATTTGATAACCCATTAAACGAACTGATATGGACGAATTTTTTGCAATATTCAATCCCGACTGGTGGCTAAACGAGAACAACAGTGCATTGGAGATAGCCGATGCCACCCTTTTCCTTTTGCTGCTTATACCGGTAGCCTATATCTTAATCTACGCCATTGCTTCCCTGACCAAGTACCACAACCCCTACCCGACTGCCAAAAGGCAACATCGCTTCCTGGTGCTGTTCTCGGTGCTTCGCAACGGCAAGCAAGTCATTGAGTCCGTCAATCTTTTTTTGGACACTCAACAATATCCGCGCGACAAGTACGACATCGTTGTCGCCGCCACCCAACTCAGTGAGGAAGATTTGCAGACATTGCTGCAGATGCCTGTTACCATCGTGGTACCGGACAAGGACGACTGTACCAAGACATACGCCATCCAACAAGTCATGGAACGCTATTCACCCAAGGAGTATGACGCCATCGTGCTGTTCAATTCCGACAACCGGGTAGTGCCCAACGCTTTGGAATTGCTTAATAACGCCTACTACAGTGGCTGCGACGCCATCCAAGCTCACCGCATGGCCGAAAACTTAGACAACCCCCTTGCCGTGCTCAGTGCCGCGACGGAAGAATTCAATAACCGACTGTTCCGAAAAGCGCACACCAAATTAGGTTTCTCTTCCGCCTTGATAGGCTCCAGCATGATGTTCGACTTCGAAATGTTCCACCGCATCGCTCCCCGTCTGAAGGGGGATGACCTCACCACCGCCATCGAAATTGAACTGCTGCGGGAAAACACCTATACCGAGTATATGGAAGAAATCATCTGCTATTGCAAAAAGACAGAAGACCCCAGCCAGTATTCCCGCCGGCGTCAACGGTGGATTGGGATACAGATACGGAACACATGGAAAGCCTTTTGGCAATTCCCTCTGGCATTCCTGCAAGGCAAATGGGACTTGTGCGAGAAACTGTTGCAATGGCTCATGCCCTCACGCTTCATGTTAGTGATTTACATAATCGTCTGCACCATCGTTATCACCTATCTCGACTGGACGTTGTCTCCCAAGTGGTACATGCTGGCAGCCGTATTGTTTATAGCGTTTCTCATGGCTCTGCCCGAAGGCGAAATCAACAAGCGATTGCGCAAATCGTTGTGGTCCATTCCCGGTGCCCTGCTGAAATCCTTGTTCAGCAGGGGGAAGGAGAGCAAGTCATGAAAATAGCCATCGAAGCCCAACGGATATTCCGGCGTGACAAACACGGCATGGACTTTGTCATTTTAGAGGTATTACGCCAATTGCAACATTTGGACACCACAAATCAATTCTACGTATTCGTGGCTCCGGGTCCCGACCCGTGTCTTTCGTCAACTGCCAACATGCAAGTCATCGAGTTGCGTTGTCCTACCTATCCCCTATGGGAACAGGTAGCTTTGCCCCGTGCCGTGAAACGCGTCGGGGCTGACTTGCTGCACTGCACATCCAATACGGCGCCACTCCATTGCCCGGTGCCGCTCATCATCACTCTACATGACATTATATTCTTGGAGCCTCGACAACACCGCAGTCCTTCTCTCTATCAAGAAATGGGATGGCACTACCGCCGGATGGTTGTCCCCCGCATTCTGAAAAGATGTAGACGCATCATTACCGTATCACGTTTCGAAAAGCAGCGCATCTGCCAGACCCTGCATCTGCCTTCAGCTATTGTGGAGCCTGTATATAACGGATATAGTCCCCATTTCAGACAGTTCACCACTCCGGATGTCCAAGTGCTTCATCGCCTCATGCCCTCCTGCCCACTAACCCAAGGTTTCCTTTTCTTCTTAGGAAATACAGATTCTAAGAAGAATGCAGCACGCACACTGCAAGCCTACGCACTCTATCTACGACAATCCCCCGTACGGCGACCGTTGCTAATAGCCGACTTACAGGAAGACACTATAGATATGCTGCTACGGCAAGAGGATATAACCGACATTAAGCCCTACTTGCATTACCCCGGCTATATATCAAATTCCGAATTGCCGGCGGTATACAATGCCGCTTTTGCTTTTCTTTATCCCTCCTTGCGGGAGAGTTTCGGCATCCCCATCCTCGAAGCGATGGCATGCGGCACGCCTGTCATCACCAGCCGTACTTCCGCCATGCCCGAAGTGGCGGGCGAAGGTTGCCTCCTGGTCAATCCTTATCAGCCACAGGAGATTGCCGACACATTGCTCCGATTGGAAACGGACGAAGCATTGCGACAACAACAAGTGGCTTACGGATTACAACGTGTCAAGCAGTTTTCCTGGGAAAAAACAGCCAAACGGTATCTACAGTTGTACGAAAGGGAAAATAAAAACGCGCAAGCGCGTTTTTAAGAAGTCAATAAGTGTCACAAGTGACTAAATGAGAATTTAGAAGCCCCCTCAACTCCCGTTTACCGAAGCCATTTTATTCTGAGCAAGTAACCGAAATCACCGTATGTTTTATGTCAAAAGATAGTTAGTTTTGCCTCAAAAGGTTGTATGATTTGAGGCAAAAGAGTGCATGCTTTTCAATTGATACATAGCCGAATACCGTGAAAGATACATCCTTTCACAGATGTTTCACGCATCCGACTTTTGTCCAACCGCTATCTTCCCGTAGCTTGCAGATACTCCCGTTTCTTGATTTCATATTGGGCATAGCTCTCCACATACTTGTCGCGGCTTTGCTGGTAGAGGGCCTGCGCTTCGAGCAGGTCGCTCATGGTGCAGGTACCGGCATGGTAGTAGTCGGTCTGCAGACGCAGGTTCTCCGTAGCCTGCCCGATACTTTCAATGGCAATTTTCACTTGCTTATGGGCATCCGTCAAGGCATACCAGGTGTTTTGCATCCGGACTAAAAGAAGTTCGCTTTGGTCTTTCAGTTGGTTTTCAGCATTGCGCATCTGTAGCTTTTGCCGCTTCATGTCATGTGAGCCACCCCACCATTTAGTCAAGGGGATACTGACGGTGACCCCGCCTACCCAAAACGGATGGTCTTTATCCATCAGGTTGTCATACAGATAACCTCCTCCCACCGCTACCGTAGGCAAGTTCTTCCCCACCGACACCTTGTATTGCAACCGGCTGGCTTCCACATTCTTTTCCAACAGATGGTATTCCGCCAGTTGTGCGAGCGAGTTTTCTGGCAATTGATATAAAGTGTCGGGCAAAGCGGGCAATCCGTCATCCATGTGCAAGTCAACATCAATACTGTCCGTTGTCGCACCGATGTATTGCGCTAACAGGCTGCGCGAAACTTGGAGAGCATTCTCTACAGATATGCCGTTGCTGCGTATCTCGTTCTTGCGTAATCCTACTTGCAACAAGTCATTGCGGTTGGTCACTCCGGCTTCTACGGCAGTTTCCACGTCCTGATAGATTTGACGCAACTGTTCCTGTACAGAACTGATGGTACGCAATTTCTCTTTCAGCATCACCACTTGCCAAAAATAACGTTCCACAGTCAAGCGTACTTCGTCTGCCGACAGTCGGCGGTGCAAACGGCTGGCATCCACATTTACTTTCGCCAATTGGTTACCATACACGATTTGACCTCCGGTAAACAAAGGCAACGAAGCAGTCACGCCACCTGCCACTCCGTTTTTCAGTAAAGAAAGTTCTGTCCCCGGCGCCATTTCCAACTGTAACAGGCCTTTGTCAGCCATGAAGCCGAGTCCCGAAGCACTCACGACCGGAAAGTAGCCGGTGAATGCCGACTTCTGTTGTTGCAAGGCAGCTGCCACGTCATTGTCGGCATTCTTAATGCGGACATTGTTCTGCATGGCCATTTCCAGGCATTCGTCCAGCGTGTAAACCTGCTGGGCGGCAAGTGGAGCGGCCATGCAACCCCATGCCAGAGCCATCATAAAGCATTTACTTGTATGTTTCATCATTCTACGTTATTTCTGTTCTGTATTATATATAATATAAGGTGTATCCGACACCCGTCCGTGGAGTATCCAAGCACCCTAACAAGGGTATTATTGCTGCTCCAAGGCATCCCACTTGGCGCGGCGCTCCGTGCTGCCCCGGAAGGTGAGCAGGTACATGCACGGCAGGACGGTAAGCAGGAAAATCATGGTGATAAGCGTGCCGTAGCAGATGACCGTGCCCATCGGCATCCACAGACTCGACTTGCCCAGTATCATCGGGATAACGCCCATCGAAGCAGCAGCCGACGTGAGGAAGATAGGACGCATACGGCGCAGGGCGGAGTGGTAGATGGCTTGCTCGGCAGTCATGTGCTCCGTGGCGCGCAATTCCTCGGCATAGTCTATCATGATGATACCGTTGCGCACGATGATACCCATGAGGCTTACTACGCCCAAGATGGCGGTCACGCCGAATTCCACACCCTGAATCCATACACCGAAGGCGGTGCCGAACAGGCAGAGTGCCAGGCTGCCGAAGATGAGCAGGGCGATACTGATCTTACGGAAGTGCGCCAGCAGGATGAAGAAGATGATGGCGGCGGCCAGCATCAGCCCGCCCATGATTTGCGGCATCATCTCATCGTTTTTCTCCAACTCGCCACCATAGCTGACCGTCACGCCGTCAGACAGCTTGATACCTTTCATCATTTCCTGCACACGGGCGGTCATTTTCAAAGCATTCTCTCCCATGGCCAAGTCTGCCTGTACGGTGGCGGTATAGACACCGTTGCGGCGCACAATCTGTCCTTCTTTCCACGTAGGCACCACGTCGGCTACCTGGCGCAAGGGCACGTCAGCCAGTCCGGTGGCCACGGGCACCAGTTCGTCCTTCACTTCAGTGGGCGAAGAATGGTCGGCCTTCGTGCTCTTCAACTTGACGGGGATGCCGTAGTCGCCTTCCCACACGTTGGCTATCGCCAGCCCGTCGCCATAGCGCATGGCGAGGGTCGATTCCAGCCCCAGGTTGGTCACGCCCAGACGGGTGGCCTCGTCTTCCTTCAGCCGGATGTCGACGGCGGGCAGCGGCTCGTTGAAGTCGGTCTGCGCAAGGAGGAGTCCCGGCATCTGCTTTAGGACTTCGAGCACCCGTTGCGCGTCATGCTTCACCACACTCAGGTCTTCACCGCTGAGGCGCACCTCGATGGGATAAACGGCTTCGCTATAGCTTAATTGTTTGAAACGCACGCGGGCTTGCGGGAAATATTCTGTGTACTTCGGGGTATATTCCGCCAGCAATGCCTCGGTATCCTCAATGCCCGTGGTGTTCACGATGAACTGCGCATAGTTGGTGCCGGGAATCTGGGGTGCGTATGAGTTTTGGAATCGGGGCGAGGCGCATCCCTTGAAGGAGGCGATGCTGACCACGCGCGGGTCTTGCCGCAAGATGTGTTCCATACTGTCCGCCACCTGTGCCGTCACGTCCACATCGGTACCCGTAGGGAGGTATATCTCCACGGCAAACTGGTTGCGGTCGGCCACGGGCAGGATGCGCTGGGGCAAATCGGCCAGCATCACCGCACCCACCACGATAGAAGCCACACCAATGGCCACCATTATCTTGGGATGAGCAAAGCACTTGCCGAAGAGCCAGTTGTAATGCTTCTGCAACGCATCGAGGAAAAGCCCCTCCCTACCCCTCCCCCGTGGGGAGGGAACTGAGGATTGATGTTCCTCCGTGCCCGGGTGGACAGAAAGCCCCTCCTCATGGAGGGGTTGGGGAGGCTTTATGAACCAGAACTGCATGAACGGTACGAGCAGCGTTGCCACGAGCAGCGATGTGCCCAGCACAATGGAAATCGCCCACGGGAAGCTCAGCACGAATTCGTTCAACATGCCCGTCATTGTGAACAGGAAGGGGAAGAACGTAATACTGATAGCCAGCGTAGCGGAAAAGATGGACTTCAGGAAATGCGTGGTGCTATAGATGGAAGCGTGCCAGCGCGACATCCCTTCGCCCAACTTCTCCAAGTAGCTGTCGATGATGACGATGGAGTTATCCACAATCATACCGAGTGTCACTATCAACGCAGCCAACGTCACGGTATTCAGCTCGATGCCGAACGCATAGAACAGCCCTAATGATATAAATATGGTAATCGGAATGGTCGATGCAGCCACCAATGCCACACGCAAGGGCAGCAGGAGCATCACCACGATGACCACGGCCACGATGGCAATGATGAGTTCGTGCAGGAAGTTGGACACGCTGTCGTCCACCACCTTCGGCTGATCGGTGATGCGGAACAGGGTGACGTCCTTTGGGAGTTCGCTGTGGAATTCATCCAATACTTGGTTTACTTCCTCGCCCATTGCCACGATGTTCTGACCCTTCTTCATCTCGACGGACAGCAGAAGGCATTTGCGACCGTTGTTGGTGATGTAGCTGTCGGGGTCGGGATATTCGCGCACCACCCGTGCCAAGTCTTTCAGCCTGACTACGTTACCCTGCGGGTCGGCGTAGACAATCAGCTCCTGCACATCACGCACGGTGTTGAGCGAGCGGCTGATGTAGATGGGTTCTACCATCGTGCCGTCCTTTACCCGTCCGCCGCTGGTGGTGAAGCCTTTCTGCATCAGGCCGAGAGCCAGTGTCTGCTCGTTCATCCCGTACTTCGAGAGTCGGTCGTGGTCCAGATAGACCGATATCTGTTCGTTCTGCATGCCGCTCACCGTCATGCGTCCTACTGAGTTGATGCGGCGCAGGCGTCCTTGCAGCAGATCCATGTAGTCGTCCAGTTCGCGGTAGGTCTTGTCCTCGCTCTCCATGGTGATAAGGAGTGCGGAGGTGTCGCCGAAATCATCCATCACTTGTACGGCCAACACATTCTTAGGCAACTGTGCCTTGAACTGCGACACACCGTGCTTGAATTTGCTCCAGAACTCATCCTTGTTATTCAAGTCATCGTTCAGCTCCACCTGGATGTAGACGATTCCATCGCGGCTTTTCGAGAAGGTCTTCTCCTTCTTCACCTCTTTATAAGTAAATATGTATTCTTCCAACGGTTTGGTCACCTGCTCCACCATCTCCTGCGCCGTGTTACCGGGAGCCACGGCCACCACGATGCCCTGCCGCACGGTGAAGTCGGGGAATTCGTTCTTCCGCATCTCCGGCAGGCTGTACACGCCGAAGGCCACGAGACATGTCACCACCAGTATGACAATCTGCCGGTAGTGCATCGCCCATTCTACAAAATTACGCTTCTTCATAAGGCTACCTCCGTTCCTTCACACACCTTTTGCTGACCTTCCACAATGATGCTGTCATTGAATGACAAACCGGACAACACCGTCACTCCATCAGCTTGATATTCCCCACAAGCTATTTCCCGCTTATGGGCTTTCCCGTCTTTCACAATCCAAACAAACGTCTTATTCTTCTCGTCTAACTGCACGATGCCGGCGGGGATGACATAAGAAGTTCCTTTATCACTTTCTGAAAACCGGATGCTCACGTCCGCCACCATGCCGGGCAGCAGTTCCGCATGACCGCCTTCCACTTTCAGTTTCACATCGTAAGAACGGGAAAGCGGATTGGCCACAACACCTTTCTCTACCACCGTAGCATTGAATGTCCTGCCACCCAAAGCCGGTACCCGGACAACCGCTTCTTGACCCACCTCAATGGAAGATATTTCAGTTTCGGGAACAGCTATCTTTATTCTCAGAATGGAGGTGGTGACCAGCTCGGCGACAGGCATTCCCGGCACGACATTCTGTCCCGTTTCCGCTTCTTTCCGGGCAATTACACCGGAATAGGGAGCATACAGTTTGCAATCTTTTAAGTTCTTGGAAGCTATCTGTTCCATAGCAGCCGCCTGTTCCAGTTTGCTTTGCACTTCCACCCATTTCATGTCGGGTAAACTACCTCTCTCGTGCAACTTTTCCATGCGTCGGAAAGCGTCTTTGGCCTGTTCCAAAGTCGCGTGTGCGGCATTATAGGCATTTTGCAGGGAAGTAGGGTCAAGTGTGGCCAGCAGTTGTCCCTTTGTAACTTGTTGCCCTACCCGGAAATGCAGTTCCCGCACCGTTCCAGCCGTGGCAAAGCTCAAAGGCGTTCCGCTTTCCTCTTCCGCTGTACCTGAATAATGCTTTTCCATGATAGACACGCTATCCTCAACTGTCCTTACTTTTACAAACACAGGCAAAGAATGTTCCGTTTGGTATTCCTTGCTTTGGCATCCTACGAGAAGGCACAGGCAAGGCAATACAATTGTCAGCTGTTTTGTTTTCATTGCTTTTTTCCTTTATGAATTCGGGTGCAAAAAAAATAGAGTTTGGCCTAATGGGGTTTCACATGGGCTTCCATAAAAATGTTCTATTTTCGCCATATGCGAAATATAGAGAAGTTTGGAACACCATTGAACTGTTTTGGATGAATGGTCTATTACGTAAATACAGTTATTTTGCAGACCGAAAATAAAAATATTCGATATGATGGAACTTAGAAAAGTCAATTTGAAGACTCCGGAAGCACAAAGGTTTGTCCTGTACAACGATGGAGAACTTGCATTTTGCCAGTACATGCACGATGCGCTGACATTGTTGCCTATCCAAATGGAAATATATGCCATTGTGCTTGTGGTGGAAGGGAAAGGAAGAATCGAGATAAACGGAAAATCCTACGAAATCAAGAAGGACGACCTGTTTATCTGTCCACCCAATAATATTGTGGAAAACGGATTAATGAGCCTCGACTTCAAAGGCTGTTTCATTTTTGTATCATCGGATTATGTCCAACGTGTCATGCCGTTGCAGGGTGCTTGGGAGTTCAAGATCCTCTTTGAAAAAAATCCTGTATGTCCTCTGTCTCCGAAAGAAGCGGCTGTTTTCTATCAATATTACGACCTGTTGTGTTCCAAAGCCCAAGATTCCACTCCGGCACAAAAACGGGTTATTGACACCTTGATGCTCGCTTTCGTTTACGATATGCGGAACCATCTGGACCGTTTTATACAGGACAAACAGCGCCCCTTTACTTCAGGTGAATCCATTTATCACCGTTTTATCAATCTGCTGGAGTCGTCTTATCCCAAACAGCGTGCCGTGTCCTACTATGCTGATTGCCTGTATATCACTCCGAAATATTTGTCATCCGTCTGTAAGCGGATAGGCGGCCAGCGACCTTCCGACATCATAGACAGTTATGTGCTGAAAGACATCAATTACCTTATGAAACATACGACTAAAAGTGTTAAAGAGATTGCTAACGAACTGGAGTTTCCGAATTTGTCCTTTTTCGGGAAATATGTGAAAAAACATTTAGGGGTATCCCCTAAAGCCTGCCGGGAACAAATCGTCAACGGAAACAAGCAATGAGATATAGAATAAGCCAAAATCCCCAAAGATGAAACGGGTCTTTTTTCTTCCCGGACACCACTCTCTGCCACAACCAAGTATAAATGGCAAAGTATCGTTGGATAAATGGCAAAACATCCAATAATATTTGGGCAAGTAACCAATGATACTAAAAACGGTTCATCCGACAAATGCACAGGCAGAAGACAAAGATCAATCCTTCATTTTATAGCTAATGACATTGTTTTGTCGGCACAAATCCTTACATAAAATAGATATAATCATTCGATTTCTGTCTATATCTATGATTTTTGCTGATTTAATTTTCATAAAGCTTGCCGGAAGCGTTTCTTGCGGGTGTCCGGGAATGTTAGAAACCTAAGGGGTGAATGTTTCTAACATTCACCCTCTATGTTAGAAACATAGCCCCCTCAGGTTAGTAACCTAAAAGTGGCACCTATGAAGACAGTCGTTTTTCCATACAGATTTTTTACTTTCAAAATCAGTTCACATCAATTCATCAATCACGACATATTGACGGACACTTCCTCACAAATGAAAAGGAATCCCTGCAAACGCTGCTCCACGCACATTCACCAGACGAACCTTTTCCGTCATTCACTTCACCCAAATTTCAGTAAATCTGTATAAGGAATATACCTCTTTGAAATCAAGAGAGTTAGAAGAATTACCACGTTTTGTGGTAATGATTTGGCAACCGTTCATGTTGCTGCGGTCTGCATCGCTTTGCTTGTTTCGGATAACTCTTTGTATGCAAAGGTATGACTTTGTTTCATATAAAACAAAAGTATCTTAGAATTTCGGCTTTTATTATTGTTAAAATCATTATTTTTGCAATCAAAGAAATAACAATGAAAATTAATGGAAGATTTGAATCAACTTAAAATAGTTTTGGCAAAGAAAAAACGTACTAATAAATGGTTGGCAGAACAACTTGGAGTAAACCAAACAACGGTATCTAAATGGTGTACAAATACAACACAACCAGATTTACAAACATTGAAACGTATAACAGAACTGTTAGAAGTGAACATTCAAGACTTAATAAACTTCTCGTGAAATAAAACATAGTGCAATGAATGAAATAACAATATCATCAATGCTGCCTGCTGTTAGGAATACAGCACTCATGCGTGGTAAAACGTACATCGGAATTGATTTTGGTACATCAACAACGGTGGTATCTATCGCTTCCTATGATGAGTACGACCATAAAATCCATACGAAGTCTTTCCGATTGCCGCAAATGCTTCCTGACGGGACTTTATACAAGTCAGAGATAGTGCCTACGGTAATAGCGTGGCTGAATGGACGTATTTTGGTTGGAGAAGGTGCATCGCAAATGAAATACCAACTGAAAAAGGGAAAGAATATCTGGTATTCATTCAAAATGGAGTTAGGCGAGGATTTAGGAGCAAAGTATTACGATAGTGAACTGCGTGAGGTTGACCCTTTTCGGATAAAGAATCCTGTGGATGCTGCACGGGTATTCTTTGCCTATCTGAAATACCTCATCATTAAATATTGTACCGAAAATAATATCAGTACAGATATTTTGTATGCAGTAAGCATCCCTGCATCATTTGAAGCCAATCAGCGTAAAGATTTACTTGACGCACTAATGGCGAATGATATGAAAGTGTCAAAGCAAGCTCTTATAGACGAGCCGAATGCGGCTTTTATCAGCTATGCTGTATCACGGGCAGCAGAAGACCGCCCCATGTTCATAAGCCCAGATTATAATTCGAAAGTATTAGTCTTTGATTTCGGAGGAGGTACATGCGATATATCTATACTCGAAATAGGACAGAGTGCTAATGGTTTTTTTTCTAAGAACATTGCCATTTCAAAATTTACGAAGTTAGGTGGTGACGACATAGATAGGTACATAACGTACCATTATCTCATGCCACGCTTTTTAGAAGCTAATGGAAAGAAAAAAGAACAGTTTCGGACGAATGAACGTAAACAAATAGCATCTGCACTTTATAAAGTCGCAGAACGACTGAAAATATTAGTGAACAAAACATTAGCAACGCTTACCTCTGATTTTGTAATACCTGATGTGAAATTGAGCGATTCAAAGACTGAAATAGAGTCTGAAGTTGAAATCATCACCAATAAAGGTACGCTCAAACAGAACAAGTTCTATCTGACGAATAAGGAGCTTACAGAAACAATGGCTGTGTTCTTAAAACAAGGATTTGGTAAGACGACTCGTATAAAAGGAGAAGATGAATACAACAGTATATTTTCTCCTATAGAAAGTGCCATTAAGAAATCTAAAACTCTCAAAGAAGAGATTGATTATGTTTTGCTTATTGGAGGAAGCAGCAAAAGTCCATACATCCAAGAAGCCTTACATTCCTATTTTGAGGATTCGGAGATATTGGTTCCGATGGACCTGCAAACCCACGTTTCACAAGGAGCAGCCATTCACAGCTTATTGTTCAATGGTATGAATAAATGCCTGATACAACCTATCACGAGTGAACCGATTTTAATCATCACTAAGGACGATCGACCTAAAATCATTCTCCCTGCAGGAACAGAGATACCCTGTAACACTATAGAGATTGATGACTTGGTAACAAGCCGGGATGGGCAAAAAATTGTCGAGTTACCTATTTGTGTTGGTAATACAACAAAAATGCTTTTCAATTTGAAGATAGAATCTTCCATGCCCAATGGTTTTTCTATCAATACTCCAATCCAATTGATAATTGAAGTCAATGCGGATAAGATGCTGATTATCCATGCTACTTGCATGGGAACAATATGCCATGTGGACCCACTTAGTCCATTTGCAAATAAAGAATTGACAACCGAAGAAAGGGCTGCCCTAAAAGCAGAAAGACAAGCTAACCTTGAAGCCGAACAAAATGGCGGTGTACCTTCGAAAGAAACACTGATTACACTCAAACAGGCTTATCTGAAGATTGGAAATGATTTCAAGGCAGCAGAAACACTTGAACTTCAAAACGAATTATATCCAAATGTAGAAAACCTAAATTCGATAGGTGTACTCTATCATAATTCAGGGAATAATGAAAAGGCTGCAGAATTCTTTGAACAAGCTATTCAGCAAAATCCGAATAATGAGTATGCACATTTCAACTTAGGCAATACAATGAAGTTTATCAACAAAGATGTGTACAAAAGGGAGGTGCGTAAAGCATGCGAACTCAATCCTAATTATGACATAGCATTGATTGAAGCAGGACGTATAGATAAGGCAGAAGGCAAAACTGAAGATAGCAATAATAAATTCCATCGTGCTTATGACCATATGCTCCAACAATGGAAAACAAATACCTTAAAGGATAGTGCAAGTTTGGGATGGTTAGCAGCTGTAGCACACGAACTAGGAGAAAATGACATTGCAAATCAAGTGATGGCCTCTGCCAAGAAACTTGAAAATGATTCTTATTATAATAAAGAAAACCTGTCTAAAATTAGGGATAATGTATTAACAAATAATTAAATAGCTGCGATTATGGCTTGGATAATAGAAGAGAATAAACTTGATGCTCAACAACGTAATTTTCTTGACAATGTGGACATAAACCGCAAGAATGTTTGGATTAAAGGATTTGCAGGTTCTGGAAAATCTATTTTACTTGCATATACAGCAAAAAAAGTCCGTGCAAAATCGCCTTCTGCAAGCATTTTATTGATTGTATTCACACAATCATTGGTTGAAATGTTTAAATCCGCATTTAAGGAAATCGGATTGAATATTACCATAGAAACTTACTATAGGTTTATGAGAGGAAATAGCCATTATGACTATATTCTGTGCGATGAGGTTCAAGATTTAACACCACGTATTCTTCAAGAGATGAATAACCGTGGTACGCACGTTGTTGTAGCAGGTGACTCCAATCAATCGATATATGACCATGACCCTCAATGGCAAGAAGCAACCGTAACTCCGTCAGAAATAGGACGACTAATCAATGGAGACGCTTTTGAATTAGGAATCATTCATCGCCTATCACGGTCTATCATTGATGCAGTGCAACGCTTCCTACCACGAATGAACATATTTTCTGCAAAAAGAGATATGACAAAAAGCGATACACAAATACGTTTGTGCGAAGCTACTTCCGAAGAAAAAGAAGTAGCTTACGTAATAGAACAGGCAACGAAAGCTGTGAATGTTGGTGATACAGCCGCTATTTTGATTCCATCTGCTCAAAAAATTATCCACTTCGTAAATTTAGCCCTTAGTCATGCCGGAAAACCAGTATGGGAAGGAGCAACCAACCAGTATGGAAAAACTGATTTTGGCGTAATGAATGCATTTCTCAAAGCGAATGGTATAAAAATGCAATATGTGGGTAATGGTTACGGTAACTTTTCTGAAAATGACCGTCGTATTATCCTCATGACATATCACAGCGCAAAGGGATTGGATTTTGATAATGTTTTCATCCCATTTGCTAATAACAATTTGTATATCAGCTCGGATGAAAGTATGGCTAAGACCTTGTTTATGGTAGCAATGACCAGAGCTAGGAAAAATTTGTATATTTCCCATTATGGCTATCCGAATGATTATCTGGATGCTTTCAAGTCAAACTGTTCGCACATAGATATTTCCACATCGGTGGCAAGCCAATCAACAACTAATAACAATAATAACAACCCTTGGGGATTTTAAATTGTAGATACAATGGATTATTTAGCAATTATACGTAAGGCGGATTTCGTAGATTTATTCAAGTATGGTAAATTGAATGTTTATTCGGCAATCGATTTTGATGGAAATATCAAGGCTCATGCTAATGATGATGATTTGTTTGAGAAGTTAACAAAGAGCATGAACTTATTCGAATACTCTTTTGAGTATATGGTGATACACTTTGTTAGCGATAATGGGAATGAGTATCCCTATCCCATAAACATTGAAGATGTAAGGGGGCTTTATACTTTTGATGAGGAAGCCAAAAAGGAAATGAACGTATCGTTTGATTCTCGAATTAGGCTTCACGTGTCACCTTGGGGTGAGAAATTTAAAGCTTTACACAATAATCAGTTAATGTCGCAATCAAAACGAGGTATTGATAATTTATGGGCGATATTTGATTTGTCGGAAACTGACAGAAAGATATGTGAATCTATTATTACCGATGATATCGTTTTCGAAGTATTTGATGAATTGTTTTCATATAAACGCCCGACAGGAGAACAATCTATATGGACGTATCTTCTACGATATGAACGCCATAGCTTTTATCCTAAAAATACGAAAGGGTATTTTTGTGATTATATCCATGTAGCTTGCAATTGGATGGCAAAAAAAGAAATGCAAAACGATGTTGCCATCGAAACAACATTATATAATTTGATAAAAGAATGTCCAGCAACGGATTTTAAGCCACTTTCACAAATAGCAATAAATTCAAATCTACCTTCTCGAACAGATGAAGTTGCAAAATGTCAATTTGCAGTAGCGGCTCCATTATTCTTGCTTATGAAAGACAAATTTGGCAGTGGATTTTCCATTGATTTTAAAACTATTAATTATGCCAAGACATTTGGGTTTGAATGTTCCGTTGCGGTATATCTTTTAGGACTAACTCTTGGGTATGACAAAACTTATGATGCGTATTACGATTTTGTAAAATTACCTATATTTGAATTACGAACTGAAAATCAAGAAGCTAATAAATTAGATTATGTGCAAGAATCTAACGAAAAAGAAATCTGTTCGGAA
>CASENS010000117.1 GCA_949289345.1 uncultured Bacteroides sp.
TTTGAGTGCTCGTCCTCTTTGTAATCCACCGACTCAAAGGTTACCCCGAAGGGCGTGGCCCGCCATTGAGAAGCGAAGCTTGTCTCGGTATTTCGTATAATTTGATGAGTTTCCCGATCCAATCAATGCGGCTATTTTTTCCATAACAAAGGTATGAAGTTTCTATGAAAGAAACAAGAAAAAACACAAAAAAATGCCGGAAACTTTATAAGTTTACCGGCATATCTTCTAAAAAATGCTTGCGAATTGCTCTAAAGAACCGTTATGCGGCCTTCGCTTTTGCAACAATAGCCTTAAATGCTTCAGGATGATTTACAGCCAAATCGGCCAAAACCTTGCGGTTGATTTCAATCCCGGCCTTGTGCAATGCACCCATCAATTTAGAATAGGACAAACCTTCCAGACGGGCAGCCGCATTGATACGCTGAATCCACAAAGCGCGAAAATTTCTTTTTTTCGCCTTACGGTCACGGAATGCGTAAGTCAAACCTTTCTCCCACGTATTCTTGGCTACGGTCCAAACATTCTTGCGCGCGCCGAAGTAACCTCTGGTTAATTTCAGAATTTTCTTTCTTCTTGCTCTCGAAGCAACATGATTTACTGATCTTGGCATAGTTTTACTTGTTTTTTGAATGTTAGCGCCGATGCTTCACACACCGGACTTTAAGCTAATGCACTCGGTTAATAACTTAATTTTTTTGTTTTTACGCGCATGCGTTTCCTTACTTAATTGCTAAAAGTTCCCGTATCTGTCCCAAATTGGAGTTGTCTACCAATGTGAAATGACACAGATTTCTTTTTTGCTTCTTCGTTTTCTTAGTCAAGATATGACTATGAAAAGCATGCTTTCTCTTGATTTTACCTGTTCCGGTAAGAGCGAATCTTTTTTTAGAACCGGAGTTAGTCTTGATCTTTGGCATTGTACTTAGTTTTATTTAATTATTAAATTATTAATATGATAACGCACTATACCTGGAGCGTTATTCATCTTTCATTTCAGATTCTGCCTCAGCGGAATTTTTTGAATCCATCTGCTTGGGAGGCGTGACATTCTTCTTCGGCGAACCAGGCTTCTTGGGAGAAAGCTGGATAGTCATCCGCTTACCCTCCAATACGGGCATCTGATCCACCTTGGCGTAATCTTCCAAATCGTTGGCAAAACGAAGCAACAACACTTCACCTTGCTCTTTAAAAAGAATAGAACGACCTTTGAAGAAGACGTAAGCTTTCACTTTATCACCGTCTTCAAGGAAACCTTTGGCATGCTTTAACTTGAAATTGTAGTCATGGTCATCAGTCTGAGGACCAAATCGTATTTCTTTCACGTTCACCTTCACCTGCTTTGCCTTTTGTTCCTTCTGACGTTTCTTCAACTGATAAAGGAATTTAGAGTAATCTATAATACGACAAACAGGAGGTTGTGCGTTGGGAGAAATCTCTACCAGGTCCGCTTCATGTTCTTCGGCCAATCTTAATGCTTGCGCTATCGGATACACTTTGCTTTCCACCTCATCGCCCACTATACGGACTTCTTTGGCACGGATTTGTTCATTAATCCGGTGTTGCCCTTTTAAATTGTCATTCTTCATTAAATAACGTTGTACTACCTATTTGTTTTTTTATTTTTATGTTACTACTAAATTGGCCGCAAATTTACCACTTATTTATCATATTCTGAACTTCTTCACTAATTTTTTTAGCGAAATCTTCTACTTTTACGGTTCCTTGGTCGCCCTCGCCTTGTTTACGTACGGATACTTCACCGTTTTCGGCTTCCTTTTCGCCCACGATAAGCATGTATGGAATATGCTTCAACTCGTTGTCACGAATCTTACGTCCTATCTTTTCATTGCGCTCATCTACCAAGGCACGAATATCGTATTTCTTCAACGCCAGGCGCACTTCATTAGCGTAATCGTTGAACTTCTCGCTGATGGGCAAGATAGCCACTTGGTCAGGAGTCAGCCACAAGGGGAACTTGCCTGCAGTATGCTCGATAAGCACAGCCACGAAACGCTCCATAGAGCCGAACGGCGCACGGTGTATCATGACAGGACGATGTTTTTGGTTGTCGGCTCCGGTATATTCCAATTGGAAACGTTCGGGCAAGTTGTAATCCACTTGAATGGTTCCTAATTGCCAACGACGGCCGATGGCATCTTTCACCATGAAGTCCAACTTAGGACCATAGAAAGCGGCTTCTCCATATTCTATCTTTGCCTTCAGTCCCTTTTCCTCACAAGCTTCGATAATGGCACGTTCGGCTTTTTCCCAATTCTCATCGCTACCGATATATTTTTCCCGGTTCTCCTTGTCACGCAAAGATATCTGAGCCTCGAAATTCTCGAAGTTCATCGACTTGAAAACAATCGAAATGATGTCCATTACGCGAAGGAATTCATCCTTCACCTGATCGGGACGGCAGAAGAGGTGCGCATCGTCTTGCGTAAAGCTACGTACGCGGGTCAATCCGTGAAGTTCACCGCTCTGCTCATAACGGCATACCGTACCGAATTCGGCGATGCGCAAAGGCAGGTCTTTGTACGAGCGGGGTGAGTTTTTGTATATCATACAGTGATGCGGACAGTTCATCGGCTTCAAGAAGTACTCTTCGCCTTCCTCCGGCGTGTGGATGGGTTGGAAAGAATCCTTGCCGTATTTGGCATAGTGTCCGGACGTGATATAAAGCAGTTTGTTGCCAATAGGCGGACACATGACTTCCTGATAGTCGTAACGTCCTTGAATACGGCGCAAGAAATCCTGCAAGCGGATACGCAACGCCGTACCTTTGGGCAACCACATGGGCAACCCCTTGCCTACAGTGTCAGAGAACATGAACAAGTCCATCTCCTTACCAATCTTGCGGTGGTCGCGTTTCTTGGCCTCTTCCAACATGACAAGATATTCGTCCAGCATTTTCTTCTTCGGGAACGTGATACCGTAGATACGGGTCATCATCTTGCGGTCTTCCTGACCACGCCAATAAGCACCGGCTACAGAAGTCAATTTGATGGCCTTGATGGGTGCGGTTGTCATCAAGTGTGGGCCACGGCACAAATCGGTAAACGCACCTTGCGTATAAGTGGTAATATGTCCGTCCTCCAACTCGGAAATCAATTCACACTTGTAAGTTTCGCCTCTTTCGCCAAACATCTTCAAAGCATCGGTCTTTGCAATATCCTTACGAACCACAGCCTCTTTCTTAGCGGCCAATTCTACCATTTTAGCTTCGATAGCAGGCAGGTCTGCTTCCTTAATGGTAGCCTCGCCCGGATCTACGTCATAATAGAAACCGTTCTCAATGGCAGGACCTATACCGAACTGAATGCCCGGATAGAGTTCCTGCAAGGCTTCGGCCAGCAAGTGGGCACTGGTGTGCCAGAAAGTGTGCTTGCCTTGCTCGTCTTCCCACTTATACAAAACCACCTCGGCATCGTTCAGAATAGGACGACCCAAGTCATACGTCTCACCGTTCACGCCACAAGCCAATACTTCCTGCGCTAAGCGCGAACTAATGCTCTCTGCAATCTGCAGTCCTGTTACTCCTTCGTTGTACTCACGAACGGAGCCGTCTGGAAAAGTTATCTTTATCATAATAGTATGTATATCTCTAAAATTAAGCGCAAAAATAGATATTTCTTTTCAATATCTACTCATTTAGCAAAAAAATGTTATTCCTGCACGTCCGTAAATCGTTTTATGATATTATAGGCCGATACGATACCCAGTTCTCCCGCCTTACTCAAGTCCATAATGCCCTGCTTGTTATTGCCTAAGAAGATATGGGTAAGCCCTCGGTTAAAATAAGCTTCAGCAAACTCGGGATCCAGTTCCAAAGCCTTGTCATAATCTTCCAACGCTGCCCGATAATCCTTCAAGGCAGAAGAGACATTTCCCCGGTTGTAATATCCATAAACGAAATCCGGAACCAGTTCGATGACCTTGTCCAAGTCCTTCTTCACGACCTCATAATCCACTGCGGTAACGTTCTCCTCCTTCTTATCCTGCACCGAAGTATTCGACCGGTTATTCTCCGACGCCGCTTCCGCCTTTTTGTAATCCAATTGCTTATAGCGCACTAAGGCACGCATGAAGTAAGCCGGGAAGAAATCTCCATCCAAAAGGATACTTTGAGTGAAATCGTCTATCGAACTGTCGAAGTCCTGAACCAAATAGAAATCCATTCCACGCATGAAACGCTTCAAAGCATTGCGCGGGTCGGTCACAATATCGGATGTATGCGAATCTATCAACGCAAAATGATACCGCACCTGTTCTTCAGTCAAAGGCGACTCCATATTCGTAATCCGCAAAGGCTTGGGCAATTGTTTGGAAAGATTCAACGAGTCGATACCCGCATAATAATGCACCGCCTTCTTCACCTCGCTGATACGTTCGTAATAAGTCAGCGCATACATCGGTTCCAACTTGATAACCACATTCCGATTCTGCACACGGCCTCGATAATCACTCGTATAACGTTGAGTCGCTTCGTCATCATCCGCTATCACAATCTTCCGATAATTGCGTATGTTTTTATCCGATTGTTTACGGGTTTTTCCTTCATCGTCTTCATCCTTGGCCGCTTCATTATCCGCCACGTCTTCATCCTTGCCATTGGAAGTACGGTTGTTCAACCTGTCCAACTGGGCTTGCATCACCTTAAACTCATCTTGTTCCGCACCTTTGGCATCGCCCATCTTACGGCGTGCTTCAGCCCGATAATGATAGCCGGTAAGGAAATTTGGATACTCATCTATAACACGCGAATAATCGCTGATGGCTCCTTGGAAATCTCCCGTCTGGGCACGTAGCAAACCACGGTTGAAAGTAGCCATCATGTTGTCAGGTTCCATCTGCAACACAAAATCAAAATCCTCGATAGCCCGGTTGTCATCACCCACCTGGGCACGCAACAAGCCCCGGTTGTAGTGTCCGATGAAATTGTTCGGGTCAATATCCAAAGCTAAATCATAGTCACGCATGGCACCACGCAGATTGTTCTGATGAAAACGGGCCAAAGCACGGTTGATGTAATTGCCCGCATTCTTCACGCTCAAGCGAATAGCCTGGGTCAAGTCGTCCTCAGCCTCCTTATACTTGGCTTGTTGCAAATAAATCATGGCGCGGGCACTCCAACAATCCGCATCGTATTTATCCAACTCAATGGCCTTATCAAAATCCTTCAAAGCACTGATGGTGTCATTCTGCTTCATGTAGACTTCGCCCCGCATCAGATAGGCACGAGTATAACGGGGAGCAATCTTCAAGAGTTGCGCCAAGTCATCCTGCGCTTCAGTATAGTCCTCCTCCTGCATGTGACACAAAGTCAGGTTATGCCACAAGACCAAGTTCTCCGGATCATATTTCAATGCAGTACGGTAATCTTCAATAGCTCCTTCGAAATTGTTTTGCTTGATGCGGGCCAGACCTCTGATTTGATACGCCCCTACCACAAACGGATTACGCCGGATAGCTTCATCGCAATCAGCCTCGGCACCCTGGTAATCATCCAAGTTTATCTTGGCCAATCCCCGGTAGAAATAAGGCTCAAACAAATAGGGCTTGGCACTGATGACCTGATTAAAATACTGAATGGAGAGCACGTAATCCTCAAAATAGAGTGCGTTACGGGCTATCATCATCACCCGTTCGGTATTGATTTGTGCGAAAAGACCGAGCGGCCAAAGCGATAGAAGTATCAGTATTTTCTTTATCATGGGCGGGATATGTTATTTCTTCACGGTCTTTACCCGATAAGTGCAATGAGCTTTCCCTTTAAGTAAAGCATTCAATTTGCCTTTTATCATCTGCTTGCGCAAGGGAGAGATATGGTCAATGAACATTTTCCCTTCCAGATGATCAAACTCATGTTGCATCACACGGGCCAAGTAGCCTTCCACCACTTCGTCATGCGCTTCCAGGTTCTCGTCCAGGTATTGCACATGGATTTTATTTCCGCGTTTCACCGCTTCATGAATGCCGGGCAAACTTAAACACCCCTCTTCCATGGATTCCTCTTCACCCGACACCTCTAAGATATGGGCATTAATATACGCCTTACGGAAGCCTTTGTATTCGGGCAGGTCATCCGAAAGGACATCCAGATTGATAACCACCACACGGATAGGAAGCCCAATTTGCGGAGCGGCCAGCCCTACCCCATCAGCGTTATCCATCGTCTCGAACATGTTTGCGATAAGTTCCTTCAATTCCGGATAATCCGGTGTGATGTCTTCAGCCACCTTTCTCAAAACCGGTTGTCCGTAAGTATAAATAGGCAAAATCATAATTTCTATATATTATATATGTATATTTAAAGTCGTTTGCTTTCCAAATAATCTTGCAAGATGATGGTTGCGCTGATTTCGTCCACCAAAGCCTTGTCCTGACGCGCCTTCTTCTTCAATCCGCCTTCCAGCATCGCCCGATGGGCCAATACGGAAGTAAAACGCTCGTCCACATACTCCACGGGAATGTTTGGCAATTTCTTCCGCAAAGCACCGACAAAGGGTTCGATGCGCTTCATATTCTCCGAGGCTTCGTTGTTCATCTGCTTGGGCAGGCCTACGAGAATGCGCTCCACCGGCTCACGGGAAACATAATCCGACAAAAAGGACATCAGTTCCGTTGTAGGAACGGTGGTCAATCCGTTGGCTATCAGCTTCAACGTATCGGTGACCGCTATGCCCGTGCGCTTCTTTCCATAATCTATCGCAAGTATTCTTCCCATAACGGCCACAAAAATACAACTTTAATTGATACCGCCCAACAATCAATACACAAGTTTCACATTATCTATCCAAAGTGAATTGCCGGGCGAACCGATATAAGCGCCTCCGTGGCTGGACGTGAATTGCAGCACCATGTGCGTGGGGACATCGTCCTCCGTCCCCCAAGCCACTTCATGAATGGGTACACTCTCGCCCATGCTGTTCATGGCGTAACGTTCCTCCACCTGAAGGCGCATCATGTGAGCCTTGTAAGCAGGGTTTCCCGTAATGTCACCATACATGATTTCATAAGTAGCGCTGTTGGTCCAATCCGGGGTGGTTTTGTCATAACGCACCACCATCGTCCCCACCCGTTTGGCATAGATGTTTCCGTCTTTATCCTCCCAACGTTTTTGCAGAAGAAGGATAACGGCCGGATAATCTTTCCCGTCCACATCGGTAATGCGGCTGAAGCCCGTGGCGCGGATACGTTTCTCACGCTCGGACATCTTCACTTTATAATCAAACTGAATAGCCACCGGTTTCTTGGTGAAAGGGATGCCGGAGTTGAGCATCTTTTGGGGATTCTTCGTTCCTTTGATAGGTTCGTGCACTTCGCCTGCAAACATGGAGCCGGCGGCCAGCACCGTAATATTGATAAGCCCGAACACCTTGACACTCTCCATACGTGTATCCAGACGGGCGCAATAGCCGTCGCCCCGTTTCTCCGGAAAGACGGAAGTCTGGGTCTTGGTAATGCCCGCCACCTTGGCCATCACATTGGACGATGCCCACGGCGAACCACCTTTATTAGTATAAGCCTCGTCTCCCACAATCGTGCCTGTAGGACCAATGGCATAAACATGCTTGGTCTCTCCTCCGATAATGCTGGATTCTTTTATCTGACGGTCAATCCACTGGTCCATGTCTCCGTAGGGAAGCAACTCCGGTTGCGCCCACAAGAGGGTAGGCATGGCACACCATAGCGTCAACAACAAACATGCATAACAAATCTTTCTCTTCGCAATCATCTTTTTATCGTTTAAAGCTCGTATTTCCATTGCTCCAAGGCGAAGCCCCAATTGTCCTGCACCAAGCGGACGGTACGCTCGTCGTACTTATACTTGTTCTTCTTGTAGCCTTTCTTGCCGCCCACATACTTCTCAATGTCGGCACGGGCCTCCGGGAATCCGGGGAGCGACAGAGCTTGGTAGATGTGCTCCGTCATGCCCATGGCATCCGCCTCAAAGTCCTCGAACTTCACCTCTATCAGGTTGCCTTGCGGAATGCACGCCTTGTCGGCCTCGTACTTGTGATAGAGCTTGGCGTAGATGGAAAGGATGTTCTGCTCCAACTGTTCGTTGCTGATGTCCTCCAGCTTCAACGGCTGGATGGTGTTGGTGAAGAAGCTGCGGGTGCTCTCGAACACGGTGTAAGGATTGCGCATCAGGTAGATGAACTTGGCGTTGGGAAACATCTTCACCAACTCGCGCACACGTCCGGTGTGAGGCGGATTCTTGCTGAGGAACTGCGTGCCGTGCGTGTTCCAAAGGGAAATCTTGATGAGCTTCACGAAGGTCTCCTCGAACACCTTCAATTCTTCGGGCGTGATGTCGTCAAACAGCAGGTACTTGTCGGCATACTCCTGCTGGTACTTAGGAAGGAACCAGAAGTTGTAATACGTGTAAGGCATCATGTTGGCCAGGGCGAACTCTTCTTCCTGGGGCAGGTCAACGGCCAGTTCCATGTTGTCCGTCGGACGCTTGTCGGGCATCAGCCAGCTCATGTTCTTCTTGAAGAACGGCTGCCCCCACATCATCAGATGCGGGAAAACGGTCTGATATGTCGTATTGTAGCCAAAGTGCTTGTCGCACGAAAAGACGTTGTGCACAAACGTCGTGCCGCTGCGCCAATGTCCAAGGATGAATACCGGGTCGTGCTCCAAGGGTTTGTCCGCCAGGAGTTTCCGGTATTTGTTCTCCTGGAGCGACACCAGCGTGGAAAGCAACCGGCACACTGCTTTGGTCAGGCGGTATTTACCCTTGTAGGGAGCATCTATCTCCCGCCCTTTCGTAATGGCCTTAAACGTCTTCCAGTCGGCGCCTACCAACGTGTTAATAGGCAATTTATTAAATTCCAATAAGCCCATAAAACAATCATTTTAATCTGCCCCTGTACCGATGTCCTTACCCGCCTGTCCGCCTTGGCTGGACGAAGACCGTGCCTTGGCTGGACGAAGGTCATGCCTTGGCTGGACGTTGGCGGTGTCACCTATGGACGTCGGCAAAGGGTGCTATGTTACTACTTATTTACTTTAATGGCGATGCCCTGTCGGTCGAGCGCCTTCACCACTTTGTCCACCACTTCGTATTGTTCGGAAGCGATGCCGAGCTTCGGTAGGTCAAGCACGGGCAAGTCCTCATCCGTCAGCATGTCGCGGTCTTCTACGCGGTCGATAATCATGCCCACGGCGCTGGTGTTGTTCGTTATCGGGTCGATGAGGATGAACGAGCCGGTAGCCTTGTTCTTCTTATAAGGGTCGAAGAACAGCTCCTTGGCGGTGGTCATCACCACGCGGGCAATCTGATTGAGTTGCATCGGCAGGGTCTCTTTGGTCAATTTCCCATTGTCGATGGACAAGTGCTCCATGGTGTTGACATCCACCTTGTACTTGATTTCCGTGACGTGCGAACGGCTCAAGTTGGTGGTCTGCTTGATGAAGAACGATTTGTTCATGTCCATCGGCTCCTCGTCCATCCACACCAACATGGCCTCGAAGTTGCGAGCCTCACAGGGCAGGTTGTCGGGATGGACCAGCATCTCTCCGCGCGACACGTCTATCTCGTCCTCCAAAGTCAACGTAACGGATTGGGGAGGGAAAGCGTAATCCAGTTCTCCATCGTACGTCACAATGCTCTTCACACGCGATTTCTTGCGCGAAGGCAACGCCATCACTTCGTCCCCCTTGCGCACCACGCCCGAAGCGACCTTGGCGCAGAAGCCACGGAAATCGAGGTTGGGACGCAGGACATACTGCACCGGATAGCGAAAGTCCTCCAGATTATGGTCATTGTCTATGTGAACCGTCTCCAGGAAATCCAACAAAGCGGGACCCGCATACCAAGGCGTACGCTCGGATTTCTCCACCACATTGTCGCCGTCCAAGGCGGAAAGCGGGATACAGGTCACGTCGGGAATGCCCAGCGGTTCGATGAATTTCTTATAATCAGCCACGATGGCGTTGAAACGTTCCTCCGAAAAATCCACCAAGTCCATCTTGTTTACGGCCAACACGACATGCTTGATGCCCAACAGCGATACGAGGAACGTATGCCGGCGTGTCTGTGTGATGACCCCCATGCGGGCATCCACGAGAATGATGGCCAGGTTAGCTGTCGAGCCGCCCGTTATCATATTGCGGGTGTATTGCTCATGCCCCGGCGTATCGGCTATGATGAACTTGCGGTTGTTAGTAGAGAAATAGCGGTAAGCCACGTCAATGGTGATACCCTGCTCGCGCTCAGCCTTCAGTCCGTCCAGCAGGAGGGCATAGTCGATGTGGTCACCGGCATTACCCACCCGCTTGCTATCGCGCTCCAAGGCATCGAGCTGGTCTTCGTAAATCTTCTTGCTGTCGAACAACAGACGGCCTATCAAGGTCGACTTTCCATCGTCCACGCTTCCGGCGGTAAGAAAGCGTAATAGGTCTTTTTTCTCATCCTTATCCAGAAACGCCTTTATATCCAATTTGCTGTCTTCCATATTCTTCATTCTTAATTCTTCATTTTAGAAATAGCCTTCACGTTTCTTCTGCTCCATGCTGGCTTCTTGGTCAAAGTCTATCACACGGGTCGTACGTTCGCTCTTGGTGGTGGTCATCATTTCCTCTACAATCTTCTCGATGGTGTCGGCCTCGCTCTCGATGGCACCGGTCAAAGGCCAGCAACCCAAGGTACGGAAACGGATTTTCTTCATCTGAATCTTATCACGGTATTGCTCGGGCAGGCGGTCGTCATCGGGCATGATGAGGTTACCGTCTATCTCCACGCATGGACGCTCCTTGGCAAAATACAAGGGCACAATGGGAATATTCTCCAAGCGGATGTATTGCCAGATGTCCAGTTCCGTCCAGTTACTCAAGGGAAACACACGGATGCTTTCGCCTTTATGGATGCGGGCGTTGTAGATGTCCCACAGTTCCGGACGCTGGTTCTTGGGGTCCCACTGGTGGAAACGGTCGCGGAAAGAAAAAATACGTTCCTTGGCACGCGACTTTTCCTCATCGCGACGGGCCCCGCCGAAGGCCGCGTCAAACTTATATTTGTCCAAAGCGTGAAGCAAGGCCTGGGTCTTCATCAGGTCGGTATGCACCTTGCTGCCGTGGGTGAAAGGGCCTACACCTGCCTTAAACGCCTCCATGTTGCTCTCGACTATCAGATTCCAGCCATACTTCTTGGCATATTCGTCACGAAATTGAATCATCTCCTTAAACTTCCATTTGGAGTCGATGTGCATCAACGGGAAAGGCACCTTGCCGGGATAGAAAGCCTTCTCGGCCAGTCGCACCATGACAGATGAATCCTTTCCGATGCTATAGAGCATGACCGGATTCTCAAACTCCGCCGCCACCTCGCGGATGATGTGGATGGACTCGGCTTCGAGTTCCTTCAAGTGGCTCAATTTATATTCTTCCATTGTTATCTGTTTATTTCTTCTGAATTTTGGGTAAAATAAGCTCCAACAACTTGCCTACAGACTCTTCCACACTGAGCACGGAAGTATCAAGCGTCAAAGCCGAATGCGCGGGAGCCTCAAACGGTGCCGAGATACCGGTAAAGTTCTTTATCTCTCCCCGACGCGCTTTGGCGTATAAGCCTTTCACATCCCTGCGCTCGCACTCCTCGATGGGCGTGCTGACATAGACTTCCACAAAATCGTCCTTACCGATGATGCGGGCTGCCATCTCTCGGATGTCGTTATTGGGACTGATGAAGGCTGCCAAGGTTACAATGCCCGTATCTACAAACAATTTAGATACTTCGGCGATGCGCCGTATGTTCTCCACACGGTCGGCCTCCGTAAAGCCCAGGTTATTGTTGATGCCGCTACGGATATTATCCCCGTCCAGGATGCGGCACAGGATGCCCCGCTTGTGCAACTCCCGCTCCAGGGCGATGGCTATCGTACTTTTGCCCGAACCGCTCAGGCCGGTAAACCAAATCATAACACCATGCTGGCCGAGCAATTCCTCTTTGTCTGCCCGGGTCAACATTTTGTCGAATATCGGATATATATGTTCTACCATATTATATATATATATTAACTTACCGCCGTAAAGGGCCAAATCAGAGGTATCAGCCCTACGGAGATAATCATTACTATCAAATCCATCGGAATGCCTATTTTCACGAAGTCCATAAACTTATAGTTACCGGCACCCTGCACAATCAAGTTCGTCTGATAACCGATGGGGGTAGCAAAACCTGCCGAAGCCGCAATGCAGATAGCAATAAAGAATGGCATCGGGTCGACACCGAACTTGGCCGCCGTCTCCAACGCCAAGGGAAAAGCCAACGCGGCCGCGGCGTTGTTCGTTATCAGCTCCGTAATAATGAGCGTCACGACATAGAGCAAGCCCAACGCACCCCAAGCGCCCAGCGAACCGGAGACGGTCTTAATGAAATTGGCTATCAACGCTGCCAAGCCCGACTCTTCCATAGCCGCACTGATGGCAAAGGCACACGCTATCGTAATCAGGATGTCCCAACTGATGTATTTCGTATATTTCTTGGGCGGAAAAAGTTTGAGCCAGGCCATCACCACGGCTGTAACCGAAGCGAAGAAAAACATGTCCATCTTCACCCGCGGGAAACGCTCTTGAAAATAAGGCAACTCACCTATTGTCGCGCCCACAATCATGATGATAAGCAAGGCCAAGGCAGTCCATTTTTTCCAACCGGGCATCTGCCTGGAAGGTATTTCCTTTCCGTTGGTCATCATCAGGAAGACGGACGAGTCACCCCACGTCTTTGTAAAGGCGTCATCGGCCAACAGCACCAGCGTGTCGCCTTCCTGCAAACGCACCTCGCCCAAATTATGGGTAATCACTTGCCCGCCTTGACGAATTTCCTTGATTTCAGCCCCATACCGGCGCTTAAAATCAAATGTCTTCAATTTGCGCTTCAAACCTGGAAAACGGGAAGCAAGCACCACTTCTACCACATGCTGTCCTTTTTCTTCGGCCGCATCGGCTTCCTCTTCCTCAAAGTTATCCGGACGCGAGTCTGGCAGAAGTTTTTTCGAAGTAAGGATAATAAAAAGAAGGCCTACCACCGTGATAGGTATCCCGATGTAAGCCAGGTCGAACATTTTCAAGCCCTCCAATCCGCGATCTATCATCATGCCGTGCACTACCAGATTCGTAGAGGTGCCTATCAGCGTACACAAGCCACCTAAGATAGTAGCATAGGAAAGCGGTATCAGAAACTTCGTACATGAAAGGCCGATACGCTTCGACCAGTTTTTCAATATTGGCGCAAAAATGACTACCACGGGAGTATTGTTCAAAAACGCCGAGAAAGCACTTACAATGGGAAGGATGCGCATCTGTGCCTTGGCAACAGAAGTTTTCTCATTGGGCAAAAGTTTTTTCACCACGGTGCTCAAAGCTCCGCTCTGCCGGATGCCCTCGCTCACAAGGAACAACAAAGCCACCGTAATCATTCCCCGGTTGCTGAAGCCCGCCACCATCTGCTTCGGTGTAATGATGCCGACAACCATGAACAGCACCACCAATGACAACAACACGATGCCCGGACGCATTTTGTCCTTGATAAGAGCAATCAGCATGCCTATCAGGCCGAGCAGTACGAAAATTATCTCAAAATTCATAAATCAATCCTATTTTAAATTGTATCTTCCTCCCGTTTGGGGTATACAATGAACCAAGGATTCAGTAAATTCTCCTTATTATAATGCAAGGGTTCATACACGTCCGTCCGATAGATTTCTCCACCGGCTGCACGCACAATGGCATGTCCCGCCGCCGTGTCCCACTCCATCGTAGGCGCAAAGCGAGGATAGACATCCGCCAAACCTTCAGCCACCAAGCACATTTTTATGGAGCTACCCTTGGAAACCATCTCCACTTTACTATGATTTGTCCGCGCTTCCTTCACGAATTGTTCCGTCTCAGGTGTCAGATGCGAACGTGAAGCCACCACTACATAGCCTTCATGCCCCTTGTCGGAAGGCAATTTCACGGCACGTGCCATCAGTTCTCCCAACGTAGCGTCCTCACGGGACGTAATGCCTTCCAGCTTGTAAGCACCCAATCTTTCGTCCGCAAAATAGAGGATACGTTTTACCGGCACGTATATCACCCCCATACGGGGAAGCGAGCCGCTTACCCAAGCAATGTTAACGGTAAACTCTCCGTTGCGCTTGATAAACTCTTTCGTTCCGTCCAAGGGGTCTACAATCCAAAAGCTCTCCCACTGACTCCGTTCCTTGTAGGGGATAGACCGTCCCTCCTCACTCAGTATCGGATAAGGCGTATCCGACAGCATCTTGCTGATAACCTGATGAGCCTTACGATCCGCTATCGTCAAAGGGGAATTGTCTGCTTTCCGTTCTATTTGGAAGTCAGATGCCGGATCTTCATAAATGGAAAGTATCGCTTCACCAGCCGCCAAAGCTGCATCTATTGCTTTTAGGATATATTGTTGTTCCATGCTTTAATCCCTAATAATATAACTATACTTAAATGTTAAATGGGTTGTAAAAGTAGAAACTTTTTCATTGCGGGAAGTTTTCCAACTTTATTTTATAACTTTCTTTAAGGTTTAAAACAGTTGTTGTTTCTCAAAGGAACATTCTCACGAACTTACAGGACTTTTCGTTCTCTTCTTCGTCCTCCTCTTCTTCCCGCGGCAACAGCCGGGGCGAGATGCGCTTCTTGGGCGTGAGGCTCATGCCACGCAGCTGCTCGGCCTGACGAATGACGTTGCCAGGGCCTTGCGAGAGCTGGCTTGTAGCACGGTCGTAGTCCTTCTGAAGGGCCGAGAGGCGGTCGCCAATGGAGAGAAACGTATCCGTGAAGCCCGCTATCTTCTCGTAGAGGGCCGTGCCGCGGCGGATGATGTCCTGCACGTTCTTTACCTGGTATTCACGCTTCCACAAATCCAATGAAAGGCGCAGGGCGCTGATGAGGTTCGTGGGACTCATGAGGACAACTTTCTTGCGGTAAGCGTACTCCCACAAGGCGGGGTCGGTCTGCACGGCCAGCAGGTATGCTCCCTCGGTGGGGATGAACATCATGACAAAGTCGGGTGCCTTCAGGTCGTAGTGCGAATAGTCCTTGCGGCTCAGCTCATCGATGTGGGCACGGACGGAGGCGAGGTGCGCCTTCAGCTGGCGGGTCTGTTCATCACGGTCGGTCGCGGCGGTATAAGCGGCGTAGGCTGTGAGAGAGACCTTGGAGTCGATTATCATTTCGCGGTCATCGGGATAGCGCACGATGATATCGGGCTGCATGCGTTGGCCGCTCTCGGCGTTCACCAGGGTCTCGCCCCGCTCGTCCTTGAGGAACTCCTGACGGAAGTAGTGCTCACCCTCCAGGAGGCCGCTGGCTTGCAGGATGCGCTCCAGGATGGCCTCGCCCCAGTCGCCCTGCATCTTGGTGTCGCCTTTCAAGGCGCGGGTCAGGTTATTGGCTTCCTCGCTCAGGCGTCGGTTCAACTCCACCAGCTCCTTGATGCGCTCGCTTAGCGAGAAACGCTCCTTGGCCTCATCTCCGTACGCCTGCTCCACCTTAGCGCGGAAGTCCTTCAGATTCTCGCCCAAGGGACGCAACAGATGGCCTATCTGCTCAGCGTTCATCCGCTTGAAGTCCTCCGTGCGGCTTTGGAAGATGCGGTTGGACAGGGCTTCAAACTCGGCGTTCATCCGCCGGCTTACATCCGCGGCAGCCTCACGCTCACGAGCAGCCCCGCGCCTGGCATAGAGATAGCCCATAATGGCGCCCACGGCACCTCCGGCCACAAGGGAGAGGATGACGAGAGTTCCTATCATCACTCCGTGAGCACTTCGTTGCCGTCCGGCGTTATCAGTATCTGGCTCTCCCACTGGGCGGAAGGTTGTCCATCGGCGGTGAAGACGGTCCATCCATCATCTTCGTCAATGAACACTTCGTACGTGCCCATGTTGATCATCGGCTCGATGGTGAACGTCATGCCCGGCACGATGAGCATGCCCGTGCCCCGGCGTCCGAAATGCTCCACATCAGGCTCTTCGTGAAACTTGATGCCGCATCCATGTCCGCACAAGTCGCGCACCACGCTGTAGCCGTTCTTCTCGGCATGCTCCTGAATGGCGGCCCCCACATCGCCCAGGCGTGTCCAAGGCTGCGCCATGCGCACGCCTATGTCGCGGCATTCGCGGGTGACTTCCACCAGCCTGCGCATCTCGGGGGTGACATCGCCAATGAGGAACATGCGCGAAGCATCGGAGTAGTAACCGCGGTAGATGGTGGACACATCGACATTGATGATGTCACCGTTCTTCAGCACTTCGTGTGTGCTGGGGATGCCGTGACACACCACGTCGTTAATACTGGTACAGACGCTCTTGGGGAAGCCCTCGAAGAGAAACGGGGCAGGAATGGCGTCATGGTCGGTGGTGAAGCAGTACACCAAGTGGTCGATGTCGGCGGTGGTCATGCCCTCGCGAATGTTCTCGGCCACGTAATCCAGCAAGGCGGTGTTGATGCGTGCACTGGCACGGATACCTTCTATCTGTTCCTGCGTGCGCAGCAGGTTACGCTGAGGCAGGCGTACACCCTCGCGCTTGTATTGTTGTATCTTAGCTTCCACTTCATCGGGGTAGCCTTTGGGGGTGAAGCGGGCGCTTTTCATCAGTCTTTTCATTGTTTGCTCTTGTCTTTGTTTTTATAAAATCGTATCATAAATATACGCAAAGGTACGTCTTTTTTTGTAAATGCCATATTTATCCTGTATAAATCAGTCAAAGAACACGCCGTTCTGTTTGTGCCACCGCCACCGCTGATATACAAATGGAAGATACAAGATATTTCGGAAATTCACCCGACTTTGGGCTTTGGAACCAATCCTTGTCTTCTACCTACGCATTTACAGGATGAGTCTATTTTTGACCATTTCGACCCCGTTTTCTCACAAAGGTATTTTCTGGCGGTAGCGTTCATAGCGGGTGGTGATATCGCGCACGAAGTTATAGGTCTCCACGCCTCGGAAGTAGCCGTGACGGCATACGGAGTCGGTATAGTAACGCTCATCAGACTTCAAGAGAATGAATTTCTCTACGTTGTCGCGCCAGACGTATTTATCCTTACCATATTTCTCGGCTAGGGCCATGGCATCGAGCACGTGACCGATTCCAGAATTGTAGGAAGCCAAGACGAAGTTGACTCGCTCTGGTTCGGGAATGGAACGGAAGCTGCGGGCGGTCTGTCCAATATACTTGACAGCGGCCCGGACACTCTCCTCCGGATTCTGCTCGCGTCCCGGGGGCACGCCCATGGCGCGAGCGGTGGCTGGCATAAGCTGCATCAGTCCCTTGGCGCCCGCCCAAGAAACGGCGGTGGTGTCGAAATTGCTTTCGTTATAAGCCAGCGAGGCCAACAGACGCCAGTCCCAGCCTATTGTAGGCGCGTACTTCTTAAAGAGGGAATCATAGTGGGAAATGATACCTTGGCGCAGGGATAGGATGGGCGTATGGGGCATAGCCTTGCTCTGCTCAAAGTAGCGTTTCTCGCTGGCCTTGTAGTCAGGCGAAGCGGCGTTGGCCCGGTACCAACGGTCGGCAGCCTCGGCCAGAAGGGGACAATCAAGACGCACAGCCCAAGAGGAGCGCTGGTCGAAGCTGACGGGCAGGTCAATGTCCAGTTGCGGGAAATACGTACGGTTGAGCCGCGCCACATCGTCATCGCTCACTGTATAAGGTATCTCACCATGAGCCACGCGTGTGATAAGATCCTCATGCGTGACACTGTCGCCCTTCACCACGTGTATGTGAATGCCGCCGCCCAGCTCGTTATTCAGGTTCACCAAGCGGTCGTGGTATTTGCCGGGTTTCACGTAAATGTCCTTACCTACGAGTTGAGTGACATCATTCAGAGGCTTCACCCCCCGCGTACGACGTTGCACCAGCACCTGATGGGTGATAATTTCCTCGCCACAATAACACAGACTGTCCTTCCACTCCTTGGTGACTGGAAGAGGGTAAGCGATGAGGTCCCCCTCGCCACGGAACAGCATGCACACCATGTCGCGCACGCTGCGCGCCACCTTCACCTCCAGCTCGAGACCCAAGCTGCGGGCAAACTGTTCGGCCAATTCGTACTGGAAGCCCATGTCCTGGCCACGGTACATGAAATAGGACGTAGAGCTGTAAAGGGTAAGCACCACCAAACGGCCTGTGTCCCGCATCTGGGGCAGGTCGCGGGACACAGGCCGGACGGGCACGTATTTCTTTCCTCCATCCCGGCAGGCGAAGGCCAAGAGAAGCAGGAACAGAAAAGGTATGAAGGGCTTTGCTTTCATGCGTTCGGAAAAGAAGGTTACTTGATATGCCGTTTGATGTACATGGTCAGTATGTCGATGGCTACTTGATTGCTGCCTCCTTCGGGTACAATGAGGTCAGCGTACCGCTTGCATGGCTCGATAAATTGCAGATGCATAGGCTTCAACACACGAGTGTAACGCTCCATCACAGCTTCAGCCGTACGCCCTCGCTCCAGCACGTCACGCTGGATGACGCGTATGAGACGCTCGTCGGGGTCGGCATCGACAAACACCTTGAGATCCATCATCCCACGCAGGCTTTCGTCGTACAAAGCCATGATACCCTCGATAATAATGACTTCGCGCGGCTCAATGTGCACGGTCTGAGGCTGGCGCGAGGAAGTGACATACTCATATACAGGCTGCTCCACACTCTCGCCCCGACGCAGGGCTGCCACCTGTCCTGTAAGAAGCGGCCAGTCGAAAGCGTCCGGATGGTCGAAGTTAATGCGTTGCCTCAACTCCATCGGCACGTGACTGCTATCTTTATAATACGAGTCCTGCGGCAACAGGACTACTTCGCCCGCAGGCAGGCTCTCGATGATTTTTCTTACTACGGTAGTCTTCCCCGAACCGGTTCCACCGGCTATTCCAATGATTAACATGTGACAATATTGTGTATTTTAAAACAAAAAGCGTACATTTGCAACCAATTTTCGCGTGGCTCTATATCCACGCACGGCACAAAGATAAAAATAAATTATAAAAATAGCAAAGCAAAAGTATGGTTAAACACATTGTGTTGTTCAAACTGAAAAACGAAGCTACGGACGAAGCGAAATGCGCGGCCGCCCTCCGTTTCAAGGAAGCCATCCTGGCACTTCCTGCAAAAATAGACGTGATACGCAAGATTGAAGTAGGGCTGAACATCAACCCCGACGAGACGTGGAGCATCGCCCTGTACGGTGAATTTGACACGCTGGAGGATGTACGTACCTACGCCCAACACCCCGCCCATGTGGCCGCCGGCAAGCTCTTGGCCGAAGTGAAGGAGAGCCGGGCATGTGTGGATTATGAATTTTGAAAAAATGATGAGCTTTATGAGAAGACTGATTTATACTTTCATTGGGACGTTATTGGCCATTGCCGTACATGCCCAAATTCTGGAACCGGTAAAGTTTAAGACAGAGCTGAAAAACGTGTCCACCACCGAGATAGAAATTGTGTTTACCGGTACGATAGACGCGGGCTGGCATGTTTATTCCACTGATTTGGAAGATGGAGGCCCCATTTCCGCCACGTTCAATACGGACATTATACAAGGTGCCGAACCCGTCGGCAAGTTACGCCCCGTGGGCAAAGAAATAAGCGCCTTCGACAAGCTGTTCGAAATGCAAGTGCGTTATTTTGAAAGCACCGTCCAATTCGCTCAAACGCTGAAGCTCACGGGCGGAGCCTATGACATAACAGGATATTTGGAATACGGAGCGTGCAATGACGAGAATTGCCTTCCACCCACGCGAGTGGAATTCAGCTACAAAGGACAGTCCGAAGGCTCATCGCAAGCCCTGACGTCCACCAATAATAATAGAGAGGAAAGTGCCTCTGAAACCATCGTAGACGGAGCGGGCGAATCTACGCCTATCCTCGTGCCCAACACGGAAAGCGATGTATGGGCGCCCGTCATCGACCAGCTGAACGCCTTTGGCGAGACGGTGACGCAACGAGACTTGTCATGGCTCTACATCTTCGGCATGGGCTTCGTGGGCGGCCTGCTGGCATTGTTCACTCCCTGCGTGTGGCCCATCATCCCCATGACCGTCAGTTTTTTCCTAAAGCGTACGAAAGACAAGAAAAAAGGCATCCGTGACGCTTGCACGTATGGTGCATCCATCATCGTGATATACTTGGCTTTAGGCTTGATTATCACAGCTATGTTCGGTCCCAGCGCACTGAATGCGCTCTCCACCAACGCTGTGTTCAACATTTTCTTCTGCCTTTTGCTGGTGGTGTTTGCGGCCTCCTTCTTCGGAGCGTTCGAAATAACGTTGCCATCCAAATGGAGCAATGCGGTGGATAGCAAAGCGGAGCAAACTACAGGTCTTATCAGCATCTTCTTGATGGCCTTCACGCTCTCGCTGGTCAGTTTCTCGTGCACGGGTCCCATTATAGGCTTCCTGCTGGTGGAAGTGTATACCACGGGCAGCATTATAGGCCCGGCCATCGGCATGTTCGGCTTTGCGTTGGCATTGGCTTTGCCTTTCACGCTCTTTGCCCTCTTCCCCTCATGGCTGAAGAGCATGCCCAAATCGGGCGGATGGATGAACGTCATCAAAGTTATGCTGGGCTTCATTGAACTGGCTTTTGCCTTAAAATTCCTTTCCGTGGCCGACCTGGCCTACGGCTGGGGAATCCTCGACCGGGAGACTTTCCTTGCCCTGTGGATTGTGCTCTTCGGCTTGCTGGGCTTCTACCTGCTGGGAAAAATAAAATTCCCCCACGATGACGAGAAAAATCGGGTAAGCGTACCCCGCTTCTTCCTGGCTTTTGCCTCGCTGGCTTTTGCCGTGTACATGGTACCTGGTCTTTGGGGCGCTCCGCTGAAAGCCGTAAGCGCTTTTGCTCCGCCCATGCAGACACAGGACTTCAACCTTTACACGAAGGAAGTCCATGCCCAGTTCGATGATTACGATGCAGGTATGAAATACGCCCGCGAGCACGGCAAGCCCGTCATGCTGGATTTCACCGGATACGGATGCGTGAATTGCCGCAAGATGGAACTAGCCGTGTGGACAGACCCCAAAGTAAGCGACCTCATCCGCAATGACTATGTGCTCATCACCCTCTACGTGGACGAGAAAACCCGTCTGCCCCAGCCTGTCAAGGTCGTGGAAAACGGTAAAGAGCACACGTTGCGCACGGTAGGAGACAAGTGGAGCTTCCTACAACGCGTAAAATTTGGCGCCAACGCCCAGCCCTTCTACGTGTTAATAGACAATGAAGGCAAGCCGCTGAACAAATCATATTCCTATGATGAGGATATTAATAAATACGTGGACTTCCTGGAGACGGGATTGGAGAATTACAAAAAGAGATGAGACATAGCCCTGCACAGAATAATCTCCAAAAAACAGGAAAACGCTTGCAAGAGTTTTCGCTATACTCTATCTTTGCGCAGTTTTATCACTAATGTGCACAATAAACATCGCATGAAACGAGACCATACTTTTATAGGCTACATCGAGCAGAGCATCGTGCGCAACTGGGACATGAACGCCCTGACTGATTATAAAGGCGCTACCCTGCAATATAAAGATGTAGCCCGCAAGATAGAGAAGTTCCACCTCGTGTTGGAGCATGCCGGTATCAAGCCCGGAGACAAGATTGCCGTATGTGGACGTAACAGCGCCCATTGGGCTGTGGTCTTCTTGGGTGCCATCACCTACGGAGCCGTCATAGTCCCCATCCTGCATGAGTTCAAGGCCGACAATATACACAACATCGTGAACCACTCCGAAGCCCGTCTGCTTTTCGTAGGCGATCAGGCATGGGAATATCTTAACGAGGAGCGTATGCCTAACCTGATAGGTATTGTTCTTTTGCCGGACTTTACCCCCGTGGTGTGCCGGGACGAGCGGTTGATGGACGCATTCGAACACCGCAACGTACTCTATGGGCAGCGTTATCCCAAGAATTTCCGCCCCGAGCACGTGCACTACCGTCGGGAAGAATCGCCCGAAGAGTTGTGTATCATAAACTACACATCGGGCACCACGGGCTACAGCAAGGGGGTGATGCTGCCCTACCGAAGTATCCTCTCCAATGTGGATTATTGCTTCGAGATGCGTCCTGTTCGGCCGGGCGACCGCATCGTGTCGATGCTCCCCTTAGGACACGTGTTTGGCATGACGTATGATTTCCTGTACGGCTTTTGCGCAGGCGCTCACCTGTTCTTCCTTACCCGTATGCCTTCGCCTAAAATTATCGCCCAGTCCTTTGCCGACATCAAGCCACGCCTTATTTCGTGTGTGCCGCTTATCGTGGAGAAGATTATCAAGAAGGACATACTCCCCCGTTTGGACAACACTATCGGAAAACTGCTTCTGCGCGTGCCTATTATAAATGATCGCATTAGGGCTGCAGCACGCGATGCAGCCATGCAGATATTCGGAGGAGAATTCAACGACATCATCATCGGAGGTGCCCCGTTCAATGCTGATGTGGAACGCTTCCTCAAGCAGATAGGCTTTCCCTATACCATTGCTTACGGCATGACGGAATGTGGCCCCATCATCTGCTCCAGTCGCTGGCAGGACCTGAAGTTAGGCTCGTGCGGAAAAGCCGCCTCACGCATGGAGGTGCGTATCGACTCTGGCGACCCCCAGAACCGTCCGGGTGAAATCATTTGCCGGGGCGAAAACTTGATGCTGGGCTATTATAAGAATCCCGAAGCTACGGCCCAAATCATTGACGCACGCGGATGGCTCCATACGGGAGATTTAGCCACAATGGACGGAAACGGATATGTCACCGTGCGCGGACGAAGCAAGAACATGCTCCTCACAGCCAGCGGACAAAATATCTATCCGGAAGAAATCGAAAGCAAACTGAACAACATGCCCTACGTGAGCGAATCGCTTGTAGTGCTGCAACGCGACAAACTCGTAGCACTCATTTATCCGGATTTCGACGAAGCCTACGCTAACGGTATGGAAATGTCGGACATCGAAGAGGCCATGGAGCAAAACCGCCAAGAGCTGAATCAACACTTGCCCGTTTACAGCCAGATAACGAAGGTGAAGATACACTACGAGGAGTTTGAGAAAACGGCCAAAAAGAGTATCAAGCGCTTCATGTACCAAGAGGCGAAAGGTTGAGCGAACAGCGCAAATTCCTCCTTGAAGGATGCTTTTTCAACTTTTTGATGTGCTTTTGGCAAATAAATGGCGAACAGGTTGACTTTATGTTCGGGAGAATGCGTATCTTTGCATCGACAAAATAATAAGCGCATTATTCTTTATGGAACAACTGAAACATGAATGCGGCGTGGGCATGATACGCTTGCTCAAACCCCTGGAGTACTACGAACAGAAGTATGGCACTTGGATGTATGGCCTGAACAAGCTCTATCTCCTCATGGAAAAACAGCACAACCGCGGACAGGAAGGCGCAGGCTTGGCATGCGTCAAGTTAGAGGCCAATCCCGGGGAGGAATATATGTTTCGCGAACGGGCACTGGGCTCGGGAGCCATTACCGAGATTTTCGACACGGTGCACAGCCAGTTCAAGGACTTGACGCCGGAGCAGTTGCACAATGCCGACTATGCCAAGAAATGCTTGCCCTTTGCGGGCGAAGTCTACATGGGACATTTGCGCTACAGCACCACGGGCAAGTCGGGCCTTTCCTACGTTCATCCCTTCCTTCGAAGAAATAACTGGCGAGCAAAGAACCTTGCCCTTTGCGGCAACTTCAACCTGACGAATGTAGACGAGATATTTGCCAAGATTACCGCCATGGGCCAGCATCCGCGTAAGTATGCTGATACATACATCATACTGGAGCAGGTGGGACACCGCCTGGACCGCGAAGTGGAACGGCTCTATGATATAGCTGTGGGTGAAGGTCTCACCGGCATGGACATCACTCATTACATTGAAGATCACATCGAGTTAGCCAACGTCCTGCGTACGTCGAGCAAGGATTGGGATGGAGGTTACGTTATCTGCGGCCTGACTGGAAGCGGGGAATCCTTTGCCATACGCGACCCTTGGGGCATTCGTACAGCCTTTTGGTATCAAGATGACGAAGTGGCCGTATTGGCCAGTGAGCGTCCCGTGATACAAACCGTGTTCAATGTGCCTATGGAGTCCATCAAGGAAATGCAACCCGGGCAGACGGTCATCTTCACCAAAGCAGGCAAGATGCGCACCATCCAAATCAACAAGCCCCGCGAGTTCAAACCATGTTCCTTCGAACGCATCTATTTCAGCCGGGGCAGCGACGCGGACATCTACAAAGAAAGGAAACAGCTCGGCAAAGAATTGGTGCCCACTATCCTTCGCGCCATCGACAACGACATCGACCATACGGTATTCTCCTTCATCCCCAATACGGCCGAGGTAGCCTACTGCGGACTGATGGAGGGCTTGAACGAATACCTCAACCAGGAGAAAGTCTATCAGATTGATGCCTTGGAGCATAATCCCACACATGAACAGCTGGAGCGCATCATTTCCCGCCGCATCCGGGGCGAAAAGGTGGCCATCAAGGACATCAAGCTCCGTACATTCATTGCCGAGGGCAATACGCGCAACGACCTGGCGGCACACGTGTATGACATTACCTACGGCAGCCTGGTGCCGGGCGAAGACAACTTGGTTATCATAGACGACAGCATCGTGCGCGGCACTACACTGAAGCAGAGCATCATCGGCATCTTGGACCGACTGGGGCCGAAGAAAATCGTCATCGTGTCCAGTTCGCCCCAAGTGCGTTATCCCGATTACTACGGCATCGATATGTCCCGCATGACGGAGTTCATAGCCTTCAAGGCAGCCATCGAGTTACTGAAAGAGCGCGACATGAAGGACGTGATTGCCGCAGCCTACCGCAAGTCCAAAGACCAGGCCGACTTGCCCAAGGAACAGATGGTGAACTACGTGAAGGACATTTATGCCCCCTTCACCGATGAGGAAATATCCGCCAAGATGGCTGAACTCCTCACGCCCGAAGGCACCCGCGCCAAAATTCAGATAGTCTATCAGCCCCTCGAAGGACTGCACCAAGCTTGTCCCAACCATCCGGGTGACTGGTACTTCAGCGGCGACTATCCCACACCGGGCGGGGTGAAGATGCTGAACAAGGCGTTCATTGATTATATTGAACAGGTATATCAATTCTAATTTTAATATAAAACCCCTCGAATTCGAGGGGTTAATTGAGTATATGAACAACGAACCCAAGAAGAAATCCGCCTTCGCCGATGAATGGTTTGGTGCGGGCATAGCCCTCGGTGTGGCATTCGGCATCATCTTTGAGAACCTCGGCCTGTGGTTGCCCATCGGCGTGTGCATCGGGCTGGTGGTGCCTGCCTTGAAGAAAAGGATGAATAAGAATAAAAATAGCGAACAAGATAACGGCTAAGTATATGGAAGAAGGACAAGAAGAGAAACAGGCAGAAGAGCAAAAGAAGAAAGGACCAGCCATTTACGTCTACTTCGGCCTAATGTTTGGCATAGCCTTGGGTGCTGCATGGCACAACATAGGCTTAGGAATGATCTTGGGCGCTGCGGCAGGTTATGCCTACTATCAATATAAAGTGAAATCAGATAAGAAGAACAACAATAATAACGAACCCGATAAAGAATGAGAAACGTAACCCTTATCCTCGACGACGGCACCCGCTTCCACGGGACGTCGTTCGGCTATGAGAAGCCCGTGGCGGGCGAGGTGGTCTTCAACACGGCGATGACGGGATACCCCGAAAGCCTGACCGACCCAAGCTATGCCGGGCAGCTGATGACATTGACATATCCCTTGGTGGGCAACTATGGTGTGCCGCCCTTCACCTTTGCTGAGAATGGGCTGCCCCGCTTCATGGAAAGCGAGAAGATTCATGCCGAGGCCATCATCGTAAGCGACTACAGCGAGAACTACAGCCATTGGAATGCTGTAGAGAGCCTGGGCGACTGGCTCAAGCGCGAGCACATACCCGGCGTCACCGGCATCGACACGCGAGCGCTGACCAAGGCTCTGCGCGAGCATGGCGTGATGATGGGCAAGATTGTCTTCGATGATGAACCGGACAACATACCCACCGCGCAATACTCTGGCGTGAACTATGTAGACAAAGTGTCCTGCAAGAGCGTCATCCGTTACAACGAAGGTGCAGGGAAGAAGGTGGTTCTTGTTGACTGCGGCGTTAAGGCGAACATTCTCCGCTGTCTTATCAAGAGGGGCGTAGAGGTCATCCGCGTGCCTTGGGACTACGACTTCAACGGCTTGGAGTTCGATGGCCTCTTCATTTCCAACGGTCCCGGAGACCCGGACACGTGCGATGCCGCCGTGCAGAACATCCGTAAGGCTATGGCCAACGAGAAGCTCCCCATCTTCGGCATCTGCATGGGTAACCAACTCCTTAGCAAGGCCGGAGGGGCGAAAATCTATAAATTGAAATACGGACACCGAAGCCACAACCAACCTGTACGCATGGTAGGAACGGAGCGCTGCTTCATCACCAGCCAGAACCACGGCTATGCGGTGGACAACAATACGCTGGGTGCGGACTGGGAACCTCTCTTCGTGAACATGAACGACGGCTCGAACGAAGGCATCCGCCACCGCACGAATCCCTGGTTCTCCGCGCAGTTCCACCCCGAAGCAGCATCAGGGCCGACGGACACGGAGTTCCTCTTCGACGAATTCGCCAAGCTGTTATGATGTAAGAATATTTCTTGTTTGTTTCTTCTTAAAACATGCTTTGTAACTTGCTGATAATCAATCTGAGCCCCACGAGGGTCTCGTCGGGGATTAACGAGGGGCTCGTGGGGGACAAACGACACCCTCGTCGGGGACAAACGAGAAGGTCGTGGAGGACAAACGGGAAAGCCGTCAGACCGATGTAAATAATAATTAAAACTACACCAAATTCTATAAGACAATGAAACCAACTGATATAAAGAAAGTGTTGCTCCTCGGTTCGGGCGCACTGAAGATTGGCGAGGCAGGCGAGTTTGACTACTCCGGCTCTCAGGCTCTCAAGGCCCTGAAGGAAGAGGGCATCGAGACCGTCCTCATCAACCCCAACATCGCCACCGTGCAGACGTCAGAGGGCGTGGCCGACCAAATCTACTTCCTCCCTGTCACGCCTTACTTCGTGGAGAAGGTCATCCAGAAGGAGCGCCCGGAAGGCATTATGCTGGCCTTCGGCGGACAGACGGCACTGAACTGCGGCGTGTCACTCTACAAAAGCGGTGTACTGGAGAAGTACGGCGTCCGTGTGTTGGGCACGCCGGTGCAGGCCATCATCGACACGGAAGACCGCGAGCTGTTCGTGGAGCGTCTGAACGAGATTGACGTGAAGACCATCAAGAGCGAGGCGGTAGAAAACGCCGAAGACGCCCGCCGTGCCGCTGCAGCATTGGGCTATCCCGTCATTGTCCGTGCCGCCTACGCCCTCGGAGGCTTGGGCAGCGGCTTCTGCGACAACGAGGAGCAACTGAACGTGCTGGTTGAAAAAGCCTTCTCCTTCTCGCCCCAGGTGCTTGTGGAGAAGAGTCTTCGCGGTTGGAAAGAGGTGGAATACGAAGTGGTGCGCGACCGCTATGACAACTGCATCACCGTCTGCAACATGGAGAACTTCGACCCGCTGGGCATCCACACCGGTGAGTCCATCGTCATCGCACCCAGCCAGACACTCTCCAACACCGACTACCACAAGCTCCGCGAACTGGCCATACGCATCATCCGCCATATCGGCATCGTGGGCGAGTGCAACGTGCAGTATGCCTACGACCCGCAGTCGGAAGACTACCGCGTCATCGAAGTCAACGCGAGATTGTCCCGTTCGTCTGCCTTGGCCTCAAAAGCGACAGGCTATCCCCTGGCTTTCGTGGCCGCGAAGTTAGGATTGGGATATGGCCTCTTCGAACTGAAGAACTCCGTCACCAAGACTACGAGCGCTTTCTTTGAGCCTGCATTGGACTACGTGGTCTGCAAGATACCCCGCTGGGACTTGGGTAAGTTCCATGGCGTGGACAAAGAACTGGGCTCCTCCATGAAGTCCGTCGGTGAAGTCATGGCCATCGGCCGCACCTTTGAGGAAGCCATCCAGAAGGGCCTGCGCATGATAGGACAGGGCATGCACGGCTTCGTGGAGAACAAAGAACTGGTCATCCCCGACATTGATAAAGCATTGCGCGAGCCGACAGACAAGCGCATCTTTGTCATCTCCAAGGCATTCCGCGCCGGTTACACCGTCGACCAGGTGCACGAGCTGACCAAGATTGACCGTTGGTTCCTCGAGAAGCTGATGAACATCATGCAGACCTCGAAAGAGCTTCACGCCTGGGGAGCCAACCACAAGCAACTGACCGACCTGCCCGACACCTTATTATATAGAGCAAAACGCCAGGGCTTCTCCGACTTCCAGGTGGCACGAGCCATCGGCATGGAAGGCGAGATGGAAGACGCCATCGTCACCATGCGGCAGCATCGCAAGCAACGCGGCATTGTGCCTGTGGTGAAGCAGATAGACACCTTGGCTGCCGAGTATCCTGCCCAGACCAACTACTTGTACTTGACATACAGTGGCACGGAGAACGACGTACATTACTTAGGCGACCACAAAAGCATCGTCGTGCTGGGTTCGGGCGCTTACCGCATCGGCTCCTCGGTAGAGTTCGACTGGTGCGGCGTGCAGGCATTGAACACCATCCGCAAGCAAGGTTACCGCAGCGTGATGATTAACTATAACCCGGAGACGGTATCGACTGACTACGACATGTGCGACCGCCTCTACTTCGACGAACTGACCTTCGAGCGTGTCATGGATATTCTCGACCTGGAGAACCCGCATGGAGTCATCGTCTCTACCGGAGGGCAGATCCCCAATAACTTAGCTATGCGCTTGGACGAGCAACATGTACCCATCCTCGGCACTTCGGCCAAGAGCATTGACAACGCTGAAGACCGCGACAAATTCTCTGCCATGCTGGACCGCATCGGCGTGGACCAGCCCGAATGGAGCGCACTGACCAGCATGGAAGACATTAATGCCTTTGTGCAGAAAGTAGGTTTCCCCGTCTTGGTACGTCCTTCGTATGTACTGAGCGGTGCCGCCATGAACGTCTGCTCCAACCAGGAGGAATTGGAACGCTTCCTGCAACTGGCGGCTAACGTCAGCCAGAAACACCCGGTGGTAGTGAGCCAATTCATCGAACATGCTAAGGAAGTGGAAATGGATGCCGTGGCACGCGACGGAGAAATCATAGCCTACGCCATCAGCGAGCATATCGAGTTTGCCGGAGTACACTCAGGAGACGCCACCATTCAGTTCCCGCCTCAGAAGCTTTACGTAGAGACCGTGCGCCGCATCAAGCGCATCAGCCGCGAGATTGCCAGGGAATTGAAAATATCCGGTCCCTTCAACATACAATTCCTGGCAAGGGACAATGACATCAAGGTCATTGAGTGCAACCTGCGCGCCTCGCGCTCTTTCCCCTTCGTGAGCAAGGTGTTGAAGATCAATCTTATCGAACTGGCCACCAAAATCATGTTGGGCATTCCTGTGGAGAAGCCGGACAAGAATCTGTTCGACCTCGACTACGTAGGTATCAAGGCCAGCCAGTTCAGCTTCAACCGCTTGCAGAAAGCCGACCCCGTGTTGGGTGTAGACATGGCTTCTACCGGTGAGGTAGGCTGTCTGGGTGACGACACCAACTGTGCCATCCTCAAAGCGATGCTGTCCGTAGGCCAACGCATACCGGAAAAGAACATCCTCCTCTCCACCGGCGGTCCCAAGCAAAAGGTTGAAATGCTCCAGGCTGCCCGCATGCTCCAGAAGAAAGGTTATAAGCTCTTTGCCACGGGTGGTTCATCCAAGTTCCTCACCGAGAATGGCGTGGAGAACACCCGCGTCTACTGGCCCAGCGAAGAAGGTCAGCCCCAGGCACTCGACATGTTGCACCGCAAGGAGATAGACATGGTGGTAAATATTCCGAAGAACCTGACAGCAGGTGAATTGACCAACGGCTATAAGATACGCCGCGCGGCTATCGACTTGAACATCCCGCTTATCACCAATGCCCGTTTGGCCAGCGCCTTCATCAACGCTTTCTGCACCATGTCGGTAGACGACCTGCAGATTAAATCGTGGGCGGAATACAAATAAGAAGCGTAAAATATATTCTTTTATCAGTAATCTGTATAGAAGCGTAGTGGTAAAATCTTTCTATTTTTGCCAACGGATAAGTGAATGAATTTAGATAAAATATGATGAGACCTTACATTATCACACACATGATGGAATCCGTCGACGGTCGGATAGATTGCGACATGACGGAACAGATTGACCCTACCGATTCGTATTACGATGCGTTGAACCGCCTCGGCTGTCCCTCGCAACTAATGGGAAGGGTAACGATGCAGATGCATTATGCCGACGCCGAACCCTTTACCGCAACAAACCAGACCCCGATAGGAGAACAAACCGTGCATAAAGCACAGGATGCTGACGGATATCTTGTCGCCTTAGACACATACGGGAAACTACGTTGGTCGGCTCCGGCATACGACGGTAAACCGTTGCTGGTCATCACGTCCGAAAGTTGTCCGAGGATTTACCACGACACTTTGACCACGCAACATATCTCCTGGATAGCCGTGGGCGACCGAAGGATAAATTTGGCGAAGGCCATGGAAATCCTTTACAATGAGTTTGACATGCAACGTCTGGCAGTAGTAGGCGGCGGACACATCAACGGTGCGTTCCTCGAAGCCGGATTGCTCGATGAGGTCAGTGTCATGATAGGTCCGGGCATTGACGGCAGACGGGGAATGACGGCTATCTTCGACGGCATAACAGATGTACACCGTCCTGCTACACTACTACGGCTGAACAGCTTCGAGAAGGTGGGCGAAGGCACCCTATGGTTGCGCTATACATTTCCAGACAAAAGATGACCATAACGAACATACAAATAAAATGCCACTCCATACCAAAAGCAGAGTGGCATTTCTTATATGGCAAATATTTCTTTCTCACGCAAAGATATCGCTCCTCTCTACATAGGCGATAGCCTCACCCTTGTTTACCACGGTGCCTTGCTTGGCGCATACCTCGACTACACGACCAGTAAAGCCGGTATAAACAGGCTCGTATTCGCCCCACGGTGTGGACAGGTAGCAGAACACTTCGTCATGTTGGTATTTACGCCCTACAAACGGTGCCGACGAAGGACCGTCTACCGCCACCTCCCACAACACTTGTCCTCGGCTGGGGGCTATGATAGGGTCGGCCTTGGCACGCTTCAATTTCCGGATATCTTCCTCAGATACGGTTCCCTTCATTAAGGCGGCATCCTTGGCACGCATCAGTTCTTCCTCGAAGCGCTTCTTGGCCACTCCCGATTTATAATCGCGATACTGACGGTCGTGCATAGCCAGCTCAAAGAGTTCTTCATCGTCTTCTCCGTACTCCCAGCCGTTGTCGTCCATCTCTTTGCGGTAGATATCCAACGCATTGGGATAGTTAGCCTGCGGGTCGGCATCGGTAAACTCATATCCCTTCGATTTGGCCAGCTCTATGATTTCCGGCGCCAGCGAACCAGGCAGACGCCCGCTCTTGCCAAGTATCATGTCCCACGTATGATTGTCTATCATCGTCCAGCGTTCTTCGCCTTTCACCAACTGCATCACATTCATCAGTGCTACGTTCTTCACATATTGACTGAAGGGAGTCACCAAAGGGGGATATCCCAACTTGGGCCATACATATTCCACTTCATCAAACAGCATCACCAGCAAATCATCCAAACTCATGGGCGGTTGGTTTTTACTCTTCAATATCAGATTAATGCCCGAGTGTACCCCTTTCAAGTCAGCCATCATAGAACCCATCATGCCACCCGGCAGACCACACTTGAGAAGCAAGGAAGACATGTGCTTGTTGGTGGGATCCATGAAGTAACCCAGGAAATCGTCAATGAACTCCTGCGTCAGCGCACGGGTATGCATATAGGCCTTCATATTAATATCAGGTACTTGGAAACCCTTGTCCTTCAACATGGCTTGCACGGAAATAACGTCGGGATGCACTTTTCCCCAAGAAAGGGGCTCCATAGCCACGTCGATAATGTCCGCTCCAGCTTCACACACTTCAAGAATGGAGGCCATGGACAGACCCGGCCCACTATGACCGTGGTACTGAATGAGGACTTCAGGATGACGTTCCTTGATGGCTCGAGTGAGGCATCCCAGCATGCCCGGTCGTCCAATACCTGCCATATCTTTTAGGCAAATTTCGGGAGCACCTGCCTCCACCAATTGGTCGGCTATGGCCGAGTAATACTCTACCGTATGCACAGGAGAATGAGTGATACACAAAGTGGCCTGTGGAATCATGCCCGCCTTGAGAGCGTAACGGATGGAAGGAATGATGTTGCGCGTCTCATTCAATCCACAAAAGATGCGGGTGATATCCACCCCTTGAGCATGTTTCACACGGTACATAAGCTGACGTACATCGGCTGGCACAGGATACATACGTAGGGCATTGAGTCCGCGATCCAGCATGTGCGTTTGTATGCCCGCTTCACGGAGTGGTTTGGTGAAAGCACGCACAGCCTTGTTGGGATTTTCGCCATACAAGAGGTTGACTTGCTCGAAAGCGCCCCCATTGGTTTCCACACGAGCGAAACAGCCCATATCAATGATGGCCGGTGCCACACGCTCCAACTGATCCAAGCGAGGCTGGTATTTGCCGGATGATTGCCACATGTCCCGATAGACGAGACTAAACTTGATTTCCTTTTTCATAGCATTTCAATAATACAATATAGTTTATCAACTTAACTTCTCAAATTCTTCACTCCCTAAAATATATATTTTTTAGTGAATACAAAGGTATATAAAAAAACAGATTTTTTACGCCCGGTAGATAAGAAAGTCAAGACCGCGACTATCTTTGTGGTAAAAACGAGGTCACAGGGTTTCCCCATCCTCATATGTCCAACGGGCTTGGTGTCCCAATAAAAAA
>CASENS010000118.1 GCA_949289345.1 uncultured Bacteroides sp.
GCCTGATATGCAGCGGACATCTTGATGACCATCAAAACACATACGCTCTGATTGACGGACGGATACCGTCAGCAAACGAACCCTCGCGAGAAGAAGCTGTAATACTGCTCGCAAGAAAGTATTTCCGCAGCCATTCACCGGCCACATTGAAAGACTTTGTATGGTGGACAAACCTCAGTGCAGGAGAATGTAAAAATGCCATAGACTCCATTGCCGGCGAATTGACGGCATAACGCCATAATGATGATATATATTATGTACATCAAGACTGCAGGACAAAAGGCTGCCGCAAGAAAATCCTGTTGTTACCGTCCTATGACGAATATCTGATAGGCTACAAGAGCCGCCATCATGCAATCGCGGAACAGTTCTGCCGACAAGCCTACAACAAAAACGGCATTTTCTATCCCGTTATTGTGCAGAATGGAGAAGTCATAGGAAACTGGCATCCTGGCAAAAAGGCAACATTCTTCGAAGATGAAAACAAGGTGGATATTTCAAGATTACTCTCGGACTTTCATCAATTCATGGACTGCTGAGATTGCAAAAATTCCCGCCCGCCCAACTTAGCGGTGTCAGCGAGCCGCCTTTCCAGGCCAAGTTCCTTTGAAATTACGACAAGCGCCTGCCATTTTGATAAACGATTCATTGACAGTCCGCGAAGGAAAACTATTTTTGCACCCTGTAAAAACAACGAAGATGAATCGCAAAGACACTTACGGCATATACAACAACACGGCGGAGCATATTTCCCTGCTGAAATACTCCAAAAGCTCGTGCGGCGTGGACTTCCTGCTGAACACGGCGGAAAGCACGGAGAAGCGGGGCTGGTTTGATGCAGACAAGCAGTATCGGACTGACTTCTTCGAGTTTTATTTCTTCCGCAAGGCAGAGGGGCATCTCTTCCTGGCGGGCGAACGAATTGAGTTGCATCCCGATATGTGGCTCGTCATTTCGCCTTTCCAGTTGCAGGAATGGCACGTGGAGTTGGACAAGCTGGACTATACGTTCCTTGTCTTTCAGGAAGAGTTTGTGAACAATTTCCTCTCGGACAAATATTTCATGTACCGTCTGCTTTATTGCTACCAGCACGATTATCCAACGTGGTTCGATATGCCGGAGGAAGAAGCCCGCCCGTTGCTCGACTTGTTGCAGAAGATGAAGCAAGAACTGCGCAATCCGATTGCCGACAGCTACCACCTGATTGTCGCCTATCTCTACCAGTTCCTCCTGCTGCTCAACCGCATTTATGCCAGCCGCTTCCACTTGCCGTTTGCTTTACCCTTGAACAACTACGCCTACCAGTACAAGCAACTCTTGGAAAAGAACATCTGCGACAAGGCACGTGTAGCGGACTATGCCGAAATGATGGGCATCAGCCGTGTGTCGCTCAACAAGGCGGTGATGCGCGAGTTCGGCCTCTCGGCAGTGCATCTGCTGAAGCAACGCCTTCTGCAAGAGGTGAAGAACGACCTGCTTTTCTCCAATCTCTCTGTCAAGGAAATCGCCTTCCACCTCCACTTTTCCGAGCCGAACCACCTGATGCGCTTCTTCAAGCAGATGACGGGGCAGACCATCAGCGCGTTTCTTGCGGAGATGAACCGAGAGGAGAAGTAGGAACTGTCCCCGTCAGAGACAATGCTTTGCCGTAACATTAGTTGACAGATTTGCAGGACGGAAATAGGAGATATCGGCAGACAAAGCAAACTCTCTGTTGTTTCTTTTATCAAAATGGTAGCATACTGCGATGGATTGGTAGCGGCTGTTCCTTGCGATCCCCCTACCTTTGCGCCGGACTAATCAAAGGAGATTTTCAATATGGTTTCAAAAGAAAAGATTGAAGTGTTGAGGCAGAAAATAGACGAGGCGGACGCCATCGTGGTAGGTGGAGCGTCGGGAATGTCTGCCGCATCGGGGTTTGTGTTTTACTATCAGGAGGACGATGTGTTCCGCCGTATGGCAGGAGGTTTGGCTAAGAAATACGACCGGCACAATATGTTCGACCTGTTCTATGAATCCCGAATGACAGCGGGCGAACATTGGACCATCAACCTGCGCACCATCCGCTACATCTATGAGTGCGAGACCGGCGGCACATACAAAGACTTGGCGGAACTGCTCAAAGGCAAGGACTACTATATTGCTACGACCAATCAGGACGCGCAATTCTACCGTGTGTTTCCTGCCGGGCGCATCACGCGCATACAGGGCGACTGGCGGTACTGGCAGTGCAGCCGTCCGTGCCACGATGAGATCTATTATAATAAGGAGAAAGTTTTTGAATTAAGCGATAAAATCGTGGGAGATGCCTTGCCCGACGAACTGATACCACGTTGCCCGCATTGCGGCAAAGAACTGGCTCCATGGGTGCGCTCGTACACTTTCCTTGAAGGCGAATATTACCAACGGGAAATGAAGCGGTATCTCGACTTCCTCCGTGCCAACTCGCGGCGCAAGGTGCTGTTCCTTGAACTCGGAGTGGGCATGATGACCCCGATGTTCATCAAAGAGCCGTTTATGAACATGACCTATCAGTTCCCGAATGCGTTCTATGCCACCGTCAATCCGCAACACGCCATTATCCCGAAAGAGATTGCAAGAAAAAGCCTTGCCATCAGCAATGATATTGCCGTTACGCTGAAACAGCTGTTGGGCAAATCCACAACGGGCATAAAAGCATTCAATGCAAAAGAAGCGTTTAACCCGTCAAGAGTATATTGATATGACAGAGATACAAAAAGCCGCCCAAGCCATCAAGGATGCCGATGCCTTGCTCATCGGAGCGAGCAACGGATTGTCCATTGCCGAGGGCTATCACATCTTCGCCAATAACGAGATGTTCCGCCGTCAGTTCGGCGACTTCCAGCAGAAATACGGCATACGCAGTGTCATTGAAGGATGCTTCTTTCCTTATTCCGATGGAAAAGACCGCCAAGAGTTCTTGCGTCGGCTTGTGCAGTATTGGATGAAAGACTACCGCCCTTCACAAGTGATGAAAGACCTGCTTGCCGTAGCCGGCGATAAGGACTACTTCATTCTTACCTCCAATGCTGATACGCATTTGGAATTGTCCGGCTTCGCGCCCGGCAAGGTGTTCGAGGTGGAAGGCACTTTCGAGGATATGCTGCATAACCGCCCGATGCAGGACAAAAGTCAAGAAGCCAATGCTTTCCTCGACCGCTATCACGGCAAGCGGCTTGTTATCTTCGAACTGGGCATAGGCAGCCGCAACCGTCTGATAAAGCTGCCGCTGATGCAATTGGCGGCACGTGAACCACAAGCCGTGTATATCACGCTGAATCTTGCGCAAGAACTTTACATTCCCGATGAGATTGCGCATAAATCCATCGGGCTGGCGGGCGATATTGCCGTCACGCTTCGGAATTTGAGGAAGGAACTGGTATGAATATAAGGAATTATCGTAAACACCTGTCGGGAGAAGCGGCTTTCAAGTCGTTTGTCCCGACACCCCTTTCAGAAATACAGGTTATCCATACTGAGGAATTGGATAAGCTGATAATGGAAACGGAAAGCGCGATGCAGCAATTTAATGATGACGCTTCACAACTTTCCGAGGAACAGATTAAGCAATTGATGCGGCAGGAAGCGGAAAATTCCTGTAAACTGGCATTGGGCGAACAGCCTTTGTCTTTTGGTTTTATGCCGGATGCAGACAATTCGTTGGAAGAAGATACGGACAATCTGCTTAAAGCCACTTCATACGCCATTGAAGCGATGGACGAGTTGCCGTTGAGCGTCCGTCTGTTGAAAAATATCCATTACCTGATATGCAACAGCGAAAGGTACGGAAAGAAATATCCGGGCGAGTTCCGTACCTCTACTGTCTGGATAGGCTGGAATGGAAACGGTCTGAAAGACGCGATGTTTGTTCCGCCCGTATACGATGATATGGTTGAAGCCTTTTCCGACCTTGAACGTTACATCAATTATGAAGATTCAGAGAATGTATTTGTACGAGCCGCTTTGATACACTATCAGTTTGAAATGATACATCCTTTCATTGACGGGAATGGCAGAGTTGGACGGCTGCTCAACACATTGTACCTGATGGAGCAGGATGTTCTCAAATGCCCGGTTCTACAACTATCCAATGCATTGAAGAAAAGGATTCTTGGATATTATATGGAGATACAGCATGTCAATAAGACTGGAGCGTACAATGACTGGCTGCGATTTTATCTAACGGCAATCAAATCAGCCTGCTCCATGGCACCTGTTCGAAGATGGAACTACCGTGCACCGTCCTCACTCCGCAAGCCAGCACCTACAGCAAGCACACCGCTGATAATAAACTAAAAATCCAGAATACCGCCACATCTGGCAGAAACCTCCTCGCGTATCGAGTCTGACAGACTGCCGAACTGCTCTTTCGGATACCGACCGGTAATCGAACCGTCCCGAAGGATACAGATTGAGTCGCAGCAACTCATAAGCACCTCTATCATGTGGGAAGTCACAATGATAGTCCTGCCTTTTTCCGCCAGCCTTTTCAGAATTATCTCAAGCATCGTGACCGATTCCAGGTCGAGACTGTTGAACGGTTCATCCAGAATTATAAATTTCCGGTCAAGTGATAGGACAGCCAGCAGCGCCAGTTTCTTCTTCATCCCAAGACTATAATCGGCAACCGCCTCATCTAGCGGCAGACTGAAGAGACTGCTCCACTTCTCATAGTCAAACTTCCGGTTTTTCCTCATAAAGAAACTTAGCCAGTCTCTGCCGGTGATACCGGAGTAAAAGTAGGTCTCCGCCTCCAAAAATGCTATTTCTTTCATCGTTACCGGAGTCCCGTTATGCTTCAGGCAGTCCTTCGCACATCTGAAAAGGCCGTACATGGCATTGAGCAGAGTAGTCTTGCCGGCACCGTTATATCCTGCTATGCCGGTTATGCTTTGTTCAGGTATCTCCAGACTAAGATTCCTCAGTACGCTTTTTCTACCGTAACTGACGGACAGATTACTTATCGTAAACATACAGGTACTTATTTAAATTGGCTTTGGCCTTACGGTAATGAAAGGCTGTCACAAATATGGTAAAGGGCAGCAGGAACGGCACTATGATTCCCGCATTCGCAAGTATTTCAGCCATAGTGGTCTGCCGGTGCCTCAAAGACGGCTCATACAGGGAGTATTTTATGAACGCATTGACGCACAGTCCTATAAATAATATCAGCAAGGGGACAAAAATCAGGTAGAATGTCCCGATGTTAAATATCCCGTACAGCAAAAGTGCCGGAGCATACAGCATTGTCCACAACGCTGACGGCTTGAAGATCTTGTTCCGAAGGAATTTCCCGGCAGGCATCTCATCGAGCAGTATCAGACACAGCGGCTCATTTTCCGAATAGGATGTTCCGATGAAAATATATGAGAGCAGGGACAATGCCGCAATGGAGAGTCCAGGATCAAAACAGAACACATAGGCCACAAGCAGCAGAACAACTGTGAGAAAGAAGTTCTTCCGAAGAAACGAGACTGATTCTATAGAATTGATGTTAAAAGTTATTCTATACCGCATCATTCCGTATGTTGACGGTACACGTGGAAGGATGACAATAAGGAACGGTAAAACGGCTGTCAAGACTCCGCTGATATACATTCCAGTGCACAATAGGATAATCGTAAGAGGGAGTAAGGCCAGCATATACTCTATCGCCATTACCGCCTTGGGCCTGTCAAGTATCAGCAGATAAAACCGATAGTCCTTTCTCCTGGAATGTACGGAATACAGTAAAATAAAGAAGAACGCCGTAAAATAATAAGACAGGCTCTCTGTCATATACTCGTATATGAGACAGCATACAGCAACAGCAAGCACAACTAAGGCTATTGCAGTCAATACAGGCAATCTGCGGATGGTGCTGATTACATGTTTGCTTCTGCTGCAAAAATAAGACATGGCTATATGTAATGATATTATTTATAAATTCATTCGTGGAACTTTATCCCCCTCCTGCATTCTTTGCCGCACTTTGGCCCACGCCGGAGTATTAAAAAGGCAGCACTCGCGCATTGTCCGGAGCATTTCGGCAAAGCGGTTGGCAGGGATGACAAAACTCAATTCATTTGCTTCCACATAAGGGCGTACCGAAGGATCGAAAAACCCGATAAATGTCCGCCGCCCGCCCAAACGGTTTTCACGCACCGCATGGCTGATGACCGATGCGCATCCTGCACCGAAAGGAGCAGATACGGCATCTTCGGCGTTGTTGTCGAAATACGCCCATGTCGCCAGACCTGAAAGCATATCGGGTGCGGCGAAGAAAAGCAAGCCCTCCATCCCATCA
>CASENS010000119.1 GCA_949289345.1 uncultured Bacteroides sp.
TCGGTAGTCGTCTTGCTTGTATCTTGACTTATTGTCTTTTATTCTTTGGATATTCATGGCGTTGTATAGTACCAGAAAACCACCTTCAAGTTTTAGCGCGCCGATTTTCGATAAATACAAAAGTGCTTCTTCCACATCTTCTAACTGAATATCATCAAGTCTGCCAAAAAGAGATTGGGAACTTGATTTTATTCGGTTCAGAAGCTCTACTACGGAGAACTGTATGGCTTTGCCGGGTACATTCTCCTTTTCTGCATTTAGCGCCAATTTGTATAGCCATTCCACGGCAAAACGACTTATTTCCAATCGTTTTTCAAATCGCTTGATGGTGGACTCCAGATCAGCCAGACGAGTTATTTCCATGTTATGGACCGCATCCTCTTTTTTACGCGTATATCCCTTGACGGTGAGGAAATAGAGTAATGTCCGAATGTCTTTCTCTTTGGATGTGCTGATTCCATCGTTTACGGCATTCTCATTCAGCTGCTTGTATGATATTCGTAAAGACTCATCGGGAATATGATTGAGAATGTATTGTTCAAGTTTTGCAAAGCGTTCGAGGAGCGTTTGCGACTTTCGTTCCGAATCACCTGCGTCCTGCAAATAGGCAGATATATCTTTGCTGTCTGCCAATATACCTTCCTGCCGCATGCGTTCCACTACTGATATAACATCTTTTTTGCTTAATCCCAAAATGTCTGCCAAATAGTCGATTCGTGATTCGGCTTCCGAATCTTGGGCCTTGGCGATATGTTTTTGAGAAATCAATGACTTGATGATACGGACAGCCTTTTCGATTTCATCGCTGCCAAAAAGCAGTGATGCTGATATGCGCTCTCTTGCCTCGTCCATATTCTTTACCGTTATTCCCGTGGCATATACATGAGGAACATTGCTTCCTCTTACCAAGTATCCGCTTTGTTCTAAAGCCGCTAATGCAGTTCGTACACGGGTCTCAATGTCAGATACCGAATCATCCCATCCTGCTTGTCGGGCTATTTCCAATGCAGAACAGTCTACTTTCATTCGGTGTCTGGTAAGGTCTTTGACGGCTTTCCACACTTGTTGTATTTCGCTAATGCTAAGTTTTGTTTGGTTTAGCAATATAAAATGCTTGTCCAAATCATTGTCGCTATAGAGCACGTAACAACGTGCGCGAAGACCGGGGTCACGACCTGCCCTGCCTGCCTCTTGAACATAATTCTCCAACGAATCGGAAATGTCATAATGTACTACAAGGCCGACATCTTTCTTGTCTACTCCCATGCCAAATGCGGATGTGGCCACAATGATGTGTATCTGATCATTCATGAAAGCATCTTGGTTGGCAATTTTTTCATCGGCTTCCATTTTCCCATTGAAGGGGAGTGTCTTGTAGCCGTCGCGAGTCAGCTTTGCAGCCAGTTCCCTTGTCCGTTTGGTACGTGATACGTAAACGATTGTCGGACAATCGGCTTCTGCGACAAGTTCTCTTAGTTTTAAATATTTGTCATTGTCATTCTCTACATGTATGACAGAATAGTGCAGATTCGTTCTTGTGGCAGTTGATGCGAATAATTCCAAATTCAAATTCAAAGTCTGCTTGAAATAGTCGCAAATGTCTTGGATCACTTTCTGTTTGGCTGTAGCCGTGAAACAAGATACTGGTATCGGGGTTTTACATTTTTTCTTTTCCTGGTATTGTTGGATGAATTTGCCAATGTAGAGATAGTCAACCCTGAAATCCTGCCCCCATGAAGAAAAGCAGTGCGCTTCGTCTATTACAAACCTTACAACGTGGCGCACCATCAATATTTTTTCGATTGTTTTTGACCGGAGCATTTCGGGAGAGATGTATAATAGCGAGGCTTCTCCATCTTGTACTCTTTGTATGGACAGCGATCTTGTGATGGGATCTAACATTCCATTTATGGTTACGGCATCCGTGATGCCTCTGTCGGCAAGGTTGTCTACCTGATCTTTCATCAAGGACTGCAAGGGGGAGATAACCACCGTAAGCCCATGCATAGAATGTCCTGCCATGAGTGCAGGTAGTTGGAAAGTAAGTGATTTGCCGCCACCGGTAGGAAATATCGCCAACAGCGATTTCCCTTTCACTGCAGCTTGGGCAGCACGTTCTTGCAGTGGTTCACCTTCGTATGTCCGGAAGCACTCGTAGCCGAAAAATGTTTTTAAGTTATGAAGCACATCCAATTGCGTACGGCAATAGTCACAGCCTTCGTTGCAATTGGTGTAGCGTAAGAGTTTTACAATAAACTCCACTTCCGGATAATTATATAGTACCCATCCAGGGGTGATGGAGCGATAATCGGTGGTGTCAATCATAGCCAAAGCGTATGCCAATCCGCACGGATATTGGTTGATGAGCATGTCAAGGTCGGCATGTTGGCAAATCTTTCCTGCATAGAGGTCTTTGATAAGTTCTGGTATTCCTTCATGGATATGCTCTGCACATACCATACTGAGAAATCCTTCAAACTCTTTCTTGTCCTTCAGCAACGATGCGAATAGCAGACGCTTTTCTTTAGGCAACGAATGCCAGCATGCTATTTCATCCAGCAACAAGTCTTTTGCTTTCTTGCAATCGTTCACCGGATTGTTCATCTGTTCGCTGATTAGCTTGTCATCTTTCACAAGCCTGTGGTAAGGGCGTTCCGGGAACAGTAAGGGGGAAACATAAAGTGTATCAACTAAGCTCCAGCGGCATTTTTTGTCCGTAAACAGGTATTGGGCGTCATGGTGAATGATATTGTGGCCACAGATATAGTCTACGTCGTTTAGGAAAATAAATAATTCTTCTTTTGAAGTTTTATGAAATGTCGTGTCATCATGTTTAAGTGCTCCTATATCATGGATTTTATGGTCTTGCAAGCCCACTTCAACATCTACTATGGCATAATGAGGAGCACTGCATGGTGCAGAGTCGGTTTTATTGCCGATAATTTTGTTTTTATCCTCGGCTTTCTCAGTTCCAAAGAGTTTACCCCATATTGACATATATCAATTCAATATAATAAAAATAGTTCTATACCATTGGATTCGTTATATAACCGCTTAGGTTTATTATTGTTCAGGCATATTGTCAATCTGCCTCATGCTGTCCTGGCTGTCATGCGTCCCAGTGATGACGGGTTTCACCATAATGGGGGCAAACTGCCCCTTACTGTTCACGCAAGCTACGGAGATACTCCTCACAAGATGCTTCATCTGGAAATGTACGGTTAAAGTCAAATAGTCTCAAATGTGATTTATTTGATTACAAAGGTAATGAAAACTTGCAACTTTAACAAGATTACGGCCTTATTAGTCCACTTCTTTGCGGAGATTCATTTTCATCCAATCAAATTGTAAGCTCATCTACTAATCAGTCAATTCGTTATAGTTTAAAATCTTATTTATCGTTGTATCTGTGAATGTTCTCCAAATATCAAGTTTTACAAGCTTGTAGTTTTCAAATATTTTCCCAACAAAAGCAATCTCGAAAACAAGACGGAAATCGTTTTTGTCTTCACCTTGTTGACTTTCTTTACGCGCGTTCGGCGATCTCTCGTAACGTAAGCCCAACAACGTCCTTTAGGTGGGTTAAACTCTACACCTACAGGTGATGTTATGGTATAAAACTGGCTTGCCACAGCATGACCTGCCTGAACGCTTGCCGATACAGATTGCCAGGGTCCTCGTGGGTCGTTGTCTGGATTTTTGTATTTGCTTTCAATGAAATCTGCACTAACAGGTAGCAAATTACGGGATTTCTAACGAATTGGATGAAGAGGTGGCTACCGAGAAAATTTCGGCCGATCAAAAAAGAAAAGTGGTTATTTCCAAAGCGGAAATAACCACCAAGTACAGCGCAATAGAGGGTAAGCTCTAACATCACAAGTTGAGTGTCACAATCTTGATGCGATTGAAGAAACCCTTAGTGATGCTGTTTTAGATTATCTTTCAACATTGATGATTTTATCATTTTCCTTTCGTCATTTTCGGCAGGAAATCATATATTGGTTAACCGTCCAAGTATTATTGGATACTTTACCGTTTAATCAATGATACTTTGCCGGTTATCCTTGCATACTTTTGCAACCGGGTTTCCGGTTACCGTTTTTTACCGCTCCACCTGTTTCAACAGGAAACAGTCGATGTCCGGTGCCCATCCGTAACGGCTCCCCATGCGCACGATGTTGTTACCTGCCGTAAGAGTAATGGGAAGTGTAACTTCGGAAACGACATCGGAACCTCCGGAAGTAAGGCCGGGAAGTTCATGTGACGTGCCATTCACCCACACTTCCAGTTTGCGGGGCAAAGGAGAACAATAACGGATTGTCATCTCATACGAGCCACCTTTCTCACTATAAACTTCCGGCCACTCGGCATAGTTTTCCTCACGTCCGCCCAATTGGAAGACTTTCATTCCGCCCGAACATTGCGGGGAAGCAAGGTACAGCACCGGCTTGGCTCGCTTGCCCAAGTCGTCAAAGCAGGGCAGGTAGGCCCATTCGGCTTCGTAACGTTCCGGTTCTAAACGCTGTTCGGCCTCCATGCGGCAGATAAGTACGCCATGAGCAGGTACCGTACACGTATATTCATTCCGGGTTTCGCCTAAGTCCGTACGTTTCACAATATCACGTACCTTGACTTTACCTCCCAGTTCCAAGTCTTTCAAAGCTGTCCGGAAGGTGTGTGTGCTGTCCGAGGCATTATAGAAGGCGACGGCGCGTACAGTGCTCCGCTTTTTCTTGAGGTCTTTTGCCAACACGTATGCGTCTCCCTCGCGTTGTACAACATAGGCCTGCAAGCCAAGCGGGTCTTGGTTGAGTGCGATAAGTTCCGGATTTTTCAGCAACGCCAGCGTAGGGTGGGGGATAGTGGTCAAGTCGCACCCTATGAGTAAAGGGGAACTCATGATGCACCACATGCCGAAGTGTGTTTCGTCTTCAATGGGCGACATGCCACGCCCCACTTCCAGCATATCCATGTCGTTGTAGTGTCCTTTGCCCGCATATGCCGAGAGATACAAATTCTTTTCGATAATGCGTTTTACCGAACTCCAGTTGGGGCGTATGTCGGGGCTGATGCGCCAGGAGCGTGCCAAACGTTTTGCCCATGTACCTGGAAAAGCCCAACGGCAGATGTTGATTGACACGTCTGTACGTCCCGTATGCTGAATGGCTTCACAAATGGCGGTGTAGCGCTTTTCCTCGTCCAATCCCAATTCTTTGGCGCCACAATAGTCTATCTTGATAAAGTCGTAATTCCATTCTTTCAGGTAGAGGTCCATGTCCTGTTGTTCATGTCCATAGAGTCCGGCTCCTACGCCGTTGGGGTCATCATCGTAGATGGAACCGCATGTGTTGTCGCCCGCATCCGAGTAAATGCCCGCTTTCAATCCTAATGAATGGATATAATCAGACACCACCCTCATGCCGTTAGGGAAGCGTTCGGGATGGGCGTGCATTTTTCCGGTTTCATCACGGTGTCCGAAGAAACCGTCATCTACGTTGATGTTGGTGTACCCGGCATCCTTCAGTCCGGTGGCTACCAGCGCATCGGCTTGCTTCTTGATAAGCTCTTCGTTGATGTTTACATGATATGTGTTCCATGAGCTCCAGCCCATCAGGGGAGGAAGAAATGCCGGGGCTTCCGTTTCGTTTTCCTGTGCGACGTTTGTACAGGCGCTTGTTGCCAAAAGGAGGCTCAATAATCCTCCGGTTAAGATTTGTTTGTTCATGATAGTGCTTTTTTGATTAAAATGTATATTCACCGGTTTCTTTCAATTTCAATGCTTTCCCGCTTTGGGGGATAATAGTAACCGTACATCCTTTGGGGATTGTTACCGTGTTTTTCCCTTGTGTATTCAGGTGTATGGTGATGTAGCCTTCTTTTACAGGAATTTTTGCATGGATTTGCTTGAGGTGGAGCGGTTCGGGACGGAGGGTGTATTCATTGGGATGCTCGTCTGACTGGCTGAATCCCAATAACCCATGTAGTGCACCCACTACGACAGGACCCCATTGGCGCCGTGGCAAAGGCTTAGTCCGTACGGACGGTTATAGAATACCAATTGCCGTGCTCTTGATGCGTTCGGCATGAAGTTTTCGGGGAAACGTGTATGTCCTTGTTCCATCCAGTCGCCCCACACACGGTAGATATGCTCCCACATTTCTTTGATACGGCCTGCCTTTGCATAAGCCAGGAACTCATAACCTTTTTCATAACTGACCGCTTCGTAATAGTTGGGTAAGTTCGGAAGGACGTTCTCAAACAGATTGTCGTAGTATTCTTCCGGAAAGAGTCCGGCCAAGATAGCCCAATACTGCGCATGGTGCGAAATCCGATTGTCGATTGTCACTCCGTCGTTCATTGTCCCATTGATGAACACTTTCCGTTCCTTGTCCCAAAAGTGTTCGAAGATTTTTTCTTTTAAATCCATCGCCAGTTTCCGGTATTTCTTTACCAACGCCCGTTCCTTCCATAAGTCGGCGAAGTAGGCACCGGTCATGTAATTATAGTATAGCATCATTTGGGCGTAAGCGGCGATACCCTTGCGTGCCGGACCGTTATAGGTAGACCATCCGGGTGTATAACCGAACTGCCTGTCTCCGTAATTTCCGTGCACAAATCCGTTTTCGTCTACGATGGATGCATAGAAGTCGAGCAGTTGGATGATACGGTCTTTGTATTGCAGAGACGTTGTCATATCGCCATAGCGTAAATAATTCTGTTTCAACCCGAACAAGGCATGAAGCGGATAATCCGGTATGCCGATGTCACTCTTCTGCGGATTAAGAGGCATCAGGGCTATGGAAATACCGTTTTTTGATACTTGCTGGTCGCCAAACAGGTAATCACCGGCTACTGTGCTGACCAACGCGTCCATGGACCAGGGAAGGAAGTCGCGCTTCACTCCGTCCAGATAAAAACGGTGCATGCTGGTGTGCAGGGTCGCAGCACTCATTTTAAACAGGTTGTTGACATATGCGTCATCTGTTTCGAACTCCATCTGGTGCTCAACGGGCCATACAGAGGCATTGAAGCGGATGGAGCCGATGTTTGCTCCCTTGTCACATTCTATCGAGACGTAACGGAGCGCCCGTTGGGGCAGGCATATAAGTGTGTCGGTTGAAGATAGATGGATGGGTGGCAGCGGGTATTGTTCCAACTTGCTGTTGTCTCTTTCCAAAGCTTCTTCGGGAGTTTCTCCCACACGGACGGTAAGGGTTCCTTCTCCCTTTGCACGGAAACTTAATGCTCCGGTTTCGAGGTGGAAGAAGTCGATGAGCGCATAGCCGTTTTTCCCGATGCGGATGCCGTCCGTGCCTTGGTTTTGCGCGTTGCGGAGAGGGAGTATCTCTTTAGGTTTAAGTCGCACGGTGGTTTCTTGCGGAGCATCGGGCAGGCGTTGAGGCTTGTTGTAATAAGCGGCACTTTCGGCAATGGTCCAATGCTCTCCGTCCATACTGGCTTGCCATTCGTCGGGATTTTCCACTCCTTCACCTTGCAGGATGAGACAAGGCAGGTTGTGGCTTGTCACTACTTCGAACATCAAGGTGTGCCGGCCTGCCGGAAGTGTCAGGCATTTGTCCGCCACCTTTTGCTTTACCTTGTTTAAATAAGGAATGATGGTGTCCGGTCCTTCCCATGTTATCCGGCTTTCCTTGTCCAGCTTGATTGATTTCTTGAACCAGCTTCTATGGGTCGGGGCGAAGAACTTGCCCGGATAGCCGACGTTAACGCATCGTTCTTTGGAGATTCGGGCGCATTGTTGCTGGTAATAGGCTGCCAGTTGTCCCGGGTACCACATGTACCGGCTTTGCCATACTTCTTCTTCGATCGGGGCGGCTTCAATGACCGCATCCGGATCCAATAGAGGGTCGAACGCTTTGTCTTGTGTACGGCATGAAGCAAAGTCTTTATAAATCGGAGTCTGAGCGGCGGAAGCAGGAGTCGGCATAGAGAGGAGTCCGCCTATTGGCGCAATGTGCAGATTGTCGAAATAAGGCGTGCTGACTTTATCTTTATACTGTTCGGCAAGCACTCCCGCCATGCCGTAAGTATATAATGTATCTTCAGCTTTTATAACTGGCTTCCCGTCAACGAATCCGGTTAACTCGTTACCCTTGAACTGTAATTTCAGGTTATGCCATTCCTTGGACGAAATGCCGGATAGCTTTACGGAAGCCAGCAGTTTTTCACCTCCTGCACTTTCGTCCTTGCTGTTCTTGATAAGCGCCTGTTGCTCCGCATCGCCCACCAACGCCTTTTTATCAATCTTTCCTCTGACTGCCACTAATTTGCAATCTCCTTTATCATCCAGTTGCAGGTAATATCCTTTAGGGATGAAACCATAGCCGCTTCCCACATCATTGATGCGTCCCATGATGCCGGCTGCATCACCCGGATTGAGATACACATCGGCACTGACCTCATAGTCTGTCCAGGCGGAATCACCTATAATGGTATAAGGTTTCCAATCGGGTGCCCACGAGATGGCAGGTACCGGTACTGTTTGGCGCATGCATTTCCCGAGTCCGTCAGGACGTTCGGCTATTTCAAATGCCCCATAGATATCGGCCGTATAGCGGGGCAAATAGCCATATTGTTCCGGATGTCCGTATGGTTCGAAAGTCTCGTGATAAGGAAACGGGAAAGGTTGGGATGCCGGAGCGGAATACGAACCTTTTTGTTGGCCGGTGGTAGTGGAAAGCGAATAGACGGCATCGGGAGCTACAGTTATCGTAAATGCGTTATCTTTCACCGCAATATCATTCAAACGGATAAATTGCTCCCGCCCATTACTGTGCCACACGCATAAGTTCTTGCCCGAAAGAGGTCCCGATAATGTGAAGTGTAATGTTTGCGCTTTGGGGGCATTCTTGGTCTCGATAATCACACTGTAGTCTCCCTGTGGGGATTTCAAGGTAACCAATGAGCCTCCACCGGCCAAATCCATACAGGCTCCATTCAGATATTCCCATCCCACTTCGGAGAACTGCCCGTAATGTGCATAGCCCCACAGCGCTTCACGTACCTTGAAATGTCCGCTCCAAGGCTCATAGGCCAGCACTGTAGGCGGGTCTTCCGCATAAGGTTCCAGCGGATAGATGCCGGCAATGTCATACCAATTTACGATTTTTGTAACACCGTGGCGGATATAGTTTTCGTTAAAGCACTCCACAAGGCTGATCAGACAGTCAAATCCTTTCTTATACACATGGTCTTCCGTGTTCCATATCGGTTTGCCCAGTTGCTCAGCCAGGGCTTTTTCTTCTGCCGAAACCGGCACTCCCTCGTAAAAGACATGTCCGCTGATGATGTCGATAGCATCCCGCAGTTCCTTGTCGGTAAGCATGTCTTTGACAAAATCCAATTTTCCTTTAGGCCAGTTGTCGAAGGCATGGATTTTAAGGGCGGAAAAGCCGTTGGCATCCAGCGTCTTCCGGAAACGTTTCACGAAGTCATAGTCCTGTCCCTTCTCGTTTCGGCAACCGATAGCCGTCAGTTCCAGCCCGTACACGTCGCGCAAGCCTTTCAACCAGTTCACGTAATAATCCGCCGCATCCTGCGACCAGAACTTACCGCCGCCTATCCAGCCCGGAGCACTCCAGGCTGTGCCATCCAATGTCAGTTTCGGATTACGTTTCTTTGCCTCTTGCAGTATCCACCATGTATAGCCGCGTGCATAGTTCAAGTCTTCCCGCGTGTGTTGATGGCTGGGCATGGAGCCTTGCGTGGAATTTCCGTCACCCGGTATCTCCACTAACAAGGCACTGACCGATGCTCCGAACTTGGGCTTATACACCAGGTCGAGTATCTGACTGCGCTGAGGTTCCGGATAGTCCTTCAGCAATACGGAGGTAGCCCCGCCTCCATTCACTACGCCGATGCCGTCAAAGCGTTTGCCTCCGGCGTTTCCGTCCAACGTGATTGTCTGTTCTTGTCCGTAACTATGCTGAATGACTGTAAATGCCGACAGACAGGCGGCAAAAGTCCATAAGATTGTTCTGTTCATCATGATTTTTCGTTTTTTTGTTCTCATTCAAAATCTTCATCCAAGGAACTCCTCTATGTTTTTCGGCGTGACCACCTTGTAGGATGCATGAGGATATGCGGTAGCGAAGGCTTCCGGACAAATTCCTAAAGTACACCTTGCGGCTGGCTTTTAACTCATTTGAGCTATTTTTGTAAGTAAGTGAACTAAATTAATTGATACTATAAATGGGAATTTAGCTGTGTACTACTGAAAATGATTAGCCAAACTCCCCTCCTCCCCGGAGGAGGGGTGGCCTTTAGGCCGGGGTGGTAGGAAAAGAATGGTTCGACTTATTTAATATATAAAAATAGGAGTCGCTTACGCGGCATGTTTCTCCTACCACCTCCCCCTTACGGGTACTCCTCCTTCCGGAAGGAGGAGAGTTTAGTAACCATTTACCCTTAACTGCTAAATTCTCATTTAGTATAAAGTAAATCTGGTTAGTTACTTATCATCATATATCAGTTTGAAAAGTCGTTTCAACAGTTGCTTTCAATTCCTTGCAAATATAGTCAAACACTCTTAAAATCCAAAAAACTTATAAGATTTTTGGATAATGAAGAATAAGCCATGCGACTTCCCGGCTTGCCTCAACAACGCAGCAGCCCAACGCATCATCCTTCATTCCTTCCAAAATCATCGTATGTTTTGCATCAAAAGATAGTTAGTTTTGCATCAAAAGGTAGTATGATTTGAGGCAAAACAGTGTATGCTTTTTTGTTTACAAAACTGCGGATTTCAGCCTTTAGAGTTCTGATGTTATACATATAATATCTGATTTAAAAAGACAGCCACGGATGAAAGCTAAAATCTAAAACTAGAAATAAACAAAGTTTTCCCAAAATATCTTTCACGCTTTCACCATCGCATCAATTCATTGATACATAGCTTGGTATGGTGAAAGATACATCTTTCACAGAGGTTTCACATCCCTTTTCACCCTACCGTTTCACATCCTTCACGGCAGGTGAAAGCTCATCTTCCGGTGAACGATTGGTATACCCTTTGTGAACGATTTGTATGCCCTCACAAACTTACATTTACATCATCTTTCACCGTAAGCAACTGAATACCTTGTCGTTAGGGTGAAACTTCACAAAACAAACTTTGTGACAGAAGATGAAACGGGAATGATTTTATGACTTTAAACCTGTTATTCATGATACAATGAACTTTACATTTAGGATGAATAAGTAACTAATCAGATTTACTTTATGCTAAATGAGAATTTAGAAGCCCCCTCAACTCCCCCCGTGGGGGAGCTATTGTATTCTACTTAGTATTCAAAGCCTCCCCCGCGGGGGGAGGAGGGAAGGGGCTAAATTCCCATTTATAGTATCAATTAATTTTGTTCACTTACTTATATCCTCAGTTTTTCTAATCATATTCAATTGCATTATAGTATAAACTGATTTTGTTCACTTACTTAACTATAAATGTTTTAAACTGTTTTCCCGTAATTAATCACCTGCAGGTTTCTCCAGTAAATGAATTGGTGTTACCGGCCAATAAAAACTTTGCCAGTCATCGTAAAGACGAGGTTCAAAGTCCTGCCAGCATGGGCGAAGATATTTCACCAATCCAATATTATTCGCTTTCAAGCCCATTACAACCAATTTGCAGATTTCATAGGCTCCAAAGGCATTGGTATGCGTGTCGTCCTTCAATGCTTTTTCCTGCCCCACATACGTTTGTGCCGGATAATGGACAAAGAGGCGTTTGCTAAGCGAATCACCCATGGCGTTGTACAATGCGGTTGTAGACTCGGTTAGGTCTATAAGCGGCAAACCTTCCCTTTTGGCTATCATACGGATAGCTTCCGGATAATCACCATGAGTTGCTTCTATTTTTCCATTTACAAAATTCCGGCGTTCCGTCGGAGTTGCCAACAGGATGTGTACACCTTTCGGACGGAGTTCATCAATGAAGCGTTTCAAGTTATACGTGAAGTTATACCATGCCCCGCTACCCGGTTCACGGTCTTTTTCGTCATTATGCCCGAATTCTATTAGGACATAATCACCGGGCTTGGCTTCCTGGACAATTTTAGCCAAACGGTTCTGACTGATAAACGTAGACGTGCGCAGACCGCTCATCGCCATGTTTTCAACGGAGACCCGTTCGTCGAACCAATAAGGAAGCATTTGTCCCCAACTGGTATAAGGTTCGTTATCTTGGTCGACTACGGTGGAATTCCCACACAACCAAATCTTCGCCTTAGGCTGATTGGGTTCTATCCGTATGCGGCTCACAGCAGGAGCTTCACCGTTGAATTCCAGTGTCAGCCTGTCGTCCCATCCCCAGTCTATTTCTTCGCGCTTTTGCAAGGTAACGTTTTTCTTCCCATCAATATAAGTGGTGTGTACATTGACGTTGAACACCACATCCATCAATTCACCCTTCTTTGTTTTCAGGCCTCCGACAACCATCCGGCGGGTTTCACTTCGCAAGGCTGTACATCCTGCGTATTCTTTACTACCCAAAGTAACCGTCACTTTATAGTCGCCTTCCGGAACCTTGACCGAGAAGAACATGGGTTGCTTTTGGTCTTTGGTTACTGCCTGTGTATTGCGGTCGTATCCATACCCGGTCTGGTCCGTATAAGCAGGCTGCGGTTTCGTCAAATCGATATCCCATGTTTGCCCATACAATAACGTAAAGCAAAAAGGTTGAAGCAATAACAAACCTGCAATTATTTTCTTCATCATACTGCTGTATTATTTCTGTGTAGTGATTAATCGGAGTGTACCTTTCAATTTACCGGAAGTCACTTTTAATCTGACTTCCCCTGTTTCCTGATTACTACGGAGAATAACAAGCATACGTCCCTGGCGCATGTTTTTAGTGGTTACATCCCCAAATAGCTCATCGGTATAGTGGTCAGCATTATCCATTGCCACGAAACGGGCGGCACCTTCTACCTGTACTGTAAGCGGTTCCCCGTAATTCCAAACAGGGTGTCCTTTCCGGTCAACTGCCGTGACATGGATGTACTGCAAATCCATGCCATCAGCTTTCCAATTCGCCGGTGTTTCCGCTTCTATTTTGAGTTTCACAGCTTTTCCGGCAGTTTCAATGCGATGGCGTGCCACTTCTTTCCCGTCCTTGTCGCGAGCCACGGCTTCTACCGCGCCCCCTTTGCCATAAGGCACATCTTTCCAGAAAATCATATTTCGTTTGTTAATCAGAGTCGTATCATTCTGCTGTATTCCTAAACTCTTTCCATTTACGAACAACTCGACCGAATGGGCATTGGTATAGGTGAAAAGCGAATGCTTACTACCCGCTTCATGGTTCCAGCACTCGTTCAGTGCCATTCGTCCCACGATTACATCGTTCCAATCAATGCTTTCGGATTTTGCGGCATCCAATACTCCAATATGCACCAACGGCTCATGGGGTATAAAAGCTGATTTTATTAAATAGGCCTGTGGATAAGGATGTAGCGTGTGATCAAAATAGGAATAATTCCATCCTTTCTTCGGCCATTGATTGGATTCTCCCCAATATTCTATCGATCCCCAATAAGCCAATCCAACGGTTCGATTCTGATCCATATTATAAAGTGGCTCAAGTAGTTTAGAAGTCTCAGCCTCGCTCTGATACAAAATTAAATCTGGCTTGTATTGAAAATAAGCCGCATATTTGTCCGATTGATAATTAAAAGACCCTACTTCCGTAGCACAGCCTAATTCAGGTGGAACCAGATATGTCTGGAAGTCTTTATCTTGTTTATAAATAGCTCCTGCACGAGAAGGAAACATAGCCACCGTCGTGGGACGTGTCCGATCGAAACGCTTTACTAACTGGTCAAAAATGCGATACGTTGTAATTCCCCAGTCATTCAAACCTTCAAAACCAGTCCATGTTTCACGAATTTGCAGTTCATTACCCAAACTCCACAGGATGACCGAAGGACGGTTGCGATCGCGTTTCACCCACTCTGTAATCAGTTTATGCCAGATGTGAGTAAAAGGTTGACGTCCTCCCCAATAGTCATTATCACTCCATTTATCCGCCAATTCATCCACAATAAGCAAGCCCACCCGATCGGCAATACGGGCAAAGCTATCGCTATACGGATTGTGTGAACAACGGATGCTGTTGTACCCAAAAGACTTCAGTTGTAACATCATGCGTTCAATGGCTTTGTCGTAACAGGCAGCTCCCAAAGCTCCCAAGTCATGATGATTGGCATTACCTTGCAGGAAAATTTTCTCTCCATTCAACTTAAAACCGAATGCTGGAGAATACTCAATCTTTCGGATGCCGAACTGCTCGGCCAGGCTGTCTACGACCATGCCGTCTGCCGTAACGACCACTTCTGCCTGATATAATTGAGGCGTATCACATGACCAAAGTTGAGGATGCTCCAATATCATAATGGGTAATTGCACCTCCGTACAAGTCTGATGGGTATGTTCGGGCATATTGCTTTGAGTTGTTCCGACCACCTCTCCGTCCGGATTACGAAGCGTGGCACGTATTTGTACCTTATGTTTCTGCCAACCGTCCACTTCCACTTGTACAGATACCTTAGCCTGTGTGGCTGACACTTCCGGAGTTGTAATATAAACGCCATGACGGGCTATGTGGGTGGGATTCTGTACTTGCAAATATACATCGCGGAACAATCCTCCTCCCGTATACCAACGGGAGCCTTTCTTGGGACCGGTAGAAGCATATACAGCCACCACATTTGGTGCATCATAACGTAAATGAGGAGTCAAGTCTGCTTCAAATCCCACATAGCCATAATCTGTGGAAGCAATCTTGTGTCCGTTTAGATATACATCTCCCAAATAAATGATACCGCCAAAATCCAATGTTACCCGTTTACCTTGCCAGGAAGAATCTGCTTGAAAGGTTTTACGATACCAACCTTCACACATGGGTTTGAAACCACGTGCCCCTCCGCCATCTTGGGTCCAAGGTTGCTCAAATTGGAAATCGTGTGGTAAGTCAAGTGTACGCCAAGCAGAGTCATCCAGTGCGGGAGAGGCAAAATCAGTCTTCCGATTGCTGTCTGTTACTAATTGAAATTTCCAATCAAAGTTAAACAATACTTTTTGTTGCGATACGAAACTATCCAAAGGTGTATTGGTTAAAGGAACTTGTTCCTGCACCTTTTGATATTGTGCCATCGTACTGGCCGGAGCCAATATCAACATGCAAGCAATAAGGATGTTCTTCATGTTATAACTACTTATTATAATTAAAAACTAATTTATTCCTGCAAATATACGTTGCAAACCTCTGTCAAGGCATGGATTATTATTCAAATATATGCAAAAATAAATGAATGTCCACATTCTGCCAAATGACACCTTCCGAATATAGCACTTTGCTTCAATCGTCATATAATTAAGTTTAAATGGCTATATAAGTAAGTTAAAATGGCTGTAGAAGCTTACTTACTTTTTTTATCCTTTACTTTGGCAAATTGCGGAATTCATATAAAAATAATTTTCATAGGCGTCATGATTATAAAAGATCCGGGAGAATGTGCCGAAATGATAGCAGTTTCGCATTTTGTTTTCTCCCGGATGCGTTTTATTACCTTTCCGCAGGCATATCCGCTTCAATCGGCCAATAAGGATTCTGGTAGATGGGCGAATCTTCCACGGTCGTGTTGTCAGGTGCCGTAATCATGAACTGCTTCACCATGATTGGCTGCAGATAATGGGCCATGCGCCACGTAAACCCGTCATAGCAGGTCTGCTTGGAGTTCTTCTGATAGGGACGCAGGTATTCACTGGCATCAGGCGATGACACATTGGCCGCGTCCGAACCGTCGGACAGCAAGTCTGAATACCAGCTTTCCATCGGTGTGTTCCACAAATGAAAACCTTCGGGTATAGAAGGATGGTCTATCAACTGATCCATGGCGCGCCAACGACACAAGTCCATATAGCGGAATCCGTCACCGATAAATTCGCATCGACGTTCACGGCGAATGTTATACAGGGTCGGATCAATCAATTTCCCTGCGGAATAAGCTCCCCAGTCATTTTCCGCTTCCTTGTTCATATCTGTCGCGGCTATTGTTTTTTGAAAATCCTCATCTACATGGGCACGTCGCCTGATAATTCTCCAATATTCAGATGCGGTAGCATCCAATGTCCCGTTTTTCTCATACGAAGCTTCCATATAGTTCAGCAAAGCTTCTGTTGCCCGATAACCGATAGAAGCGGTATATCCTTTAGAGTTAGAATAAAATTTCTGGTCAAAAGCACCACCTTTACGCAAAGCATAACCTGTAACATAACGACGCGCACCGTCCGTAAGGGTAATCCATGGGTAAGTCTCTTCTACTTGGGCAGTCTCACCTATTTCATTCTCAATCAAAATATTGTGCTGACCCGGTTCCTTTAGAAATAGCACTAAACGACTGTCTCTGTTTTGACGGACATCATGTATGGTTTTATCTCCCATGTAGTATCCGTCTCCATCCGCATAACTTCCATGGGTGTACACCGGAGTACCATCCGCCATCAGGAAGTTATTGACGAAGCTACGGGTCACGCCTACACCGTTATTGCCCCAACTGGCACAGACATTCACATTGTGCTGTACCACATTATAAGCATACTGACGCCACAACAGAACTTCGGATACCGTAGAAAGGTCTTCTTGGGCGAACATATCGTAGTAAGGATTTGCCGGTTCGTCCACAGACTGCTGCAGGACGCCCGTATTTTCCGTCAGGCTGTTCTTATATCGCTCGGCAATGTCTTTGGAAGCTGTCATTGCGATGTCCAGGAAATAATCTATCTCGCCGTCAATGCTGCCGGTAGGGAACTGATAATTGGAGTTATAATCTTTCTCCTTGCCCGGCCATCCTTCTCCATTGGGAACAAAGGGAGTATCCTTGAAGTATTTCAGCCACGTACCTTCATACAGAGCTACCCGCGACTTCAATAGAATTGCCGCATCCGTATTGATTCGGGTGGTTGCCATGCTCTTGGCTTGCAACAAGGTGATGGCTCTGTCCAGGTCTGCCAGAATGAAACGTGCCACTTCGGTGCGTGGAGAACGTTTGCTGGCTTCCGTCAGCACTTCCTTGTCATCCGGCAAGGGTTGGGTAATGATAGGAAAATCGCCAAACAGCTGGTAACGCTTGAAATACTCACAGGCCCGCAAAAAGAACAGTTCGCCTATGTAATGCTTTATTTCATTGATGTCACCGTCTATCGTGTTGTTTGTTCCGCTTAAGTCGCTTCCGTCGGCAGTTTCGTCTCCAAACTTAGGCAATATATTAGCCAATCCGAAATTGATTTTATAAATCTCATCAAAGTTCCAATTATCCGATTCGGTATTGGGAACCTTCCAGAAATCAGAAGTAAAGCGGTCGGGTGCCGTAGCGGCAATCTGATTGTCCGTCGTAGCATCCATTCCGTAAATGCCATACGTATTTCCCGTTCCATGGGACGGAAGAACGCCATACCGGCTATCTACATAAGCCAATATTTGTGAGGCATCACCAAAATACACTTCCGGTGAAATAGTAGATTCGGGAGTCAAATCCAAATAATCATCGCAAGACGTCATAGACACCCCTAACGAAAAAACGCATGCAGAAAGAAATATATGTCTTGTTTTCATTGTTATGTATCAATTAAAGTGTTAAACTCAAACCAAAAGACCAAGTGCTTGACAACGGATAGGTATTGCCGCCATTTCCACCGCTAATCGTTTCCGGGTCGAATAAAGAACGCAAGGAGGTGCCTGTCCAAAGATTTTCACCGGAGACAAAAATCCGGCAATTGGCCAATCCCACTTTGTTCAACCATTGTTTGGGAAGTGTATATCCTATCTGGAAATTCTTTAGGCGGATGTAGGAAGCATCCTGTAAATAACGCGTTTGGATTTCCTGGTTCTTACTGCCTTCTTCAAACAAAGGACGCGGATAATAGGAATCAATATTGGCAGGCAACTGATGTCCCGCAATTCCTGTCGGTTCTGCCCGGAAATAATCTTCATGCTCCGTTAATCCGCGAGCAGCCCATTGATTTGTACCTCCCTGCACTCCAAACAAATAACCAGTAAACCGCCCTGTTCCCCAGTAGTCACGCTTCATCACACCTTGAAAGAAAAGCCGCACATCAAAGCCCTTCCAATCGGCATTCAAGTCTATGCCAAAGAAATACCGGGGCGTAGTGTTTCCTATGACCTTTAGGTCCCCATGGTCATCCTGCGTACCGGCACCTTTTGAAATTTTTCCGTCGCCATTTAAGTCCCTGTACATAATATCACCCGCAGACCATTTGGTGCCGATAGCGTCCTGGCCTCCGTTAGGCAAGGAAGCCAGGTGGGCCTGCATTTCAGTTTCAGACTTGGCAATGCCAATGGTTTCCAATCCCCAGATTTCACCTGTTTCCCGACCTTCAACATATTGGTTCAACCCGATGGTGTTGGTTGCGTTGCCCGGATAGCTGGTTACAATCGTCTTGGCATCCGAAAGTGTCAGGTTGATGCCATATCCCAAGCCATTGTTCAACCTGTCACGCCAGCCGATAGACAATTCCCATCCTTGCGTTTTCAAGTCACAGTTATTGGTCTTGGGCGCAGACGTTCCCAACGTAAAAGGAAGTTCGGGAGCCGGTCCAACCATCCCGTCTGTATAACGGATGTAATAGTCAAAACTACCCGTCAGGCGGTTATTAAATAATCCATAATCCAATCCGACATCCCACGTGCGAACCCGTTCCCACGTCAATACACTGCTGACCAAATCGCCAACCTCTGCCGTATTGGGCTTCACTCCGTTCTGCAGCCAAGTACCATTGGAGAATCCCAATTCCATCGCACGGTAAGTAGGATACCAGTTCGTCGTATTCTGGTTACCTAATTCGCCATACGATCCACGCCATTTCAACAGGTTCACCACATCTGACACAGGTTCCCAAAATTCTTCTTGCGCCATGTTCCAGCCCAACGAGAAGGAAGGAGACCATTGCCAACGGCTTCCCCGGCGGAAACGGGAAGAACCGTCATACCTCAGATTGGCCTCTACCAGATAGCGACCCAAATAGTCATAATTCAATCGGCCAAAAAAACCTGCGGTTCTCCATCTGTTCCGGCTGCCGGAAGCTTCTGTAGGTTTGGAATTGCCTTGACCATCCAATCCGGTTGTGACATCAAAATAAGGCATATCCTCCATCATGACGCCATATTTCTGAGTAGAAGAGAATTCCTGACTTAAATCTTCCGTCTGGAAGCCGAGCATTATCTTCGCATTGTGGGCTTCGTTGAAGGTATGTGAGTATTCACTATAAACATTCAAGTTCAAATAGTTTTCCTTGGTTTGCTCTTGATACAGATAAGAATTTCCATGCGTATTTATCACATTCCCCTCCACATCATGATTATAAGTCGGAAATGAAACCTCTTTTATGGAGCCGTTCATGATACTATAATTGAATTCCACATGCGTAATCCAGTTCTTTATCGGCTCAATCACCAAAGATGCCTGTTGGTAAAGACGGTCGGTTTGTGCGTTCCGGTCACCACCTTCTACAAGATTTTGTACCGGATTAGTCCAACCGTTGTTTGTATAATATCCATTGGGATCCTTTACCGGCATATTCGGCCAAGTGGCTCTACCCATTTGATCATAAAAAGAACTGGTGAAACTGGTCGGACGCCATACATCGTTCCGGGTAAAACGCATGCTATAATTAAATTTCATCCAGTCCGTCAGATTCGCATTGATTTTAGCGGTTGTGTTGTAACGGTGCAACCCGTCATCCCCGGCTTTCAAAAGACCATTCTGACCCAAATAATTAAAGGAGGCATAATAGGTCACCATGTCGTTTCCTCCACTTACGCTTACGTTATGTTCGTGCGAGAAAGTCGATGATTTATAGACCTCATCATACCAGTTGGTGTTGGCCCAAGCGGTTGTAAACGGATCATAATCTGGTTTACCCCATTGTCCGTTGGAAGAAGCATTCACACCGCCTGTACTTCCTCCCCCTTCGGCTTGCCAGTCCAGCATTTTTTGCATCAGTTCCTCAGCAAAAATAAGTCCGCCGCCTTGATTCAGCGATGCGCTGTTCATGAAATTGGCAAATGTATAAGAATCCATCATTTCCGGCATGTTGATGGGAGAAGAAACGCGGAAATTATTGTTATAGTTCACGGTCGTTTTCCCTTTTTTACCTGATTTGGTTGTCACCAGTATCACACCAAACGGGGCACGTGAACCGTAGATGGAAGACGCTGCGGCATCCTTCAAGACCGAGATGTTTTCAATGTCTTGAGGATTTATCGTATTCAAGTCTCCTTCCATACCGTCAATCAGAATCAACGGCGAACCGCTAGAACCTTCACCTATGGTACCCGTACCACGAATATTTATATTGGCTGTCTTGTCCAACTCACCTGTAGTAGTTGAAATTTGGAGTCCGGGTACCAGTCCCTGCAACGCCTGTGTGGCGGAGGTAACCGGACGCGACTCCAATTCCTCGGCCGTAGCAATGCCTACCGCACCCGTCAAGTTCACTTTCTTTTGTGTACCGAAACCTACCACCACCACTTCATCCAACATTTCCGTATCTTCTTTCAAAGCAATGGCAAGTTCTCTTTGATTTCCCACCGTCACATCTTGCGATGCAAATCCGATGAAGCTGACCTGCAACACGGCATCCGCCGGAACATCCAGCGTAAACCGTCCGTCTATATCTGTAATCGTACCTATTGAAGACTGGCCTTTCACGGTCACATTGGCACCGATAATCGGTTCACCATTCGCGTCTTTTACTACTCCTGTTATCTTTTTACCTGGTCTTGCGGAGGTTCCGGACTGCTGTGCCGGCAGTATCATAATTACATTGTCGGACATCTTGTACGTCAAGTTCCGCTTGGCCAATTCCTGAGTCAACAAATCTTTTAATTCCTTATTTTCAGCGGAAAGCGTCACGTTCTGCTTGCCTGCGATGTCAGCGTCGCGATAGGAGAAACGGTAAGCGGTCTGCTTTTCGATGGTTTCAAACAATGTTTTTACCGGGGCATTGTTCAACTGAACCGTTACTTTCCCTGTTTGGGCGTATGCACCCGCAAAAGTTAACATACATAAAGTCAGCGCAAGACTGCGGGAAATACCATATTTTTTTATATCTTTGCCCCGTCTGAGCGACAATAAATTCTTTAATTTCATGATATGTATTGGTTTTTTAGTTCAATAATGGATGAAGCTATGTCGCACCATAGCTTTGTGGACTAAGCCTTTTGCCTCCGGACGATTTGCCGATTGTCCGGAGGTTTTTTCTACGTGTATAAAGATTCTCTATGTTTTCATGGTCGTTGTTGTTAAGTTAGTAAATCAAGTTATTGGGATTATACCGGTATGAATTTATCCCGTTCTCATACGTAATATCCGGAAAGGGAAGGTTTATAACATGCGAATTGGCATGTTGTAAAACATGTTTTTTGTATGCTATCAGCACAAACCTCACTCCGCCACTTGTCCAGGATTACGGTTTCATGCGGATGCGGATTTCATCCCCCGTGCGTTTATAATCGAAGCCATAATGCTGGCGCAGGATGTCGAGAATGTCTTCAATGTTCTTCTCATGGAATACGCCGGTATAGGCATCGTTACGGAATGTTGTATCGTTCACGCTGAACGTAACGTCAAACCTGCGTTCCAAGCAACGGAACACTTCCTGCAAAGGTTCGTGACGGAAGACGATTTCATCGCTCATCCAGACTGTTTCCGCTTTGGTGGAAGTTGTTTCCAGGCTCAGTTCGCCGGTATGTTTGTTGTAAGTAATCTTCTCATTCGGTTTGGCGTACAGCATTTTTTGTGGAAAAGCCGTGGCATTTACGCATACATTGCCTTCCACCAACGCCATTTCGCAAAAGTCCTTGTCCTCGTAAGCGTATACGTTAAATGTGGTTCCCAGTACCGTTATGTCCATTACGTCCGTATGCACTACGAAACGTTTGCTTTCGTTTCGCCGCACTTTGAAATAACCTTCACCGGAAAGCGCGACTCGGCGATCGGTACGTCCGAAGTCTTGTTGATAAGTCAACGTGGAGTTGACATTCAGCCGCACTTCTGTTCCATCGGGCAATAGTACGGACGAAGGAGCCGTCTCACCGGAACGTATCGTGACCGACTGGGCGGAAAGGTGCTCCATTTCGCTTCGTTGCGAGAAGAAAGCAATGGAAAATCCCATCGCTGCTATCAGCAAGAAGCCGACCGCAATCTGAAGCCAATAGAACTTTCTCTGATTACCGATGGGAACTCGTTTCATCTGGTGTCGCAAATTGCCAAACAAAGCCTGCACTTTTTCTTGAGGTAGTGAAGAGCAATCCTCATAGCTGTCCCAATGCTCCTTTAAAAGTGTCTTCAGTTCCTCGTCATCGGTACGGTTCACCACATCCCGTAACCGGCGGAACTCTTCTTTCGCGATTTTTCCAGCATGATATTTTTGCAGCAAGTCCTTCATATTGTCATCAGTTCTATTCATATTCTTTAAATGATAATTTATCGGGCTGTTTAATGGCACACTGATGGTAATTCAATTCTCCTCCTTCCGGAAGGAGGGGAGTGGATTACACCAATTCTTTATTAAATAAATCTGTGGTCATCTTGTTCAATCTGTGTCATCTGTGTGCCAATTAGATTCCTATTTACCTATTAATCCTAATTGTAATATCCGCAAAGCCGCTATTTATAACATAAAAAATCACATGTTGTTCAACAGGAAAAAGAGAGTCAGCAGCCCGGCGTATGGTTGCAACTCCGTGCGGATGACTTTCAGCGAAGCCGATAGCTGGTTGCGCACCACTTGCTCGGTGATGGAAAGGCGGGCTGCTATGTCGGCGGCGGATAGTCCTTGCTCTTTGTTCAGTTCGAAGATTTCCCGTTGTCGAGGTGTCAGTTTCGCTTTAGCCTTTGCCAGCTTCGCCTGGAAGTGTTCGAAGTCGATGTGCCGTTCGATGTATTCACCGGAGGTACCCATTTGATATTCATACTCCACATAGTCCTCCATGGAAGGATTGTTGAGTTGGCGGCGAAGTTCTTTCAGCAGCAAGTGATAGGCTATGGTGAAGAGATAGGACTTAAACGAACAGGACGGGTTCAGTCCTTGGCGGTTGGTCCAGACGCGCAGGAATGTTTCCTGCACAATGTCATCCGTCACGTCTTCTGACTTGACATAACGATAGACGAAGCTGTACAGCCTCGGTACCCATCGTTCATAAAGTTTCTGGAAGCTATCCGCCGAACCGGCACTTAGCTCTATCAACAAGTGTTTTTCATCTGGATACATAGCAAAATGAATATTATTGCCTGCAAAAGTAGTAATTAAATTAAGTTCCGCAAGTAAAAAGTATAGCTTTTAGTTTAATTGTATAACCGGTGCGATTGGTTGTCCGGACCTCCGTTTCTCCGGCAACATTATAATTCATATACCTAATCAACTTAATATTCTATATCCCGAAGGACTATTATATCGTGAGCCATGCACATCCCAATTCCATTTTCCGTTATACCAGGAACTGCCTTATAGGCCTTTTACGTGCCCGAATATGTGGGTATGGTGGTGAAGAAGCTGGCTGATTTTTTTTTCAATGACAAACTGTAAACACGTATACTTATGAAAAGAATCTATGCGACAATCTCGAATGCATCTACATGGGTACGGAATCCTTTGCGTTGCTTAGGTGACATCACTAAATACACATTTTTAATACCGCGTGAAGTATAATTGGGACATTTCATTTTAAATCATATATAATAGGTATTGTGCATCGGACAATAGGGCGGTACTTTGATGGCAGCTCGTGGCAGGAAGTGGCGTTTTTTAGCAATGTACTTGATGACTTGCTCTATTCTTCAAACTTTCCCCAAACTCATAGTCTACTTTTGCCGGAAAAAACGGAAGTAGGCTATGACACGATTCATATTTCCTTTCTTATTATCCCTTCTTTGCCTGTACGCCTACGGGCAAAGAACCGGAAAATCGCTGTCCGATTATGTGGAGGACGCCAAGCAGTACAGCCCCTTGCTCCACGATTACCGCCACCAACTGCAAATCGAGCAGGCGGAACTCCGGCGGCTGAAGGCGCTGTACACCCGTTCACGGCTGGAGCTGAACGGGGATTACCTGTTCGTACCCGTTCTGACCAAAGACGGGGGACAAACTTCTTTCCGATGGAACGCACAGGACGCCACGGATTATTACGGCTACGACTTGGGCGAGAGTAGCGGGCACTTGCATGCAGGCGCCACGTGGACACAGCCGCTCTTGGGACATTCGTCTTACAAAGTGGCACAGGAACAATCCCGCATCAATATGGATATGGCCCGCAACCACATCCGCCTGGAAGAGAACCAACTGGAACGCGCGGTGACGGAACAGTACCTGCTCTGCCTGCTTGACCAGACGCAAATAGCTTTTGCCGACTCCATCGATGCCTTGCTCAAGAGGCAGACAAGTCTGGTACGGCAACTGGCTTAAAGGGTCATTCGTGGGGTACTTCAAAGGGTCACAGTGACCCTTAGTCAACAGTATCAGATACCCTTAATCATGAGTATCAGATACTCTTCATCAAAACCATTTAATAGATATGAAAGCAACTCTTTCGATTCATCAACTCTATGCCAAGCCCATCCTCTTCGTGGCAGGTCTGCCCCTGTTGCTGTTGGTGCTTCCGGCGCTGATGCGGAGGATTTACCGGTGAATGGTGGGCTTGGTGTTTGCTCCGCTTGCTGAATTTTTATATCTTCGCAAACGAAACAACCAATAAAAATATGAGCATCATTAAACCGCAAAATATATTATCCATACAAAGCCGCGACGAATTTCGCCAATGGCTCATGACGCATCATGCCGTCGAAAGGGAGTGTTGGGTAAA
>CASENS010000120.1 GCA_949289345.1 uncultured Bacteroides sp.
AGGATTTTCGCGTATGCCGATGGCCAGACTGAAGTTATAGGGCAAGCCCAGGCTGTCGATGAAGCGTTGCGTCATCACTTGGCTGATTCCGCGGAAGTCTTCGCTGACGCAGGTGCGGGTGATGAGCTGTCCCGGCACGTTGACTGCCATCATGCCGGCACGCAGTTCGTAAGGCATCAGGTCGATGGTGCCTTGTGTGCTTCCCTCCAGGCAAAGGAAGAAGCCATAGGTGTCCATCTTGAACGGGCGGTCGGGCACAGCGGGATGGTTGACGTCGAAAAGAAAGAAATCGTCCTCGAAGCACAACGCGTCGGGGCGTGCGGACTTTATCCGTTCACTTAGGCTCAGGAGTTTTACGTTTTCCATTTTATAGAAGTCTATTGTATATATTGCCCACAAATATAGCCTATTTCTCATTCCCTTTGACATCGCAGTCGATAAATCGTCCAATACCGTCAAAGAAACCACCTTTCCGTGCATGAGGGCAATGCCTACTTTTGCACCCGAATACAAATTGTACATTTATGAAGAAATATTCCATTATCCTCACGGCTTTTCTGTTGGCTGTTTCTCCGGTCGTGCATGCCCAGACAGCGGACGCACCTCGGACGGAACAACGTCTTACGCTTTCGGGCGGTCCCATACTTGAAAGTAATCTTTCCGGCTTCTTCCACTCCGGCGTGGACGGGGGCAATTGCCAAATGCGGGCGGGTGTGTCCGCAGGCGGTTTCCTCGATTTAGGTATCCGGCCGGCCTTTTCGGTGCAGGGCACACTGCTGTTTCACGTCAAACGCAGCGACTTCGAATGGGACGGACAGACGGGCGAGTTCCGGTACGTCGGCGCTGAGTTTGCCGTCCATGCCCTCTATCACTTCCACTTGCGGAGCGGGGCACAGTTCATCGTCGGCCTCGGCCCCTACACGGAGTTCGGCTTCGATGCCACGCTGAAACGCAACGGAGTGAAAAGTAACTTGTATGAAAAGGACACAGACACGGGTCTGCCCATCTTGCGCGACTCGAACACGGGCTTCGCTGTGAAGGTAGGTTACGAGCTGGCTTGCGGTTTGCAATTGAACGCCACGTACAAGGCGAGCGTCACCAATCTGCTGGACGCCAACAGCAGCACGGTCAAGATGTATCCGCACGCCGTCAGCGTGGGCGTGGCCTGGTGCTTCGGTAAATGATAAATTAATCCAACACGTCATTTCGGGATATCCTTTCCAAGTAGTCTTGTAACTAGCTGTCCCTGAAAGGTTTGTCGTGGGGGATAAACGACACCCTCGTCGGGGACAAACGAGCACTTCGTGGGGGACTAACGAGACCCTCGTCGGGGATTAACGAGACAGTCGTGGGGGACAGACGAAAATTAGAAGTTATAATAATTTACATATTTATGAAGAAGAACCTCCTTATCATCTTCCTTTTATCGACCGTCTTTGCGGGTACGGCCGACGGCCTGTGGGCACAGAACGATACTTTGCAGCAAAGCCGACTGAAACGTTATTGGAACAGCCTGGTGCATGGCAACGTAGACCGTACCTTCGAGCGGCGGATGGACTTGAGTTTCATCATCGCTCCCAGCTATACGCGTGAGGGCAGTTTCGGCATCGGCGGAGCGGCCACAGGGCTGTACCGCCTGGACCGGCAGGACTCGCTGATGCAGCCGTCGGACATCTCGTTGTCGGGCAATGCCTCGGTCAACGGCTTCTACACACTGACCGTGAAGGGCAACAACCACTTCCGGGGCAACCGTTCGCGGTTGTCGTACCGGCTGCAATTCCAGAATAAGAACCTGGACTTCTGGGGCGTATCGTATGATGCCTGCCGGGTGAACCCCGTGTCGGGTTACCGCCGCCAGATGGTACGCTGGGAGTCGGACTACGTCTATAAGTTGACGCTGGACTTCCATGTGGGCGCCGCCCTCAACCTGAACTATACACGGGCAACGAGGCTGACACGTCCGGAATACCTCGCCGGACAACGCTCGTCGTATTTCTTTACCGGCGTAGGGCTATCCCTGCAATACGACACGCGCGACTTCATCCTCAACCCGAAGCGGGGCATCTACTTCCTTGTCCGCGAAGTGTTCTATCCCCATTGGCTGAGCAGCCACGACCGGAACATCTTTGCCACCACCCTCACTTTCGATGCCTTCGTTCCGGTTTGGAAGGGAGGCGTGCTGGCTTTCGACCTCTACGGCCAGTTGAACGGTGACAACGTGCCCTAGACACTGCGCGAAGAATTGGGCGCGGGCACCAGTCGGATGCGCGGCTATTACGCCGGACGCTACATCGACAACAATCAACTGTCTGCCCAAATGGAGTTGCGTCAGCACATTTACGGTCGCGTAGGTTGCGTGGCGTGGGCAGGTGGCGGCACGGTATTCCC
>CASENS010000121.1 GCA_949289345.1 uncultured Bacteroides sp.
CCCGCCCGGTGGGCACCCCTCCTTCCAGAAGGAGGGGAATGGTGAGAATGACGGCTGAAGAAGGACAACAAAAAAGATTCTCCTCCTCTTGGGAGGAGGAGTACCCGTAGGGGGAGGTGGCAGGAGAAACATGCCGCGTAAGCGACTCCTATTCCTATACAATGTAAATCGGTCGAACCATTCTTGTCCTACCACCCCGCCCAGTGGGCACCTACCCCCTCCTTGCTGGAGGAGGGGAGTCAATTACCCGTCATCATCGAATGGGCTTTCCGCAGGAAATGGGCACTCAGCATGACGAAAAGAATCTGTGGTCATCTTGTCCAATCCGTGTCATCTGTGTGCTATCTAAATTCCCATTTATAGTATAATTTAATGTTGTTCGCTTACTTATGAAAAAATAACGGCCCGTGTTGTCACAACACAGACCGTTGAAAAGTTGAGTTTCGAAATCTTGTACGTGGGCGTTGACGGATTCGAACCGCCGACCCTCTGCTTGTAAGGCAGATGCTCTGAACCAGCTGAGCTAAACGCCCGTCATGGAACGGAAAAATAAGTGTCTTTAATCGGTGGGCGCTGAGGGATTCGAACCCCCGACCCTCTGCTTGTAAGGCAGATGCTCTGAACCAGCTGAGCTAAGCGCCCGACTTGTGAAGCCCTAAGGCCGCAAACCTAAAAACCGGTGGGCGTTGACGGATTCGAACCGCCGACCCTCTGCTTGTAAGGCAGATGCTCTGAACCAGCTGAGCTAAACGCCCGGTACTTTTTCGTTTCAAAAGCGCTGCAAAGGTACTACTAATTTTGAAACTGGCAAATCTTTTGCGGATTATTTTTTTCAGTTCTCCGCAAAATGGCCGATTAAAGCCGTTACAACTCCCGGACATCTTCCACGGAAAGGCCGGTGTAGCGCGCCACGGTTTCCGGAGGCAGTCCGTCAGCCTTCATGTCGCGGGCAATTTCCAGCTGCTTGTTACGCCCGCCTTGCTCCATGCCTTTTGCGATGCCTTGTTCCATGCCTTCTTTCAACCCCTCGGCTTTTCCCTCTATCCATCCGGTTTGGATAACGCTACGCTGGTAGCGCAGTGCTTCCATGTCGTGCTCGTAAGCGCGCCGTTCAGTGTCCGACAGGCAGGCTACACGCAGGCGTTCACGGGCTTCGGGCAGTCCCTTGGCTGTTGCGGAGCTGTCTATCTCTCCTGTTTTAAGGAATTGCATCCATTCGTCGAGCGGCGTCTTTGCCACTTTGTCGAAGTCGTTCACGCGGAGCACATAGTATTCGGGAAACACGTCGCCGGCTTCCTTCCCCATCAGCGCCTCCTGCTGGCGGGCGGACAAATGCAGGATGTCATCCGGATGATGCAGTCCCCGGAAAACCGTCTTGCCGTGATAGATATAGTCATTACCTTGTCCCAAGTCAAAATAGACGATGTTAATGGAGTAGACCTTACGAACCTTGTCGTAGTCCTCTCCCAAATTGATGTATTCGGTGATGGTCTTGGACACACCGTACAGCATCCGGTGGAAATAAAAGAGTTCCCGTGTGTTCTGCACTTCGATGATGAGCAGTCTGCCCTGCGCGTCTTCCGCCAAAATGTCCACCCGGTTAAACTTGTCGTTTTTGTCCGCTTGGTTCGACTCGCTCTCCAGAAAACGGGAAATACGCAGGTTTTCCCCCAGCAGGGTGGAAAGAAAGCCCTCCAATACCACGTAGTTGCTCTTGTCCCGCAGCAACCGCTTCATAGCCCAGTCAAAACGTATCAGTTCGTTGTACATAACAGCCTGTCTTCTATTTAATTCCCATTCAAGTCACAAAGATAATGCAATTTGAGCGTAAAACAATCAAAAAAGCAATGAATTGTTTTGTTAAGACGCAGCCCGCCTTATGAAAAGACGAACGGCTCTCCTCCTTCCGGAAGGAGGGGAGTTGTGGGAATGACAGCTGAAGAAGGAAAACAAAAAGAACTCTCCTCCTCCCGGAAGGAGGAGTACCCGCAGGGGGAGGTGGTAGGAAGAACATGCCGCGTAAGCGACTCCTATTCCTATATAAATCGGTCGAACCATTCTTTTCCTACCACCCCGCCCGGTGGGCACCCCTCCTTCCCGAAGGAGGGGAGTTCTGCTGCCATTAAGAAAATGTAAAATGCACAAATTCATTCCGCGCAAAGTATGATTTGACAAGGCGGATTAACATCCCGAAACATTTTGCCAGGTGCAATGCAAACAAATGTGTAAAAACAGGCGGCCGAACCTTGCCTTTAAAAACATAGACATATCATTTGCTTAATTTACAGCGTTTTACAGTTTATGGCAACACTTAACTGTTCGCTCCGGAATACTTAACCGTTATCCCGAAAACAGTTAAGTGTCAGGCCCGAAACACTTAACCGTTTCCTGTCACAATAGTTAAGTGTTTTTTCAACTTCATTCCGGCGTTGCCGGACAAAGAGAAATAGGTTGATGTTTTTAGAAACTGTTTTGAAACGAACACATCAAGCCAAGAAAAACTTTTTGTAGAAATTCAAAACAGTTTCTTAAAATCCTCACTGACGGAAATAAGATTTGAAAAAGGCGTTTACACCATATTATATATATATACATATTATTAAAAGCCCCACCCCATCCCTCCCCCTTCAAAGGGAGGGGGCTTAGAGCATTCCGCTTGTTCATAAATGGATTCGAGCGGGTCGCCTCCCCCAAAGGGGGGGAGGAGGGAGGGGGCTAGATTATCGCCTCTACCCGTTGCCGGAACAAAAAGAAATCATTATCTTTGCGTGCACGGAACAAAGCATGTTGATATGGGCAGATTTATCAATCCTTTTACGGATGTCGGTTTCAAACGCATCTTTGGACAAGAAGTCAGCAAAGACTTGCTTGTCGATTTTCTTAACGCCCTGCTCGAAGGGGAACGCCGGGTGAAAAACATCACCTTCCTTGACAAGGAACTCGTCCCCATTCATGCAGAGGACAGAGCCGTCATTTACGACATCTACTGTACGGACGAGGACGGCGAGCAGTTTATTGTGGAGATGCAGAACAGAGGGCAGGCGAACTTCCGCGAACGCGCCCTATACTACTTGTCGCAGGCAATATCCCGCCAAGGAGAAAAAGGAACCGCGTGGGACTTCGACCTAAAAGCCGTGTACGGTGTGTTTTTCATGAATTTTCGCTTGAAGGACAGCGCTCGCAAGCTGCGGACCGACGTCGTGCTGGCCGACCGTGACACGCACGAGGTCTTCACAAGCAAGATGCGCTACATTTTCCTGGAACTGCCGTCCTTTACCAAGGAGGAAAACGAGTGCGAGACTGATTTTGAACGTTGGATTTATGTACTGAAGAATATGGAAACTTTACAGAGACTGCCCTTCAAGGCACGCAGCGCGGTGTTTAAAAAACTGGAAGAAATCGTGGACATCGCCTCCCTCAGCAAGGAGGAGCGGATGATGTACGACGAGAGCATCAAAGTATATCGCGACAAACTGGCTACCTTGATGTATGCCAGACAGGAAGGCCTTGAGGAAGGCATCGAGAAAGGACTTAAGAAAGGACGCGAGGAAGGCCTTGAGGAAGGCATCGAGAAAGAGCGTCTTAAAAATGCCAGAGGCATGAAGCTTTTGGGCCTGTCCGCCAAGGACATCGCGAAAGTTACCGGTCTGACCGAAGCCGAGGTGGAGAAACTGTAGGATGTGCCGGGCTGCCATCCTGTCAGTGTCAAAAATACGTATGAATAAGAGGTGTGGACAAGGCACTCGTTGGCACGTGTTTTGCGGAACCCTGCGGGGCTGGAGCCGCTCGAAGGTAACGGAAGCTTGAAATCCGTAGCCGAAAATAGCTTTTTTTACACAAACGATAAAAAAAACATGATTTTTGTTTGCGGTTACTAATAAAAGCCTTATCTTTGACCTTGAAAAGGCGAGCCATGGGCTAAGCCACATGTTTAACTATGAAGGAGAGAAGCAAAAATGAAACTAAACAGCGAAAAAACGAGGGCATCCAACCGGGGCTCGCCAAGGATTTGGGGTGAACGAAAGACCCAAAATGAAACTTTTTTGGTAGAAAACTATAAAAAATTGGAAAAATATTTTGTATTTGGGAAATTTGTATGTTACTTTGCACCCTGAAATCGACCTCAGAAGTATGTGTAAGGCGACATTTGCCCAATATAAGAGATTGGTGTTTTACACCATATTATATATATACCCAAACGAGTAAGAAAAGAAAATCAAATTATTAACTAACTAAAAATTACGATTATGGAAATGGAAAATTTGTATTTGGCTCCTGAAGTGGAAGTGCTTGAGGTAGCTGTAGAATGTGGTTTCAATGGAAGCGTCGTAGATGGTGACGGCGGTGTCGGCATCGGAGGCGGCGGAGGAATCGGCGGCATGTAATCTTGATTCTGTATGTGAAAAGAAAAAAAACGATTTAATAATTACTTTTAATTCCGTTTATTATGAAACGCAAAAATTATTTATTAGCACTTGCTTTGCCTGCTTTGTTGGCTGCTTGCTCGCAAGAAGAGTTCACCACTGAAGCTAATGGCAATGGCAACTTGAAATTGGTTGAAAATCCTATTCAGGACTTCAGCCTAGAAGTAAACGTTGGAGATGCCGATACACGTGTTACCAATGGTATGCGGTGGCATATCGGTGATAAAATTGGATTAGCATGGTTTAATCCCAACTGGTATAATGAATATGGCCAAATCAAACCGTCTGATGCGCCTGTGTTCTATGCCAACAATCAACTAAGCATCAATGCTGAGGCTACGTGGACCAGCGATGCTGTTATTATGGAAGGTTCGCACTTCGCTTATTTCCCCTTCCAGACGGTATGGGGTGATGAATACCTTCAGGTGAAAGGCGGACAGGAAATCCTGAAAGTGTATAACGCAGTGGACCAGGAAGACGTAATTGGCGCAAACCGCTTGAATTGGATGGTCAATCACCAGACTTTGTTGTCTCCGGCCTACAAATTTACACAGGAAGAAGGTACGGCAGGTATCAGTGACAGCAGACGTATTACCCTTGAGCTGTTCAGCAACCGTTTGAACATTCTGCCGAAATTTGTAAATGGTCCAAGCGACTTAACCGTATTCGGCTACACACTGCAAACTCAAGAAGAAAAGAATGCATACGGTGTTTCTGAACCGTTTGTAACTGCGGCTGAAATCAAAGCAAACAAATTGCCGGGGAGCGCAGAATTTGGTGGATGCAATTGGGCAACTTTGAACAATACGACAGTGAAATTGAAAGATTTCTACAACCCGGTTGAATACACAAGCGCACTGAATGTGAACTATACTGAAGAAGTGAACGGAGTACCCGTTGCAGAAGCACCGAAGTTCACTTTCTTGCTGTTGCCAGCACTTAATGCCGGTAATCAAGCAAATAATGGAAGTGGTGCTACAGCTGCCAGTGTTATCGAATTGGTTGCTCATACCAATTATGGTGATATCCCTGTAAACGTTGTAACTGGTAAATTCGATGCCAATTCAACAAACGAAGTAGAAATCAGCTTGAGCAAGTTGTATTATGGTGGTGAAAACAAAGATCAAGTTGTTTCTGCCAATACTTTTGTGGGCTTTATCAATAATGCCGGTACTACCCGTGGTGCATCTGAAGGTGTGAACGGTGATATTACTGCTACGTTTGACTTTGAAAACATCGAGTATACATTGCCGCCTGTATGCGACAACACAACATACAACCGCGCACTGGATATGATCAAGAACTACAACGAAAAGCTGGGTGAAACTGAATTTATTATCACACTTTGCGAACAGCCGCAATTCAGAAACTTGGCTTTCAGCGCAGGTATTGAAGCTGTAGAAAAGGAACTTGACGTGATCATTAACGTAACCGGTATACAATGGACAGATGAAGAGGAAGTGAAACACATGAGTGAAATCACTTGGTATGGCAACAGAAACAGCATTGCCGAGCGTATCTCGAATGTTGAACACTTCATCGCCAAGAATGCCGTATTGACAGCTGATGTTGACAATAACGGAAAGCTGACAGCCGGTCTGAACGAAACAACCGTATTGAAGGGTGGTACGTTGCAGAATAACCGCGACGCACAGAAAGTAAACGTAGAAGAAGGCGGTGTTGCATACAACAATGCCATCGAAGGTAAGGACTATGTTGGCTACATGAACGAAGTAGTGAACTACGGTACTATGAACAACCAGCCTGCATTGACCAACCTGCCGGGTGACCAACCCAGAATCGCTACGTTATACAACTATGGCTTGGTGAACAACTATGCAGCCATCAGTAGGGTTGCAGCTAACAATAATGCCGAATACACCGAAGACGGTGAGAACACAGCGAAGATTGTTCTGTTGGATAACCCGAACGAATACGACAGCTTTGTGATTGGTGCCATCTTCAGTATCAAAGATGTTGAAGGCTATGGCTATTATGTAGATGCCGATGAAAACAACATCGAATATACTGTTGACGATACAAAAGCTGTAGGTGCCGGTAAGGAATTAGCTACCGCACTGACTCAGAAAGCTACCAACATCTTCGTAAACGATAAGGTTAACATCGAATCAACTTCTTATCCAGTGTTGAACGGAGAGGATTTCCCCGCACGTGTTACTTTCTTAGGTAAATCGACATATACCTTTGCAAGTTCTGCACAGTTCGACAATACGCTCTACTTAGGCGAGATTGTATTGGCTGAAAAAGCAAATCTGACAGTTGTGAATTCATTGGCTGCTAACGGAGGGTACAACACACGGGATGTTTATGCTTTAGCTGCCGGCCTGACTGCCATGAACAATGCTTCTCAACTGAACGTTGGTGTTGGTGCCAAGTATGCTACATGGGTATTGGCAGTGGTTCCGAACGGTGCTGCAACAGTCAAAACGAATATTCACAAATCAAGCCAATTCTATGGAATACCAAGTACTGTGGGTGGAAAGTTGACTACAGAAGGCAATGTAAATTATATAATAACTGACGAGCTAAAAGAACATTTTGGTTGGGAATAATCCATAAACCTGTGAATCACTTCATGAAGTGATTCGATAGAAACAATCAGAAGGGCGTATCCAAACAAGGGTACGCCCTTTCTGTATCCCCCCATTCGCACTTTCACACCCCATGCTTCCAAAAGTGTGAAAGTATTCACACCCCTTCACGGTTTTAGTGTGAAGCCTTCACAGCCCTGATGTTACATCGTCACAGTGCTGATGTTACACCTTCACAGTACTACTGTGAAGCTTTCACACTCCTATGGTGATAGGAGGAAAATAAGGAACTGATGAAATATCCACACCGGAGAGGGCACGTATCTCGCCGGAAATCCCTATTTTTGTACCCTCTCATTAAATGATTGATGTATGAACAAACCCGAAAAGAGAGTTTTGGTAGGCATGAGCGGAGGCATAGACAGCACCGCCACGTGCCTGATGCTTCGCGAGCAGGGGTATGACATCGTGGGCTTGACCATGTGGGTGTGGGGCGACGAACCTGTGGAAGCACGCCAACTGGCCGAGAGCATGAATGTTGAGCATCACGTGGCAGATGTGCGTGAGGAGTTCCGTAAGACGATTATACAATATTTTATCGACGAATACCGTTCGGGACGCACGCCCAATCCTTGCGTCATGTGCAACCCGCTGTTCAAGTTCCGCGTGCTGACGGAGTGGGCGGACAGGCTGGGGTGCGGCTTTATCGCCACAGGACATTACGTCCGCCTGGAGGACAGGGAGGGCATCCGTTACATCGTGGCCGGTGACGACGACCGCAAGGACCAGTCGTACTTCCTTTGGCGGTTGGGCCAGGACGTGTTGAAGCGTTGCCTCTTCCCCTTGGGCGGGTACACCAAGGCACAGGTGCGCGATTACCTGCGTGGTCAAGGCTACACATTGAAAGCCGAGGAGGGGGAAAGCATGGAAGTCTGTTTCATCAAAGGTGACTACCGCGACTTCCTGCGTGAGCATTCGCCGGAGATTGACCGGGAGGTCGGTCCCGGCTGGTTTGTCAATGCCGAAGGCGTGAAGCTGGGCCGGCACAAGGGCTTCCCTTACTACACCATCGGCCAGCGCAAGGGCTTGGAGATTGCCTTGGGCAAGCCTGCGTATGTGCTGAAAATCAATCCGCAGAAGAACACCGTGATGCTTGGCGACGCCGAACAGCTGAAAACACGCCACATGCTGGTGGAGCAGGAAATCTTTCCCGACGAGGAAGAAATTTTCAGCTCGCCGGACTTGACGGTGCGCATCCGGTACCGCAGCCGTCCGATACCTTGCGAGGTCAGGCGGTTGGAAGACGGACGGCTCCTGGTGCGTTTCCGGGAAGAAGCTTCGGCCATCGCGCCCGGACAATCGGCCGTGTTTTACATCGGACGGCGTGTGGCAGGCGGGGCTTTCATAGCTTCCCAACGGGGAATAGGAATGTACATCAATTAAATGACGGAGCATATGAAACAGATTATTTTAGGAATAGCGTTGGCCTTGGGAATGGCAAGCGCCAAAGGGCAACAGGACACGCTGAAGTATCGCGTCTGCCTGACGGACAAGGCAGCTACGGAATATCGGCTGGACAAGCCGGAAGCCTATCTTTCGGCCAAAGCCATCGAACGCCGCGTGCGGCAAGGCCTGTCCGTCGATTCTACGGACTTGCCCGTATGTGCGGAATACATAAATGAGATACGCAGGACAGGAGTCCGCATCCTGCTGACCGGCAAGTGGGAGAATTTTGTGACCGTATCGTGCAATGACACAACGGTTATGGAGCGCATCGCCACGCTGCCTTTTGTGCGTTCGGTGGAGAAGGTATGGACCCGACCGGCCGGAAACAAGCGCGGAGACGGGCAACGCGACTCATTGACAAACCGTCCGGACAGCTTCCCCAACCGATATTATGGAGCGGGCGAAGCCCAGATACGGTTGAGTCGTGGTGACAGATTGCACGAAGCGGGATTCCGCGGTGAGGGAATGACCATCGCCGTGATAGACGCCGGCTATCATAACGCCGACCGCATTACGGCTTTGGCTAACGCGAAAGTATTGGGGACAAGGGATTTTGTCAACGCCTCGGAGGACATCTATGCCGAGCAGAAACACGGAATGGGTGTATGGTCGTGCATGGCGATGAACCGCCCCGGTATTATGGTGGGCACGGCTCCTGAAGCTTCATACTGGCTGTTGCGCAGCGAGGACGATTACTCCGAACATCTGGTGGAGCAAGACCAATGGGCGGCTGCCGTGGAGTTTGCCGACAGTGTAGGCGTAGATGTAATCAACACTTCGTTGGGCTACTACACCTTTGACGACGCGACGAAAAACTACACCTACCGCCAGTTGGACGGGCACTATGCATTGATGTCCCGCCAAGCCTCGCACATTGCCGACAAAGGCATGGTGCTGGTGTGCAGCGCCGGCAATTCGGGCGATGATTCGTGGAAGAAAATCACTCCGCCCGCCGATGCGGAGAATGTGCTCACAGTCGGTGCCGTGAACAAGGACGGCGTGCTGGCCGCGTTTTCTTCCGTAGGTAACACGGCGGATAACCGTATCAAACCCGATGTGGTGGCGGTAGGATACAAAGCCGACATCATGGGTACGGATGGAAATCTGACCACGGCCAACGGCACTTCGTTTGCTTCGCCCATTCTGTGCGGCATGGTGGCTTGCCTTTGGCAGGCCTGCCCTACGCTGACAGCCAAGCAACTGATTGACCTTGTCCGCCGTTCGGGCGACCGTGCCGACTGGCCGGACAACATTTACGGCTACGGAGTGCCGGACATGTGGAAAGCGTACCGGATGTATCTGGAAGAGAAAAGATAAACCAAGCCCCTCAGTTATGAACCCATTGTCTTTATACGACCTAAACGCCTTGGCGCGCCGCAGCCTGGAGCAATGCTTGCCCGACGCCTATTGGGTGCAGGCCGAGCTGAGTGAGGTGCATGTACATCCCGCTACGGGTCATTGCTATGTGGAGTTCGTGCAGAAAGACCCGCGAAGCAACAACCTGGTGGCCAAAGCCCGCGGTGCCATTTGGAGCAATGTCTTCCATATGCTCCGGCCTTATTTTGAGGAAAGCACGGGGCAGGCGTTCACCGCCGGCATCAAAGTCCTGGTGCAGGTCACGGTCAGCTTCCACGAACTTTACGGATACAGCCTGACCGTGCAGGACATTGACCCTACTTATACTTTAGGAGACATGGCCCGACGACGCCGGGAAATCTTGGCGCAACTGGAAGAAGAAGGTGTGTTGACCTTGAACAAGGAGTTGCCCATGCCTGTGCTGCCCCAGCGCATTGCAGTCATTTCGTCTCCTTCAGCGGCCGGGTATGGCGACTTCTGCCATCAGTTGGAGCACAATCCGCATGGCTACTATTTTCATGTCGAGCTGTTCCCTTCCATCATGCAGGGCGAACGGACGGAAGCATCCATGCTTGCCGCGCTCGACCGCATCAACCGCCGTGCGGAAGACTTCGATGTCGTGGTCATCATCCGGGGAGGAGGCGCCACGTCCGACCTCTCCTGTTTCGACACTTACTTGCTGGCTGCAGCCTGCGCCCAGTTTCCCTTGCCCATCCTCACCGGCATAGGTCATGAACGGGACGATACGGTACTGGACAGCGTGGCTCATACCCGTGTCAAGACTCCCACCGCCGCCGCCGAATATCTGACAACCTGCATGGACGAGGCAGCCGCCCGGTTGCAGCAGTTGGGCGAACATATATATAATGGTATATCCGCCCGGCTGCAACGCGAGCGAACCCGCCTGCAACTGTGCCGCCAGCGTATTCCCGCATCGTCCATACGGTATTTGTCCCAGGCACGCCTGCAACTGGCCGAGGCACGGAAAGACCTGCATCGCGCGGCGGATGCCCACCTCATCCGTCAACACCACCGGCTGGAGTTGTTGCAACAGCGCGTCACCGACGCTTCGCCCGCAAAACAATTGGCACGCGGCTACAGCATCACGCTGAAGAACGGACGGGCGGTGAAGGACGCTTCCACGTTACAGCCCGGCGACGTGCTCACTACCCGTGTGCACAAAGGTGAAATCCAATCCATCGTCAAACCTGAAAACTGAAATCACATCATGCCATCAGCCAAGAAGAAAGAGACCTACAATCAGGCCATCAGCCGCCTGGAACAGATCGTCAGCCAGATAGACAACAACGAACTGGAGATAGACGAACTGGCCGACAAAATCAAGGAAGCCAACAGCCTCATCGCCTTTTGCCAAAGCAAATTGACGAAAGCGGACGCCGAAATTGAAAAAATATTAGCGGAAAGGCGGGAAAATGAAGAATAAAGAATATATTTGCAATATGACAGAAGAAAAGAAAACAAATAGAGACTTGTTACTTGCAGAATTTGGTAATTACTGTCTTGATATATCCAAATTAGTATTTGGGGGAATTATCCTTGCAGGTATCATGGAACTTAAAGTAAGCAAATTGATACTGTTCGGGATAGGTGCGGTAATTGTGCTGTTAACTGCAATAACCGGATTTACTTTTATTAAATTGTCTAATTCTAAAAAGGAATAGCTATGGAACTGATTGCATTTCTATCTTTTTTTGGTTTCCTGTCAGCTTGTGCACTTATCTGGGCACTACGCGAACTCCATAAACAGCAACCTCATAAGGGGTAAAAACAGATGATGTAACAATATAAATCTATATAGATATGAAAGAATTAGATTGGGCTAATCTGCCGTTCGGATACATGAAGACAGATTACAACGTGAGAATTTACTATCGTGACGGCAAGTGGGGCGAACTGGAAGTGTGCAGCGAGGAAACCATCCCCATGCACATGGCGGCTACTTGTCTGCATTACGGCCAGGAAGCTTTCGAGGGACTGAAAGCTTTCCGGGGTAAGGACGGAAAGGTACGTGTGTTCCGTCCGGAAGAGAACGCAGCCCGCCTGCAATCCACCTGCCGTGGCATTCTGATGCCCGAACTGCCTACGGAGCGCTTCATGGAGGCTGTACGGAAAGTCGTCAAGCTGAACGAGCGTTTCATTCCGCCCTACGAGAGCGGCGCGTCGCTTTACATCCGCCCTCTGTTGGTGGGTACAGGTGCGCAAGTAGGTGTACATCCTGCCAAGGAGTACTTGTTCGTCATCTTCGTGACGCCCGTAGGACCGTATTTCAAAGGCGGTTTCTCTACCAATCCCTATGTCATTATCCGCGAGTACGACCGTGCGGCCCCATTAGGCACCGGTATCTATAAGGTAGGCGGAAACTATGCCGCCAGCCTGCGCGCCAACAAGAAGGCACACGACCTGGGCTATGCCTGCGAGTTCTACCTCGACGCCAAGGAGAAGAAATACATCGACGAGTGCGGCGCAGCCAACTTCTTCGGCATCAAGGACAATACGTACATCACACCGCTGTCCACATCCATCCTGCCCAGTATCACCAACAAGAGCCTCATGCAACTGGCCGAGGACCTGGGCATGAAGGTGGAGCGTCGTCCGGTGCCCGAAGAGGAACTGCTGACCTTCGAGGAAGCGGGAGCCTGCGGCACGGCAGCCGTCATCAGCCCCATTGAGCGCATTGACGATGTGGAGAACGGAAAGTCGTACGTCATCGCCAAGGACGGAAAGCCGGGACCCGTCTGCACCAAGCTTTATAACAAACTGCGCGCCATCCAATATGGCGACGAGCCGGATGTACACAATTGGGTGACCGTCATCGAGTGATAGAGTTATTCACTATAGTATTCATCTTTTTAAAAACAAATTATTATGGAAGCACAAAGAAAGATTTCCGTAAGCAGCGTCCTCTCCGAAGGCGTAGGTTTAGGACTGAAAAATGCGCCCTCCCTGCTGGGTGCCGTTATCCTGTGGCTGTTGACAATCTGGGTTCCCTACATCAACGTCGGAACTACCATTGCCATTCAGACTATTCCTATTGAACTGAGCAAAGGCAAAGTCATTTCGCCCCTGTTCATCTTCGACGGTAAGTATCGCCAGTACATGGGCGAGTATTTCACGCTGATTGGTCTCATGCTCATGTCGTTGATACCGGCTTTCCTCTTTATGATTGTGCCGGGCATCATCATCTCCATCGGCTGGAGCCTGGCCATCTACCTGATGCTGGACAAGGGCATCGCTCCCGGTGAAGCTTTGGTTCGAAGCAACAAAGCGACATACGGCTACAAGTGGACCATCTTCGGTGTCAATCTTGTGCTGTTCATCGCTTTCTACATCCTCACGTTCATATTCGGACTGATACCTTTCATCGGCACCCTGTTAATTTTCCTGGTCGCTATCGCATTACAGGTTGTGTCATTGGGGTGCATGGGCATCATCTACCGTGATTTGACAAAAGAAGACACTACGGCGGATGAGTAAGGGCAAGTTACAGAAATTCGCCGACATGGCACGTTATCCGCATGTATTTGAGTATCCTTACTCCGTGGCGGACAACGTGCCGTTCGACATGAAAGGCCGGTGGGGCGAGTCGTTCTTTAAGAACACGCGCCCCATTGTCTTGGAGTTGGGCTGCGGACGCGGTGAGTACACCGTGGGGCTGGGTCGCCTCTTCCCCGAAAAGAACTTTATCGGCGTGGACATCAAGGGGGCGCGCATGTGGAGCGGAGCCACCGAATCGCTGCAGGCAGGCATGAAGAACGTGGCTTTCCTGCGGACGAACATCGAGATTATCGACCGTTTCTTCGCACCCGGCGAGGTCAGCGAGCTGTGGCTCACCTTCAGCGACCCGCAGATGAAGAAGGCCACCAAGCGCTTGACGTCCACTTATTTCTTGGAACGTTACCGCCGTTTCCTCACGGACGGAGGACTGATACATGTCAAGACGGACAGCAACTTCCTCTTCACTTACACCCGCTGCCTGCTGGAAGCCAACCGCCTCCCTGCCGAGGTCGTTACCGACAACCTCTACCACAGCGGACTGGCCGACGAAATACTCGGCATCCGGACGTATTACGAACAGCAATGGCTGGCGCGCGGTATCTCCATCAAGTACATCCGCTTCCGCCTGCCCCGCGAAGGTTCGCTGGTGGAGCCCGACGTGGAGATACCCTTGGACGACTACCGAAGCTACGGACGCGACAAACGGAGCGGGCTGGAGGTAAGTAAATGATAATTTAGCGGGCTGTTTAGAAAGCACACAGATAACACAGATGAGACAGATTTACACAGATTTTAAAGGGCTTCGCCAACATACGCTTGTCATTAGCTTCGCTCAAAACCGCTTTTGAAAAATTCATTAAGGTATAGTCTGACGACCGTAGGGAGGAAGAATCTTTTAATGCGTGCGGGAGATGCTTCACTCCGTTCAGCATGACAAAAAGAAATCTGTGGCCATCTTGTTCAATCCGTGTCATCTGTGTGCCAATTAAATTCCCATTTATAATAATGAATAACATGACACTCTATCCGAAACTGATTCACGACGCACTGGCCACCGTGCGCTATCCCGGCAACGGGAAAAACCTTGTCGAGGCGGAAATGGTGGCTGACAACCTCCGCATCGACGGCATGAAGGTCAGCTTCTCCCTCATCTTCGAGAAGCCGACCGATCCGTTCATGAAGTCTATGTTAAAGGCCGCCGAGACGGCCATCCATACCTACGTATCGCCCGACGTGGAAGTGACCATCACCACCGAAAGCAGGCAGGCCGCACGTCCCGAACCGGGCAAGATGCTTCCCCGCGTAAAGAACGTCATCGCCGTGTCCAGCGGAAAGGGGGGTGTGGGCAAGAGTACCGTAGCCGCCAATCTGGCTGTGGCCCTGGTGAAATTGGGCTACAAGGTGGGCTTGCTCGATGCCGACATCTTCGGGCCTTCCGTGCCCAAGATGTTCCAGGTAGAGGATGCCCGCCCGTATGCCGAGCGCATCGAGGGGCGCGACCTCATCATCCCTATCGAAAAATACGGTCTCAAACTGCTCTCCATCGGTTTCTTTGTCGACCCCGACCAGGCTACCCTGTGGCGCGGAGGCATGGCGAGCAACGCCTTGAAGCAGCTTGTGGGCGACGCCGACTGGGGCGAACTGGACTACTTCATACTCGACACACCGCCGGGCACCAGCGACATCCATCTGACTTTGCTCCAGACTCTGGCCATCACCGGTGCAGTCATTGTCAGCACGCCGCAACAAGTGGCGCTGGCCGATGCACGCAAAGGCGTGGACATGTATCGCAACGACAAGGTGAACGTGCCCATCCTCGGACTGATAGAAAACATGGCGTGGTTCACTCCCGCCGAACTGCCGGACAACAAGTATTACATCTTCGGCAAGGACGGTTGCAAGCAGTTGGCCGAAGAATTGGATGTGCCCCTGCTGGGTCAGATTCCCCTTGTGCAGAGCATTTGTGAAAGCGGTGACGCCGGAGCGCCTGTTGCCTTGGACGAGAACACTGTCACCGGACGTGCCTTCCTGCAACTGGCCGCTGCCGTGGTTCGCCAGGTGGACAAACGCAACATCGAGATGGCGCCCACACAGGTGGTACAGGTAAGGAAGTAGGGAACACACCCTCATGGAATACAGACACAGAGGCCGCCTCCCCGCTCTAATGATTATCAAAGGAGCGAAGAATGATGAATAAAGAATGAGAGCCACAACTCTCCTCCTCTTGGGAGGAGGAGTACCCGCAGGGGGAGGTGGTAGGTAAGACATGCCGCGAAGCGACTCCTATTACTATATAATAAATAGGCCGAACCATTCTTGTCCTACCACCCCGCCCGTTGGGCACCTACCCCCTCCTTGCTCCCCCGTTATCGGGGAGAGCAACCTCCCAGGAGGAGGGGAGTTAATTACCCGTCATTATCGAATGGGTTTTCCGCAGGAAATGGGCACTCAGAATGACATTACTTTTTGACAGTCGTTTTTGCATTTTGACACATCCTCAGCCGATTACTGCAATTCGACATTGGTAGCGGCGCAAAGGATTTCCCGTCTGTTTTCGCTGACAGGAGAAGCCTCACATACGCTTAGCATGACAAAATGATAGCATTCTTGCATTTTAATACATTTACCCTTTTTTTGGGGGGAATGTCATTTGAATATTTCGTCTATTAGCTTGGGGATTTCGTCAAAGTTGTCAACCCAGATGACGTTGATGCCGAGGTTGTTCAAAATTTCTTTTTGGATCCGGATGTTTTCCTTAGCCTGCGATTCGGAAAGCTCGTTATTCGTTTCCCGTCGCATGAAGGCGTAGTGAGGCAATTCTTTCTTCTTTTCCCTCCCTATTCCATGTGCGATGTCCAGAATACGTCGTAGGTTGGGGTCCGTCATGGAGAAACCAATGAAGAAACAGTAGGTTTGGTTCAAGGCGTGGAGCTGCTCCACGTTGGACCAGTGGAAAGCTTCCCGGTATATCTCGTGATATCTGTCTTCGCTTAAAATCAGCTCCGGTTCATACTTCGATCCCTCTTGAGTATAATAGTGTTCCGTAAGAATGCCATGCACATGACAGATGGGAAATTTGTCCGCATCAGCCCGGCTGCTTCCGAGAACGGCGTGGTTAGGCACTTCGAGTTGATCCAACTTCTGTTCGATGAAGTCATCATAATTGTAGGTAATGATGCTTTCCAGCCCATGGTTGGTGTGGGTCCGTCCATGTCTCTTGACAGCTCCGGCTATGGCATCAACCAGTTTCCCTCCTTCTCTCCTTTTATTATAATACAGAGCATGGTGAATTACTTTGTCGAAGTTATCCTCAGCCCTTAAACCTTTCAAGGCTGTCTTTATATACCTTGCCATAATGATGGATGAGTTGCCACATTGTTTCCCGATGTCCGGATATACCTTGTCTATGTCTGTATCTATTTCGAGCAAATTCTCTCTTCGGCCGTATTCCAACATATTCTTCAATAGCTTGTCCCATGAAGGCAATCCGGCATCTATGCTTACCCCTGCGCCTAAGAATAAGGTGGATTTCTGTTTCAAAACCACAATCCGAGCCTCGTTCACCAATTCCTCCTTTGTCTTTTCGGGGGATTTCTTTTCACTCAATCCCTCGATATCCTCAGTTTTATCTGTGTCTTGAGGCAAGGAACTTCCGTCAAACAATGCATCGATTGAAAACACACGAAACTCTCCCTCTTTGTACTTGTCTGCGTAACTCCCGGGGAAATATCTTTCTGTGCAGACCACATAAAAATGCTCTACGTCCGGATTCTTCTTCAGCCTTTCAAATAACTCCCGGCATCGATATAAGGTGTCGTATCGCAGGTTTCTCTTCAGCTCAATGACCGTCTTGGCCGGAACAACCAATTTGGGCAGTTTCAATTCTTTCCCGCAGTAGATGTCTGCGATGTAGACTGCTCCGCCCTCCAGGAGCAGTTTTTTCTCAAACTCCACTCCGCCCTCATTTTTCGCTCCATTTTCGAAGAGGCTGCGTATTTCTCTTTCAGAAGACAGTGACCTGTTATAGCGACACATCATATTTCACGATTTTAAGATGATACGAATAGATTTCAGACTGCAATAGTAACCAATCAGACCGAAATATTCAATTGCTTTCGTTATGTTTTTGAACAGAAGGGTATAAAAATCCCGGCAAGGATCTGCTCCTGCCGGGATTTCTTATTGGTTATCAATGTTTTTATCAGTTCTTCTTACCGTTCCAGAAACCGTCCTCTCCGTTAGCGGAAATCTTGGCTCCGTTTCCGGCAATCACAGTACCATTCACACGGATGTTGTTCAATGTCAATGTTACGCTGTTATCCAGAACAACTGTTGCATTGTTGACAACCGTATTACCATTGCCACTCCAGTTAGCACTTGTTGTTACTTGAAGAGTCAAGTCTGTCAAGTCCAACGTACCATTTACTTGAGAGGTGATGTCACCGCTTGTTATAATGGTCTTGATATCCTTGAGCTGATCCAATGCTCCCTGGTTCAACGTTACGGCATTACCGCTGATTGCATTAATCTTAGCATATGCGTCAGCCGTCTTAATAGCGTCAGCATCAACAGTTGCACTTGTCTCATAAACTACAGTCTGTTCAGGATTTACAGAGATAGCTTCCAGCACTGCCTCAACATCGCTCAAGCCGCTGTTAATCATGATAACACCTGCACCAGCGCTTACGGTGAAGCCTGCGTTGTCAGCATCGCTTGCAACAGTTATCTTGCCGTTGTTCTCTATTTCACCAATTACACTTGCTTTAACCTGCAATTCTCCGTTATTCACGAACTCATCAACTGTCAGATTATTGGTTCCTGTTGCCACTGTACCTTCATTCCGCAAGTTACCTACTTCTGTAGCGGCACTTAACGTGTAGTTACCAGCGCTCAATACATGAACAGAGAGATTCTTGCTATCATGCGTTGAAACCAACACATTTGTCGTAGTAGTTACATCATAGTCAGCACTGTTTGTCTTCAAGTTAATAGTATACTCATTCTTGTTAGCGCTTACGAAGGTTACCGGAGTATAATTAGAATTTACACTGTTTGCAGTTCCAATTGTCTTAACCTTCACATTGTTAGCGATAACCAGACCGCGGTCGATAGTCAACGAACCCTTGTTGTTGTAAGTGAACAAGGCGTCAATCAGTTCGCTGTTTATCAATGCTTCTGTTTCCTTAGAGAATTGATACTTCGGACCATCAATACCACCTGCTGACTGTTCAGCCAATGCAGAACCGTTCAACTGGTCTTTGAAGAAGCCGATGAAGTCTTCGTTGTTCTCGATGAGAGTAACAGGAGCCTTTTCCGGAACCAAAGTAGCTACTTGAGCTGTTACAGATGCGGATGTTACTCCACCCATCAAGTTCACGGTCAAGATATTGCCTGCGCTTGCCTTCGGGCTCAGACCTTCCTCCTTGTCGAAGTTCAGTTCTTCCTGCGGATATTTCTGACCCTTAATCAAGGTAATCTTATCTACATCAGAAGTCAGCAGAACACCGGATTTTCCTTGTCCAACAGTAACATCACCACTCTGAGCATTTACCGTTACATCAGCCTGTTCAACCTTATACTGCTTGCCCTGGATGGTTACATAGAGCGTCAAACGCATTTGCTTAGCTCCGTCCTCGCTTGTATAAACAGCAGCGGGCAACACGCCGTAGAACTGATAGGAACCTTTGGTAGCCAAAGCCTTACCTCCAAAGTCGAAGGTTGTGATGATACCGTCTTTACGATCCGTCTTAGCTACATCCGTCTTACTTCCAGCGTTGCCAGCGCAACCGGTTGTCGTAGCAGAAAGCAAATCCTTGGTATAGTTCTCCATCGGAGAGTTCATCCACTTGCCGGCTTTCTTCATCATACCTACAACACCTTCCGTTGCTGACAGACCGGTCTTTGTAGCGTCTGCATGTTTCAGCACGCCTCCGCAAACCATTTCCTGAATCACATTAGAAGCGTTTACAACGCTAACCTGTAAGCTGTCCAATGTAATAGGACCTGTATAGAGTTCAGCGTTTTGATAATTTTCATCCACCAGATATCCGCTGAAGTTGTTCTGAATGGTGAACAACGGGTAAGCGAACACATCCATCATGTTCACGTTAGGCTTCTGGGGCTCGCCGTTCTTTGCTTCCAGGAACTGATAACCCACGCGAACCACATTGCCGCTGTTGTAGAACTCCTCCAGTGCGCTCCGAGTCTCCGAAGCGTCCTGCTCTTCGGGCAGCGTAATGCTCAGCGGAGTACGTTGCTGCATTTTCTGGTTGTACGGAGCATAGAACAGGTAGTTACCTTCCACCATTGGCTGGTCCACTGTCCAGATGCCGTTGCTCAGCGTGAAGCAGTTGTTGCTTGAGTAGTACTCAACAATGTTGTAGAGGTCTACCGGTCCATTATCCGCATTTTCCAGCGCCTCTTCATAAGTGGTTCCGCTTGTCGTATTATAAGTCGGCACGTCAATGATTGCTGCACCTAACTTATCACCCTCAGCGAACACGGGCTGTGCCTTTGTAGCATCGTCCTCATTCAGCGCAAAGCGGGTTTGCGGATCCGTTGTGATTTGGATGTCTCCCAGCAACGGGCGGACAGCCAAGTTCTGCTCGTTAGTTTCCACCGGAGTGTTAAACTCTTCTTGAGTACAAGCTCCCAGTGCGGCTACCAACGCCATTGAATAAAAAATGTGTTTTGTTCTCATTTTGATTAATTTAATATTAAATTAGTATTAATTGTTCCTCAATCAAGCCTCTCCCCACGGGTCACCACCGAAATTGCCGTCGCCTTCCTCCAGGCTCGCACGGAACCCCTTTTCCACAGCAACCTCCAGAACTTCCACTTCCGGAGCCACATAAAACTTTTCCATTTCCATAATCGTAATTTTTAGTTAGTTAATAATTTGATTTTCCTTTCTTACTCGTTTGGGTATATATATAATATGGTGTAAAACACCAATCTCTTATATTGGGCAAATGTCGCCTTACACATACTTCTGAGGTCGATTTCAAGGTGCAAAGTAACATACAAATTTCCCAAATAGGGGGCGGACAGGGAAAAGGGTTGACAAATGGGGGGGGCGAGGGAGTAAGGGAAAACATCAAATGATTGTTCGCTCCCGGTCCGAACTTGTACAGCCAATGTGTTCTATATA
>CASENS010000122.1 GCA_949289345.1 uncultured Bacteroides sp.
AACAGATTGTCCGGGAAAAATTAGATTTATTAGCCATGTAGGATATAATATTGTTTACAAATATATATGGGTTAATACCAAGCTTTCATAAGAAGTCCTGTCTTTTCTCATCAAAGTCAGGACTTTCCTTTTTCATCCGATTGTCTAGTCATTCACCTACGTTTTACCTGATGCCAATTGGAAATGTCCTTGTGCCAGTGAGGATAAAAAGACATCAAGACACGAAACACATCAGACAGAACCCGTATCATTATGTCCGCGGCATGCATGCAAGATATTGCTCTGTCTTAACCGTTTTCTCCCGATAAATCCCTATATTTGCTGCCGTGTAATAAGGCGAATGAGAATTCAAGCATTCATCCTCCCTCCTGCCCTAAGGGGAGGTTAAGGTTACAAGAGAGGATGGCCTCCATCCGGGAGAGTTGAGGGGGCTGAATTCCCATTTACTGTAGAACTCTATAATAGAAGATATAGATAAGATGGCAATGAAAGAATTTGTAATCTCCGAAGCGCAGGTAGAGACCGCCGTGCTGGTGGGCCTCATCACCAAGACGCAGGACGAACGTAAGACGAATGAATATCTGGACGAACTGGCTTTTCTGGCTGAGACCGCCGGCGCGGAGGTGGTGAAACGGTTCACACAAAAACTGGACCAAGCCAACTCGGTGACCTACGTGGGCAAGGGGAAGTTGGACGAAATCAAACAATATATAAAAGAGGAAGAAGAAGCGGAACGCGAAATAGGCATGGTCATCTTTGATGACGAGTTGTCCGCCAAGCAAATACGCAACATCGAAGGCGAGCTGAAGGTGAAGATACTGGACCGCACCTCGCTCATCCTCGACATCTTTGCCATGCGGGCACAGACGGCCAACGCCAAGACGCAGGTGGAGTTGGCACAATATAAATACATGTTGCCACGCCTGCAACGCCTGTGGACACACTTGGAACGCCAGGGAGGCGGTTCAGGTGCCGGAGGAGGTAAAGGCTCCGTGGGGCTCCGCGGTCCGGGTGAGACGCAGCTGGAAATGGACCGCCGTATTATTTTGAACCGTATGTCCCTGCTGAAAGAAAGGCTGGCGGAGATAGACAAGCAAAAATCCACGCAACGCAAGAACCGAGGACGGCTCATCCGCGTAGCGCTGGTGGGCTACACCAACGTAGGCAAATCCACCTTGATGAACTTGCTGGCTAAAAGCGAAGTCTTTGCCGAGAATAAGCTCTTCGCCACGCTGGACACCACGGTGCGCAAAGTGATTATCGACAACCTGCCTTTTCTGCTGAGTGACACCGTAGGGTTCATCCGCAAACTTCCCACCGACCTGGTGGACTCCTTCAAGTCTACGCTGGACGAAGTACGTGAGGCCGACTTGCTGCTCCACGTGGTAGACATCTCCCACCCGGATTTTGAGGAGCAGATTGAAGTAGTAAACAAGACATTGGCGGACATTGGTGCGGCAGGCAAGCCCATGATTCTTGTGTTCAACAAGATAGACGCATACACCTACGTACAGAAAGCGGAAGATGACCTGACTCCGCGCACCAAGGAGAACCTGACGTTGGAGGACCTGATGCGCACCTGGATGGCCAAGATGGAAGACAGCTGCATCTTCATATCCGCCCGCGAGAAGACCAATCTGGAAGAGCTGAAGACACTGGTCTACAAGCGTGTGCGCGAACTACACGTGCAAAAGTATCCTTATAACGATTTCCTTTATCCTACCTACGATGAATAAGTATAGAAAACTGACCGAGGACGAAATCCTCCGGCTAAAGAGCCAGTCTTGCCTGGCCGACAATTGGGATTACGTAAGCGTAGTGCCCGAGTTTACAACGGAATACGTACACCATGTGCGCTTCTCGGGTGAGGTGAAATTAGGCATGTTCCAATCGGAATTCACTCTTCCGGGCGGCATCCGCAAGCATTCCGGCCTGCGCCATGTAACGCTGCACAATGTCACGGTGGGCGACAATTGCTGCATCGAGCATATCCAGAACTACATCGCCAACTATGAGATAGGACATGACACATTCATCGAGAACGTAGACATGTTGCTGGTAGACGAGGTGTCGAGATTCGGAAACGGTGTAGAAGTATCTGTCTTGAACGAAACCGGCGGACGCGAGGTACTGATTAACGACAAGCTTTCGGCCCACTTAGCTTACATCATGGCACTCTACCGTCACCGTCCCGAACTGATAGCCCGTTTGAAGGAGATAACGGACTATTACGCCAACAAGCACGCTTCGGCCACGGGCAGCATCGGTTCGCATGTGACCATCGTCAATACAGGCTCCGTCAAGAACGTACGCATTGGTGACTATGCCCACATCAGCGGCACGTGCCGCTTGTCCAACGGAAGCGTCAACAGCAACGGTGAGGCGCCAGTATACATCGGGGACGGAGTAATCTGCGACGATTTCATCATCTCCAGCGGCTCGCATGTGGACGACGGAGCCATGCTGAGCCGTTGCTTCGTAGGGCAAGCCTGCAAGCTGGGACACAACTATTCAGCTTCCGACTCCTTGTTCTTCAGCAATTGCCAAGGAGAGAACGGCGAAGCATGCGCCATTTTCGCCGGTCCGTTCACAGTGACACATCACAAGTCCACGCTGCTCATCGCCGGCATGTTCTCCTTTATGAACGCGGGCTCCGGCTCCAACCAAAGCAACCATATGTACAAACTCGGCCCCATCCATCAAGGCACGTTGGAACGCGGAGCCAAGACCACATCCGATTCCTATCTGCTGTGGCCGGCACGGGTCGGTGCCTTCTCACTGGTCATGGGACGTCACGTCACGCATTCGGATACGACGAACCTGCCTTTCTCCTACCTGATAGAGCAAAACAACACAACCTATTTAGTACCGGGAGTCAACCTGCGCAGCGTAGGAACCATCCGCGACGCGCAGAAATGGCCCAAACGAGACGGACGCAAGGACTCCAACAAGCTGGACTTCATCAACTACAACCTGCTCAGCCCTTATACGGTACAGAAAATGTTCAAAGGACGCGAAATTCTGCTTAACTTGCGTCATGTCAGTGGGGAGTTGTCGGACACCTATTCGTTCCACAGCACCAAGATACGCAACTCAGCCTTGATGAAAGGTATCCGCTTCTACGAGATAGCTATTCATAAGTTTTTGGGCAATTCAGTCATCAAGCGGCTGGAGGAGACTGACTTCCGAAGCAATGAGGAAATCCGTGCCCGCCTGCGTCCGGACACACCGATAGGACACGGTGAATGGGTGGACATCTCCGGCCTCATCGCTCCCAAAAGCGAAGTTGATACCCTGATAGCCGACATCGAAAGCGGAAAGGTGAACAAGTTGAAAGAAATCAATGCCGAGTTCGAGCGGATGCACCGCCATTACTACACCTACGAATGGACATGGGCTTACGAAAAATTAGAAGAGTTTTACGGTGTGAAGCCCGAAGAAATAACCGCTTCCGACATTATCCGTATTGTTGAAAAATGGAAGGAAGCCGTTATCGGCTTGGACCGCATGGTGTACGAGGATGCCAAGAAGGAATTTTCCATGGCTTCCATGACAGGATTCGGCGCCGACGGTTCCCGTCTGGAGAAGGAAATGGACTTCGAACAAGTACGGGGTGACTTTGAAAGCAATCCGTTTGTCACGGCCGTGCTAAAACACATCGAGGTGAAAAGTGAGTTGGGAGATGAACTGATTGGACGGATGCGACAAATCCCATGACGGGTCACGGGTTGCGAGTGAATAGGCACAAATCATTCGCAACCCGTATACTTATGATATTTGTTTTGCTTTTCGCATCCGATTTCAATCAAATAAGACACTTCCCCCCGCCTATTAGGACGCAAGTACCGAAGATAACGCCGGACAAATGATGCAAGGCTTCATACTTCAAGAAAGGAAATACAACTATTATTGGATACTTGGGCATTTATCCAAGGATAGTCGACCATTTATCCAAAGATACCCGGGCATGTAACCAATACTTCCGCAAACCACTCCTCAAGCTAAAGCTTACTTTTTCCATATTACATTCGATTTATATCCTGACCCACCGTTCTTCCGACATTCCCCCACAAAGCGAGACAAGCAGGAAAAGCATTACAGCAGAAATAATACATGTCACAATGAATATGGCAACCGTCTCTCGTTTCATTTCGTTCCTCCTATTTGGTTTGATGGTACAAAGTTCCGTCATCTAAGAGCCAAATCGCAGCACAAGGTAAAAAATAGTCAGCCTATGCTCCGATTCGGCGCATCGAAAGGTTTCCTTTGCCGCAAAATAAAATACCATCTTATGGAAAATAGAGAAGAAGATTGGAAAGAGACAGTCAAGAAGAGGCAAAATAAAATGGAGGCATGGAGGCTTTCTTGTCTTTCAATAGAAGAACTATTATGCCTGCAACTGCTGGGGTACTCTCCCAGACAACTGTATGAAGACATAGAAAGCGAAAGATATTCATTGAAAGAAACGGCTTCCATGTCCATCCGCGAACTCGACAAGGCAAAACGGATATTAGACAGGCAAGCAAAAGCCGGAGTGATTACCATCCCTTATCATGACAAATCGTATCCTCATCACTTCCGCAATTTATGCAGAGATGCACCGCCGTATGATACGCAAAATGAACTGAACTCAGGCAACCAATTCCTGCTCGATTATAACTTGGCTCTGCCCATTAGGCTTGGGCAGGAGGTCACATTAGACTTAGATAATAAAATCGTTATAGCATAACACTTCTACTACAAATAATTATGACACTAAAAGAATTACTAACGCAAGTCGGCTTCGACGAACTTCTTCCGTATCTGGAGAAATACGAGCCAGAACATCTGGACAATCTCTACGCCTTCCGCGAGGCATACGACATTCTTCGTAACATGGAACCTGCAAATAATTTTGAAGGTAAAATCTTTGTAGAATGGCATGGCGGAGAATGGGAAGATGAAGAAAAATGGATTGGCGTAAGCCCGATGCACGACTGTACTTGGGAAGAAGATTTGGCCAAGG
>CASENS010000123.1 GCA_949289345.1 uncultured Bacteroides sp.
ACGGGATGGCTGTTGCCGTTTACATCAAGGCCGTGTTGCCGTCACCGGTTACGGTCACCCAATCCTTGATTTCAGCCGAGCCTACCGTCAGTCCGGTCTTGCTGACGGTGACGGGGAACAGGTAGTTCACGCCCGGCTGCAAACCGGAGGCTCCACCAAGACCAAATACCCGGCAAGAATTTTTGTCTGTAATCTCATCCTCTGTCTGAACTCATTGCTCCTTTCGCTGAAAAATTACCCCAACGGATTTTCCGTCTCGTCTTCGTCCAGCTCAGTGGTAGTGCCGCCACCCGTAGAAGACTTCACACTGCCTTTGTCAATGCTAAGCTCTACCGCATTGGCGGCATCGCGCATCTTCTGCTTGGTGAAGTAACATACAGTTTCAATTGGTCATTGTTTTGCCACGTCCAATCATTACCATCGGTCGTGGCACGGGTAATATCTATCTGCACAGGCTGTGCCTCTCCGCCCTGCACAATAGCATCGTCCTCGCTGCTGCACGCCGCAAAAAGAGGTATGAAAGCCGCTAATGCGAAACCTTTTATCAATGTTTTATTCCTTATCATATTTCTGTTCTTTTATTTGGTTGTTATACTTATCTCTTTTCATTTCGTCCCTTTCTACCCTTCACGGGAGGGGTCGGGGAAGGCTGGCAGGCTGGAAAACAAGCGTCCCGCCCTCCTCCTTGCGGGGAGAGGGGCGGGACGAAACGATGGGGATATGTCTTGTAAGTGTTACTTTTCGTTGAATATCAGGTCAAGTCCTTGACTGCGGTAGAACGGGAAGCGCGTGTCGCTCGAAATGAACGGCAGGTGCTCGGTAATAGCATGGGAAATGATTACATGGAGCACAAGCCCTTGTTGCGGTAGCCCACAATTAGTTCGCGTACGGATTCCGCACTCATATAGAGCACGGCATCCGGCTCTTCTATAAGGGCTGATACGTCTTTACTCAACAATCCGGTGTCGAGAGCCAAATAAACAAAAATATTCGTATCTATAAGATAGCGCATAACTACAACAAGAATTTAGGGTCGTTTACTATCAAGCTGCCTTTCAGTCTCATAGCGGCTTCCCACGTTTTGCTTACTTTCTTGCCTTGCTTCTTGGCTTCTTCATCCATTTCTTCCATCAGGCTTTTCTTTGCTTCCGGTTCTTTTTCCTTCAGCTTTTCTTCTTTTGTTTCCATACTGTTTCCTTTCTTTAAGTGATGATACCGCAAAGGTATAAAAAAAAGGATTGTCCAGTATGCTCCATCCCATTATTTCGTTTGTTTTCCAACCTGTCAAAGAACGCGCAAGCCTCGGCAATAGCCGTCAAGTTTGCTTGAATGGCATTGCCGAGGCGCAGCCGTTGTTCTGTAAAGAACGCTTTTATCATTTCAAGCGACAGCATGAACTGTCTGCATATCTTCTCTATGCCTTGACAGATTGGAAAAAGGAAACCGCCTGCCTCTTGCGGGCGTTCGCAAAGGGCAGGCGGAATAATGGGGATGGTTCGTAATATCTTATAGCAAATCGGTGATGCTCGCAGCCGGTATCTCCAGTTTGGAGAAGGCGAACATCTTCTTGCCGAGGTCTTTCAGCGAGGCTCCGATATGATAGACATTCGTCCCATCGATAATCAGGAAGCGGTCGTGGCACTTCTTGTAGGTATGGATGCCTATCGGGGGATATTGGCTGTTATGCTTCTGCAAGTCCAGCTGCAGTTGGTGGCTGACGGCCTGCGTGTAGATGTCGGCTGCCACGCCGGAGTTCCGCTTGCTGAGCATCAGCAGCACCGATTCGTCCACATAGTTGTCTATCAGCAGCAGGGATACCTTTGCCGAGCGGATGAGGTCTGTGGCGAACTTGTAAGCATCGAACAGTTGACCGTCGTAGAAAATACCTTCTACAGGTGGCAATGAGGTGCGGACGAAGAAATCCATCTTATCCGTCAGGTATTCTATCTGCCTTTCGTGCTGCTGAAGCCTTGTATCCATCTGTTCCAACCGATAGTTGATGGCATGGCCTTTCAGCAGATATTCTTTCAGTACCTTGTTTGCCCAACACCGGAACTCTATGCCTCGGCTGGATTTAACCCGATAGCCGACAGACAGAACCATGTCCAGATTATAGTATTCCACTTGGTACACTTTGCCGTCGGCGGCAGTTGTCGCAAATTTTGCGACAACTGAAATACCTGCCAATTCTTCTTTCAGCGCATTGTTCACATGCTTGCCGATTGTTTTGACATCGCGGGCAAACAGTTCGGCCAACTGTGCCCGGTTCAACCAAACGGTCTCATTCTCCAGCCGCACTTCCAGCTTCACTTCATTGTCCGGCTGATATAGTATGATTTCTCCTTGATTCTCCATGTGTCACAATTTAGGAAGACAAAGGTAATGCTTTTCAACCGCTTGACAATCAACGGACACAGTTTTTCTTCCCATTATTCACTTTCGTGCATCTTTACTTCGCTCGGCAGAATGGGCAAGCACCGACAAATATTAAAACGCTTTGGAGAGCAGCCGCCCGAAGGGGCGACCGCTCTTAATTACCAACTTAGCCCAATGGATTCTCCGTTACATCCTCGTCATCCTCATCCTGTGCCGGGTCGCTGTCCTGTGTGTCGGGCGAAAGCTCTATCCATTCCAGTTGGTCGCTGTCTACGAGGGCACGGGTGTAGGTGCCGTTGGCAAGGCGGGTGCGTTCGGGAATGAACTCCACGCGGACGGCTTTCACCTGCTTTTCGAAGTCGAAATCTTCCAAATTCTCTACGCCAACGGTGTCGAGCGTATAGCGGAAGTAGCCCAATCCCTTGATGTGGACACTCTTGCCTTGTGCCATGCGGCTGTGCATCACGCCCGCAATGTCGCCTAAGACGGCCTGGACATCGGAGTTGCTCACTGTGGAAATCTTCGACAAATCCTTTGCGATGGTTTCCGTTTCTACAGGTTTGCCCTGCACGATGGCTTGGGGATAATAGACCCCTTGCTTTTTCTGATATGCTTTCTTCCAGAATGGCATAGTCGTAAAATTTAGAATGTTAATAATTATGTTAGCTTTCTCTGTTTCACCTTGCGTTTCCTAAAGTGCCACTTCGATTCGGTCAAAGTTCCACCTTGTGATGGTCGAAGTGACACTTCGGGAAACAAAACTATTGCGTTATCTCAGTCCCGCTTTCATTATATATGGAGCTACTGGTTATCCGGGCGGTGGAGATTATATCGTAATTCGCCGGTCGGGATGTAATATCTCCTCCGGCTCCAATGTATGAAGCATGGGAAGAACCTTTTGTCGCATGAATCTCTGAGTTCGAGATGGTGATATCAAATTCTGTTTGACCAGACGAGTCACCAGTCGATCCTCCACCGATAGCGGCAGCTCCATATAAATAACTTCCACTACCTATGGCATTTATGATAGAATTACTGATATTAATGCTTCCCACTGAGGCGTTTCCTGCCGCTCCAATTCCAGCAAATCCATCTCCCATACTATTGACAGAATTGCAACGAGCTGTTATTGTTACATTACTTATGTTGATGTTTCCGCAAGAATAAACCGTCCTACCAGAATAATAACCACCTATTCCTGCTCCACTTTCATCGCCTTCGCAGGTCAGAGCATCTTCCGTGCTATTGCCCTGTATGGTAACTATTCTACTTTCTGCCACATAGATGCCCGCACCGTTGCTGGAAGATACGGTGTTGCCCTCACCCCTTACATGGATAGTGGGGTTGCCGCCCGTGATGTCGATGGCATTGCCGCCCGACACACTTATCTGTGCATCCTCCAGGTAGATTTCCGGATTGCCATTCGTCACTTGTATGCCATATTGACCTGTACCGGTAACATAGTAAATACCATTATCGTTAATCACGCGAGTGTCGGTCAGCGTGGAGAGGTCGATGGTCTGTGTGCCCTGCCGGTGGGCCGTTATCGTGACGACGTTGAGCGTGCCTGCCGCCAAGGTTGTGGGGGAATCAAGGCGACAAGTACTTTGAAAGAGAGGCTCTCCTTCGGGAGAAACATCAAAGATTTCGATGTCACAAGGCGCCGCATTGATTTCCCAGCAGGTGCCTATGCCCTCGTATTCCTTCTTATACATATAACTATAGCTTCCGAGGCTGCGCGTTATTTCCCCGTCCTGCACTAGACACCAGGTGTGAGCGTCCTTGGCTATAATCTGCCCCACCTCGGCTGTGCCTTTGGTGACGACGCGCAGCTTAGCAAACTGGTGGGTGAACTGTAAGGACACCGGGGTGTCTCCGTATGCGGCTGTCTGCTCGGCCCGCAGCAAGTAGGCCAGGCCGTCTCTATCTTGGTCATCGAAGTACATCCAGTTGGCTTCGTTGGGCTGCGGGTTGGCGTACCAGGCAATAATCTTTGCAGGCTGCGTGTTCTTCCAATAGATAGACTTGACAGGTTTCACCGCACCCATTGCGGCATCGGTTATCTTGTATATGCCCACCTCGTCGCTGCCCTCGAACTTCACATAGAACTCGTCGTTTGTTTCCCACACGCTGCTTTTCCCGTCTGTGCTTTCGCTGACGCGCGTCCACGGCTCTTCGCTCGCCTCCGCGGTGATGCTGACACGACCTATCTGCAAAGGGTATTCGCCGTCGGGCAGGGTGTTGCCCTGTTCCGCCAGTTCGTCCTGCGTGCAGGCGGTAAACAGGATTGCCGCCATGAGGCATATTGTTGTAAATAATCTGTTTTTCTTCATATTTTCTGTCATTTATCAATTAGTCATGGGATAATACTTTCCGCCTATCATTGAGAGGTATTGGCGGCGTTGCAGCACTCCGTCAGGATGCTTGTAGCCCACGTGCATCCAGTTGGGCACACCCTGATCGTTTTCTTTTTCGGAAATCAGCTGGTCGAAGGCTTTGTCGGCAAGAAACTCCCGGCAGAAACGCTTGAACTCCCTCATCTTCCCGTTTGTCGGCACAAGGTCGAAGGCATAGCCGTGGCAGTGCGCCGAGGTGGATGAACCACCCACCGCCTTGTTCAGTTCCGGTCCACGATAGCCGGAGGAGATGCGGATGCCCACTTTGCCCAAGTCGTGCTGCCTGCAATACGCTTCCCACGCCTCACGCAGCGGGTCTATCAAGGTCTCTATACTCTCCACGATGTGTGCTTCGTGTTCGGCACCGGGCGTGTTGTCGATGCCCCGTGCCTTTGCCGTATCGGAGTGGATACATTCCTGTAAGGTAAAATATCTCATAATTTACTGCTTTTTATTCGTTTATACTGTCATCCTCCTATCATCACCGTAGGGCAGCCGAGTACTATCGAGCCGCCGTGTGCGGTGGTGTCGCCCATGCGGGCGGCGTAATATGTCAGTATCTTGCGTATCATTCAAATCCGTTTAACTCTGTTCCTTATAATAAGCCTCCACCCGTGCCCGGATGTTCTCGCGCAGGCATTCCTCGTAGAGCCACGGCTCGGCACTGTGGAAGTCGCCCACATTGAGGAAGCCCAGGATGGGCTGGTATTCCGAGCCGCTGTAGCCTTTCACGACCAACACATGGTGCTGGGGCGAGACGTGACGGTGATGGTGTCGTGCAGCGTGGCGGGCGTGGCATCGGTGCGCCAGTTCACGGGGTTGATGCACATCGCACAGGGAGCTGCCACCACGGGCTGGATGTAGCGCACGTCGGACACGGAATTGTAGCAGATGGTCACGCCCGTGTCCGTGGCTCCCCGCGCCGAACGGATGTTCTCCGTGGCGAGCGTGTCGGCGGGTGTCACCTTATAGCCCAGCACGTTGGCCGCCACCTGGCGGCGCGCCACGTCGGCGGGCATCGTCTTCAGCAGTTCCACCACCGCCTTGCCGCCTTGGCTGAAGCCCGCCAATACAAAGGGACGGTCGGGGTCGGGACGTTGACGGAGGAAGGTGTCG
>CASENS010000124.1 GCA_949289345.1 uncultured Bacteroides sp.
CCATTTGTATAGATTTTATTATCACCCCCGTTACACCAGGACTCGGGCACTCAAATCTACACAAAAAAATCTATAACAATAGGTGAGCTAAGTGGTCAATGCTATTTTGGCCAAAAGGGGCAATCATATTGTAGCCAAAGAGGGCAATCCTGTTTGGCCAAAAGGGTCAAAGTCGCGTGGCTTTTCCAAAAGCCGCCAATAATGACGGTAAATGGAACGACAACCCCACTGTACTGAAAATTCATATTCTGCCTGTTTGGTATCGGACTTGGTGGGCTACTCTGCTGTTTGTCATTGCAGGTATAGGAAGTGCTTATTTCATTCTCAGATACTTCTGGACGCAAAAAATGATGAAGGCGCAGATAGAAATGGAACGTGTGGATAAGGAACGGCAAAAAGAAGTGAACGAAATGAAGTTGCGTTTCTTCATCAACATATCGCATGAATTGCGCACGCCGCTTACGTTGATATTGGCTCCTCTCCAAGACTTGCTGATGAAAGTTAACGGTCGCTGGGAACATAAACAACTGGAACTCATCAAACAGAACACCAACCGGTTGCTGCACTTGGTAAATCAACTGATGGATTACCGTCGTGCGGAGTTAGGAGTGTTTCATTTGCGGGTTAGGCGCATGCCTGTCCATGAGGTTGTTGAAAAGAATTTCCGCTTCTACGAACGGATTGCGCAGCGCAAACAAATTAAGTACGACTTTTATTCGGATGTGGAGGGAAAAGAAATCCTTTGCGATCCCGAATATGTGGAACTGATAGAAAACAATTTGTTGTCCAATGCTTTTAAGTATACAGGTGAAGGAAAAAGCATTAGCGTGAACTTGAAAGTGGAGAATGGCTGGTTGTTATTGCAAGTTGCGGATACGGGCACCGGCATTCCTGCCGGCAAGCAAGATAAGATATTCGAACGCTTTTATCAAGGCACTGATGAACACTTTGGCAGCGGTATAGGTCTTTCGTTGGTTCAACGATTGGTGGAATTGCATCATGGCCGTATTGAATTGACGAGCAGGGAAGGAGAGGGGAGTACGTTTACTATTTACCTGCCTACGGATCCTGACGCTTATATGCCGGAAGAAAGAGCCGAATGCAATGTAGTGGCGGATGAAGATATTCATACAACTAATCAACAGGAAATGTACACGGTTGACATTGAAGATACGTCCCTTGTGGATGATGCCAGTGAAAGCGGCTTGGAAACTTTTTCCGGACAGCAGCGGGACGAAAACATATTGATTGTGGAAGACAATGCCGATATACGTCAATATTTGGCTGAAGAATTGGAGAAAACTTATCGTGTGTGCCAGGCGGAAAATGGTGAGAAGGCGTTAGACTTGCTTCAGGAGCAGGAAGTTGATTTGATTTTGACTGATGTTATGATGCCTGTGATGGATGGCCTGCAATTGTGCAAGCGTGTCAAGCAAAACTTGAATACCTGTCATATTCCTGTTATTATCCTATCGGCCAAAGCGGACATAAAGGAACAATTAGAGGGGTTGCAAGTAGGGGCGGATGATTACATTCCCAAGCCTTTTTCTTTGAATGTGGTAGCCGTAAAGATCCGAAACCTGTTCCGTACTCGTCGTCGGGTCATTGAGCGTTATGCCAAATCGATGGAGATAGAACCGGAAAAGGTTGCACTTAATCCCATGGATGAGAAACTGCTGAAACAGGCAATGGACATTATGGAGAAACATATGGACGACTCTGATTTCACGACGGATGAGTTTGCGCGTGAAATGTTTATGAGCCGTTCCAATCTGCATCTGAAGATGAAAGCCCTGACAGGAGAATCGACCAACGAGTTCATTCGGAAAATGCGTTTCAACAAGGCTTGCAAACTGTTGAAGGAAGGCAAATACACGATATCGGAAATTAGTGCGATGGTAGGGTTTAGCACTCCTGCTTATTTTTCCACAAGCTTCAAAAAATACGTCGGTTGTCTTCCTTCGGAATATGGGAAATAATGATTTGCCCCCATCTTGCACAAAAATGACAGTCTGATGAACAAAAGTGAAGGTTATTTCAACACTCCAAAAAGCCGCTTTCAACACGTAAAAGTCGTTTTATGGAGTGTTTGTGCTAATTTTGTCTGCAAAGAATAAAGTATATACAATTTATTAAATTCTAACAGACATGAGACATAATTATCTGTTTGCCGCAATGGCATTGGCTTTGAGTCTGACCGGATGCCGTCAGCAACCCGCATCGTCCGCTTCGCAGGAAGCGTGGATTGACCATGCCGAAGAAGTGGCAACCTACCAATTGCTGTCTACAGCAGCCGATTTGGAAGACTCTTTAATGATGCCACGTACCCGGTGGTCGGGCTATGAGACGGCTTTCCTTGAGAAACAGTTGGAGCACAAAATCAATGAAGACTCTATTCACGCCAATCCGCCGAAAGAGTTACTGGGACAACGCCGGCTGTGCTCCGTCTACGATTGGACGAGCGGTTTCTTCCCCGGCAGCCTATGGCTTGCTTACGAACTGACGGGCAACGACTCGCTGAAAGCCCAGGCTATCCGCTTTACAAACAAACTGAACCCCGTGCGCAAACAGACAAACACGCATGATGTGGGATTTATGGTGAATTGCAGTTATGGCAACGCACTCCGGTTGGCTCCGAATGATACGATTAAAGAGGTGCTTATCGAGACTGCCGATAATCTTTATGCGCGCTTTAATCCTGCTATTGGATGTATTCGTTCGTGGGACTTCGGGGCGTGGAACTTCCCTGTTATTATCGACAACATGATGAATCTGGAATTACTCTTCAAGGCTTCCAAACTGAGTGGCGACCGGAAATACCGCGATGCGGCTGTCCGCCATGCGCAGACCACCCTAAAGAACCATTTCCGTCCCGACTATACCTGCTATCATGTGGTGAGCTACAACAATGACGGCACTGTGGAAAGGAAGCAGACCCATCAGGGTAAGAACGATGAGTCGGCTTGGGCGAGAGGGCAAGCTTGGGCGGTTTATGGATACACCCTTTGCTATAAGGAGACCCAGGATACTGCTTTCCTACAACAGGCCGTCCATGTAGCTGATATGATTATGAACCGTGTCAAGACCACCGATTGCATCCCTTACTGGGACTTCGATGCACCCGTTGCTTCCGACACGCCCCGTGACGCTTCCGCTGCGGCTGTCATTGCTTCCGCGTTCATCGACCTTGCCGGATTTGTTCCCGAAGGGCAGAAGTATTCCGATTATGCTCTTCGGATATTGCAAAGTCTTTCGGGCAAAGATTATCTGGCGGAGAAAGGAGAAAACGAAGGCTTTATCCTAATGCATTCCACCGGTTCGCTACCCCACGGTTCAGAGATAGATGTTCCGTTGAATTATGCCGATTATTATTATCTGGAAGCACTGATAAAGTATTTGAAACAGTAATAGTTTGGCATATCCCGAATTATGCGTTATATTTGTGGCTGAATTGTGCACAAGACTCTAAAATATAACACGTCAGACAACTGAAACAACAACCTATAAATTAGTTATACAAATGAAAACCAACTTGAGTTCTCAAATCACACTGAACAGGGTGTCGCCCCGTTATTACCGACCGGAGAACGCTTTTGAGCGCTCCGTATTGACACGACTGGAGAAAGTTCCTACAGACATTTACGAAACACCGGAAGAAGGCGCCGACCAGATAGCGCGCGAAATAGCCCAGTTGATACGTGACAAGCAAAAAGCCGGACGCTTCTGCGTGCTGGCTCTGCCTGGAGGAAATTCTCCACGCAATGTTTACTCCGCCTTGATACGGATGCATAAGGAAGAAGGGCTGAGCTTCCGCAACGTCATTATCTTCAATCTCTACGAATACTATCCGCTGGCTTCCGATGCGGTGAACAGCAATCTCAATGCTTTGAAGGAGATGTTGTTGGACCATGTGGACATTGACTGTCAGAATATCTTTTCACCGGACGGCACCATTGCCAAGGACACTATTTTTGAATATTGCCGCCTCTACGAACAACGCATCGAGAGCTTCGGTGGGATAGACATTGCTTTGCTTGGCATTGGTCGCTTGGGTAACATCGGCTTCAACGAACCGGGTTCGCGCCTGAACTCTACCACTCGTCTTATCCTGTTGGATAACGACTCGCGCAATGACGCTTCCAAACTTTTCGGCACTATTGAAGCTACGCCTATCAGTTCCATTACTATGGGCGTGTCTACTATTCTTGCGGCAAAAAAAGTGTTCCTGATGGCATGGGGAGAGGACAAGGCGCAGATGATAAAGGAATGTGTGGAAGGTAACATTACAGATACCATTCCGGCTTCTTACCTGCAGACGCACAACAATGCCCATATCGTGGTAGACCTTTCGGCTGCCGCCAACCTGACCCGCATCCAGCGTCCTTGGCTGGTGACTTCGTGCGAATGGAACGACAAACTTATTCGAAGCGCCATTGTGTGGCTATGCCAGCTTACGGGTAAACCTATCCTGAAGTTGACAAATAAGGATTACAATGAGAATGGACTGAGTGAACTCTTGGCACTTTACGGTTCGGCATATAATGTCAACATTAAGATATTCAATGACCTGCAGCATACCATTACCGGATGGCCGGGCGGCAAACCGAACGCTGATGATACTTACCGCCCCGAACGTGCCACGCCTTATCCCAAACGGGTTATTGTCTTCTCGCCTCATCCCGATGATGATGTAATCTCTATGGGTGGAACCATCCGTCGCTTGGTGGAGCAGGGACACGATGTGCATGTGGCTTACGAAACCAGCGGAAACATTGCCGTGGGCGATGAGGAAGTGGTACGTTTCCTGCACTTCATCAACGGTTTCAACCAACTGTTTAATGATAATGCCGATGAAGTTATCAAGAACAAGTATGCTGAGATGCGCAAGTATCTTCGTGAGAAAAAAGACGGTGACATGGATACCCGTGACATCTTGACCATCAAAGGCTTGATACGTCGTGGTGAGGCACGCACCGCCTGTACGTACAACAACATTCCTTTGGACCACTGCCACTTCCTTGACCTGCCTTTCTACGAGACCGGTAAGGTGAAGAAGAACCCTATCAGCGAGGTGGATGTGGAGATTGTGCGCAACTTGATGCGCGAAGTGCGTCCGCACCAGATATTTGTGGCTGGTGACTTGGCCGATCCGCACGGCACACACCGTGTCTGCACCGATGCTGTGTTCGCTGCCATCGACCTGGAGAAGGAAGAAGGTGCTGAATGGCTGAAAGACTGCCGCATCTGGATGTACCGTGGCGCATGGGCCGAATGGGAAATAGAGAACATCGAGATGGCTGTGCCTATTAGTCCCGAAGAACTGAGGGCTAAGCGGAACGCCATCCTCAAGCATCAAAGCCAAATGGAGAGTGCACCTTACATGGGTAATGACGAGCGCCTCTTCTGGCAACGAAGTGAGGATCGTAACCGGGGTACAGCCAATCTATATAATAAGTTGGGACTGGCGAGCTACGAGGCAATGGAAGCTTTCGTGGAGTACATCCCGCTGTAAGGCATAACACCTGTTTTCAGAATATTCCGTTTTAGGTTGACGGACTGCACGGGCTTCTTTCGGGAAGCCTGCTGCAGTCCGTTTTTTTCGTAAGATTATCCATTGATTGAGTAAATTTATCTATTGAACGGTAAGGGGATTTGTGATACTTTTGCGAAGTGGAACACAGATGGAACAGGATGGATATAGGTGCGTTTATGTAGAGGCGGGGGGATGTTCGCCCTAATGCATCGTCATCAGTATTATCTGTGTGCCATCAGGAACAACGATAAATTATCATTTTAGTTTATAATATGGCAAAAGCATGGAAAGAGAAAGTGACCATCCCGACCTACGAGGTGGGCACACCGGAGAAAGCACCGATGTTTCTGGAGAAACGCGTGTATCAAGGCAGTAGCGGCGTTGTCTATCCTTATCCTGTCATCGAATCCATATCGGACGAGAAGCGGGACGTGGAGTATGACGCCATCTACTTAGAGAACGAATATCTGAAAGTAATGATTCTGCCCCAACTGGGCGGGCGTGTGCAGATGGCTTACGACAAGATAGCCCAGCGGCACTTTATCTATTACAATCACGTCATCAAACCCGCACTTGTAGGGTTGGCAGGGCCGTGGATATCGGGCGGTATCGAGTTCAATTGGCCGCAACACCACCGTCCCAGTACCTACATGTCCGTCGACTCGCACATTGAAGAGCATGAAGACGGGTCGGTGACGGTGTGGGTCAGCGAAATGGAGCGCATGTTCCATCAGAAAGGCATGGCAGGTTTCACGCTGCGTCCGGGCTGTGCCTACTTGGAAATAAACGGCATAGTGTATAACCGCACGGAGATGCCCCAAACGTTCCTTTGGTGGGCTAATCCTGCCGTAGCGGTCAATGACCATTATCAGAGTGTTTTCCCACCCGACATCAATGCCGTCTTCGACCATGGCAAGCGAGCCGTCAGCAGCTTCCCAATCGCCACGGGCACCTATTATAAAATGGATTACTCAGCCGGAGTGGATATTTCCAACTACAAGAATATCAAGGTGCCGACCTCGTACATGGCAGTCAATTCCAAGTATGATTTTGAGGGCGGTTATGAAAATGATACGCGTTGCGGCATGCTGCATGTGGCCAATCACCATGTATCTCCTGGCAAGAAGCAATGGACATGGGGAAACGGTGATTTTGGCCAGGCATGGGACCGTAACCTGACGGACGAGGATGGGCCGTACATTGAGCTGATGGCGGGTGTGTACACTGAGAACCAGCCCGACTTTACCTGGCTGATGCCTTACGAAGAGAAGAGCTTCGTACAATACTTTATGCCTTACCGCGAACTGGGCATCGTGAAGAACGCCTCAAAAGACCTCTTGCTGAACATCGACCCTGATGGAGAAGACAGTGTACGCTTCCGTGTCTTTGCCACCAGCCGCAAGCGGGTGCGCATCACCTTGTGCGGGACGGACCAGATTTATTATGACGAAGTAGTCACCCTCTGTCCTGAGCAAGTGCTGGACAATACTTCGCGCATCGGTGATGAATGCTTTGCGGACTTGACGCTTATCCTTCGCGATGCCGACAACGGACGGGAACTTCTGACCTGGCAATCCGAACCGGACGTGGTAAAGCCTTTACCCGATGCCGCCGAAGCCGCCCTGATGCCCGAAGAGATAAAGACTACCGAGCAACTCTACCTTACAGGTCTGCATCTGGAGCAGTACCGCCATGCCACGTACAATCCGGTAGATTATTATGAGGAAGCCCTGCGCCGTGATCCTTTGGACGTACGCAACAACAACGCCTTAGGCCTTTGGTATCTGCGCCGCGGTCAGTTCCGCAAGGCAGAAGGCTATCTGCGTACCGCCGTACGGATGCTGATGAAGCGTAATCCTAATCCCTACGATGGTGAACCTCTCTATAACCTTGCCTTGGCATTGAAGTATCAGGGACGCTACCAGGAAGCTTACAACTGGTTTTACAAATCCACTTGGAATGCTGCCTGGCAGGATGCGGGCTACTTTGCCTGTGCTCAAATCTCCCTGGCACAAGGCCGCATGGAAGACGCCTTGGACGAGGTAGAGCGCAGTCTAATCCGCAATTGGCACAACCACAAAGCCCGTGCCTTGAAAGCCACCCTGCTTGTCCGCCAAGGTCGGGTAGACGAGGCACGCCGATGGATAGCCGATTCGTTGGCGATAGATCCCTTCAACTTCGGATGTCTGTACGAACGCTGCCTACTCGACCAAGATTCTTCCGCCTTGGAGGAACGTATGCGCGACAATGCCCACAACTACGACGAGATAGCGTTGGACTATTGCGCCGCAGGATGTTGGAACGAGGCGTTAGGTCTGTGGAGCATAGCCGCGAATAAGGACATCACCACCCCCATGACCTATTATTATATCGGTTGGTGCATGGCACAGGAAGGGAAAGAAGATGCCGACCGACCTTTCCGCCGTGCCAAATCCCAATGTCCCGACTATTGCTTCCCCAACCGGCTGGAAGCCGTGCTTGCCCTGCAATACGCCACAAAGCACTATGCGGACGATGCCCGCGCACCTTATTATTTAGGATGTCTGTATTACGACAAGCGCCAGTACGACACCGCCATCGCTTATTGGGAAGAGTCTGCCCGTCGAGACGACACTTATCCGCTGGTGTGGCGTAACCTCGCCTTGGCTTACCTCAACAAACGCCAGGATGAGGAAAAAGCCTTGACCTGCATGAAACGAGCCTTTGAACTGGACACCACTGATGCCCGCATCCTCATGGAGCTGGACCAGCTGCACAAGCGTCTGCACCATTCGCACGAGGAACGTCTTGACTTCCTCCGCCGCTATTCCGACCTCATCGCCCAGCGTGACGATCTTATCCTGGAAGAAGCTACGCTGTTGAACCTGACGGGACACTACGAAGAAGCCAAAATTCTCATCGACTCCCATCGATTCCATCCGTGGGAAGGAGGTGAAGGTAAGGTGAGCGGACAATACCAATTGTCCCGTGTGGAACTGGCCAAGGAAGCCATGGAAGAAGGCCGCATGAAGGAAGCCGTCCGCCTGCTGACCGAATGTCTCACTTACCCCCACAATTTGGGCGAAGGCAAACTGTATGGCGCGCAAGAGAATGATTTCTATTACCTCATGGGTTGTGCCTACGAAGCCATGGGCGATACGAAGCAGGCTACTGAGTGTTGGGAAAAAGCCACCGTCGGACCTACCGAGCCTGCCGCTGCCCTCTACTACAACGACGCCAAGCCAGACAAGATATTCTATCAAGGCATGGCCTTGCTGAAACTGGGACGCACGGGTGAAGCCAACGGACGCTTCTATAAACTGGTGAACTATGGCGAGAAACACCTTTTCGACCACGTACGCATGGATTATTTTGCCGTATCCCTGCCCGACCTCCTCATTTGGGACGACAGCCTTGACCTGCGTAACATCGTCCATTGCAAGTACATGATGGCGTTGGGACATTGGGGACTGGGTAACCATGAGAAGGCACGCCGCTTCCTGTCTGAAGCCGAAGCCTTGGACAACAATCACTTGGGCATCTACAGCACCCGGACGATGTTCGACAAAGACAAAATTGACTAAGAAGTAAAAAATTATGAACAGCATGCAAATAAAAAACAAATTCCGAATTCTGTCTCTTTTGCTCCTTTGCTTATGCTTGGGAGTGTCAGCGCAGGAAATAAATCTTTCCGGAACGTGGCGTTTCGCTATCGACCGCAACGACCAAGGGGTTTCTGGCCAATGGTATCTTCAATCGCTGGATGAACGTGTCACGTTACCCGGTTCCATGATGACCAACGGGAAGGGCGATCCTGTCAATCTTGATACTCCTTGGGAAGGGGACTTCAACGACAAGACCTTTTTCACGCAAGAGCGTTATGCCCCTTACCGTCAGGCAGACAACTTTAAGATACCTTACTGGCTTCAACCGAACCTCTATTACGCCGGTGTAGCCTGGTATCAGCGTGACATCACCGTTCCAGACTCGTGGGCAGGGAAAACCATCCGCCTCTATCTGGAACGTTGCCACTGGGTAAGCCGCGTATGGGTAGACGGGAAAGAAGCTGGCAAACAAGACGCCTTGAGTGCCCCCCATTGGTATGACTTAAGCCAATACCTCACACCCGGCACACACACCTTAAGCATTCGTGTAGACAACGCCATCCGTGACATCGACCCAGGCGTGAACTCACACTCTGTATCCGACCATACGCAAGGCAACTGGAACGGCATAGCCGGTGCTATTTTGCTGAAAGCCCAAAATCCGGTAGCCTATAGTCAAGTGGACGTCTACCCGCAACTTGAAGCCAGGAAGCTGGATGTGAAAGCTTCTATATATAATGGTATAGGCGAAGCCCGGAACGTAACCCTTTCCATGCGGGTGAAAGGAGAGAAAAAGACTTTTGAGCAGACTGTCTTACCCGGGGATAACCGGATAGAGCTATCAATGCCTTTGCCTGCCGATGTGAAGGCTTGGGATGAATTCAACCCCAATCTATACCAGCTGGAGTGTACCCTCAGCGAAGGTGAAGAGCAACTGGACGCACGCACCGTGACTTTCGGATGCCGCACATGGAGCGTGAAGGATGGTCGACTGATGCTGAACGGACACCCCGTTTTTATGCGTGGTACCCTGCATTGCGCTGCCTTCCCGCTAACCGGATATCCCTCTACCGACAAGGAGGAATGGCTGCGTGAATTGCGCATTTGCCGCAGCTATGGTATCAACCACATCCGTTTCCACTCCTGGTGTCCGCCCGAAGCAGCCTTCCAGGCCGCGGATGAACTGGGCATGTACTTTGCCATAGAGTGCTCTTCGTGGGCCAACCAGTCCACTACCATTGGTGACGGAAAGCCCATCGATGAGTTTATCCATCGTGAGGCTCAAGCCATTGTAAACGCCTTCGGCAATCATCCGTCTTTCTGCATGATGGCTTACGGCAATGAACCCGGAGGTGAGAATCAAGTCAGATACCTGACCGACTTTGTCAATTATTGGAAGAAAGCCGACTCGCGCCGTCTCTACACCAGTGCTGCCGGATGGCCCAATCTGCCGGTCAACGATTTTTTAAGTGACCAGAAACCACGCATCCAGCAATGGGGCGCCGGCCTGACCAGTCTCATCAATGCTCAAGAACCTTCTACCGCTTACGATTGGTGTGAATATACCGGAAAATTCACACAACCTATCATTAGCCATGAGATTGGCCAATGGTGTGTCTACCCCAATTTCAAGGAAATCAAGAAGTACACAGGCGTCTATAAAGCCCGTAACTTCGAGATATTCCAAAAAAGCCTGGAGGAGAATGGACTTGCCAGTCTGGCCGACAGCTTCCTGCTGGCTTCAGGAAAACTCCAGACATTATGTTACAAGGCTGACATTGAAGCCGCTCTGCGCACACCAAAGTTCGGAGGTTTCCAACTTCTGGGTCTGAACGACTTCCCCGGACAAGGCACGGCTATTGTTGGTGCGCTCGATGTGTTTTGGGAAGAGAAAGGCTATGCCACCTCACGCGATTACGCACGCTTCTGTAGTGCTGTAGTTCCGCTGGCACGCATTCCCAAACTGATATTGACGAATAACGAAACTTTCTCCGCCTCTGTGGAGGCTGCCAATTTTTACAAGCCAATGGAGCATCCCGAAGCCATCTGGCGTATCCGGGACGACAAAGGACAAGTCCTCAGTAGTGGTACCTTCGACATTGCCCGGCTGGAATTGGGGAATTGCCAACCTTTAGGCAATGTATCCTTCAATTTGGGCAGCATTAAGGAAGCTGCTTGTTTGAATTTGGAAATAGGCCTCGCAGGGCATTACAATGATTGGAACTTCTGGGTCTATCCGACCGGACAACCTGCGCTGGACAAATCTCTCATGCTGACCGACCGGTTGGATGCCCGTGCCCTTGCCCGCTTGCAAGCCGGAGGCAAAGTCCTGCTTTCACTGCGCAAAGGAAGCTTGCGCCAAGGTTTCGGAGGCGAAGTGGCCATAGGCTTCTCCAGCATCTTCTGGAACACGGCCTGGACTAACGGACAGCCACCACATACCTTAGGTCTCCTCTGCGACCCGAAGCATCCGGCCCTGCACGATTTCCCCACGGCTTACCATAGCGATTACCAATGGTGGGACGCCATGACCCATAGCGGAGCTGTCAATGTAGGCAAGCTCTCCAAAGACATCCGTCCGTTGGTGCGTGTCATCGATGACTGGGTGACCAACCGTCCTTTGGCCTTACTCTTTGAAGTCAAGGTAGGCAAAGGCAAACTCCTGGTTTCCGGCATTGACTTCCATCAGGACATGGATCAGCGTCCTGCCGCCCGCCAGTTGTTGTACAGCCTCGGGCAATACATGATGAGCGATGCCTTCAATCCTCAAACAGAGTTGGGCGCCCAAAGCATCCGGAAAATCATGAAATAGGAAAACTCCTCCCAAACCTTGGCAAAAGCCTTGTCAATGCTTGGCAACGGCTTTGCCAAAGTCTGGCGAATTCAATCATTAACTTTGAAACCATAATTAACATGAAGCCTTTTTATTATGTACTTGCGTTTGCCCTGTTAGGATGCATGCCTACATGCGGTCAAACGTTGGGGCAATCTGTCAAATGGGATGCCCAGAGCTTGTTTTTCGGCGGAAAACGTGTAGTTCCCATTATGGGCGAGATACACTATTCACGCATTCCTGCCAGCGAATGGCGCCAAGAACTGCAAAAGATGAAAGCCGGAGGGGTGACTATGATCGCCAACTATGTGTTTTGGAACCACGTGGAGGAAGAAGAAGGTATCTTCAACTGGAGCGGCCAGCGTTCCTTACGTCATTTCCTCGAATTATGCAAGGAAGAAGGCCTGCCGGTAGTCCTGCGCATCGGCCCCTTCTGCCATGGCGAAGCCCGTTGCGGAGGTATTCCTGACTGGGTTATAGCCAAGGAAGGTGTCAAGCTTCGTTCGGAAGACCCGCAATTCCTGCGTTATGTGGAGGCTCTCTACCGGCAAATCTTCACACAGGCTCAAGGACTCCTGTGGAAAGATGGAGGTCCCGTAGTGGCTTGCCAGTTCGATAATGAATATAGGGGACATGGTTCCTACCTCATGGCGCTGAAGCGCATTGCCCGGCAGATAGGGTTCGACTTACCTTTCTACACCCGCACCGGATGGCCGGAGCTGAAGACTCCCGTTCCTTATGGCGAAATGATACCTCTTTATGGCGATTATGCCGACGGATTTTGGGATCGCAGCATCGAAGAAACGGCCGGCGAATACTGGAAAGCTTTCAACTTCAAGTCCTTCCGCTCCTCTTCGGCCATAGCCAGCGAACAGCTAAAAGATAGCAACGGGCGCATTACCCAAGGGGATGAACTTTATCCATATTTTACCTGCGAGCTAGGGGGTGGCATGATGACCAGTTATCACCGCCGGGTCTACTTGTATCCCGAAGACGCTTATTCGTTGGCTATCGTGAAGTTGGGTTCCGGTTCCAATTTGTTAGGGTATTACATGTATCATGGCGGTACCAATCCGGAGGGGAAGACATACCTTAACGAAATGCAACGCACGCTTTCCACCAACTATAACGACTTGCCTGTGAAGACTTACGACTTCCAGGCGCCTTTGGGAGAGTTCGGGCAAAAGAACCCGCACTATTACACCTTGCGCAAGCTCCATTTGTTTGCGCACGATTATGGTGAAATGCTGGCTCCCATGGAAGCCTTTTTCCCACAAGCCGACAAGCCCCAGACAAAAGGTGTGGACAGCTATCTGCGTTGGAGCTATCGTCAAAAGGATAATAGTGCCTTTGTCTTCATCAATAACTACGAACGCTTGCAGAACCTTTCCGCCAAGAAAGGCGTGCGCTTCGAGGTGTGTGGGGTCAAGTTTCCTCGTAAGGCGCTGACCATTCCTGCTGGTACGTCCTGTATTTTCCCCGTCAACATTGACGGTATCCGTTATGCCACTGCCCAGCTTGTCGCCAAGCGTGATGGAAACATCTACTTGTCGCAAGTGGAAGGCATTCCCACCGAGATTGCCATCGACGGAAAAGTGCTGCGCAATGTAAAGCCCTTAGGCGTGGAAAAGCCTGTATATAAGAATATTTACCTGCTTACTCCCGACGATGCCGAAGTCCTTTTCTTGGAAGAAAAGGACATGCCTGTGGAGAAAGCCGCATCGCCTGTGCAATACCGTAAGGTGAAGGATGCCGGCCCGCTTCGCAAAATCACCATTGGCGTGGCTGGTGTGGCCGAGTCGCCTGTAGATACCGATTTCGACCAAGCCGCGGTCTACACCATCGATGTTTCCGCCCGTAAAGGCTTGCTCCGCATCAAGTATCAAGGAGACTGCGCCCGCCTGTATGCCAACGGCGAACTGATAGGAGATAATTTCTACAACGGACGTGAGTTCCTGTACGGCCTGTGGCGTCTGCCCGAAGATGTAAATCAACTGGAGTTGCGCATCCTGCCCATGCAGCCCGACGAGCCTGTTTACTTTCCCCGTGAGGCGGACACTACGCCCGGTGAGAAAGTAATCGCGTGCGAGGTGGTTGAATGAAAAATGATAAGGTGTGAATGCGGAAATATGTTTTTCCAAGTATCATTGATTAAATGCCCAAGTATTATTGGATAAATGATAAAGTATCCAATGATACTTGGGTATTTTATATCTGAATACTTTCTATACCTTTCCTATAGCTGCAAGAATCAGCTGCAAGACAAGCCAAATGGCGATGCCTGACGCTATCAGGGTAAAGACAGCGGAGAAAAGGAAAGACTTCACTATTGTTTTGCCCCAACTGTCTCCATAAACCACACGCATCGACATGAGCAAATAAAGATACAGCAGCACCGTAGGAAGATAGTAACACAGCACCTCGGCAAATTTCCCTGTTCTTCCGGCTCCGGGTCCCAAAGTCTCCAAAATCCAAAAGGAAGCGGGTATAAACAGGAGCAAGGCCACGGTGTTGATGTGTACGGCATGGGCAAAGTGGTGCATGTAGGGCATCCGTTTACCACGCTCAAAAGCCTTAAGCAAGAGAGCGAATAGGGGCAAAAGGAACATGAGATAGAACGGCGTCCATTTGGACAGTTGCCCCAACACATAACCGACTACAGCCTGTTGACGAAGTTGTTCGTTGGTAGTAGCACGCATACAGGAATACAGAGGGGCACTGAGTTGGCCCGTGAGGGTATCGATGGGCAAGGAAAGCACGCGTTGGGATTCGGCCAGTTCTTCCTCATCCAGTATCCGTTCCGCAAAATGATAGACTTTCCACTGCTCGAACATATCTTCCTGCTGCGAATCGCTAAGGGAAGTACGGAAAAAGCAGGAATCCAACAACTCATGAGGTAAAGTGACCTTATAGAAAGGAATGTCTTCTCCGATACTCGCAATGTGTATTACGCTGTCCACATTTCCAACCCCTTTGTGTTTCAATGCTTCAGTGATGCTTGCCGCATCTAACGCATAGACCGTAGTGTCGGGGCTAAGGCTACCTTGCCGGAATTTCTGTAACAGAGACTTCGGCACTTCATTTGTTGACATCAGTGTAAGAGCCGTCCCGGTGCGATCACCCGCCACCATGAAAAAGATGGCGAAAAACACCACGGACACACACATATAGAGCCGGAAAGGATGAACATAAGAGTTGATTTTGCCCGCGTTGAACTCGTTGGTCAGGAAGCCCGGACGGGTGAACATCAGCCGGAGAGTCATCCAGATTTTACCGTCAAACTGGTACATGTTCTCAAAATACTGGCGAATGTATTTCCACAAGGGCTGGTGAATGTCCAGCGCATATTGTCCACACCGGTGGCAATACATGCCTTTCAACGGTGTGCCGCAATTCATACAACGTTCGTATTGGGGATAGGTATGCCGACGGGCGTAGCGCAAGCGTGCAGCTTCCAGATTACGCCGAATGCGCTGGCGGCGTTGCTGGAAAATCCTTATTATCTGAGTAAATGTTGTAAACATATCATTTCATATCTTGTTCTACTATATATAATGTCTTCTATACGTTCTCAGCCACTCCCACCAACATCCAAATAACTAAGCAGAAAGCAATCAAACACGCGATGGTGGAAAACAGAATGAAGAAAAGTAACGCTTTGATGAATGTCTTTATCCATCCTTGCCGGTAAACGGTATGGAAAGATACAAACAGATAAAGAAACATCACCGTAGGAAAACCTATTAAAGAGCCTTTCAAGAAATTGGCTTGGAGGGTGTTGGGGATTCCTTCCGGTTGTAAGGACTGCAACAGGACATCCATTCCGTAGGCAAACATGGGTATCAGCGGAATACTGATGAGGATAAGGAACACAGTGTTCAGATGAACGGCATGGGCAAAGTGCCACATGTAAGGCATTCGTTGGCGATGATAAAACACTTTCAGCATCCAGGCAAACAGCGGCAAAAGAAACATCAGGTAAAAAGGCGTCCATTTGGACAGTTGCCCCATGATATTGCTTCGGAACTGCTCATTCTGTAGCATGCGGCCTTCATCCCCCAAACCGGTGTTCCAATCATAAACGGGTTCGGGAGTAAGGATGAGTGTGTCCCGACCCTCGGCGGTATGTGTGCGAAGACTGTCGATGTGAAAAGCCAGAATGGCCGTCCGGTTCTCCGGGCCGTAATCATGTCCGTCAATCCAGTTTTCGATGTCCAAATCGTTCAGACTCCGACAGGAACGTATGAATTCCCAATCTTTTTCAGCGAGTGGCACTTGCTTAAAACGTTCGAAAAGCACACAAGGCACCGTGGCGCGAGCCAGCCCGTAGGCATCGTCCACAAGCTGATAGCGCACAAGACTGTCCGCATTCTCCAACTTGTAACGCAAAGAAAGCGTCTGCACCAAGTTGGGAGCGTGATACATATAGATAGTGGTATCTGTCCGGCAGGTATCCTCCTGCAACCGTTCGATAGTGCGGTTGTTCAATTGTCCTTCATTCATTACATCTATCTGGTTCATTCTGTCGCCAGCCACCATGAAGAATACGGCGAAAAATATTACAGACACGCACATATAGAGCCGGAAAGGATGAACATAAGAGTTGATTTTGCCCGCGTTGAACTCGTTGGTCAGGAATCCCGGACGGGTGAACATCAGCCGGAGAGTCATCCAGATTTTGCCGTCAAACTGATACATGTTCTCGAAGTATTGGCGGATGTATTTCCAAAAAGGCTGCTCAGTATCCAAGGCGTATTGCCCGCAACGGTAACAATACATGCCTTCCAAACGGGTGCCGCAATTCTTGCAGTATGTGTATCGGGGAGTGGTCTTATGTCGGATGCGGCGCAAACGAATCAATTCAATACGACGCCGGATGCGCTGTTTCCGTTCATTCAATCGATTTCGTAAATAGCTTAAAAATGAATTCGTTTCGGTGTCAGTCATATTTGTATATGCGTTAAGTTGACGCAAAAGTATAAAAAAATCTCATGTAGTTTGCTTTTTTTCGGGGAAAAAGCGAACTTTGTGCCGCCTTATTTTGAGGAAGAAGATTGTAACACCTTTAAATAAAATTGAGATATGACAAAAAGTGCATTGCAAATCGCCCGGGCTGCCTATCAGCCCAAACTCCCCCAAGCGTTGAAAAGCCACGTAAAGGCCGTTGAAGGCGCTGCTACCCAGTCGGTGGCCAATCAGGAGGAAATAAAGAAACTGTTTCCCAACACGTACGGAATGCCGGTTATCAAGTTCGAAGCAACGGACGAACCGGTGGAATTTCCCGCTATGAACGTGGGTGTCATCCTCTCCGGAGGTCAGGCTCCCGGCGGACACAACGTCATTTCCGGCTTGTTTGACGGCATCAAGAAACTGAACCCGGCCAACCGCCTGTATGGATTCATCTTAGGTCCTGGCGGATTGGTAGACCATAAATATATGGAACTGACTGCCGACATCATTGACGAATACCGCAACACGGGCGGTTTCGACATCATCGGTTCGGGACGTACCAAACTGGAGAAAGTAGAACAGTTTGAGAAAGGATACGAGATTTTGAAGGAATTGGGCATCAAGGCATTGGTAATCATTGGCGGAGACGACTCCAACACGAATGCTTGCGTGCTGGCCGAATACTATGCCGCCAAGCAATATGGCGTACAGGTCATCGGTTGCCCCAAGACCATCGACGGCGACTTGAAGAACGAGATGATTGAAACTTCTTTCGGTTTCGATACGGCTTGCAAAACTTACTCGGAAGTCATCGGTAACATCCAGCGCGACTGTAATTCTGCCCGCAAGTACTGGCACTTTATCAAGCTGATGGGTCGTTCGGCCTCACACATCGCTTTGGAATGCGCTTTGCAGGTTCAGCCTAACATCTGCTTGATTTCAGAAGAAGTAGAGGCCAAAAACATGTCGTTGGATGACATCGTGACTTATATCGCTCAGATTGTGGCCGACCGTGCCGCCCAAGGCAACAACTTCGGTACGGTGCTTATCCCTGAAGGCTTGATTGAGTTTATCCCCGCCATGAAGCGCCTGATTGCCGAGTTGAACGACTTCCTGGCAGCCAATGCTGTAGAGTTCGCTCAAGTGAAGCGCTCGGCTCAGCGTGACTATATCATCCGCAAGCTTTCTCCGGAGAACTCAGCTGTATATGCCAGCCTGCCCGAGGGTGTGGCTCGTCAGCTGACATTGGATCGTGACCCGCACGGTAATGTACAGGTATCACTCATCGAGACCGAGAAATTGCTCTCTGAAATGGTAGCCACGAAGCTTGCCCAATGGAAAGAAGAAGGCAAATACACAGGTAAGTTCGCCGCGCAGCATCACTTCTTCGGTTACGAAGGTCGTTGCGCCGCTCCCTCTAACTTCGATGCGGACTATTGCTATTCGCTGGGTTACACGGCAGCCGCTCTGATTGGCAATGGCAAGACGGGCTACATGTCGTCTGTACGCAACACAACTGCACCTGCCGACCAATGGATTGCAGGCGGTGTGCCCATTACGATGATGATGAACATGGAGCGTCGTCATGGCGAGATGAAGCCGGTTATCCAGAAGGCATTGGTGAAACTGGATGGCGCACCGTTCAAGGAATTTGCCGCCCGGCGCGACCAATGGGCGAAGGAAACGGATTATGTATATCCCGGTCCTATCCAGTACTTTGGCCCGACGGAAGTGTGTGACCAGCCCACCAAAACGCTACAGCTGGAGCAAGGTAAGGTGAAATAATAAATTAATAGTTCTGTTTTTTTGATAAATCAGTGGGAGATACTTTTTCAAGGGTGCTTCCGCTGATTTTTGCATTAATCTGTGTACCTTTGCATTCGTTTTTGCAGGAAAATCAGATATGGCTACACCGACAAAAAAAAAGACATCTGTTCCGAAGGCATCGGCTAGTCCGCGCCGTCATTCCTCCATCGCTTCTTCCCGGAAAAAGCGGGTAAGGTCTGTGCCGGCTGAACACGTCATGCCTGTATGGGTGCGCAACGTGCTGGCACTGTGTATTGTGCTGGTGTTTGCCGCAGGGTTCTACTATATCTTTGTCCGCCCTTATGCCTATCGTTGGAAACCTTGCTACGGATTGAAGGGGTATGGCGTATGCATGCCGTGTGACTATGAGGTGCATGGCATCGATATATCCCATTATCAAGGCAACATCAATTGGAAACGACTGGCGCAGACGCGCAGTGGAGAGTTCCCTATTCGCTTTGTTTTTATGAAAGCTACGGAAGGGGGCGACCATAGGGACGATATGTTTCTGCAACATTTTGACTCGGCGCGCAAGCATCGCATCATTCGAGGAGCCTATCATTTTTTTCGCCCTCATACCGATGCGCGCAAGCAGGCTGACTTCTTTATCCGGAATGTAAAACTGGTGGCAGGTGACCTTCCTCCGGTACTTGATGTGGAAGACCGTGGAAAGCGTAGTAAAGAGGAACTGCAGCAGGCGGTGAAGACATGGCTGGAGCGGGTAGAGAGCCATTACGGTGTAAAGCCCATCCTTTACACATCCTATAAATTCAGAATGCGTTATCTGGACAATCCGGCGTTTGACGCTTACCCTTATTGGATAGCCCACTATTACGTAGACTCAGTGCGTTATGAAGGGCGTTGGCACTTTTGGCAGCATACGGATGTGGGCACTGTTCCCGGTGTGGAGAAAAAGGTAGACTTGGATGTCTTTAATGGCACGCTGGGTCAACTTGATTCGCTCAGACTAAAATAAACCTTACCGCCGCCCAGCGATTCTTCTCCCGTTGCCCGTCATAGCGCAGGCCTAATCGTTCGGCTTCGGCTTGAAGAGCCGGGATGTCTTCAGTATAGAAACCGCTGATGAGCAGCGTAGCTCCTTGGTTCATACGTGCCGTGTAGTGACCCATGTCCGCCAATAGGATGTTGCGGTTGATGTTGGCTATCACTACATCGAACGGACCTTTATCCGCCAGGGATGAGGCGTCGCCCTGATAGACTTGGATGCCTTCTATATGGTTCAAGTCGATGTTTTCCAGCGAGTTACGTACGCACCAGTCATCGATGTCTATTGCCGTGCAGGAAGCTGCTCCCCGCATGCGTGCCAAAATGGCAAGGATGGAGGTGCCACATCCCATGTCGAGCACATTTTTTCCTTGCAGGTCCGTATCTAACAACTCGCCGATGATGAGGCTGGTAGTTTCATGATGTCCTGTGCCAAAAGCCATTTGCGGATTGATGACAATGTCATACGCTGCTTGGGGAATGTCGTGATGAAAAGTGCTGTGGATAACGCACCGGTCGTCTATCACGATGGGTTGAAAGAAGTTTTTTTCCCATTCCTCATTCCAGTCCTTATCCTCAGCTTCCGTGTAGCTGTAGGTGATGCCGGTGTCGGGTAGGGGGTAGTCGGCTATTGTCTGCTTGAGGTCCGCTTCGTTATAGAGGTTGGCTTGTATGTAAGCGGCAATGCCGTCGGGTCGCTCTACGAAGCTCTCAAATCCTGCGTCGCCCAATAGGGCAGTCAAAACGTCGTTCACGGTCTCGTTGCAGGGTGTTGTGTGGAAAATAAATTCTAAATATTTCATTGTTTTGGCGTCAGTATGTTAAATACTTCATTCAGATTAGTGTGGTTCTTAAACTTTTGCTATATTTGTTTGTCCTAAACATACAGTGCTTGCAAAGATAGGCTGATTTTTGGAAAATACCTATCCTTAGCGATGGTTTTTCAATCTTTGGATGAGACAAGGACAAAGTGCCTTCTTGGCAGGCTTTGTGTGGGACTTAAAACTTACGGATATGAAAAAGATTGTTTTTTTATCGCTTTTAACCTTGTGCCTCCCGTGGATGCTTGCTGCGCAAGATGTGGAGGACGACCTTTACTATGTACCTGCCAAAAAGAAGACAGAACAGAAGAAGGAGGAGAAGAAAACAGACACGGGTATACGCCGTGCGTCTGATGATGTGATAGTGGTGGAAACACGGAAACCGGTTGTAAGCGTGGCTTCTGCGGGCGGCACCACTGTTGTGGTGAAGGACAAGAAAGGTAATGTACGTGACGTGGATGAGTACAACCGCCGTTACGACTCGAAAGAATACGACTTCGTACAAGCAGAGGATACCCTTTACATTGAGGAAAAAGCGGTGCCCGACCCCGACGGAGAGTGGGTTAACGGCTTTGAAGGTTCGCAGGACGATTACGAATATGCCATGCGCATCATCCGTTTTCGTAATCCGCGCTATGCCATCAGCATCAGCAGCCCGCTCTATTGGGATGTGGTGTATGGCTTGAATTCTTGGGATTGGAACGTGTACACCGATGGTCTTTATGCGTACGCTTTTCCTACGTTCAGCAACCGCTTATGGTGGGACTGGCGATATAACTGGAGTTGGGGCTGGCCTTACTACGGATGGAATTGGGGTTGGAATGGTTTCTACTTCGGTTGGGGAGGTTTCTATGCGGGTTGGACTGGATGGTATGGTCCCGGTTGGGGATGGCACTATCCTTATTATGGTCCAGGCTGGGGTTGGCATCATCCTCATCATAGCTATTGGGGACCACGCAATACGTATACCGCACGACGTTCGACAGGCCGTACATATAATAGTGGCAGAGGAACAGTTGTAAATGGGGGTGGAGCGGTGCGTTCGTCGGCTACCCGTACATACGGCTCTTCTTCCTATCAAGGATCCTCACGGAATGGTTCGACAGGTGTGCGTCGTGTGGTGGGTACTCGTTCCGCTACGGGGAATGCGGCTGGCATTAACTCTGGCCGTTCGTCCTATTCGCGCGACAATGCTTATACACGTCCCAGTAGAGGAAGCGGCACACGTGTGGGAACTTCGGGAATGGGTGTGAATACAAATCGGGGAACGTACACCCGTGGTAGCGGGCTTCGTTCATCGGGTGGCGCAACTTACAGCCGTGGAAGTTCCAACTCGAGTACACGCTCGTATGCGCCGGTCAACAATAGCAATCGTCGCTCGTCGTTCAATAATTCAACAAGGAGTGGCTCGTCTTCGAGCGGCAGTTTCCGTTCGGGAGGTGGAAGCAGTTCACGTAGTTATGGTGGCGGTGGCGCAACCCGTTCGGGCGGTGGCTCTAGAAGAAGGTAGTAAGACTGAAGATTTTTAATAAGGCGCGGATGAGGCGGATATTACGATACGGGTATTTCTCATTATCGTTCCAATTTTAGTCCCTACAGTGGAAAGTCTTGTAGCCCGCGCTTCATTTTTATATAATAGTTCATTATTTTGATAGAAAGAAAATATGAAAAATAATTTGATGAGTCTGGTTGCGTTAGGATTGTGCCTTGCCGTGTTTCCTGCCAAGGCTCAGACGATATATGACGCAGCTCAGCTTATGGATAAAGATTTGAACGGTACGGCACGTTTCGTGGCCATGGGAGGCGCCATGAGCGCATTAGGTGGTGACATATCCACAATGGGTACCAATCCGGCAGGTATAGGCATTTACCGGAGTCATGACTTTGCCACTTCCTTCGGCTTTTCGTCTTATGGTACCGAGTCCAATTACATGGGCAACAAAATGAACGTAGACAAGATGCATGGTTCGTTCGACAATCTGGGATTTGTTTTTTCTTCCAAAATAGGAAATCTGACTGCTTTGCGTTTTGTGAATTTTGGCTTCAATTATCACAAAGCGAAGTCTTTTTTCGGTAATATGGAAATGGGAGGAGGACTTGGCCTATTGTCGCAGACATATTATATGGCCGATCAGGCTTATGGGATAACGGATTGGGGAAACAGTGCCTATACGGACATCAATGTGGGTTGGCTTTCAGCGTTGGGTTATGACGGCTGGCTGATTACTGATGTGACGACCGATGTGACTGATACTCCTCTTTTGGAGGATGGCAAGCAGTTGACGGATGTGAATGGTAACTTGTTGTACCGCACTCCCGGGGCGTATGTTGGTTTGTATGATAATGGCAATGCTTCCTACCGTTCGGAACAGCGAGGGGGTATTGAGCAATATGATTTCAACGTGGCGTTCAACATTAAGGATCGTGTGTATTTGGGCTTGACCTTGGGCGTCTACTCGGTGGATTATAACAAATATACCATTTATGGCGAAGATTACGGAGGAGGGGAATATTACACACTCACCAGCAACAACCAAATAGTAGGTTCGGGTTTCGACATTAAGATGGGGGCCATTATCCGTCCTTTTGAGTACTCGCCCTTGCGCATCGGTCTGGCAGTGCACACGCCTACGTTCTACAGTCTGGATTATCGTACACGCGCTTACGTGGAGTCATCCGTTTACGACCCTGTGACAGGACAGAACGAACCTGCTTCGGTCGCTACGGAAGATATAGTCTATGGTGACATGATACGCGAGTTCAGACTTCGTACTCCTTGGACGTACAATGTCAGCTTGGGCTACACGGTTGGCAACAGTCTGGCTATTGGGGCAGAGTATGAGTATCAAGACTATTCTTCCATGGAGTTTCGTGGCCCGGAAGGATATTCTGACGATTTTAATATAGAAAACAGTTACACCCCGATGTTAAAGGGGGTAAATACTTTCCGTGTCGGTTTGGAATATAAGGTGATACCTCAGTTCGCTTTTCGTGCCGGTTACAATTATCGCTCGTCCTTGTTCGACAAGGATGCCTATAAGGATTTGCCGATAAATTCCATTCAGACGGATACAGATTTTACTAACGCCGGTTCGTTAAGTAACTATACATTAGGCATTGGTTATCGTGGTAAGCTTTTTTATGCGGATTTAGCCTATAAGTACAGTGTCCGTAAGTCGGATTTCTATCCGTTTGTCAATATGCTTTATACGGATGATGTGTTGACTGAGGTGACTTCACCCGAAGTTACTAAATTGACCGATACGCGCAGCCAAGTATTGTTTACAGTGGGCATGCGCTTCTAATGAACAATTTGAGGAATTAATACGTTTATAGCTTGCCAAGTTGAACTTATCGTTTACTTGGCAAGTTTTTTTATGCTATTGTTCATTTAAAGAATGTCTGTTTGTCTCTACATAAATCAAAAAGATGTGCGTGGTTGTATTTTTTAAGGCTTTGGTAGTATGATGTCTCGTGACAAATCATTACCTTAGCAGCGGGATAGTTTTCCTTAAAGATATGGTGTTGTTGAAAATATCTATCATTTTGTCATGCTAAGTCATTCTTAGTTAATGCTGTCCTATATAGTATAATAAGGTATATATGGAAAAAATACGTTTGAAGCCTTGGCAACTATACGCAAGCATGTTTATTTTGCTGTTCGCTATCGGTGTGTTTATCCGCTGGCGTGATCCGCGTGGGGTGTTGTGGGGTGACAATTTGTTGCAAAGCTCAATAGGGGCGGTCATGATAACTGTCGGTTTTGTCATCGGTGACCGTCATCGACGCAAAAACAAAAAATATCAGGAAGAAGTAAAGAACCGATTAAAAGATAAAGAATAATGAATTTGAAAATTGCTGTATTGCCCGGTGACGGTATCGGGCCTGAGATTTCTGCTGTAGGAGTGGATGTGATGACCGCTGTATGCGAGAAGTTTGGTCACAAGGTGACTTATCAATATGCCCTTTGTGGCGCAGACGCCATTGACAAGGTGGGAGACCCCTTTCCGGAGGACACCTATAATATATGTAAGGAGGCGGATGCCGTGCTCTTCTCCGCCGTGGGTGACCCCAAGTATGATAACGACCCTACAGCCAAGGTGCGCCCTGAGCAGGGACTGCTGGCCATGCGCAAGAAGCTGGGACTCTATGCCAACATCCGTCCCGTGCAGACATTCAAGTGCCTGCTCCACAAGTCGCCCCTGCGTGCCGAGCTGGTAGAAGGTGCCGATTTCCTTTGCATCCGCGAACTGACGGGCGGCATGTACTTCGGCGAGAAATATCAGGACAACGACAAGGCATGGGATACCAACTATTACACCCGTCCGGAAATTGAACGTATCCTGAAGGTAGGCTTTGAGTATGCCATGCGCCGTCGCAAGCACCTGACGGTGGTAGACAAGGCCAATGTCCTTGCTTCATCCCGCCTCTGGCGTCAGATCGCGCAAGAGATGGCACCGCAATATCCAGAAGTGACCACCGACTACATGTTCGTGGACAACGCTGCGATGAAGATGATACAAGAACCGCGCTTCTTTGACGTGATGGTGACGGAAAACACCTTTGGCGATATCCTGACGGACGAGGGCTCGGTCATCAGTGGTTCGATGGGGTTGCTGCCTTCGGCTTCCACGGGTGATAGTACGCCCGTCTTCGAACCTATCCATGGTTCCTGGCCACAAGCTAAGGGGCAAAACATTGCCAACCCCTTGGCGCAAGTTCTGTCCGTTGCGATGCTTTTCGAACATTTTGGTCTTGCAGAGGAGGGCGCTTTAATTCGCGAAGCCGTAGACGCTTCATTAGATGCCAATGTGCGCACGCCGGAAATCCAGGTAGAAGGCGGTGCGAAGTATGGCACAAAAGAAGTAGGTCAGTGGTTAGTGGAGTGTATTAAGAAGTAATTTATCATTCTTCATGCAAATAGCAACCAATCTCTTAAATTTAATTGGCCATACGCCTCTGTTGGAACTCGCTGCTTATAGCCGTGCAGAGGGTTTGTCTTGTCCCTTAGTCGCCAAGCTGGAGATGTTCAATCCCAGCGGGAGCGTGAAAGCACGCACCGCTCTTGCCATGGTGGAAGATGCTGAAAATCGTGGTTTGCTTTGTCCGGGAGCTACGCTTATTGAGCCTACCAGCGGTAATACGGGTATCGGGCTGGCCATGGTGGCACGTGTCAAAGGTTATCGTCTGTTGCTTACTATGCCAGAAACAATGAGTCTGGAACGGCGCAACCTGCTTCGGGCTTATGGTGCCGAGTTGGTGTTGACACCGGGCGAGGAAGGCATGGCAGGCTCCGTGGCCAAGGCGGAAGAACTTCGGGCTTCCATTCCCGGTGCCGTCATCCTTGGGCAGTTTGATAATCCCGCCAATGCAGATGTGCATTTCCGCACCACTGGTGAGGAAATCTGGCAAGATGCGGACGGACAGGTAGACGCTTTTGTGGCCGGGGTAGGTACGGGTGGTACGTTGACGGGTGTGGCTCGTGCATTGAAACAACACAATCCTTCTGTTCATACGGTGGCTGTAGAGCCGGTTTCATCACCTGTCCTTGAAGGAGGAAAGGCTGGTCCGCATGGTTTGCAAGGTATTGGCGCTAACTTTATTCCCGGCAATTATGACGCTTCGCTGGTGGACGAGATTATTCCTGTGAGTGATGGAGATGCTTTCCGTGCCGCACGCTTGTTGGCTGAGTGGGAAGGATTGTTGGCCGGCATTTCCTCCGGTGCCGCACTTCATGCCGCTTGTTTATTGGCTCTTCGTCCGGAGATGGCCGGCAAGCGGGTGGTGGTACTTTTGCCAGATATGGGGGAAAGGTATTTGTCAGCCAGATTATTTGATTAGAAAATGTCATGAAGAAGAAATTCATTTCATTATTACTGATTATGGGAGGATGCGTCATTCCTTTTTCGGAGGTGCGCGCGCAAACCACTTATTCAGAATGGTGTGAGCGTGCCGCCACAGCCATCGAAGGCGACAGCCTGACGCAGGCGCAAGAATATATCCGGCAGGCTCTTCGCTTAGACCCGTCCAATCCGAACAACGCGATGCTTTTCTCCAACCTGGGTACCATCCAACGGGAGCAAGGTCAATACGAATTGGCGTTGGAGTCTTATCAACTGGCATTAAACCTCTCGCCCATGTCCGTTCCCATTCTGATGAATCATGCTACACTTTCAATGGAGTTGGGGCGTTATGACGCGGCGCGTGCGGATTATTCGCAGGTCATCGAACTGGAACCACACCATGAAGAAGCCCTTGCAATGCGTGCTTATATCTATTTGCAACAGCAGGTTTACAAGTTTGCCCGCCAAGATTATGATACGTTGCTTCGTTACGTTCCATTGAGTTATAATGGGCGCTTGGGACTGGCCACGCTTCACCAACGCGAACAACACTATGAAGAGGCGTTAAAAGTGCTGGACGATATGCTGGCCGATAAGGGCGGGGAAGTGGCTTATTCCGATGGTGACTTGGCTTTAGTCTGCGTGGCTCGTGCGGGTGTAGAGCTTGACATGCAGCGTGATGATTTGGCCATGCTCGATTTGAACGAGGCCATTCGTCTGGATGACAGACAGGCACAGGCTTATCTGATGCGTGGACAGGTCTACTTGATGCAGGATAAAAAAATGCAAGCCAAGCGGGATTTCGAAAAAGCTGTTTCGTTGGGTGTGCCTCAAAGTGAGGTGCGCGAGTGGCTGGTGAAATGCAAATGAGGAATTCGGCTGTTTTAGGGGGGACAATCGACGGAAATGTATATTATTTCATATTTTATAATCAAAAATATAGACGTAAATGTTGCATATATAAAAAAAAACAGCGATTTTTGTACGATTATTTTTTGAAAAAAGATTGTAAACCCTAACCAGTTAATTCAATGAGTGATTTAGAAAACCAGACGCAGGCTGAGGCTTTGAAAAAACGCCCTTATAACTTGCGTGAGAAAAAAGAAAAAAATGCCGCTTACCGTACGTTAATTCGTCCGGAGTTGGCAGATGAGTTGTACGATAAGATTTTAAACATTATCGTAGTTCAGAAAAAGTACAGAGACCGCGATTATTCGGCTAAGGAATTGGCTAAAGAATTACAAACGAATACGCGCTATCTTTCGGCTGTGGTCAATTCCCGTTTTGGTATGAACTATTCGTGCCTCTTGAATGAGTATCGTGTGAAGGAAGCCATGCACTTGCTTACCGACAAACGTTATGCAGACAAAAATGTGGAGGAAATCAGCGCCATGGTGGGTTTTGCTAACCGCCAGTCTTTTTACGCCGCTTTCTATAAGAATGTAGGCGAGACGCCCAATTCGTATCGTAAGAAACATGCTGAAGCTTCCAAGAGATAAGCGGCATGAACTAATACGTAAACTTTAGGAAAAAAGGAAATATCCCATGGCATATGTGTCGGGGTACTTCCTTTTTTATTTTGAGAATAAACACATACCGCTAATTTTGTTTTTATGAAGAAACAATTGATAACCCTGACCGCCGCCCTCGCCATGCTTACGGCATGTGGAGAAGGTAATGTAGAAACTAAGGCGGATAAATTTGATTATACAGTGGAACAATTTGCAGATTTACAGATTTTGCGCTACCGCGTGCCTGGTTTCGAAGAGCTTACACTTCAGCAGAAGAAACTGGTGTACTACCTCACGGAAGCAGCCCTTCAAGGGCGTGATATTTTATTCGACCAAAATGGTAAATACAACCTCACTATCCGTCGCACTCTCGAAGCCGTTTATACAGGTTATCAAGGGGATAGAACTACATCTGATTTCAAGGCTATGGAGGTGTATTTGAAACGCGTATGGTTCTCCAACGGCATCCATCATCATTATGGAAGCGAGAAGTTCGTGCCGGGTTTCACTCCCGAATTCTTCCGCCAGGCCATCGAAAGCGTGGAGGCTTCCACTTTGCCCTTGGCTGAAGGCCAGAGCGTGGCTCAATTGTGCGATGAGATATTTCCTGTCATCTTCGACCCTAATGTGATGCCTAAGCGTGTCAACCAAGCCGATGGGGAAGACTTGGTGCTCACTTCCGCATGCAACTATTATGACGGAGTGACGCAGCGGGAAGCTGAAGACTTTTACAATGCCATGAAGGACCCCAAAGACGAAACTCCCATTTCTTACGGGCTCAATAGCCGTTTAGTGAAAATAAACGGAAAAGTTCAGGAAAAGGTGTGGAAAGTTGGTGGACTTTACGGTTCTGCTATCGAAAAGATTGTCTATTGGTTGGAAAAAGCCGAGACTGTGGCTGAAAACCCCGAGCAGAAAGCCGTCATTGCCAAACTGATAGAGTATTATCGCACAGGTGACTTGAAGACTTTCGATGAATATGCCATTCTTTGGGTGAAAGACCTCAACTCGCGTGTGGACTTTGTCAACGGATTTACCGAGAATTATGGTGACCCCTTGGGCATGAAGGCCAGCTGGGAGTCGTTGGTGAACTTTAAGGATTTGGAAGCTACCCGTCGTACGGAGATTATCAGTAGTAACGCCCAGTGGTTCGAGGACCATTCACCCGTAGATAAGCGATTTAAGAAGGAACAAGTGAAAGGTGTGTCAGCTAAAGTTATTACCGCAGCCATTCTTGCCGGAGACCTCTATCCCGCTACGGCCATTGGCATCAACCTGCCCAATGCCAACTGGATACGTGCCCACTACGGTTCTAAGTCCGTTACCATAGGTAACATCACCGATGCCTATAATAAGGCCGCACATGGCAATGGCTTCAACGAAGAATTTGTATACAGCCCTGAGGAATTGGCATGCATAGACAAGTATGCCGACCTTACTGATGAACTTCACACTGACTTGCACGAATGCTTGGGACATGGTTCGGGCAAAATGGCTCCCGGTGCCGACCCCGATGGCTTGAAGGCCTACGGTTCCACCATCGAGGAAGCCCGTGCGGACCTTTTCGGTCTTTATTATGTGGCCGACCCAAAGCTGGTTGAACTGGGCCTGCTTCCCGATGCTGAAGCTTACAAGGCACAATATTATACTTACTTGATGAATGGCCTTATGACCCAACTTGTGCGCATCGAGCCGGGCAATCAGATAGAAGAAGCCCACATGCGTAACCGTTCGCTTATCGCCCATTGGGTGTATGAAAAGGGCAAGGCTGACAACGTGGTGGAACTGGTTAAGAAAGATGGAAAAACCTATGTCAAGGTAAATGATTACGAGCGTGTCCGTGACCTCTTCGGTGAACTTTTGGCCGAAGTGCAACGCATTAAGTCCACCAGCGACTTGGAGGCTGCCCGCCATTTAGTGGAGGATTATGGCGTGAAGGTAGACCCCACACTCCATGCTGAAGTGTTGGAGCGCTATAAGAAACTGAACCTGGCTCCCTACAAAGGCTTTGTCAACCCTCAATACAAAGCGGAAACCGACACTCAGGGAAACATTGTCGATGTCAAAGTTTCGTATAGCGAAGGTTATGCCGAACAAATGCTTCGTTATAGCCGGGATTATGCCACCTTGCCTTCGAGGAATAACTGACTTTTTCAAAGAAAAGCATGGACATCAAGGAGCAACTGAGAGACATCAAGACACAGTTCCGTCTCGCCATGAACGGGGCTGTGTCCCAAAGCATGCGCGAGAAAGGGCTGGTATACAAACTCAACTTTGGCGTGGAGCTTCCCCGCATCAAGTCCATTGCTGCGGGTTATGAGAAAGACCACGCCTTGGCACAGGCTTTGTGGAAGGAAGATATACGCGAGTGTAAAATCATGGCCGGCTTGCTTCAGCCGGTGGACACCTTCCTGCCCGAGATTGCGGACATCTGGGTGGAGGACATGCGCAACATTGAGTTGGCCGAGCTTACTTCGATGAACCTCTTCCAGCACTTGCCATATGCGCCCGCCAAATCCTTCCATTGGATAGCCGACGAGCGTGAGTATTTCCAAGTGTGCGGATACCTTACTATCGCCCGCCTCCTCATGAAGAAAGGCGATATGGACGACCGCTCCGCCAACGAGCTGCTCGACCAGGCCGTGAGCGCCTTTCTTTCTGGTACATACCATGTGCGCAATGCCTCTTGGACAGCCCTACGCCGTTTCATGGAGCATAGTGAGAACCATGCCTATCGGGTGTGCCGTCTGGTGGAAGGCATGAATCGTTCCTCCTCGGAGGGTGAGCGCCTGCTCTATCTTTTGGTGAAGGAAGAAGTGGAGGGATGAAAAAAACATTCCATTCCCCCTTTGCTTTCCACAAAAAAGAGTTAACTTTGTTCGCTGATACAAAAAACTTCCGGATTTATGGACAGTCAGAATGTGAAGGATACGGTCAGGCAGATATTTACCGAATATCTTAATGCGCACGGACATCGCAAGACGCCCGAACGCTACGCCATACTCGACACAATTTACTCCATCGACGGACATTTTGATATTGATACCCTCTACTCGCTCATGGCCGATCACGAGAATTTCCGTGTGAGCCGTGCAACACTCTACAACACCATCATCTTGCTTATCAATGCCCGTTTGGTTATCAAGCACCAGTTCGGCAATTCTTCCCAATACGAGAAGAGTTACAATCGGGGCACCCACCATCACATGATATGCACCCAGTGCGGCAAGGTGACCGAGTTCCAGAATGAGGATTTGCAACAAGCCATCGAGCAGACCAAGCTGCCCCGTTTCAGTCTTTCTCACTATTCCTTATATATATATGGTATGTGTAGCAAGTGCGACCGGGCCAACCGAAAGAAAGTGAAGAATAATATTCAAAAGAAAGAAAAATGAAAATAGATGTACTGTTAGGATTACAATGGGGCGACGAAGGCAAGGGTAAAGTTGTCGACGTGCTGACACCGCACTACGATGTGGTGGCCCGATTCCAGGGCGGCCCCAATGCTGGACATACGTTGGAGTTTGAAGGACAGAAGTATGTGCTCCGCTCAATCCCTTCGGGTATATTCCAGGGAGACAAAGTGAATATCATTGGTAACGGAGTGGTGCTCGATCCCGCCCTTTTTAAGGCCGAGGCCGAAGCGCTTGAAGCCTCCGGTCATCCTTTGAAGGAGCGTCTGCACATTTCCAAGAAAGCTCATCTGATATTGCCCACGCACCGTCTGCTCGATGCTGCCTACGAGGCCGCCAAAGGAGATGCCAAGGTAGGCACAACGGGTAAAGGAATTGGCCCTACTTATACGGATAAGATAAGCCGCAACGGTATACGTGTGGGCGATATCCTGCATGATTTTGACAAGAAATATGCCCAGGCCAAGGCTCGTCACGAGCAGATACTCAAGAGCTTGAATTTTGAGTATGATTTGACGGAGGCCGAGAAAGCGTGGTTTGAAGGAATTGAATACCTCAAACAATTCCATCTGGTGGATAGCGAGCATGAAGTGAACCGTCTCTTGGCTGAGGGCAAAAGCGTCCTTTGTGAAGGTGCGCAAGGCACTATGCTTGACATAGACTTTGGCTCCTATCCCTTCGTGACTTCCTCCAACACCGTTTGTGCCGGTGCTTGTACCGGATTGGGCGTTGCGCCTAATAAGATAGGAGATGTGTATGGTATCTTTAAGGCCTATTGTACCCGCGTGGGTGCCGGACCGTTTCCAACAGAACTTTTTGATGAGACAGGCAAAACAATCCGTGACTTGGGGCATGAATATGGAGCCGTCACAGGACGCGAGCGCCGTTGTGGATGGATAGACCTCGTAGCGCTGAAATATGCGGTTATGGTGGACGGAGTGACGCGGCTTATCATGATGAAAAGTGATGTGCTGGATGGCTTCGACACCATCAAGGCTTGCGTGGCTTATCGTGTGAATGGCGAGGAAATAGATTATTTCCCCTTTGATATAGCCGAAGGCGTAGAGCCTGTTTATGTAGAACTTCCCGGTTGGAAGACTGATATGACCCGTATGACGAGTGAGGATGAGTTCCCCGAAGAATTCAACGCTTATCTTACATTTTTAGAAGAGCAGTTGGGGGTGCCCATCAAGATTGTGTCCGTAGGGCCTGACCGTGAACAGACTATTGTGAGGTACACGGAGGAATAATAAAAACTGCTCATTCTTTCTTTTTTAGGGTCAGCCCTAAAACCCGGTCGCAAGTTATAGGTCAATATAGCTATAAACTTGTGTCAGGGGATTTTTCGAAGTATCGTTGGTTACCTGTCCAAGTATTATTGAATACTTAGGCATTTATTCAACGATACTTTGTTGTTTATTCTTGAATACTTTTGCAACAAGGTTTTCCGGCTATTCCTTTTTTTAATCTTTAATTCGTGTTTGGCGTTATCGGATACCGGGCAAATAGTTGCTTCATTAAGCAAAGAGTTGTATAAAAGCTTGGGTAAATGAATGGATAATTACGAAAATCGTTAACTTAGCAAAAAACATATTGTGCTCATTCAACCTTTTCTACTTGGATCACTCTAAGAGAATAGAAACCTTTGACGGACAGTCTTGCAATTCCGGATAACAAGCATGTCGGTGGAGGAAGAATTTGTGTAGAATAATAAAATAATGAACAGTATGAGAACAAAATGTATGGCCTTATTGACAGGTGCCTTGCTGATGGCTGGTAGCTTGTGTGCTCAATCGCAATCGAGAGTAAATGGCAAAGAGACGGATAGACCCCGTTGGACAGAAGAGGAAGTAATGGAAAGCAGGGCGGAGTGCATGGCTGCCAAACTGATGCTGGATGACAAAACCGAAGCGGAGTTCGTTACGCTTTATGCACAATACTTGAAAGAGCTGAAGGATTGTCGTGAACGCTATAGGGAAGTGGCAGCCGAACCGAAAGACGAAAAAGTGAGGGAACCACGCAAATCGCTGACTGACGCTGAGATAGAAGCGCGGATAGAACGTCGGTTTGAGGAACAGCGTCAACTGCTTGATATTCGTGAGAAGTATTACAAGAACTTCAAAAAAATGCTTACTCTCAAACAATTACAGAAAGTGTTTGAACCGGTTCGTCCGGATATAGGTCGTCCACACTGGAACCGTGACAACCGACCTGACGCATGGCGTAGCGGTGAGGATTGTCGTCATCATCGTCACCATCAGCATGGGTGTTGCTGGTAAAGTGTTGGTTTAACATATAAAAAATAAGAAGACACAACGATTATATAGCTTTTCTGCTATTTTCGTTGTGTCTTTATGTTTTGTTCTCCCAGCTAGGGTGTGCCGCTTATTCAGATATTCTTTATTTCATCCAGATTCTTCTGGATTTCTTGATCACTCAATGAATAGTTCACCAAGTCACCGGCCAAGTATTTGTCGTACGAAGCCATGTCTATCAGTCCGTGTCCGGACAGGTTGAACAGGATTACTTTTTCTTCGCCCGTTTCCTTGCATTTGTTGGCTTCCCGGATGGTAGCGGCTATGGCGTGGCACGATTCCGGTGCCGGTATAATACCTTCGACCTGCGCAAACAGACATCCTGCCTCGAACGACTCTAATTGCTGGATGTCTACGGCTTCCATCATTTTGTCCTTCAAAAGTTGGGATACGATGACGCCTGCGCCATGATAACGTAGACCGCCCGCATGGATGTTGGCGGGAGCGAAATTGTGCCCTAAGGTGAACATAGGCAGGAGGGGGGTGTATCCGGCCTCGTCACCATAGTCGTACTGGAACTTGCCTCGTGTCAGCTTGGGGCATGAAGCGGGTTCGGCTGCTAAGAAGCGGGTTGTTTTCCCTTCCAAAATGTTGTGGCGCATGAAAGGGAAAGCGATGCCGCCAAAGTTTGAGCCACCTCCGAAGCAGGCTATCACTAAGTCGGGGTATTCACCTGCCATGGCCATCTGTTTTTCCGCTTCGAGTCCTATAATCGTCTGATGCAACGCCACATGGCTTAGTACGGAGCCTAACGTGTACTTGCAGTTGGGTGTGGTGCGTGCCAGTTCGATAGCTTCCGAAATGGCTGTACCTAACGAACCTTGATGGTTGGGGTGAGCCGTGAGGATATCCTTGCCGGCACGTGTGGACATTGAGGGCGAAGGGGTGACCTGTGCACCGTACGTTTGCATGATGCTGCGGCGATAGGGCTTTTGTTCATAGCTGATTTTCACTTGATATACAGCGGCTTCCAAACCAAAAAGACGGGCGGCATAAGCCAGTGCGGCTCCCCATTGTCCGGCTCCGGTTTCGGTCGTCACGTTTGTTACGCCTTCTTTTTTACAATAATAAGCCTGAGGCAGGGCGGAGTTCAATTTGTGTGAACCCATGGGGCTGACACTTTCGTTCTTGAAATAAATGTGTGCCGGTGTGGCCAACGCTTTTTCCAGTCCGTAAGCGCGGACAAGAGGGGTGCTGCGGTAATATTTGTACATTTCGCGCACCTCTTCGGGGATTTCTATCCATTGGTCGGTCTGATTCAGTTCCTGCCGGCATAGTTCTTCGGCAAAGATAGGGTACAGGTCTTCGGCTTTCAATGGCTGATGGGTGGCCGGATTTAAAGGCGGCATGGGCTTGTTGGGCATGTCTGCCTGTATGTTATACCAGTATTTTGGTATTTCGTCTTCCGGTAAGATAAATCTTTTGTTGCTCATAGTTCTACGTTTTTATTGTTTTTGCGTCCAAATGTAAGTATTATTTTTTAAATACTATCAAAATACTACAGATATTTTTGTTTTTAATGCCATAAGTTATGGCCGGAAAGCGCGGGCAGATGAGATTGGACAGGGAATGGAAAGCCGGTGATGTGTTCGTTTTCGGACAGCTGACCTGTTCGGAAACGAACACTTACCCCCGTCAGAAGCGCTTCTGGCACGTTGGCACGCTCTTTGTCCGTGGGAAGGCATGAAAACTAAGAATATACGGAAATGACGAAGAAAATTATTTTGCTTGCTTGCTGTTTGGCTGTAAGGATAAGTATCAACGCCCAGACGGATACCTTGACTTATAACCGTGACATCACTTTATCCGAAGCCATAGCATTGGCACGCGTACAATCAGTAGACGCCGCCGTGGCACTGAACGAACTGAAGACAGCCTACTGGGAATATCGTACCTTTAGAGCAAACCTCTTGCCCGAAGTGAGCTTCACGGGAACACTGCCCAGCTACAACAAGTCGTACAGCTCCTATCAGAACTCCGACGGATCATACACCTTCGTGCGCAACAACACACTCGGACTCTCAGGCGAACTATCCATCGACCAAAACATCTGGTTCACAGGAGGAACACTGTCCCTAACCTCATCACTGGACTTCGTACGACAGCTCGGAAAAGGAGGGATAAAGCAGTTCATGACAGTACCCGTAGGACTAGAACTCACACAACCCATCTTCGGCGTCAACGACCTCAAGTGGAACCGCCGCATCGAACCCGTACGCTACGCCGAAGCCAAGGCCGCCTTCATCTCCGCCACCGAGGAAGTGACAATGACCACCATCACCTACTTCTTCAACCTATTGCTCTCCAAAGAAAACCTGGCCACGGCGCGACAAAACAAAGAGAACGCGGACCGGCTCTACGAAGTGGCCAAAGCCAAACGCAAGATGGGGCAAATATCAGAGAACGACCTTCTGCAGCTGAAGCTCAACGCACTCCAAGGCGAAGCCGACGTCACGGAAGCCGAAAGCAACCTCAACGCGAACATGTTCCAGCTACGCTCCTTCCTCGGCGTCTCCGAGAAGGAAATACTCAACCCCGTACTCCCGCAGTCAGTCCCCAACCTGCGCATGGACTACCACACCGTGCTCGGCAAAGCGCTCGAGCGCAACTCCTTCGCACAGAACATACGCCGCCGGCAGCTCGAAGCCGACTACGAAGTAGCCACAGCCAAAGGCAACCTACGCAGCATCAACCTCTTCGCAAGCATCGGATACACAGGACAAGACAACGAATTCAAGTCCTCCTACAAAAACCTACTGGACAATCAGATAGTACAAGTAGGCGTAACCATACCCATACTCGACTGGGGCAAACGACGCGGGCAGGTCAAGGTGGCGCAGAGCAACTGCGAAGTCGTACGCTCACAAATACGCCAGGAACAAATGAACTTCAACCAAAACATATTCCTCCTCGTCGAGAACTTCAACAACCAGGCACAGCAGCTCGACATAGCCGAGGAGGCCGACCGCATAGCCGAGCGCCGTTACAGCACCAGCGTAGAGACATTCATGATCGGACGTATAAGCACCCTCGACCTCAACGACGCCCAGAACTCAAAGGACAAAGCCCGGCAAAAGCACATCAGCGAACTCTACTACTACTGGTACTACTTCTACCAACTGCGCAGCCTCACGCTGTGGGACTTCGTCAACGACACAGCCTTAGAGGCCGACTTCGAAGCCGTAGTCCGAAACTGAACCGTCACTCAAGGCATGCGCCGCCTGACGTACACCCTGTGTGGCGCTACGCCTTGCGAAGCGATACCCGTATCGTCACACCCAGCCCATGTCCGCAACTCCTCCGCCGCGCGCGAATGAAGCAACCCCGTCAGCGCCTCATACGCACCAACCGTCAAGTACGGATGCGACTCCAGATACTCCAGCGCCAGCCCCAGCCGCTCCTCCGGCGTATAGCGGTCAGACGAGCGGCGGAACTTGCGTGCCGAACGCTTCAGCCTGCAATGCTTGTTCACCCGCCTTACCAGCTCCTTATCCGCCTTGAAGTTGACATTGCTCACGCAAATACTCGACGCGTTACGCCGCCCCATGTCCACATCGGCCTCCTCCCTTTCCACACCGTCGCGCAACCCAAGCGCAGGCGTAAACACCCCTAATCCCCCGACTTTCACCGAGTAGCCATCGGCCATACAGAGAGCAATCTCCTCCGTCAGCGCCTGTACCATCCCTTTCACCTCCGCAGGTGAGAAAGTGCTGTTGCGGGTCATCCGCCTCACAACCTCCTCCAAGTCCAATTGTCCGTACAGCCTCATGCGAGGATATACGACAGACTTTCCGTCCTTATCCGGCAGGTTCGACACCTGCATTTCATATTCAGCCATAATCTATTCCACTACTTATTTCCTTCTATCTTCTTAATGTTTAAAAACAGACTGCATACTAACAAAAAAACAATTTCCCCCATATGCCTTCATATGTTCCATACGGTATATTCTATATACTAAGGTTTGATACGTATGTTCCGAACATTCGTTCCTACGTCCCAAATTTACGTATGTATGTTTTTAGCACAAAGGTATATAAAAAAACAGATTTTTTACGCCCGGTAGATAAGAAAGTCAAGACCGCGACTATCTTTGTGGTAAAAACGAGGTCACAGGGTTTCCCCATCCTCATATGTCCAACGGGCTTGGTGTCCCAATAAAAA
>CASENS010000125.1 GCA_949289345.1 uncultured Bacteroides sp.
AGGGCTGCGGACAGGTCTTTTTTATCATAATATCTGCAAGTTTCAGACTGTAAAGATACAAAAACTTGCAGATATTTCAAAGCAAATTGAGTATTAATATATTGACTATTAAGCAGCAACGCATCTTTTAAGGGACAACTAAGTAATCAAGGATATTTTACCCTTTAAGATTGAATACTTTTGTTTATAGCAGCCCTTCCCCATCCCTCCCCCGAAGGGAGGGAGCGTCCGTATGTTTCGTCAGACAGCCCGCTATCTTCCTCACCAACCGGGCGAAACTGGCAAAAAACACTTCTCAAATCTTCTAAAAATAAAATTAAAACAGCTTCTAAAAAAAAACGGGAAGTCCCTTTTTACGGAACCTCCCGCCTTCTTACTCTATGAAATATAAACGAACGTGAATTTACGCTTTTACACGACCTACATAGGAACCGTCGCGTGTATCGATTTCAATTGTTTCGCCTTCGTTGATGAACAACGGTACGCGAACCGTAGCACCCGATTCAACGGTAGCAGGCTTCAACGTGTTGGTGGCTGTATCGCCTTTCAGACCCGGCTCCGTGTAAGTCACCTTCTGCTGCACTTTGATAGGCATGTCGGCGTAAAGTACAGTTTCTGTCGAAGCATCGGAAACGACATCTACCACCTGGCCTTCGATCAGAAAATCCACACCGTTGATCAAGTCATGGGCAATGGGAATTTGTTCGAATGTCTCTTGGTTCATGAATTGGTAATCGTTGCCATCGTGATAGAGGTATTGGTAAGGACGACGCTCCACACGTACATCTTCCAGTTTTTCACCGATATTGAAACGGCGCTCCAGCACATAGCCGTCCACCACATCTTTCAGCTTGGTGCGCATGAAAGTGTTACCTTTTCCCGGCTTTACATGCAGGAAGTCAATGCAAAAATACAACTTGCCGTCCATGCGGATGCAAGTTCCGATTTTAATGTCTTGTGCATTAATCATAACTATATTCTCTATTATATTATTAAATATGATCTTAATAAGATGCGCTTCCGTCTTGAAATGCGGTGCAAAATTAATGGAAATCGGTAAAAATCACAAAAACTTTTGAGAGAAAAAGAGTTATCGCTTGGTTTATTTGAAAAAAGTGCCTATTTTTGCAGCCCGAATTCGTGAGAATAATAACATAAAAGAAAATATAGCGATGAAAAGAACATTCCAACCCTCAAACAGAAAGAGAAGAAACAAACACGGTTTCCGTGAAAGAATGGCTACAGCCAATGGCCGCAGAGTATTGGCAGCACGTCGTGCCAAGGGTCGTAAGAAACTGACCGTTTCGGACGAATACAACGGTGTAAAGGCATAACGCCCTTCTTATAAAAGAACGAAAAGAGCCGCAAGGACACAGAGCAAGCTGTCTTTTGCGGCTTTTCTTTTGCCGCTTGCATAGAAATACCTATCTTTGTCCCAAAGTATATAAAGGATTATGACGTTTAAAGAATTCTTTTCTTTCCGGCAGAACAAGCTATTCTGGGGAAATGTCGCGGCCATGATTGTCGTCGCGGCAGGCTTGATGTACGGTGTACTCAAGGCGTTGGATGTGTACACCCGTCATGGCGAAGCCGTTGTAGTGCCCGATGTGAAAGGCATGGGGTTGCAGGAGGCCAAAGCCCTGTTTGCCGAGCGCGAACTCTTGTTCGAGGTGGCCGACTCCAACTATGTGAAGACCCTGCCCGCCGGATGCATTCTCGACTACAATCCGGTGGCCGGACAACGGGTCAAGAAAGGACGTACCATTTACCTCACCATCAACACACTGAGCGTACCTTTGCAGGAAGTGCCCGATGTGGCGGACAACAGTTCGGTGCGCCAAGCCGAAGCCCGTTTACTGGCCGCAGGTTTCCGTCTCACGAGCAATGATTCCATACCCGGTGAGAAAGATTGGGTGTATGCCGTGAAGTATCAGGGCGATTCGCTGGCCATCGGGGCCAAAGTGCCTACAGGCGCCATACTGACCCTTGTGATAGGAAACGGAGAAGAGCCTCCCCAGCCTACAGACTCGTTGGGGACAGACTCTTTGGGCAATCCGATAGAAATTCTTCCCGTAGAAGGCCAGACGTTGGATGAAGAAGAATGGTTTTAGTAAAAACGGATTATGACGGACGATATCGAGATAGATGAGAACGATGACCTCCTGGACGATGTAGAACCGGTGGCGGATGAGTCCAAACTCTACGAGCACTTCCGCGTAGTGGTGGACAAAGGGCAGGAGATGATGCGGGTAGACAAATATCTGTTCGACCGCATTACCAATTCCTCGCGCAACCGCATCCAGAAAGCCGCCGATGCGGGTTTTGTCATGGCCAATGGAAAACCCGTGAAGTGCAGTTACAGGGTGAAGCCGCTGGATGTCATTACGGTGGTGATGGACCGTCCGCGTTATGACAACGATGTAGTGCCCGAAGACATTCCGTTGGACGTGGTGTACGAAGACGATTACGTAATGGTGGTGAACAAGCCGGCCGGTCTGGTGGTGCATCCCGGACATGGCAATTGGAGCGGCACACTTGTGAATGCCATTGCCTGGCACTTGAAGGACACCAAAGGATATGACGCCAACGACCCTCATTTAGGATTGGTGCACCGCATAGACAAGGACACCAGCGGCCTGTTAGTGATTGCCAAGACGGCCGATGCCAAGACCAACTTAGGCTGGCAATTCTTCCACAAGACCACCAAACGGCGCTACCGGGCGTTGGTGTGGGGAAATGTGGAGCAAGACGAGGGAACCATCACGGGCAACATAGGCCGCAATCCCAAAGACCGCCTGCAAATGGCAATCCTGCCCGAAGGGGAAGGCAAACCGGCCGTAACCCATTACCGGGTGCTTGAACGTTTTGGATACGTCACGCTGGTAGAGTGTATCCTGGAAACAGGACGGACGCATCAGATACGTGTCCACATGAAGCACATCGGGCATGTGCTCTTTAATGACGAACGCTATGGAGGCCACGAAATTTTACGCGGCACCCATTTCGCCAAATACAAGCAGTTTGTAAACAACTGTTTTGACATCTGCCCGCGCCAGGCCCTGCACGCCATGACTTTGGGATTTGTCCACCCCGTCACAGGCGAGGAGATGTATTTCACTTCCGAGTTGCCCGATGACATGGCACGCCTCATCGGCAAGTGGAGGGAATATGCGCGGACAATGATGAATAATGAATGACTAAAGATTAAATTATTAAATAGTGAACAATGAAACGCACAATTGCTATTGTTGCCGGAGGCGACACTTCGGAATATGAAGTTTCCCTGCGCAGCGCACAAGGAATCTATTCGTTCATTGATAAGGAAAAATACACCTTATATATAATAGGCATGCGCGGGCTGGACTGGCACGTACAGCTAAGCGAAGGAAAGACGTTGCCAATAGACCGCAATGACTTCAGCTTCACGAAAGAAAGCGGAGAGAAAGTCAAGTTCGACTTTGCCTACATCACCATCCACGGAACTCCCGGCGAAGACGGACGTTTGCAAGGTTATTTCGACATGCTCCACATTCCCTATTCGTGTTGCGGCGTGTTGGCGGCTGCCCTTACCTACGACAAGTTTGCCTGCAACCAATATCTGAAATCCTACGGGGTACGCATTGCCGATTCGTTGCTGTTGCGTACCGGACAAAGCATATCCGATGAGGATGTGGTGGAGAAAATCGGGCTGCCCTGTTTCATCAAGCCCAGCCTGGGAGGCTCCAGTTTCGGGGTGACCAAAGTGAAGACACGCGAAGAGATACAACCCGCCATCGCCAAAGCCTTTGCCGAAGCGCGAGAGGTCATGGTGGAAGCCTATATGCCCGGCACGGAGCTGACCTGCGGATGTTATAAGACACGAGACAAGTCGGTCGTATTCCCCATCACCGAGGTAGTCAGCCACAATGAGTATTTTGACTATAAGGCGAAGTACGACGGAGAATCGGATGAGATTACTCCTGCACGCATTTCCGACAATCTGACCGACCGTGTCAAGAAGCTCACTTCGGCCATCTACGATATCTTGGGCGCGCAAGGCATCATTCGTGTGGACTACATCATCACCGAAGGTGAGAAAATCAATCTGCTTGAGGTGAACACCACACCGGGCATGACCGCCACCAGCTTCATCCCCCAGCAAGTGCGTGCCGCCGGGCTGGATATCACGGATGTAATGACAGACATCATCGAAAATAAGTTTCATTAATCCCTACTGCCATGAACGAAGAATTTGACGAAATCCGTCCTTATCATGACGAAGAGTTACCGCAAGTGTTCGAGGAACTGATAGCCGACCCCGCTTTCAGGCAAGTGGTAGAAGCGGTCTTTCCCGAAATACCGTTTGAAATGCTGGCCAACCGCATGCGCACATGCAAGACCAAGCTGGAGTTTCAAAAGATGTTCGGCTATGCGCTGATGCAGAAGTTCATTCAAAACAGCACGGATGGCGTAAGCCTGGACAACTCCGCCTTAACGGACAAGGGTGGTGCCTACACCTACATCTCCAACCATCGGGACATCATCCTCGATTCGGGTTTCCTCTCCAAGCTCTTGGTGGATGAAGGGCTGAACACCGTAGAGATAGCCATAGGCGATAACCTGCTCATCTATCCGTGGATAAAAAAACTGGTGCGTGTCAACAAGTCTTTTATCGTACAGCGCGGACTTCCCATGCGTCAGATGCTTCAATCATCGGCCCGCATGTCGCGCTATATGCATCATACCATTGCCGACAAGAAACAGTCCATCTGGATAGCCCAGCGCGAAGGACGCGCCAAGGACTCCGACGACCGCACTCAGGAGAGTGTGCTGAAGATGCTGGCTATAGGTGGGGAAGGCGACAGCATCGACCGGTTAATGCAGATGAACATCGCCCCGCTTTCCATTTCCTACGAATATGACCCCTGCGATTTCCTCAAGGCAAGGGAATTTCAACTGAAACGGGACAATCCCGATTATAAAAAGACAACCGCCGATGACTTGAAAAACATGCAGACGGGACTCTTGGGATACAAAGGCCGTGTGCACTTCCGCATTGCCTCTTGCATCAATCTCCAATTATCCGGGATAGACCGCAACCTCCCCCGCCAGGAACTCTTCATCCGGATTGCCTCCCTCATCGACCAATCCATTCATAGCGGCTATCGCCTTTATCCGGGAAATTATGTGGCCGCAGACTGGCTGGACGGAGAAAAGCATTTCGCCTCCCATTATACTGAAGAAGAGAAACAAAAATTTGAAGCTTATATTCATCAACAATTGGCGCGTATCGACTTGCCCGACAAGGATGAGGCCTTCCTTCGCACCATGATGTTGCAAATGTACGCCAATCCATTGAAAAATCACCTGCATGCCATAAGCCATGATTGATAGGATACGGAAAATAGGAACAATTTTGAGCGCATGTCTGTTGTTAACCGCTTGTGGAGACGATTATTACGTACCATCCATGAAGCAAGACTACTTGACGGCTTATTCATCGGCCAGCGGCAATTTGGAATCAGTATTGACCGACCAAGGCGTACACCTGCCCATACTGGCTGACGCAACAGACAGCCAGACTAAAGCCGATACGTTGGTACGTATTGTATGCAATTATACGGAGGAGTTGACTTCTGACGGCATCGCCGGCATACGCGTCAACGCCTTAACCGCCACCGTGTCACCAGTCCCCCAGCCTGCCGACACATTCAAGGATGGAGTGAAAAACGACCCCGCCGATGTTATGAGCATTTGGATGGGACTTGACTTTTTAAACTGCATTCTGGAAGTCAAAGCACAAGACGGGCCACATTATTTCCATTTTGTAGAAGAAGAGGTGACCACAGACGAAGCCACAGGACACCGCACGGTAAGCCTTTTGTTGTATCACGACGCCGGCACCGACCTTCAGGCTTATACACAACGGGCTTACTTATCCATACCTTTACGCCAATACATAGCTGACGGAATATCCGGCGTGACTGTCCGCTTCAGCCTGTACACCTATGCGGATGAGCTGAAAACTTATACATTCGATTATAACCCGACAAACTGATTTTGCTATATATGTATAAAACAATGTGGTTTACCAATCTTTGCCTGCTGTTGACAATGTTTTTCTCCTGCCAACAAAAGCATAACGATTTTGCGACAATGTCAGTGGACGATTTCGCCGAAGTAATAAATAACCCTACCGTGCAACGCCTTGACGTCCGCACCGTAGCAGAGTATTCTGAAGGACATATTCCGGGCAGCCTCAACATCAATGTACTCGATGATGAACATTTCACTTCAATGGCCGATTCAGCCTTGGATAAGAACCGTCCAGTGGCCTTGTATTGCCGAAGCGGGAAACGCAGTAAGAAAGCGGCGCGGATATTAAGCGGAAAAGGCTTCAAGGTGTATGAACTTGCCACAGGTTTCAACAGTTGGAAAGAAGCCGGGCAAGCGGTGGAAAGATGAATACGAACACACAAAGGCACAAAGAAGATATTTTTGCTAATCGACGAAATAAAATCTCAGTGCCTCCGTGTCTCTGTGTTCTGATAGGGGGAGTGAAACGCTTTTCTTTTTTAAAGGCTTTCAAGCAAACGCTTCAACACCACTGTAGCCGAAATCTCCCGATTGGCAGCTTCCGGAATAACGATACTCTGCGGACTTTCTATCACATCATCCGTCACAATCATGTTGCGACGTACAGGAAGGCAGTGCATAAAATAAGCATTGTTTGTCACCGCCATTTGACGCCCGCTTACTGTCCAAGCACGGTCTTTACTCAAAATCTGACCATAATTCTCGCCGGTATAAGCCGCCCAATTCTTCGCATAAATGAAATCTGCCCCTTCAAAAGCTTTCATTTGGTCATATTCCATACGGGCATGTCCCACAAACTTCGGGTCGAGTTCATAACCTTCCGGATGAGTGATAACGAAATCATAATCCGTAGCGTTCATCCACTCGGCAAATGAGTTAGGAACAGCTTGAGGAAGAGGACGCGGATGGGGCGCCCAAGTCATCACCACTTTAGGACGCGCTTTCTTTTTATATTCTTCAATGGTAATAAGATCCGCAAAACTTTGTAACGGATGACGTGTGGCCGCTTCCATAGAAAATACGGGACGGCCTGAATACTGGATAAACTGGTTCAAGATAACCTCATTATAATCATATTCGCGGCTTTCGAAGCGTGCAAATGAACGGACGCCAATAATGTCACAATAGCAGCCCATCACGGGAATGGCTTCCAACAAATGCTCGGGCTTGTCACCGTCCATAATGACTCCCCGCTCGGTTTCCAGTTTCCAGGCACCTTGATTAATATCAAGCACTATAACATTCATGCCCAAATTCAACGCAGCCTTTTGAGTACTGAGACGAGTTCGCAAACTGGAGTTAAAGAAAATCATCAAAAGCGTCTTGTTACGACCCAACTCTACATATTGAAAACGATTTTTCTTAATCTCAAACGCTTCATCAAGTGCGGACTTCAAATTGCCAATGTCCTGCACGCAGGTAAAATTCTTCATAATTATATAATGTGCTAAATGAATTGAATCTTATTTCCTTATCTGTCCATCTCCATCTATCAGCCATTTGTAAGTGGTGATTTCCTCCAGCCCCATTGGGCCACGGGCGTGCAGTTTCTGGGTGCTGATGCCTATCTCGGCCCCCATACCAAACTGGCCTCCGTCCGTAAAGGAAGTGGGTGCGTTGACGTAGACGCAAGCGGCATCAATCTCTTTTCGGAAGCGGGCGGCATGAGCGATATCTTCCGTCACGATGCATTCGCTATGACGCGAACTATACCGACGGATGTGCATCAAGGCTTCTTCTATCCCTTCCACCGTCTTAATCGCCATTTTGTAATCCAAAAACTCTGTGCCATAACTCTCTTCCGTGGCAGGCTGCAATAACTCAGCCGGATAATTCCCCTCCAACACCTGCAAGGCCTGAGAGTCGGCATAAAGCGTGACGCGGCTTTCGGCCAATGGGGCACACAGAAGGGGTAAATCCGTCAGTCTGTCTGCATCTATCAAAAGGCAATCTAACGCATTGCATACGCTCACCCGGCGTGTCTTGGCGTTGTGGATGATAGCCGTTCCTTTGCCCGCATCTCCATAACGGTCGAAATACGTGTGGCAGATTCCTGCTCCCGTTTCTATGACCGGCACTGTAGCTTCCTTGCGCACAAAGTCGATCAACGCACTGCTTCCGCGCGGAATGAGCAGATCCACATACTTATCCGCATGCAGCATCCCACTTGTAGCCTCACGAGTAGGAGGAAGAAGCTCAACGGTGTGTCTGTCCATACCGAACGCTTCCAGCACTCCACGGATGGCTTTCACTAAAGCCCGGTTGGAGCAATCGGCCTCATGTCCGCCTTTCAGCAGACAGGCACTTCCACTCTTCAGACACAAGGCAGATACATCGAGCGTCACGTTGGGACGGGCTTCGTAAATGATTCCGATAACCCCGAAAGCCACGCTCATCTTGCGTATATGCAAGCCGTTAGGGCGTATGGTCTCTTTCAATATCCTCCCTAACGGGGTAGGCAATTCGGCCACGTGACGTACTCCGTCAGCCATCTCTTTCAGGCGGGATTCGGTCAGTTTCAAGCGGTCGTACTTGGGATTGTCCGGACTCATCCGTTCCAAGTCCTTCCGGTTTTCTGCCAAAATATAATCAGCTTGCTCTTCTACCGCATCGGCTATGGCATACAGCAGACGGTTGATGTCCTCGGTAGAGAAAGCGGACAACTTGACACTTGCGTTACGCACAGCGGCAAACGTTGGCTCCCATTGTGAAGCAGGCTTCTGAACCTCTACAAAGGATTGTGCCGGAATAAAATGCGTGCAGGGCGTGTCTTCGCGATGTGTCATCAAGTCGGCCAGGATGTCATTCCGTTTGCCGTTGGCGATGTAGACGTGAATGCCCTGTGCCGCCACCTCACGGGCAATGCCCGCTTTGGTCTGCATCCCTCCCCTACCCAACGAAGATTTACCCGTCTGTATATATCCCGAGAGGTCATCTCCCGGCATGATTTCCCGCAAGAGGTGTGTGCCGGGTTGCGTGGGGTCTCCATCATAAAGACCGTCCACATTGCTCAAGATAACGAGCGCCTGCACCTCCATCATGGTGGCGATGCGTCCGGAAAGCTCATCATTGTCGGTAAACATCAGCTCAGTCAACGAGATGGTATCATTCTCGTTCACGATGGGGATGACCCCGTTTTCCAACATCACCGCCATGCAATTCCTCTGAATGTTGTAATGGCTTACGGAAGCAAAATTCTCCTTGACCGTCAGCACCTGACCTACGGCGATGCCATGGTCGCGGAACAATTCGAAATAACGATTGATGAGTTTGGCCTGCCCCACAGCGGAAAACAACTGCCGCTGGTCCACCTCACCGAGCGTACGCAACGGAGTGATTTCACTCTTTCCGGAGGCCACCGCACCCGAGGATACCACGATGATTTCCATCCCCGCCTTATAGAGTCCGGCTATCTGGTCCACCAAGGCCGACATGCGGGTCACGTCCAGCGTCCCGTCCTGTCGAGTCAATACATTGCTGCCTATCTTGACGGCAATTCGTGTGAATGATTGTTTCATATTATCAGTTTTATGCCGACAAATATAGCGAATATCTTCCGGAAAAGCTTAAATACGAACAAATATTATGCAGTTTTCGCATACAAGTGATACGATGCCTTTCGTATTCACTCGGTTAATTTTATGTTTATACAGACGTAATTAAAAAATATTCCCTATATTTGCCCGCTCCAAAGTATCTCTTACCCCAAAGAGAATGAAAGGGCTGACATCATTATATTAATACTTAGTATACTATGTTACTGACAACAACCTCTATGATTGAAGGCGGGAAAATTACCCGCTACTATGGCATCGTGACCGGCGAAACCATTATCGGTGCCAACGTGTTCCGCGACTTCTTCGCCAGCATCCGTGACATCGTGGGCGGGCGCAGCGGCTCGTATGAAGAAGTGCTTCGCCAAGCCAAGGAAACCGCCCTGCGCGAGATGCAGGAACAAGCGGCTGCCTTGGGTGCCAATGCGGTGATAGGCGTAGACTTGGATTATGAAACCGTGGGCGACAGCGGTTCCATGCTGATGGTAACAGCCGCAGGCACGGCGGTGAAGATAGAATGATGTATCATTTAACCATTAAGAATAGATTGATTATGAAGAAAATCAAAATAATCGGCACACTCCTGTGCGCCCTGTGTTTAGCCGCTTGCAGCAATGACGACGACATCGACCTCTTTCCGGAAGGGACAGCTTCTCTGCGCATGATGAACGAAGACAATGGACGTACCCTGTTAGGCAACTCCGATGTGTACATTACCAAAGACGGAAATTTCAGCAGTGACCAATATCCGCTGTTTGACATGGGGGAACGGAAAGGCATCAGCGACATCAATATGCCGGACTTCACCAACATGGCTCCCTCGGTTGCGGTAGAGCCGGGGCATGGCTACGTGGTGTGCAATGCTAATGATGTGCTCTTTTTCTCCGATTCAAGGACATACGCCATTGCCGAGAACGCCAATGTGTATCGTATATATGTAGATACCTGGATTCGTGACCAGGAGGATAACATCACGGGAGCCAACGTGCGCTTCCTGCTGGGCAAACCCACCGATGGCATGCCTGCATGGGACAGCACGGCGGGAACCATCTATATGGTGAGACCGACTGACCGGATTGAACCTGTCCGCATAGACTTGCCCGAAGGAGACATTGAAGTGAAATACTTGGGGGACGACACCCAGACGTTGACGCACAGCATATCGGGTCGCACGTTGACCATCACCAAACAGGACTTCTACATTCCAGGGAGCGACCATGCGGAATACTCGCTGCTGGTTCGCAGCGGGCATGTCTATACACGACTGACCGTCCGGGCAGAATACCGGGATGAATGAGCCACCCGAAAGCATACACTCTTTTGCCTCAAAAGATACTACCTTTCGGGGCAAAAGACTGTTAGTTTTGGCTCAAAAGATACTATTTTTAGCGGCTTACGGATCTACTGATACACTCACAAAAGACGAAACCGGCGGAGGCTGAATATAAAGGGGTTCTTGACTTCGGAACCTTTGTCACAGGTTCGGCAGGTACCTTCCTTCTCGTCTTGAGTCTGAATTATTATTGTTCTTCTATTTCATACAAAGAAGTGAGCCAATGGTGGAGGTGTCATTTTAGTGCCACCTATTTGTAGCACCCTCTACAGGTGATAAATTATCAGTATACTTGAACATCAAGAGAGCATTTTTCTTTATTCATTAGCCTTTCCCGCTTCCAGTTCCAAGCTGGTGGCCTCCCACTCATCCATCACCCTGCCCAACTGTTCCTTCAGCTTACGGTACTGCTCGTAGAGACTCATGTCCGAGGCACCTTCGGGCGTAGCCATCTTCTGCTCTACGATGGCGAGGGCGGCTTCCGTTTGACTGATTTCCGCTTCACAATCGGCCACGCGACGCTCCAACTTCTTCAGACGTTTGTTGCGCTCCTTCTGCTCCTCATAGGAGAGGCGAGCGCCGGACAATTCCTTGGGTATATTATCCTGTGCGAAGGTAGCCGTAGACTGCAAGGTGGATTTCTGCAATTCATTCAGATTGTCTATCCGCTTCTTTTGCAGGAAGTCGTAGATGCCGCCGAGGTGTTCCTTCACTAATCCACCGCCGAATTCGTACACTTTGGTAACCAGCCCATCGAGGAAGTCACGGTCGTGACTGACAACGATAACTGTACCTTCGAAGTTTGCAATGGCCTCCTTTAGGATGTCTTTGGAACGCATGTCGAGGTGATTGGTCGGCTCGTCCAGGATAAGGAAATTCACCGGCTCCAACAGAAGTCTTATCATGGCCAAGCGGGTACGCTCGCCACCGCTCAACACCTTCACCTTCTTTTCGGAGGCTTCTCCGCCGAACATAAAGGCACCCAATATATCGCGTATCTTCAGGCGAATGTCACCCACAGCCACACGATCGATGGTGTCAAACACCGTCAACTCCTCGTCCAACAACTGGGCTTGATTTTGGGCGAAGTAACCTATCTGTACATTGTGTCCTAAAGTGAGGCGGCCGGTGTAGTCACTTATCTCGCCCATAATACACTTCACTAGCGTGGACTTACCTTCGCCGTTCTTACCTACGAAAGCGACCTTCTCGCCGCGGTTAATAGTGAGGTTCACATCATGGAACACCACGTGGGCGTCATAAGCCTTACGCACCCCCTCACAAATGACAGGATAGTTGCCGCTGCGACTGCTGCATGTGAACTTCAAGCGTAGAGCTGAGTTGTCTTCCTCGTCCACCTCCACACGATTCAGCTTCTCCAACTGCTTGATACGACTCTGCACTTGCACAGCCTTGGTGGCCTTGTAGCGGAAGCGTTCGATGAAGGCCTCGGTATCCTCAATCTGTTTCTGTTGATTCTCATAAGCACGGAGTTGCTGCTCGCGACGTTCCTGACGCAGTTTGACAAACTCGTCATACTTCACTTTGTAGTCGTAGATGTGTCCGCAAGAGATTTCGATGGTACGGGTAGTGACATTGTTCAAAAAGGCGCGGTCGTGGCTCACCAGTACTACAGCGTTGGCTCTCATAGCGAGAAACTGCTCCAACCACTGGATGCTTTCAATATCGAGATGGTTGGTAGGCTCGTCCAACAGAAGAACGTCGGGACGTTGCAGCAGAAGCTTGGCCAACTCGATGCGCATGCGCCATCCGCCAGAGAACTCGCTCGTGGGGCGGTTGAAGTCTGCTCGCACGAAGCCCAAACCCATTAACGTGCGCTCCAGTTCGGCTCGGTAATTGGCACCGCCCATCATCAGGAAGCGGTCGTTCTCGTGCGTAAATCGTTCGATGAGCTTCTGATAGTCTTCGCTCTCGTAGTCTGTACGGTCGGCCAGTTCTTGGTTCATGTGCTCGATGTCGGCCTGCAACTCGCGGATATGCCCGAATGCCAGTTCTGCTTCCTCCATCACCGTACGGCTGTCTACCAACTTCATCACCTGAGGCAGGTAGCCGATGGTGCAGTCGCGAGGCACGGACACGGTGCCCTCCGTAGGCTGCTGCAGCCCGGCCAATATCTTGAGCATGGTAGACTTGCCCGCTCCATTCTTTCCTACCAGGGCGATGCGGTCTTTCTTATTGATGACGTATGACACATCCTCAAACAGAGGGGTGGCGTTGAATTCTACCTTGAGTCCTTCTACTGATATCATATCTGCTCCATCCTTTGTTTTATTCCATGACACACCGAATTGTCAGTCCCACGTAATAGTTCTTACCACTGACTTTATTTTTGCCAGTAATTAGTTCATTCCTGTTGGACAACAACATGATAGCTTGATCTGACAAAGTTTGTGCCTCTTCGCCACCTATCCAATAGGCGGCGCATGATTCACGATTGAATAGAGTGGTCCTTCCGTCCTCACTTTCTGTATAAACGCCACGAGGAACAATGTTTAATCCGGTCAAGTTAAGGGCAGGACTGATGTAATCATCGTCAGGAACTTTTTTCCATGTACCACTTTTTATAATGGAAGCATCCCGTTGAATATATTGGTTTAGCTTTTCCCAATCTTCAGTAGTCGGTATTTTCCATCCGTACGGGGCTAATTCATGAGCCATAATGGCTTCCCCTGTATAGAAATAAGAGTCGTACTTTGTTATATAACCTGCTTCTCCGCTCAATTCCTGCAGTTCGTTCAGTTCGTTCAGCGTCTGACGATAGTCAGTAGCTCTTAAATCTTCTCTCATCCAATATTGTGTGCCAATTTTCACTATCGGATAGATTTCCAGTTTTCCTCCTCTTATGTCACGCAATGTATAGCAGCTTACGTTTACATTAGCAGGTTTGTCAGGCTTCTCCAATTCTATTTCTCCTTCTTGGTCGATGTAAAAGCACTCGATAGGTTCTGATTTTCCTTCTTCGTAAGTGAACGAATTGGTTGTCTTGTTCCATTCGATATAGCCTCCATGTATAGGCTTTTCTTCATTTTCTAACTTTAATACAATACCTTGATTAATGTTTGTTTTTTCATTCTCGACAGGGTAAACGACAATAGCTTGGGACGCCAATGAAAAATCATCAGATAACAGATATTCCTTACAGATTTCGGCCACGGCTTTACTTTCATAATATACTCTGTACACATTGGAATTTTTAAACGACAAACTGGCTGTTCGTATGCTTGCCAAGTCATATTCGGTATCACTTTCTGCTTCTTCCTGATATTCCCATTCTTTAATATCGGCTGTCGCGGTACTTAATGTACTGCTCGTAGCTTGAAAGGCGTTGATACTGATTTCGCAAATGGTATTGCTTTTCATGTCAATTTCCGGCATGGGACATGTATAAAGACGCCCGTTCCATTCCATTACCAAAGCCTGTTCGGAATTGATGCTTTGCGGAATAACGATAAATTCTTTTCCCTGCAGTTTCCCATTCTTCTTTTCCCATTCGCCATAGGGGGTAATGTCGACCGCACGTTCCGGATTTTGAAACGTATCGGACGTAAAATTGTACTGGGCAATTGTTTTAAAGCCTGTTGCGATAATGTGAGGATCAGCCTCCAATATGTTGTCAATATTTTCATCTTCCGCTGGTGATAGAATAAGATGTACTTTGGCCAGTTTATGTTCAAATTCCAATTCAATCGGTTCATCGCTCCCTTTCACTTCATTTACTGTAGCTATCAAGAAATCAGATACAGAAAAATTGTCTTTTGTGCTTTGGTTGCTTTGTACACTTATTGGCAACAATGAGCTACCGGCTTCGATACCTTCTGTTTCAAAAGGATAATAAGCTACAATGTCCAGTGGATTGTTCCCCTCGGGATAGAAAATTTCCCTGTCGGGGATTAAGTTAGCATTCCCGTCACACGTTAAACGCAAGTTGTCAATATATCGTTCCCCACTGAGATCGGTGTTGGCAAATGTAGCAAACAGTCCGATTTCGTCTTTTGAGTCAAATGCGTTTCCTGTAACTTTTGTACTTGACGAACTTATCTCCTTTACCGAAAAGGTCATAGGAATATTTCCGGTTTTGATGTTGTCATCAATGGAATTAATACACGAGCCTGACAACAGTAATAATAGTCCGGCAATTAGTATAAAGAACTTATTTTTCATTATGCTTTATTCTGCAATACAACGGATAGACAATGCTTTATAATGATCTGTACTATTTACCAAAGATGGCGAGGGAACGATTTCGTTACTTTCACCCGTAAAGAAAATCACTTCTTCAGGGATAGCTTCCCCTGTCTCGTCCAAAGCCCAGTAACCGGCTATTTTCCCTGCGCTGCTGTATTCTTCATTCAGCCAAATTCCTTGTGGATAAATGCTGAGTCCAGTGAAATTGGTTACAGAAGCAACTTCACCGTCTGCAAAAACAGACCATGTACCAGTTTTAATAGAAGAGACATCCTGGCCGATGTATTGGTTCAACTCTTCCCAATCTTGGGTTGTCGGTATTTTCCATCCGCGTGGAGCTAACTCTCCGGCTAAAACAGCTTCTCCATTATATAAAAAGACATCGGTTTCGTCCGGATGAAAGTAACCGGCTCCCAATCCGGTGTCGTCATACAAGGTCATTGCGGTACCATCCTGATAGTAAATAGTGCGCAAATCTTCTTGCATCCAGTGTTGCTTGCCTATTTTTACGATAGGATAGTTTATCACTTCTTGGCCTCGAATGTCACGTAATTGATAATTAATGAGATTTACGTCTACGGCACTTAATGAACCGATTTCTTGGATTATATTCCCGTCTTCTCCAATGTAGAATTTGTCCACTATATCTTTATCCCCTTTTTGATAAGTAAAGCCTTCATCATCAGTATTCCAACTGAGCTTCCCTCCACAAATAGCTTCTTCTGTATCCAATAATTGAAGGACAGTGCCATTCTGCAAATCAATCTTTTGCGTGGCGCTGTTTATCGGATAGTGTACAAGGGCGCGAGAAGTAAGCCCGTCAGGGTCGCCAGATATAAGATATTCTTTGCAAATTTCCGCAATAGGTTTACCCTGGCGATAAATTTGGTAAATGGCAGAGGAAGAAAATGATAATGAGGATAAATGTATCACTTTATTCGCTTGTTGGTTGTTGCTGCTTCCACCTTCAATATCATCCCATCCGGTTATGCTACCGGCTACTCCATTAAGTATTTCACTTTGCTGTTGTTCCACTTCAATGGTGATTTCGCATTGCTGTCCGATACCTATATTTATATCAGGCATCAAACAGGTGTAGATTTTTCCGTTCCATTCTAAAATAATGGACTGGTGTTGGGAATCGAGTGCTTGCGGGAGTATGATAAGTTCTTTACCTATTAGTTTCTCTGCATCTTCATTCCATGTCCCATATGGAATGATGTCTTTTTCAACTTGCAGACTGCTGATAGTGTTGTTTTCAAAATCATAACTGGCTTCTGTCTTTATACCTGTCACAATAATGGCAGGATTGGCTGCCAATATAGAAGCAAGGTCTTCGCCTTCTCCCGGAATTAACGAAATGTTAAGTTTGGACAGTTTGTGTTCAAATTCTAAGCTGACATTTTCTTCACTACTGGTTATATTCTCTTTCTTGGCTACCAAAAAATCGCTTTGCGACAGGCTTTCTTTGGTACTTTGGTCTGCTTGGACAGAGATTGGCAAACTGGAAACCCCAGACGCCAGCCCTTCTTTCCGGTAAGGATAATAGGCAATGAAACTAAGTGGGGCATTGTCTTCCGGATAGTAAACAATTTGTTCTGGAATAAAATTTGTCCCGTTTTCTGTTTCTAATAACAGATTATCTATGTACCGCTGCTCACTCAACGTAGTTGAAGGGAGCAAAGCAAATAATCCTATTCTATCTCCGGCTTCAAACGTTGTTTCTGTCAGTTTGGTAAGTACATGCGTCTTAAGACTGGCTGAAAAATGAATAGGGACATCACCTTGTTTAATTGTCTCCACAGTTGTTTTTGTGCATGCCGTTGCTATAAGCAGCGTACATCCTATGGCAAAATATGCCAAAAGTTTGTTATTTGTATTCATAGTTTATTTATTTTGCGGCAAATGTATACAAATTTTTCATGTTAACAAATAGAAAATAGAAAAAAATTAATAGCTATTTGCAATTCTCTCTCATCGCATTTTCTTTTATAGAAATCCGCCTGTTCCATATGAACAAATTTCATATTAAACAGGCGGATTTATGTATTGCTTCATTACAAGTAGTCTTCGAAGTAGCGGGTAATTTTCTCGTGCAGATGCACACGGTCGCGTCCAAGGACGTTGTGCTTGTGGCAAGGGTATATGAAGAGGTCGGGATAAGTGCGGGCGTCCACACAGGCCTTAATGAACGACAAGGTATGCTGGGGCACGCAGGTGTCGTCGTGGTCGTCGTGGATGAGGAGCAAGTGTCCCTTCAGGTTCCCCGCGTACTGCTTCAAGTCACATTGCTTGTAGCCTTCGGGGTTCTGCTCGGGCGTGTCCATGTAGCGTTCGCCGTACATCACTTCGTAATACTTCCAGTCAATGACCGGCCCTCCGGCCACACCCACCTTGAATATCTCCGGATAGCGCAGCATCAGAGCCGTGGTCATGTGTCCGCCGAAGCTCCAGCCATGCACACCGATGCGTGAGGCGTCCACGTAGGGCAACGTCTTGAGGTATTCGATGCCTTTCACCTGGTCCTTGCCCTCCTCGATGCCCAGGTGGCGGAAGGTGCAGTTTTCAAACTCCAGTCCGCGGTTAGAGGTGCCCCGGTTGTCCAGCGTGAACATGATGTAGCCCTTGTTGGCCATGTAGAGGTCCCAGCCGCGTGCGGTGTACATCCAGTTGGCGGTAATCATCTGCGCGTGGGGTCCGCCGTAGACGTAGACGATGACGGGGTATTTCTTCGTGGGGTCAAAGTCACGGGGCTTCAGCATGCGCCAGTAGAGGTCGGTCTTGCCGTCGGCTGCCTTCAGCGTGCCCGTCTCCACGGTGGGCATCACCAGTCCCTTGAAAGGGTCTTCAGCTGTCAGTAGATGAGCGGTCTCCTTTCCATCGGAAGTAGCGCGGATGTCGATGCTGCGGGGCACTTGGGGACTCGACCAGTTGTCTATCACATACGTACCCGAGGCGGAGAGCTGTACGTAGTGCACACCCTGACCGTTGTCCACCAGGGCCAGCTTGCCGTCCTTGACGCGCACCTTATATATATTGCTTTGCAGGGACGACTCCTTGGTGGCGGCAATGATGACTTCCTTCTTCTTGGCGTTGAAGCCGAGGATGCTCTGCACGAGCCAGGGGCCGGAGGTGAGTTGTACACCTGCGACTCCCGTGGGAGTCTTTCCCTTTCCAGCCTTCTCGATAGTGTTCCACAATTTCTCTGCCTCCTCCTTCGTGAGTTCCTGGGGTTGGATGGCGTGGAGCCGTTCCAGGTCGTACAGGTAGAGGTGGTTATAGCCGTCACGCTGGCTCTGGTAGATGAACTTGTTGCTATCCCAGGGCAGGAAGACGATGGGTTGCTGCGGCTCCACGTACTTGGGGTGTCTTTCCTCGATGAGTACCTGCATCAGCTTGCCCGTCTGCGCGTCGTACTGGCAGAGTTTGGCGTGGTTCTGGTCGCGATTCAGCTCGATGAGGAAGAGGCTGCGTTCGTCCGGCGCCCAGCTGATATTGGTGAAATAGCGGTTCTTGGGGTCACCCGCATCGAGGTAGACAACCTTGTCCGTAGCGGGGTTGTAGATGCCCACCTTCACCTTGTGGCTCAGCATGCCCGCCATGGGGTAACGGATGCGATCGAGGATGGCGATGCGCTGCGTGATATCCACCAACGGATAGGGCGTCACCATCGACTCGTTCATGCGATAGAAAGCGAGCAGTGTGCCCTTTGGACTCCAGAAGGTACCCTTCGAAATGCCGAACTCGTTGCGGTGCACGCTCTGTCCGCAGACAATGCCTTCGGGTTCGTTGGTCACTTGTTTTCCGTTGACGTAGAGATTATTCTTCACCGTGTAGGCCAGGTTAAGGCTTTCCGTGTTCAGGTCGTAGTTGGCGGCAGGTTCCTTGGGCAGGTCGTCGCGTGTGGTCACTTGTCCGGTCTCCCAGTTGTAGACGGCATATTTCTGGCTGACGGGCAGCAGCATCTCCGTCCTGTCGGTCCAGGGAGTGCGCACGTTGTAGAAGTGTGACAGCTTGGGTACACCGGCTTGCTCTAAAGCCCGGTTCACGGCCTCGCGGGTGGCGAGCAGTGTCTCCCGTCCGTTCTTGGGGTTGAGGGCAAAGAGGGAGTCTATCTCCGGCTTGATGCATTGGTCGCCCCACCATTGCAGTTCGTAGAGGTTCTCGGTGTAGCGGTAGGTCTCGCCTCCAGGAATGAGGTCTTCCAGCGTAGGCATCTTCAAGGATGATGGGTCTTGTGCCATGGTGTTCATCGGGTATAAAGCGGCGGTTGCCAAGAGTGTGGCAAGCAGGCCGCGAATCAATTTCTTCATATACATGATTGCGTTTATCGTATTAATCTTTAGCTTCCTTCTCTCCCCGTTCGCGTGCCTCACGCCGTTTGCGTTCCGGATACGACTCGCCCGAACGGGGACGGCGTTCTTCGTAACGGGAACAATCGTCACGACGGGAACGATCGCCATACGAGGAGCGGTCATCACGACGCGGGCGGTCATCAAAACGGGGTTTGCGATTGTCATTCCGGAAAGGACGGCGCTCGTCACGGTCACCAAGCTTGAACTCGCGGCGCGGCTTGCGGTCGTCTCGACGGCGTTCTTCACGCTTGTCTAACCGTCCGCCCTCACGCCGGAAGTCGGGATACTTACCGTCAAATATCTCATATTCGCGCAGCTCGCAAGGCAGAGCGCCATTGAGCAAGGGGATGCGGACGGTAGCCTTCAGGCCTATCTGGTCGAAACACTCGTCCCGGTAGGACAATATCCACGCCGTGCCGCCCGTGAAAGCGTGCTTCAGCCGCTCGCCTATCATCTCGTACAGTCCCAAGAGGTCGTCCGACGAAATGCGTTCACCATAAGGCGGGTTGGTAATGAGGATGCTCTTCTCCTTAGGCTGGGTGAACTGCTGGAAAGGCTGCTGCTTCAGCTCCACGTCCTTGCTGACGCCCGCCGCCTTGAGGTTGCGGGTAGCTATTTCGATGGCGCGGGGATTGTTGTCGTAGGCATATATCTTGTGGTTGAAGTCACGCTCGCGGCTGTCGTCGTTATAGATGCGCTCCAGAAGGTCGGCATCGAAATCGGGCCACTGCTCGAAGGCATAGGACTGGCGGAAGACACCGGGCGCGATGTTGCGAGCGATAAGTGCCGCCTCGATAGGGATGGTGCCTGAGCCGCACATAGGGTCTATCAGGTCGCACTGCCCGTTCCAGCCTGTCATGAGGATGATGCCGGCGGCCAGTACTTCGTTGAGCGGTGCTTCCACAGCTTCTTGGCGGTACCCCCGGCGGTGGAGCGACTCGCCGCTGCTGTCCAACGAGAGAGTGCAGGAGGTCTCGGCGATGTGAATATTGAGTTGCACATCGGGCTTGGTGAGGCTCACACTGGGGCGTTTGCCTGTCCGCTCGCGGAAGTAGTCTGCGATGGCGTCCTTCACTCGGTAAGCCACAAACTTGCTGTGGCGGAATTCTTCGCTGAACACCACGGCATCTACCGCGAAAGTCTTGTCGACAGGCAGATAGTCTTCCCATCGGATAGCTTTCGCCTGCTCGTACACTTCGTCAGCCGTTTGTGCCGTAAAGTGTTTAATGGGTTTGAGGATGCGCAAGGCCGTGCGCAGGCAGAAGTTGGCCCGGTACATTATCTCTTTGTCCCCTTTGAAAGACACCATGCGGTGGCCTATCTGTATATCATCCGCGCCGAGGGCGGTCAGTTCCTGTGCTAACACCTCTTCCAAACCTTGGAAAGTTTTGGCTATTAGTTCGAAGGATTGTTCGTTCATCTGTTATCTGATTATTTTTTAGCTTTGGTTTGTACGATTCTTGCTCCTGCAGGTACGTCTTCCGTCACCCAAATGTTACCACCCACTGTGGCTCCTCGTCCGATGACGATGCGGCCTAGGATAGTGGCGTTGCTGTAGACAATTACATCGTCCTCTAATATCGGGTGGCGGGGTATGCCCTTCACAGGATTGCCATCGGCATCCAATGGGAAACTCTTGGCACCGAGCGTCACACCTTGGTACAGTTTCACGTGGTTGCCGATGATGCATGTTTCACCTATGACGACGCCCGTGCCATGGTCTATAGTGAAGTGGGTACCTATCTGCGCACCAGGATGGATGTCGATGCCTGTCTCGCTGTGCGCCATCTCGGTAATGATGCGTGGAATGAGGGGTACACCCAACTCCAACAGGCGGTGAGCCATGCGATAGTTACTAATGGCACGTATGGCAGGATAGCAGCAGATGACCTCACCACAGCTCTTCGCTGCGGGGTCGCCATTGTAGGCAGCCTCTACGTCCGTGGCCAGCGTCTGGCGCAAACGCGGCAACCCGCTGATGAAGGTGTCGGCTGCGTCTTCCGCCTTTTGGCGCAGGTGGCAGAGGTCTTCACACGTATCTTCAAAGCAGAGTCCGGCAAGCAACTGTTCGGTCAGTACTTCGTAGAGTTCTTCCACTTGTACGCCCGTGTGGTATAGCATGGTGCGGCTGCTGACATTCGAGAGTCCGAAGTATCCGGGAAAGACAATGCTGCGGGTCAGTTCTACCGCCCTCCGCAGTGCTTTGCCCGAGGGCAACGGATCACCGTCGCGGTGGCAATGCAGAAGACCCCGATAAGACTGCGGATCCGACAAAGCTTCTACCGTTTCAGTTAAAAAGGATGTATGTTTCGTCAGTGTCATCTATATTAATTATGGTGTAAACAGCAGCAAAGATAAGGAATTTATTCGAATATATTCACATTTCGCTTGGCCTATTCCCGAAACTGCGGGCCGTGATTTCCTCCGCCTTCATGCACCAGACACGCACACCCCGCACTGCCACGTCGCTCATACGTAGTTCCTCCTGCGTGAAGTGACGCATAATCAGCATGAGCGCGCGGCGCTTCTCGGCAGGGTCGGTGATGGCAGCAACCTTGCCCCGCACAAGCACGCTGCGGCTCTTCATGCTGTATGAACAGGCCATCTCACGATGCATCCATACAAGCTCTGCCCCATCGCAGAAAGTGAGACACGCCACAGGACCGGCTTCCAGCAAGCCTACCTTTTTGCCCTCTGCCCCGCTGTGCAAATAGATGCAGTTGTCTTCCCAGGCAAAGTTCATGGGCACGACATAGGGAAGCCCCTCCTGGTCCACAAGACCCAACATGCAGTAGGGACAACGTTTTACAACTTCTTCTATCGCTGCCCGGTCTGTCAGTTTGATGGTTTTCATATCGGTTCGTTCTTCATTTATGATATACGATTGTCAGAATGTGTCCGCATTCTGTTTTCATCCGGAGTCCCGAATTTACGTTGGGCAAAGATAGTGATTTTCCAACAAAATATTGATGATTAAAAGAAAATATCCTTCTCGGATAGCAGTGGCGCAAGTAAAGCAAAGCATTGACCCTGCTTTCGCAAAACAAAGGCCGGCATTCCTCCAAAGATATTCCTCAAAAAGATTCAGACAGGGAGGCAGATCTAAAATAAATTACGTTATCGTTGTTTCGCTTCGGAATAGATTGGGAGAAAGAACGAAATGTTACATTTTGTGACAAAAAACATGTTGAAGCAAAAGCGACTGATTACCTACTTGACTCTTTGTGTTGCCTCCATTGCCTCTCAAGGACATGAATGACATCGCCCCAATATGCGCTAAACGGTTAGGTATTGTGAGATGTGCTTCGCTGCTCAACTTGGGTGAGGAGGACAATCCGATAGTGCTACTTGTGGAATGAAAAAGTTAAGAATGATGAATGAAGAATTAGTAACTTGGTCATTAATAACAACTGCCGGTGAATTCTTCATTCATCATTCCGTTTCATTTTTAGAACAGGCTCCACGTTACGGTCAGTCCTGCCATTACGATAGCCACCATACTCATCAGTTTAATCAAGATATTCAGACTAGGGCCGGATGTGTCCTTGAAGGGATCGCCTACGGTGTCGCCCACTACGGTGGCCTTGTGGACATCGCTTCCTTTGCCGCCAAAATTACCTTCTTCCACATATTTCTTGGCATTATCCCACGCGCCACCAGCATTTGCCATGAAGATGGCCAAGACAAAACCGCTGCTTAATCCGCCTATCAACAAGCCGAGGACACCCGACACGCCAAAGATGAGACCCGTCAGTACCGGAGCAATGATAGCCAAAAGAGACGGTACTACCATCTCTCGCTGTGCGCCTTTGGTAGAGATAGCCACGCAACGTTCATAATCCGGCTCCGCCTCACCCGTCAGAATGCCTTTGATTTCGCGGAACTGGCGGCGCACTTCATCCACCATGTGGGCTGCGGCACGTCCTACAGCGTTCATGGTCAAGCCGCAAAACAAGAAGGCCATCATCGAGCCGATGAACACACCTGCCAAGACTTTGGGATTCATCAGGTTGACTCCGTAATGATACATGAAATCGAAGAAAGTGGCGTCCTGCACGTTCACCGTGGCGCCTCCACCAACGTTGAGCACTGTCTCGCCGATACGTGTTAGGCCGATACGGATTTCCTCGATGTAGGATGCCAGCAAGGCTAATCCCGTCAAGGCTGCCGAACCAATGGCAAACCCCTTGCCTGTAGCAGCGGTGGTGTTGCCCAACGAATCGAGCGCATCTGTGCGGCGGCGCACTTCTTTGCCTAGGCCGGACATCTCGGCGTTGCCGCCCGCATTGTCGGCAATAGGACCGTAAGCGTCTGTGGCTAATGTAATACCTAAAGTGGATAACATACCTACGGCAGCAATACCGATGCCGTAGAGTCCCATAGCCACATTATTGAAATCGAAGTCCGCCGCAAACAAATAGGAAGCGATGACACCTATCACAACAGCAATCACCGGAACAGCCGTAGAGAGCATACCCAAGCCAATGCCAGAAATTATGACCGTAGCCGGCCCCGTCTTACCACTTTCACTCAGCTTGCGGGTCGGTTTGTAAGATTGGGACGTATAATACTCTGTGGAGCGACCGATAATGACACCCACTACCAAGCCTACAACCACGGCAAGCGAGATGCCTACCCAATTGTCCATGCCCAGCAGCCAAAGGATGAAGAACGTGGCCACGACAATCAAAAACGAGCTGAGGTTGGTGCCGAAGCCCAAGGCGCCCAGCAAGTTCTTCATCGATGTGTTCTCTTTAGTACGCACGGCAAAAATACCGATAATGGACAACAGGATGCCCACGGCAGCAATCAGCATCGGGGCAATAACCGCCTTGTACTGCATCGTTACGTCACCGCTATGCAGAAAAGCTGCCGCACCCAAGGCTGCCGTAGAAAGAATTGAGCCGCAATAACTCTCATACAGGTCAGCACCCATACCGGCCACATCACCCACGTTATCACCTACATTGTCAGCGATGGTGGCGGGATTGCGGGGGTCATCCTCTGGGATGCCAGCTTCTACCTTACCTACCAGGTCAGCACCCACATCGGCAGCCTTTGTATAGATACCGCCACCTACACGGGCAAACAGAGCTTGTGTGGAAGCGCCCATACCGAAGGTCAGCATTGTGGTAGTAATGACGCAGAGTTTATTAGTGGGAGTCATTATGTCTGAGGGAATGACAGCGTTCAGCAACAGATACCAGAAAGATATATCCAACAGGCCCAAGCCTACGACTACCAATCCCATCACCGCACCGCTACGGAAAGCAATTCGCAAGCCGGCGTTCAACGAATTCCGTGCGGCATTAGCAGTACGTGCCGAAGCATACGTAGCGGTCTTCATGCCCAAGAAGCCCGACAGACCGGAAAAAAAGCCCCCTGTCAGGAAAGCGATGGGCACCCAATGGTTCTGCACATTGAAACCATAGGCCATAATCGAAAAAAAGATGACCAGCCCCAAAAAGACCAATCCCACAATTTTGTACTGTTGTTTCAGATAAGACATAGCCCCTTTGCGCACAGCGGAAGCTATCTTCTGCATTTGAGATGTACCTTCGCTCTCTTTCATCATCTGCCGATGAAAATGCCAGGCAAAGGCGAGAGCCAATACGGATGCGGCCGGTACGAGCCAGAAAAGCACTTGTTCCATGGTAAAATCACTATTTTTAAGTTTAATAAATTATGTGCGCTAAGATAGTGATTTGTCCCGAAATAGCGTGTTATCAAGATTTAAAAACTTGCTCTCTTGCACGGCTCGTTCATTTTTTTGCCCCGAAATGCAGGTGGGGAATAAAAGAAAAGCCGCTGATAATGATTGATTATCAGCGGCTTTCGTTGTTTTACCATTTGATTAAGTGATCCGCTTGGGGCTCGAACCCAAGACCCCAACATTAAAAGTGTTGTGCTCTACCTGCTGAGCTAGCGAATCAAAACCATTGCGCTGTTTAGCGGGTGCAAAGATAGAGAGTTTTTTTTAAGATGCAAAGGTTTTCCGTTTTTTCTTATCTTTTTCATCATGAAATCTTTTGAACCAATCTGATAATTCCATATTATTCGATAACATTATGCATGCGCTTTTACTATAATCGGAGACAACAGCGTAGTCACCAAAACAAGCAGCCACAAATTGCCAGTCAATGGATTATAGGCCGCAAGAAACTCCGCAGCCGTGTCGCCACCAACCTGTCCTGCCGTAAATTCGAAGGCGATGGTCAAAAAAAGTCCAGGTTATCCCAATCAACCAACAAGCTTTGGTGGTGAGACTTTTTATTATTCGTGAAAGCAGCAGCCAAGTTTGCAGAAAGATACATACGCTTAACAAAATTCCACTTATCGGTAAAGCCCATTTTTCCCCGATAGCCTTCACCAGTACATATTCCCGCAATCCGCCATTGAGGATAGCTACGGGAATAAAGCTGAACCAGATGAGAAGTGATTTTAGGACGTTCATTATAATCAAGATATGTTTTTGCTCTCTATCCATTCCTCCTTTGTCATCCGCATGAAATGCTCCGTGCGAATATCTCCCAACGGAGACACTTTCCCTGTTTCCGTATGATGGAAACGGAAACCGCATTTCTCCATCACCCGACGTGATTTTGTATTGCCCTCATAATAACCGCACCAAACGGCGGTCATTCCCAAGTCCTCGAAACATCGCTGCAGCAGGCAACGTACGGCTTCAGGTATCAGTCCTTGTCCCCAATACGGTCTGCCAATCCAATAGCCTATCTCCGCTTCTCCTTGCCTCATCTCTGCACTATGCAAACCATCTCCCAACATGATACCTATACTTCCAACGGGTTCTTCGGTCGATTTCAATACTACGGCATACGTCTCAGGGGCAGAAAATACCGTGCGGATAATTTCCAAACTATCTTCCACGGAAGTATGAGGCGACCAGCCTGCGATAGGGCCTATGGCCGGGTCTTTGGCGTATTTACACAAAGCCTCCGCGTCCGAATCCTGCCAGGCACGCAAAAACAATCGTTCGGTAGTCAGCCGACATGCATTCTTTTCCATTACATGATATACTGATAATAAGTTTATGCAAAGATAGTGTTTATACATTTAGTTTTCTGATATTTTTTGCAGATTCTCCAAAAAGTATGCAACGTGTACCCCTCCCTATCTGTGTATGGTGAGACATTGGTTATCAGTCCAAGTATTATTGGATACTTTGTTGTTTATCCAACGATACTTCGCCGGTTATCCTTGGATACTTTTGCAACTGGATTTTCGGGCTGACCCGTTTGTATTGCCCTAAATCAGATACGAATTATTTCCGTAGGCGCAAGCCATTTCTTTAGAAGTTACTTTTTATTCTATTTGTTCATACCAAATGCAAAGGCAAGTTGTTGTCGAACTCTTTTTTATAGAGTTTTGGCTATCTTGACCGTCCAAACTTTATGATATAAAAAGAGGATGCATCGTTTTGACACATCCCCTTTTTGATTTTTAGTTAGTTCTTAAAGATTTTTTGAGAGAATTGAAACTTCACAGCCTCAAATACCGTTTTAATAAAGCACACTAACTATTCTTTAAAGCAAATGAAAATGTATATTTAAAAACAATGAAAATTTCCGTTTCTGTTTATTGCCTTAGCGTTTTTTTCCGGGGCTCCATCCGCTTCAAGCTGTCAAGAGTTTGCGAACTATGTTCCTTTTCCTGTTCCGCGGAGAAAGCGACCGAGGGAGCTGTAATCTGTCTTCCTATCGTGTCCGGCATGATGACTTCCCCTTCATCGGTAAGGTAAGTTTGCTTCAGCAGTGAACCGGCCGAAAGCATGAGCGCAACTACGGCTGCCGCTTTTAGCAGAGGCATGACACGTGTGCGCAGTCCGACTTTACGTGCTTTTACTACCGGCTCTCCTATTTGCATAAGGATTTTGCGGTCGAAATCCCCATCTAAATGGATTTCCCGCTCCACCTGCTGGTATGCGAACAGTTTTTTGTAGCGAAGCAGCTGTGCGGGCACTTCATCGCCGTTGAAGAAAGAGCGGAGTAACGCTTCCTCTTCCAACGAAGTCTCGCAACGCCAATAACGTTCCAATAATTGTTCGATATACTTAGAGTCCATAACCATCTATCTCCGTAAATTGTTTTTTTATCTTTTGCCGTGCTCTGAACAAATTCACCTTCACCTGCTCTTCTGTCAAGTTCAGAATTCGTGCAATCTCTTTATAATTCTTTCCTTCCACATCTCGCAACTGCATAATCACGCGTTGTTTTTCCGGAAGCCCGTTTACCAATCGGTGAATTAACTCCAGCCGTTCTTTATTCACTAAGCTGTCGTAAGGATTTGACCCGTCAGAAGTCAATTCCGCTTCCGGCGTCAGTTCCACCGTTTCGGCATCTTTACGCCTACTCCGGTCAATAGCCAAATTCCGGACCACAGTAAGGCTATATGCCTCTATCGAATCAAACTGGTTCCATTCATCACGTTTGTTCCAGATGCGAATCAACGTTTCCTGCACGACATCTTCCGCCTCCGCCCTATCCAACGTAATCCGCAAAGCCAGCCGAAAGAGCTTATCTTTCAATGGAAGGACATCATTACGAAAGTCGATTCTCTGCATCTTTCTAATTAAATGACGGTTTAGAATAAGAAAAGTTACAGCCTGTATCCATTTTTTTCTGATTATTTCCGGATGCGTGTGCCATCTTGGCTGTTAATGGCTGAAGCCAAGGTAATTACCACTTCACTTACTCCGGATCCCAACGCTTCGAAAGCATTCTTCAATTTGGGAAGCATGCCACCTTGTATCACTCCTTCGCCTGCCAGTCGCCGGAAATCAGCATAATTCAAGAATGGAATCACACTGTCTTCGTCATGCTCGTTGCGCAGGACCCCTTTCTTCTCGAAGCAATACACCAATGTTACGTCAAACAATTTTGCCAACGCTTTGGCCGTCTCTCCGGCTATTGTGTCCGCATTCGTATTGAGCAAATGCCCAGCACCGTCGTGCGTCAGAGGTGCCATCACGGGCACTACCCCACGGGCTATCAAATCACCCAATAAAGAGGCGTCCACCTGCTTCACGTCCCCCACAAAACCATAATCGATGTCCCGTACCGGACGTTTCACCGAGCAGATGACATCCATGTCCGCTCCTGTCAAGCCCAAAGCATTGACACCACGGGCTTGCAAACCGGCCACGATATTCTTGTTCACCAAGCCACCGTACACCATCGTTACTATCCGCAACGTTTCTGCGTCGGTCACTCGCCGCCCGTTCACCATCCGGCTCTCAATGCCCAACCGTTCAGCCAGCCTTGTAGCCGAACGCCCGCCACCATGCACCAAGACTTTACGGCCAGGTAGCTCTGCAAAATCATCCAGCAACTTTTGGAGGGAAGTGTCTTCTTCCACAATCTTTCCTCCTACCTTTATCAAAGTTAGTTTCTCTTTCATCTTTATACATCAAGAATGATGAATGAAGAATTTACCAGGCACGTGACAGCGTGTACTGACAGCTCAGCCTAAATTCTTCATTCTTAAATCTCTATTCATTCTATTCCAAATAGGTATATCCATACAGCCCCGACCGATAGTTGGCCAGGAACTCTTTTCCTTCTTCCAGCGTGATACGTCCTTCCTTCACCGATTGCGTCACCCACGTTTCCAGTTTGCGCACCAGTTTTTTAGGATTGTATTGCACATAGTCCAACACTTCCGCCACCGTTTCACCGTCTATCAGTTGGTCAATGGTATAGCCCTTTGAATTTACCGAGACGTGCACAGCATTGGTATCGCCGAAGAGGTTGTGCATGTCGCCCAGTATTTCCTGATATGCCCCTACTAAGAATACAGCCAGGTAGTAACTTTCCTTATCGCGCAACGAGTGCAAGGGCAAAGTCGTTGCGTCGGGACGTGAAGTCACGAAGTTGGCAATCTTACCGTCCGAGTCGCACGTCATGTCCTGCAGCGTCGCCTCACGGTCAGGTTTCTCGTCCAAGCGCTGGATAGGCATGATTGGGAACATCTGGTCGATGGCCCATGAGTCGGGCAACGACTGGAAGAGCGAGAAGTTGCAGAAATATTTATCGGCCAGCAGTTTGTTCAACTTGCGGAATTCCTCCGGACAATGTTTCAGACCGGAAGCGATGGAATTGATTTCCCGGCAGATGCTCCAATAGAGTTTCTCTATCTGTGCACGGGTCTCCAAATCTACAATACCGTGGCTGAACAGGTCCAACGCCTCCTCACGTATCTGTTGTGCGTCATGCCACGGCTCCAGCATGCTGCGCTGGCTCAGGTTGTCCCAGATGTCATACAATTCCTTTACCAGTTCGTGCGCATCTTCTTCCGGTTCCCAGTCATCGTCCATCTGGGGAAGTGAAGCAGTCTCCAGCACTTCGAAGATGAGTACCGAATGATGTGCCGTCAAGCTGCGGCCCGTTTCCGTGATGATGTTCGGATGAGCCAGACCGTGCTTGTCCGCTGCGTCCACGAAGGTGGACACTACGTCGTTCACGTACTCCTGTATCGAATAGTTCACCGAGCTTTCGCTATTGCTGCTTCGGGTGCCGTCGTAATCTACGCCCATACCGCCGCCCGTATCCACAAACTCAATGTTGAAGCCCATTTTGTGCAATTGCACGAAGAATTGCGACGCCTCGCGCAGGGCGTTTTTGATGCGGCGTATCTTGGTTATTTGGCTACCGATATGGAAATGTATCAGTTTCAGGCAGTCTTTCAGGTCTTTCCTCTCTAAGAAGTCCAAGGCCTCCAAGAGTTCGCTGGACGTTAGGCCGAACTTGCTGGCGTCTCCTCCGCTCTCTTCCCACTTACCGCTACCGCTGCTGGCCAGTTTGATGCGGATGCCGATGTTGGGGCGTACCTTGAGTTGTTTGGCCACCTTTGCGATGAGGTTCAGTTCGTTCAGCTTCTCCACTACGAGAAAGATGCGTTTGCCCATCTTCTGTGCCAACAGAGCCAGTTCGATGAAGCTTTCGTCCTTGTATCCGTTGCACACCACCAGTGAATCCGGATCCGTGTTTACACCGATGACGGCATGCAGTTCCGGTTTGGAGCCAGCTTCCAACCCTAAGTTAAACTTCTTCCCGTGCGTAATCATTTCCTCTACCACGGGACGCATTTGATTTACCTTAATCGGATAGATGATGAAATTCTCACCTTTATAGCCGTATTCCTGAGCGGCAATCTTAAAGCAGCAGGATACTTTCTCAATGCGGTTGTCCAAGATGTCGGGGAAACGCACCAGCATAGGAGCCGTCACGTCGCGCAGTTGCAGTTCGTCCACCAGTTCCTTCAGGTCTACGGCCACGCCGTCTTTGCGCGGAGTCACGTACACGTGCCCTTTTTCGTTGATACCAAAGTAGGAAGTGCCCCAACCGGTGATGTTGTAAAGCTCCTCCGAGTCTTCAATACGCCATTTTCTCATTGTCTGTCAGTTAGCTATAGTTAGTATTGGTTATTGATTTCATTTTTCGAGGACAAAAATACACATAAATCCCGTATAATCCAGCCTTTAGCGGATAAAAAGCGTCATTCTTCCATGCCAAGCAGCCGTTGCAGGCGGTCTACCGACGCCGCTATTTGGTTGCGGCTCTCCAACTGGCTGCCATCGAAGGTGTATTGGGCTTTCCGATAATGAGGCAACCGGCTTGCCAAAGCTTTGCCAATGAATTGGCAAAGTTCTTCGTCCGTCTTTCCTTGGAGAATGGGACGTTGCTGGGTAGCCACCCGCAGGCGACGGAAGAGCACATCGGTATCCACATCGAGGAACACCGTCTGGCCTTGGCGGTTCATATAATCCATGTTGTCGAAGAAACAAGGCGTGCCGCCCCCTACGGAAATCACGACATTTTCAAACTCGCCCGCTTCATGCAACATGTTACGTTCCAACTGGCGAAAGCCATCCTCGCCCCGCTCGGCGAAGAGCTGCGGGATGCTCCGGTGGAAACGTTCCTCGATATACCAGTCGAGGTCGATGAACTCCAGTCCCATACGGCGGGCAAAAGCCTTGCCCAAAGTCGTCTTACCGGCACCCATGTAACCGGTCAAAAAGATGCGTGTCATAAATCTGTTTATGGTTTGAAGGCAAAGGTAATCAAAATGTGTAAAGATGAGAAAGAATGCCGGGGATTAAATTCAAAAGAATGTGCTTAATTGGCCAAAGGCTATAGTTTTTCTCACGCCTTCCGAAAGTGTCCCAATTTGTGTTTCATACTTTGAAACACTTTCGAAAACAGAAGGCAGGCATTGGGGAGAATGGGTGGACAGCGGACATTCATTATGAAAAACGGACTCAAACTTTGCGCTTTCGGGAAAACCTGTTACCTTTGCGTACATAACCGATAACTCAAAACTGTATGCTTACCATCATAGCCGGAGAAATCAAAGCCAATCAGCAACGCTGTCTCGACCAAATAGATGCGGGGAAAGAACTCATTATAGAATGTCCAATGTCATTTCCCTTATGAAGAAACAGAAATACTACGTTGTCTGGGTGGGCGTCAATCCCGGCATCTATACGTCATGGACGGACTGTCAGTTGCAGACCAAGGGTCATGAGGGAGCCAAATTCAAATCGTTCGATACACGTCAAGAGGCTGAAGAAGCTTTCGCCTCCTCTCCAGTTGACTATATTCGTCCGACTGGCACACCTTCCAAGCCTAAGCCTTCTACCCTTCCCCCCGACCTTACGGGCAATGCCTTAGCCGTAGACGCGGCCTGTAGTGGAAATCCTGGCATGATGGAGTATCGCGGCGTTCATCTGCCCAGTTTCCAACAAGTGTTCCACTTTGGCCCCGTGTATGGCACAAACAACATCGGTGAATTTCTTGCCATCGTCCACGCCCTCGCCCTCCTTCGGCAAAAGGGGCTGGACATGCCCGTCTATAGCGACAGCCGTAACGCCATCAGTTGGGTAAAACAAAAGAGATGCAAGACTAAGCTTCCACGCAACGAACGTACCGAAACCCTCTTCCAACTGATAGAGCGGGCGGAGAAATGGTTGCGCGAGAATACTTACAACACGCCCATCCGCAAGTGGGAGACAGACCTATGGGGCGAGGTGCCGGCAGACTTTGGAAGAAAATAGAAGGCTTGCACCTTCTATTTCTGCAATGTCACACCCATCAGCCCAATTACCACTTCGTTGGAAACAGTTTTGAGTGTTAGGTGTGAAAGTTCCTTCGTTGCATCCAGCGGCATTTCCAACAGGACAGCCGCTCCGCCATCTACTATGCGCATGACTCCCGGAAAGCCTAATTCTTCGGCCAGGCGGCTGCTGACCCGTCCGGTTTTGAGATGCAAGCGATACAAAGGAGGCAATCCACGGTCGAAAGCCTTACCGTCTTCAAAGAACAACTGTTCGATAGGTGGCCAATTATCGGGATTGATTAAGGACAGAATGTCGCACGAACCGTCCGCATAATACACTTTCACCACACCGTTTTCTATATGACATTGCATGTGATTTGTACTGCCTGCCATCAACAGATAGGCCCGCGACGCTTTTCCTTGCAACTTCACCGAAAGGCTGTCCGGATAGTTGTCCCACAAGGAAGTAAAAGCTATATTGTTTCCCTTGGCGGGAGTACGAAAAGGAATGCCCAACGACGTCTGCACTACACCATTCTTGGACGAAGCACGCAAACCGCTGTCGTCTACGATGGCCGTTTGCAGCGGATGACACCATTCGCCGATGCCTTGCACAGGAAGCTGCAAGGTCGTATAAGGAGAACGTGGAGACAAGTATTGGTTTTGGAAGATGTCGGTCACTGATGCATTGAATGCCTGATCCATAACTACCGGAAAACAAGCCGAGGAATTGACATGGACAAACTGTGGAGGAGCGGCTTCCTTCTCCAAGGATTGAGGCTCGTCTACCAACGTCCACCAGTGCATGTCGCCCTGTGTCATCCTAGCAAAGCGGAATGCACCTACCTGTTTCTTTTCGCCGGTTTTGGAAGCGGAAGTCAAATCCCCTTCCCAAACAACCTCCAACCGACAAGTCGCACCCGCATCGATCGGCGCCGTAACGGATAAGCAAGGGCGTTCGATGGCATCTTCCACCAACGTCCATTGGGTCGGTTTTCCATTTATCGTCAAACTCTTCACTCGCGAGCCTTTGGCGGGAAAACGCAATTCCAAGGTGTGGACAGCTGACAGGCGGTGAGTCACACTATAGACCGATGTTGAACCTTGAGTTTCAAAACTAAAGTCGATGTCCGGCGTATGGAGGGAAGCATAGTTCCATGAGTGGGGGAAACCGGGACGTACAAGCAAGCGCCCATTCAATGCGTCGGGCAGAATACCGTACAGGCCTTGAATGAACACTCGTGAGGCTACTCCGATGGGATCGCCGAAGTCACGGTAGCACTCGCCACGGGCTGCGTCATAGAAACTGATTTGTCCGAAGTTTGCAGGACTTTCACCCAAATACATGCCATCAAGTACTGAACTTTTTAACAGTCTGAAGCCTTCATCAGCCCGTCCTGCCTGAAAATAAGCCAATGCCATATGCATCACCTCGGCAGAGGCCACGTTATTAATACTCCAGGCGTAAGGCATCCAGTTGGTGGTGGAGATGATGGAATATCCTTCGGAGGCAGGCAGTCCTTCCGCTATAACCGGAATGTGGGGAATGTTACAATCTACATAACGGGTAGCCAAGTAAGCCTGAAAAGCATCGGCCACATCGCTGTCCAGTGCATGGTAGATGGTCCATACGCCTGCATTTTCGTGCAAGCGCTTGTGCCCCATGAAGTCCTGGAACTCCGCCCAGTGTCCTTTATCATCCAACCACAAGCGTTCATTCAGTCCTTTCAGTATTTTAGTTGCCTCTTCTTGATAGGGTGTGGGATCTTCTCCAATTTTTTCGGCGATAAGAGCGGCCAGCTTGTTGGCACGATAGTTGTAGGACGATGAATGCGTAACAGCGCCACTGTTATAATAAAGCGCGTCACTGGCCCAAATGCAGGCATATGCGTCGTATAGTCCGTCATCGTCCGGGTCGAAGTTACGCTTTTCCCATTTCAGATGCGACTTCAGCACCGGCCACATCTGGCGGGCATAATTTAGGTCACCTGTCCAGCAAAAGTGCCACAACAACTCATCAATGTAGCACAAGTTCATGTCATAGTGGTGCATTTGGTCATTGCGATGCGGGGTACGGCAGATGTATCCATTGCTATACATCGGTGTGCCCCACTTTTTGACACTTCTTGCCAAAGCTAATGCGGAGTCCTGTGCGGGGTGGGGGATAGTATTGGGAACATCGGTCACTTGGCTGGCAGCATAATTGTCAAAATGCATCCGTGCACGGTCGTGCCAACCTAAAGCATCACCTGTATAAGCAGCACGCCAACCGGACAGGGGCATGCGCCAACCTATCGCCCCATGCAACCACACTTCTTCCGTCCCCCAGATGCCATCGGCTGCCACTGTTAATGCGCCTCCCAAGCCGTTGAAGTAAGGGTCTGGTGTAGTGAAACGGATGCGTTCGGCCAATGCTTTACGTTGCTTCTCTGCCTCATTAAAACGGGTGTTATCAGATAGACGTACCAGTTTTTGGTCTTGAAAACAGAGGTAGAGTGGAACGGTGTCCAAAGCAAAGTCTGCTTTTTGCAGGTATTTCCCGTCAGCAGAAGGCTCGAAACAGCCGGGAGGGTCGGCTCCCATGTCCCCATTGCGGGACAGTTTTTTGATGCGGATGTCGGATACGATGGCTTCTAATGTGCAACTTTCGGGCAAACATCCGCTGATACGCCACAAAGCAGCTTCGGCATCTTGGGCAGCCAAGGTTTCTATCGTAAGTCGGCTATTTGCTCCCCAGCGCGGGTCTTTTAACTGATAGTCGCGTCTGCCGGGTATATAACGTGCTTCGCACCAAGAGGTGGAATCCAATGGGATGCTTGTTCCGTCGGCTAAGCGGATAACAAAGCGGATATTACGGCTGTTATTTTTTTCGTATGTGGCGAAGATGGGACGGTCGCTTGTCTCCAGTCGCCAAGCTGTGTGACCACCATAGAGGGCCCGCGTGTAGCGGTTCTTCCCGTTGACACAGACCCAACTGTCGCCGTCGGGCAGGTATTGCAAGGCACGCGGCGTACCCCGCTTGTGGTCGTTGTAGGATATGGATTCGATACGATCTCCCGCCTTCTTGGGCTGGTGGTCAAATACTCCTTGTGCGAGGACAGGGCTGCACAGGGCAAGCATACTTAAAAACAAGGTTGTTTTCATGTTCATTATAAATAGATAGTTGGTATTAGTAATATCATTTGATGGGAGCAAAGGTAAGATTAAATAAAAGTATTCAGTTCCTTTGTTAAAGGAAAAAGAACGTAATCGTTTACGTAATATATAATAATATGGTATATATTTTCACCGGTATGTGATGGTGTACCCACCCTCTTCTCGTAGGGTGTACCCACCCTTGCCTAGTAGGGGGTACCCACCCTTGCCTAGTAGGGGGTACCCACCCTTGCCTAGTAGGGTGTACCCACCCTTGCCTAGTAGGGTGTACCCACCCTTGCCTAATAGGGGGTACCCACCCTTGCCTAGTAGGGGGTACCCACCCTTGCTTAATAGGGGGTACCCACCACAGCCTACTGTGGTGTACCCACCCTATTTAAATTTATCAATTGCCCCCAGGTTACGGCATCGGCTTCAAGCCTTCCCAACGGACATCCCAGGTACCGTCTTTGGGGAAACCGGGGTTCTGCACCTCGCAACCGTCCCAACCGGCACACATCAGGGCGACGGCTGTCAGCAGACCGCCATTACCCGGCAGGTAGCAACGCAAGCGGCTGTCCTGATAGTTGTGTCCGTTCTTTAGGTAGGTATTGGTCCGTTTGTCCATTAGCAAAGCGCCTACCGCTTTTTCGGGTTCGCCCATACGGGTGGCGTTCATGGCCGTCATGGGATAATCCCATCCCCATGTTTTACCCCAGTTCCAATTGTCCCATATCCAGTGGAGCGTATTCTTCATGTAATCTTCGCGTATCAACTTGTTCATAGGCAGGATACCTACGGAACCCAGCACAGCCATGTGGTCGCTGGTAAAACGGATGTCCTTGTACGTGTCCGTGGCATCTTCCGAGGCTAAGTAAAGGCCATCCTCATTATAGGCCAGGGGCGAAAGCTTGTCTATCAGCTCATCCCATTGAAGGTTACGTTGCATGCCGGCACGCTCGCGCCACTGTTGCGCCACCTGCATGGCGTAGTGCCAATAGGACACTTCGAAAGGCGGGTTGACAGTCGTTGCCGCACGCAATGTTTCTTGTGCCGGAATGCAGCCTTTCAAGATGTAACGTCCACCCATATCGTCATACGTGGCGAAGGAGTACATAAAAGCGGCTGTCTCTTGCACCAGATTGTTGTATTTCTGAATAATTTCCTGTGAAGGGTTGGCCCGGTAGAGCAGTTCGGCCAGGTAAATGAAGTGTGGTTGCTGCCAGATGAGGAACGAACCTACGTTGGAGGGAGCCTCCTGTCCGCTGGGATCGGTCATTTTCATCCAGCGTATGCCTTTGAAACCTTGGCGGCGGGCTATCTCGCGCGCCACAGGTTCCACGGTTTCATACCACTGCAGCGTACGGTTCAGCAAGTCTTCGTGCCCCCATAAAGCCTGCCAAGACTGATGCCACCAAATCATCTCCAGATGGAACTTGCCAAACCAGGAGTTGTAAGTCAGTCCTGTTTCCTGCGGAGGCATGCTGCCTGCGCATTGGATGGCGAGCAAGTATTGGGAAAGGACTATGCGACGTTCCAGTTCGACGGCACGCGGGTCAGTGCAATGTGAGAAATCTACTGCACCTCCGTTCTTCCAGAAGTTTCTCCAGTAAGTGGCTGAGGCTTCGGCGGTCTCGGCATAAACGGGAAACGTTTTGGCTGTGGGTGCTTCCGCCAAAAACTCGCAGGCAAAGGCCAATGTGTCTTCTTCCGGTGTCAGTACCCAATAGTTACGTTCCTTCTCTGCAAAATGGGCTTTTCCTTCCCAATGTACCGCTACATAATAGGTAGTCTCGTCTAACGTACGTTTTAACACCGCGCTTTGTGTATCTTGGCTAAGGAGTTCCGTATGGTGCTTGTCGTTGGCATTCCAATCGCAAGCATCATCGGCATGTTGTCCGGTAGGATAGGGAAAATGGAGTTTGATGCCAGTGTGGGCTTGGTCCGATACCATGGCGGCAATCATATCCTGCCTCGGATGGCAGACAGTCTGCACCCGATAGTCCGTTCCGTTTACTCGGAAACAGCTTGTTATTTGTCCTTTCCACATATCAAGCGTCTGGTTTACATCCGTCACGTCTTCAAGTGTCACATCATTTCCTAATTCCAAGCCTACGATGCCTAAATGCAGTCGATGTGGGTTTTCGCGTAGCCAGTTGGCGGCATCATGCGGACGTCCCGGTTCCTTGAACTGACAAGCATAGAGTTCTTTATGCCCTCGACCGAAATCATATGCTTTCAAAGCATCCTCCGGCTTGTAGTTTTGCGGATTGGCAAAACTGTGCCAGCCCCATTGACTTTGTGTGCCCAAAGGTACTCCCTTGGAATAACGTTCGGGAAAAGTCTGCAAGCCTGTCACGTCTACAGTAAAGGCGAACTGCCCATTGCCGACTGATAGGGAAGCCAATGAGTCGAAAGACTCAACATGCGGATTATTGCGCGTCACCAGCGCTTCACGATCTATCGGGTTTTGCATCTCTGTTGAGCCACACGCTGTCAATAGCAAGGCAAAAACTGAATAGAGCACTTTTTTCATGATAATCAATATAAAGTTAATAAATTGATGCAAATATAGCGATAAATATTCAGATGTTACTATTTATTTTGGCCGCAACATTGCGGAATATGCTTTTCACCCCATCACTCTATACCTATGAAATCTTTGCAGTACTGATGTTACCCCTTCACACCTTTTATGTGACAAGGCGTGAAGATAGTTCCGGGCGCTCATAAAAAAAGGAGACCGCCACACGATTGCGGCAGTCTCCTTCATTTACGCTAAACTAACCTATGTTTACACAGACAACATCAATACCCGGGATTATTTTCCCAAGAAGTATGAATATTCATGACTGTCAACGGAATAGGCAACAACATATCTTTCACCGTCGGATCACTTGCCCCCATCAAAGAAACATGGTTGTAGTGATCGGAGAAAGCTTTCAATGTCGACACAAAAGTATCCTCACCCATACGCACCAAGTCAAAGTAACGTTTTCCTTCACCTAAGAACTCGCAACGGCGTTCGTACATGATGTCATCCATTGTAGGATTGTGATCTAAAACTGCTACACCGGCTCTTGCACGAATCGCGTCGACCCATTCTTTGGCCTGGGCAGCCTTGCCATTGTTCACCAGCGCCTCGGCATACAGTAAGTACGCATCTGCCGGACGCAGGATGGGGAAGTTCAACGGATAGTCGTTCCATGCCTTGATGGTATTATTCGTATTGTCTTTGATTAAGAATTTCTTAATGATGTCACGGTCTTCCCAATTCAGCGGATCCTCTTCTGGCGTAGCGCCATGATCCAGACTTGTCCAATAGCCTTGCATGACGGTCACATCCAGACGGATGTCGTTGGCCGCTTTCATGGAATTAATCAAGAGGGAATCCACGCGGAAGTCCTGCCCTTGTGTGGTAAAACCGGAATAAGCCCATTCGGGGAATGGAGTAGAACTTGAACTACCCACTGTAGTAAAGGACGGATAAGATGACCCCAAACCTTGATTACCGGAAGCAAACTGTACGGAGAAAATGTCCCACGTATTTTCTTGGTTCAAGTCAAAAATATCGGCAAAATTGGGAGCGAAACGTGCCTTCACGTCATTCATGATAGGAGCCAGTGTTTCCTCGGCCTTGGCATAGGCGGTGTTGTCATACAACGGGTAGCAAGCCATGGTTACATAAACTTCGCCCAATAAACATTTGGCCGCTATGGAACCTACCCGGCCTGCTTCTTCACCACTATAGAACGGTTCGAGGTTACTGCCTGCGTACTCCAAGTCGGAAATAATCAGCGCATAAGCATCTTCGATTGGTTGACGCTCCATAGTTTTGGCTTCCTCGCTGGAAACGACATGATCCAACACCGGTTGAGGACCGTAAGCGCGTATTAAGTCGAAATAAGCCAATGCGCGCAAAAAACGAGCCTCGGCACGGTAACGCGTATATTCTTCCGGAGCTTTCTCCAAGAGCGTGTTGGCATCGTTCACCATCTGATAGAGACGAGCATAAATGGTTTGGTTCAACCCCGTTACATCCGTCACATGGAAGGTGCGCATATCCGCCTGGTCGCGTTGCGCATTGGCCAGTGTAGCATAATACAGGTTGTCCGAACGGCTTTCGGCAGCCTGCCAATACATGTCGGTAGGATAATCCGTATTTGTCCCGTTGCGTCCCAAGCGGGCATAGATACCTACCACGGCCTGTTGCATCTCATATTCAGTAGTATAGAATTCGTCGGCCGTATTATTTTCCACAGGAGTTATGTCTATTAAATCGCTGCACGAAGACAATGTACAAGCGGCAATTCCGACAGCTATATATAAAAGTTTTTTCATAATCTCAGCTATTTTAGAAAGTTAAATTAAAACCAAATGAGAACGTACGTGCCTGCGGATAAGCTCCCCAGTCAGAAGAAGCATTATCTTGCGTGGCGGCTTCGGGAGAGAAGCCCGGATCGTAGTTATCCCACATAAATACATTGTCGCACGATACATAGACACGTGCCTTGCTGATGATATTGTTGGGCTTGAACGGGATGGTGTAACCAATCGTTATGTTTTTGATGCGTATATAGTCGCCCCTTAAAAAGAGCCCATTTGCGGGATATTACGCATAAACAGTATCCCGCAGATATTTTCAATAAGTGACAAAAGAGTCCTCATTGCTCTTTTGAAGTTGTATGCAGCGGCGGCTAAAAGCAGGTTGACG
>CASENS010000126.1 GCA_949289345.1 uncultured Bacteroides sp.
CGTCAACCTGCTTTTAGCCGCCGCTGCATACAACTTCAAAAGAGCAATGAGGACTCTTTTGTCACTTATTGAAAATATCTGCGGGATACTGTTTATGCGTAATATCCCGCAAATGGGCTCTTTTTAAGGGGCGACTATATAAGAATAGGAGTCGCTTACGCGGCATGTTTCTCCTACCACCCCGGCCTGAAGGCCACCCCTCCTCCGGGGAGGAGGGGAGTTCAGTTACCATTTACTCCTAACTGATAAATTCCCATTTATAGTATAAATTAATTTTGTTCACTTACTTAGCATATATATTTGCATATTAGTACATTGAAAAAATAAACAAAGTTAGGCGTTTCTTGGTGAATAGAATGTGGAAAAGATATTATCTTTGCCCTCGGATTAGTGGTTTAAACATACGAAATGCATTATGTTAGCTTATACATATATAGAGAAGGGGCAATTCAGACTGCTCGATAAGCCCGTGCCCCAATTGCTACAGCCTACCGATGCGTTGGTACGCGTCACGTTGGGGAGTATCTGCACGAGCGACTTGCACATTAAGCATGGTAGCGTGCCGCGCGCCGTGCCGGGGGTTACCGTAGGACATGAGATGGTAGGAGTGGTAGAGCAGGTGGGAGAAGGCGTAACCCGTGTGAAGCCGGGCGACCGTGTGGCGGTGAATGTGGAGACCTTTTGCGGTCATTGCTTTTTCTGTCAGCATGGTTATGTAAACAATTGTACGAATCCCGATGGAGGATGGGCGTTGGGTTGCCGCATTGACGGCGGACAAGCGGAATACGTGCGTGTGCCGCATGCCGACCAAGGATTGAATCTCATACCTAAGGGGGTTAGCGATGAACAGGCGCTTTTCGTGGGCGATATTTTGGCTACCGGTTTTTGGGCAGTGCGCATCTCCGACATAGGATTGGAGGATACAGTGCTTATCATTGGTGCCGGACCTACTGGGGTATGCACTTTGCTCTGTGCCCGGTTGAAGTCGCCGAAACGTATCATCGTTTGTGAGAAGTCGGCGGAGCGTGCCGCTTTTGTACGCGCCCATTATCCCGAGGTGCTGGTGACGGGGCCGGAAAATTGCCTGGAGTTCGTACGTCAGCATAGCGACCATGGCGGAGCTGATGTGGTGTTGGAGGTGGCCGGTGCGGATGATACTTTCCGACTGGCATGGTTGTGCGCCCGACCTAACGCCACAGTGACCGTTGTAGCTATGTACGACCATCCGCAAGTGCTGCCCTTGCCAAATATGTATGGCAAGAACCTCACCTTCAAGACCGGAGGGGTGGACGGTTGCGACTGTGACGAGATACTCCGTCTTGTAGCCGAAGGACGCATTGACACTACGCCACTCATTACGCACCGCTTTCCTTTGGCGCGGATAGAGGATGCTTACCACATCTTTGAACATCGGCTGGACGGAGTCATCAAAGTTGCTGTCACTCAGTAGGCATGTGTGTTTGCCGAGCGGGTGGCTGCCTTTTCTGTCGCATTGTCGTCACCGAACTTTACTTCCAAGTACTTCACTCCGTCGTACAGGGTGCGTACACGGATACGGAGACCTTTCTTGCCTTCCAGCAGGGAAGAGATGGCGTTCAGTCTGTAAGATACGATGGCGGAACCGGGGTCGTTTGTAGGGTCTTGGTTGGCGTTGTGGCGGAACTCCAATGTCACATAGTCCGAGTCGGCTTCGTCCGAGCCGGCTTCGTTCACTACCAGACTCAGCATATGTTTCCGGCTGTTGTCATTGTTGTGATAGAACATGCATTCAATGTTCAGATAATCCTGCCGTGTGGTCCATATCTGGGTGATGTTGATAGGGTCATCGCCAATGCTATCCTCTTTTTCGCTAGGCATATAGTAGATGTCCTTGGTGAGGATGTCTTCGATGTAGCGCACCTTAGCGTTGTATTCGTAGCCCGGTAACTTTTCGGGTAGCTCGTCAAAGTAGATGAAGGCTCGTTGCCCGTCTTTGGCTTCGTAGGTGCGTACTTCACTTCGGTCGGTGGGGTACAGTTTGCTGCCCTCATCCAGTAGGAAGTAGTAGTCGTCTTCGTCCAGTGTCTGTACAGTACCCATGCCCAGCAGGGTATCTTTAAACGATTCGGTCCAGTCATTGTTGTCGTCCAAACACGATTGGGTTCCAAGCGCAGTGAGTAATAACAGCAAGCCCACAGTGTAAAGTCTGTACTTTTTCATAATCTAGCAATTAATTTTTTTAATAATCAATAGTTAAGGAGTTAAGAAATTAAGCCGATGGCAGGTTTGTTCAGGAGTTATAAAGAAGTTAAATGTCGTTAGGACTTCGTCCGCAGTTAAAATCTTATAGCTCATGTATTGAATCCTAATTTCTTCTTGACTCTTTACCTCCTAAAATAATCTTATCGGTTGTTACCTTGTTTCGTTTTTACAAATGAGGAGTCATACGGATTACTGCATTGCTTATTGTTAAAAAAACTGAAGCTGACTATTTTATGTTCTTCCTATGCAGTATTTTTGTTCCCGTTGCATTTCTATCAGTGTACATACGTGTGGAAAAGAATAGCATGGGAGAACAGGAACTGGCCGAAGGATGCCGGCGGGGTGACAACAACGCCCGTCGTGAGCTATATGAACGCTATGCGGGGCGGATGCTCGCCTTGTGTCAGCGCTATGTCGGCAGTCGTGAGGAGGCGGAGGATTTGTTGCATGACGGTTTTTTGAAACTGTATGCCTCGTTCGACAAATTTGCATGGCGTGGCGATGGTTCCTTAAGGGCGTGGATGGAGCGTGTAATGGTGAATGAAGCCTTGCAATATTTGCGGCGTAATGATGTTCTGAACCAGTCCGCCGCCTTGGATGCCTTGCCGCTCGAGGCTTATGACGAGCCCGAACCGGAGCAGGCTGAACAAATTCCCTCACAGGTGTTGCAGCGCTTCATCAGCGAGCTGCCCGCCGGATACCGTACGGTGTTCAACCTCTATGTGCTCGAAGATAAATCTCATAAAGAAATAGCCCAGATACTGGGTATTAACGAAAAATCGTCTGCTTCGCAATTGACGCGCGCCAAGGCTACTTTGGCTGCCAAGGTGCGTAATTGGATTAAGCGAAACGGATTATAAACGACAAGGAGATACGGTATGAAAGAAGATTTATGGCTGAAGAAGATAAAAGAACGCTTGGACAACTATGCCGAGAACCTGCCTGCCGACGGTTGGAAACGTCTGGAGCAGGCATTGGAGGAAATGGACGGCGTTGGTGTGGGGCGGCGTAAGCAAGCCCGTATCGTTTCCTTACGCCGATGGTCTGTAGCGGCTGCTGCTACCCTGCTGATAGGTGTATCGACTGTGAGCCTGTGGCTGCTGAACGGGCCGGCGGGCGAGGAGACTGTACGCTTGGCGCGGATGCCGGAGCAGGTTGCTGTGCCAAATGTCCCAACAGTAGTCCCTATTAATACGCTGCTGGCGGACAAAAAAACAGAGGAACGCCTTGCGTACGTGCGTACGGAGCACCGAGAAAGTCACCTGCCCCTCGCCGCTGACACTTCCACTATCGAACCGGCAGAGGAAGCCTCCTCAACCTATACGGATGAACCACCCCGGCAGGAATCTGTTCCAAGTCGTCGGCGCCGGACCTCATTGGACGTGCCTCCTTCCTTGCCGTGCGAGGTTGTGAAGAAACGCAGCGGATGGTCACTTGGCTTTTCCGTCGGGGGGCGTGGAACCGCCACGGATAACGGCAATCTGTTCACTTCCACTATGAATAGTGAGGCGATAGTAGGCGGGATAGTGGGAAACGCCTCCGGAAACATCAACCTTAGCGCCATGGCCAATGGCGTGATAGCCATTCCCAGTGAGCAGGTGTTGGCCTTTAAGGAAGGCAAGCCCTACCTGACCAAGCGCGAACGTACCTTAACCTCCGCCGAGCATCACCAACCGGTCAGTGTGGGCTTCTCGGTGCGCAAAGAACTGGGTAAAGGCTTTTCCGTGGAGACGGGATTGATGTACACCTTTCTAGCCTCCGACTTGCATTACGAGGACGAACCCGAAATGGTGAGCCAGAAACTGCACTATTTAGGTATTCCTTTGCGCGCCAACTGGAACTTTGTAGACACCCGCTTGTTCACCCTTTACCTGTCTGCCGGTGGAGCGGTGGAGAAATGCGTGTACGGCAAACAGGACGGCAACGCTCTGTCGCAACGGCCGTGGCAGTTCTCCGTGCTGGGAGCCGTAGGCGCACAGTACAACATAAGCCGGCGGGTGGGTATCTACGTGGAACCGGGTGTGTCCTATTACTTTGACGACGGCTCTTCATTGGCGACTTTACGCAAAGAGCATCCCTGTGGCTTCAACTTGCAGGCGGGTTTGCGACTGACTTACTAAGTTCCGTAGAACAGAATATGCACGGTAGTGCGAAGGACACTTGTCCGTACATTTGCTCATGCTTGAGAAAGGGAACCATCTTTAGAACCGTTCCGGTAGGACTGGCGTTGTCTGTTTCTTTGCTTTCTGCAAGATATGTTTTAATGAAAAAAGACTGCAAGCAATTTTGGAATTCAGTAGTTGCCAAGGAAGGGACCTTAACGGGCAGATATCGGACTGCATGATGGAAGAGCATAGCTATATCTTTCAATCTTTCACTTTTATCGCAATATGTTGATACTTTACGGGCAAGACTTCGTAACTATGGGTGAAAGTTGTAGTTGATATAGGAGGATTTTTATAAATCCGTGAATGGGGTACTTTTGTCCGCGATATAGGTACTTGTTGTATGAATGAAAGCGGCTACTTTTGCAACATAAAATAATACAATATATTCTATTTATGAGAAGTATAATGATTGCAATGTTGGCAGCGCTATTTTCTGTAGCGGCGGTAGCACAGTCAAATCCTGTACCGGGAAGAGACGGTAACAAGTACATTCCATATGAGGAACGTACAGGTAATGAATCCATAGTCTATTTCACACGCAGCTTGAATCCGGAGGGTCTTATCAAGGCATACGAACAGGTAAGTGGGAATATAAAGGGGAATGTCGGTGTGAAGTTACACACCGGTGAACAGAACGGACCGAATATCATTCCACGTGAATGGGTAAAAGCCTTGCTTCAAAAGGATTTGCCCGAAGCCAAGATTGTGGAAACCAATACTTATTATAGAGGAGACCGATATACTACAGAACAACATCGCAAGACATTGGAAGTAAATGGTTGGACATTCTGTACTGTGGACATTATGGATGAGGAAGACACATTGACATTGCCTGTTTATGGCGGGAAATGGTTCAAGAAAATGTCTGTAGGCAGCCACATGACGGACTATAACTCTCTTGTTGTCCTTACTCATTTCAAGGGGCATACACAAGGAGGCTTCGGAGGAAGCAACAAGAACATTGGCATCGGCTGCGCTGACGGCCGCATCGGCAAGGCATGGATACACACCACGCCGGGGCAGGATAACCAGTGGGACATCGCCAAGGAAGAGTTTATGGAGCGTATGACTGAATCCACGAAAGCTGTCATGGACTATTTCGGGAAGCATATTACATACGTAAATGTGATGCGGAATATGTCTGTATCCTGTGATTGTGAAGGGGTGAATGCCGCTCCCGTTGTAACGCCCAATGTCGGCATCTTGTCCTCTACCGACATTCTTGCTCTTGACCAGGCTTGCGTGGATTTGGTATATGCCATGACGGAAGCGGAACATCATGATTTAGTAGAACGTATCGAAACACGCCACGGATTGCGACAGCTTTCTTACATGAAGGAATTGGGCATGGGTAACAATCGTTACATTCTTATCGATTTGGATAACGGAGGGAAACGCATCACTGCCGCTGAAGCCGTAAGGGGGCTTAAACCGTTTATACAAGAATAACATATCATAAAAGCATAACTATATGAAGTCACTGATAATCCTCACCGCCAGTGACGAGATACGCAGTGCCGTACTGGTAGTACATGGCGAAAAGGCCCATTCGCGCTACTTCGGCGAAGATGCCTTCAAGAAGCTGAAAGGCGATGACAAGGAACACACATTTGACCATGCGCAAAGCTATTTTCACATCATAAGCGATGTGTTAGGCGGTCATGAGGTCGGAATATATTGTGCCGGAGGATGTACGGGCTGTGAAAAGACCGCACGCGACATAGACGGAAAACACCTTAAAAACGCTTATCGGATGGGACTTGAATCCATATAGAGAGAAACTATGAAAGCTGCTGCCAACCGATATGCCGTCATCATCGCCTATTTCCTGATTTATGTGGTATGGGGTTCCACCTATTATTTCATAGGCGTGGCATTGGAGGGATTGCCCACGTTCCTGCTTGGCGCGTTACGGTTCAGCGCGGCGGGAGCAATTTTGCTTGTACTCTGTAGGATGAGGGGTGAGAATATCTGGCGGTCTGCGTTAATACGCCGTTCGGCAGTCAGCGGCATCGTGTTGCTTTTTGTCGATATGGCGGTCATCATGTTGGCACAGCGGTATGTCAGCAGTAGTGTGGTGGCGATTGTGGCATCTTCTACGGCGATATGGATTATGCTATTGGATGTACCGATGTGGAAACGTAACCTTCGTCGGACGTCAACTGTTGCCGGAATACTCATGGGGTTTGTCGGGGTCGGGATGCTTTATGTGGAGCAACTGAGGGCTGAGGATTCTGCTGTTCCTCATGGTGAATACGGCATTCTGATTCTGATGGCCGGTTGCATTTCATGGTCGCTCGGTTCGCTTTATGCCAAATACCGCTCATCGGCAGTAGAAGAAATAAATGGCTTTGCCGGAGCGGCATGGCAGATGCTTTCTGCGAGTCTGATGTTCTGGATATGTGTCATACTTTCCGGTGAATGGCAGGAAGTGTCTTTGCGGTCTGTCACTCTTTCGGCAAGATGGGCGCTGCTCTATCTGATAACATTCGGCTCGTTGCTGGCTTATTCTGCTTATGTCTGGTTATTGAAAGTACGTCCTGCTACAGAAGTGTCTACTCATGCATACGTCAATCCGGTCGTAGCTGTCATTATCGGCGGCCTGGGCGGAGAAGAGATTACGGCAGTCCAGCTGGTCGGACTGACAGTCATATTAGGCAGTGTTTTATTGGTAAACAAAAAACAATGATGAATACGGTAAAAGATATTTCCCCAATAAAGGCTTCAGAGCGATTTGCTATTCTGGATGTCCTGCGCGGTTTCGCCTTGCTTGGTATCTGTATGGCCAACTTTCCGGAGTTTTCCCTCTACAACTTCCTCCCGCAGGAAGTGAGATTATCGATGGGTACAGTCATACAAGACAATATAACCCGTTGGCTGCTGTATGTCTTTGTTGACGGGAAGTTCTATACGCTTTTTTCTCTACTTTTCGGCATAGGCTTTTCCATCATTATCCGTCATGCGGGGCAGAGAGGGGCGAACGGTTTCCGCATTTTCTATCGGCGGATGGCCTTGCTGCTCTTCATCGGATTCATGCACTTGATGTTCATCTGGAGCGGCGACATACTGATGCTCTATGCGTTGTTGGAGATGCTGTTGCCGCTGTTCCGCCATATGTCTGATAAAAGAGTGTTCCAATGGGCTGCTTTTTTCTTGTTTTTGCCGGTTCTTGTTGATTTTATTTGTGAGATAACCTGTGCTCGTCTGGCGCTTCCTTTTGTCCGTTTACAGGATATGTATTGTGCCCGATATGGCATCAATGCAGAAAACTTTGCCTATTGGCTGCACGATGCGGAAGATTATGGCGCGGTGTTCCAGTTTCTGGTGCAGGGAGCTTTCGTGCGGATGCAGGAATTTGTGGACGGAAATCGTTACTTCAAGGTGTTTGGCTTATTCTTGATAGGCTTCTGCATGGGACGTAACCGGATATATGCCGATTTGGAGGGAAATAAGACTCTACTGTCGAAAGTGTTCTGTTATGGTTTGGCAGTAGGTTTGCCTTGTTCTTTCCTTTACGCTTGGAGCGCGATGAACCAGCATCCCCTTAGCCTCACTGTGCATAGTATGTTTTATCTTGTCAGCGTCTATCCTCTCGGCTTCGCATACGCTGCCGGATTAGGCCTTTTTTACTTGAAGACAAAGGACGGAGTGGTATGGAAATGGTTTGCTTCGACAGGACGGATGGCTTTGACCAATTACATTGGGCAGTCCGTTATCGGGATGTTCCTGTTCTATGGCATTGGTATGGGCTTGGGGACAACTCTTGGACTACTACAGACAGAAATTATAGTGATGGCCGTATTCCTTTTTCAAATGGCATTCAGTGTAGGGTGGATGTACGGTTTCAAGTTCGGCCCATTGGAATGGGGCTGGCGGATGCTGACTTATGGCAAATGGCTTGGGATAAGAAAATAATACCTATTATGATTTGCGCAGTCAATAATAGTAATTTTAGCCAAGATATTTCTTCTCTAAGCCATAAATGCTAAGTAACCAATTCTACTTTAGTTTATGTGAATGTCCGCATTTTGCCAAATGATGCCTTCCTGAATGATACATTGCTTCAACCGTCATGGAAGCAAGGTTAAATAGCCATATAAGCAAGGTTAAATGGCTGTAGAAGTTTGCTTGCTTTTTTATCCTTTGTTTTGGCAAATTGCGGACATTCATATCAGTTCATGCCATAAATGGAAATTTAAAGCCCCTCCCCATCCCTCCCCAAAAGGGAGGGGCTAAATAATCATGTAACGGTTTGTGTTCAATGGCACACAGACACATATGAACCCGATTTATACCTTCTGAATCATGCTGTATCAGCTTCAATGATTTTTGGAAACGGACTATGTATAAAGTCGTTGGTGTAGAGGATACTCCTGTTTTATTTTTTGTCCATTAAAAAACTCTGTGCCTCCGTGCCTCCGTGTTTTAATTCATTTTTGTATCTTTGCGCCCATGATTCAAATTGAGACTATAATAAACATCCTGTGGAAGGGTTTCATCATCGGTGTTATCGTGTCGGCGCCGTTGGGGCCTGTGGGCGTGCTATGCATACAGCGTACGCTGAACAAAGGCAGGTGGTATGGCTTTGTCACGGGCATCGGAGCCGCTTTGAGCGACATCTGTTATGCGTTGCTTACGGGCTACGGCATGAGTTTCGTGTTTGACTACGTTAACAAGAATATTTTTTACCTGCAACTGATAGGAAGCGTTATGCTGCTGGCATTTGGAATCTATACTTTTCGGAGCAATCCGGTGAAATCTCTTCGCCCTCCTTCGGGTACAAAGGGGACGTATCTGCACAACTTTATCACGGCTTTCTTCGTCACTTTAAGCAATCCGCTCATCATCTTTTTATATATTGGTCTGTTTGCTCGTTTTTCGTTTGCGGGCAACGGCGCGTTGGTGAGCGAGACGGTATTGGGCTATCTGTCCATCATCGTGGGAGCTTTGGCCTGGTGGTTTGGCATTACATATTTTGTCAACAAAGTCCGTTCCCGGTTTAATCTGCGCGGCATCTGGCTGCTGAACCGCATTATTGGGAGCGTAGTCGTCATAGTATCCGTTCTGGGGTTGGCGTTTACGCTGATGGGTGAATCTTTGTATTGAAAATTAGGATATGAAAATAGCGCAAGCATTAAAAGAAAGGAACATAGCCGAATACTTGTTGTACATGTGGCAGGTAGAAGATTTGATTCGCGCCAACGGATGTGACATCGATAAGTTAAAAGTCAATGTCATTGCCCGCTTTCCCGAAGAGGAACGCCCGGCGCTGGAGGAATGGTATGAAAATTTGTGTGACATGATGCGTGCCGAAGGCGTGACAGAAAAAGGACATTTGCAAATCAACCGCAACGTAATACAGAACTTGACCGAACTACATGGGACTTTACTGGCTTCTACCAAGTTCCCGTTTTACAATGCGGCCTATTTCAAATCGTTGCCTTTCATTGTAGAACTTCGCCAAAAGAACGGACACAAGGAGGAACCTGAGTTGGAAACCTGCTTCGAAGCCTTATACGGTGTGTTGTTGCTTCGTTTGCAAAAGAAAGAAATCAGCGCAGATACAACCAAGGCCATAGAGGCCATCAGCAGTTTTCTCTCGATGCTGGCTAATTATTATGATAAGGATAAAAAAGGAGAATTAAAAACAGACGATTGATATGAACATTTTGATAACTGGCGCTAATGGCCAACTTGGCAACGAGATGCGGACACTCTCCGCTGAACACCCCGCACATACGTACTTCTTCACCGATGTTGAAGAACTCGACATCTGTAATGCCGAGGGAGTAAAGGCTTTCGTAAAGGACAATCACATAGATATAATCGTGAATTGTGCCGCCTATACCGCCGTGGACAAGGCGGAGGACAATGTCGAACTGTGCGACAAACTGAACCACATTGCTCCCGGTTATTTGGCGGAAGCTGCTGAAGCGTGCGGAGCGGGGTTGGTACAAATTTCTACAGACTATGTGTTCGATGGTACGGCATATATACCTTATACAGAAGATGCACCTACATGTCCCAATTCTGTCTATGGACGTACAAAGTTAGCTGGCGAGCAAGCGGTAATGTCCCGTTGCACTCGTGCGATGATTATCCGAACCGCATGGCTTTACTCGACTTTTGGCAACAATTTTGTGAAGACCATGCTCCGTCTGGGACGTGAACGCGAGTCATTGGGAGTGGTGTTCGACCAAATAGGTACGCCTACTTATGCCGCCGACTTAGCCCATGCCATCTTCGAAGCCATCGAACAAGGTATCCAACCGGGTATCTATCATTTTAGTAACGAAGGCGTTTGCTCATGGTATGACTTCACGTTGGCCATCCATAGGTTGGCGGGCATCGCGACATGCAAAGTCAGTCCCCTGCACACGGATGAATATCCCGCAAAGGCACCCCGTCCGCACTACTCTGTGTTGGACAAAACAAAGCTAAAACAGACGTATGGTATCGAGATTCCCCATTGGGAAACCTCTCTCAAAACTTGCATTCAGAAATTAGAATTAAAATAAAATATGGCGACAAACCCGGAAATAGAAAGAAGACGAACTTTTGCCATTGTGGCACACCCCGATGCCGGTAAAACATCACTGACTGAGAAATTCCTACTCTTCGGCGGACAGATACAAGTGGCCGGAGCAGTGAAAAGCAACAAGATAAAGAAGACCGCTACCTCGGACTGGATGGACATCGAAAAGCAACGCGGCATCTCGGTGACGACATCGGTCATGGAGTTTGACTACAAGGACTATAAGGTGAACATCCTCGATACGCCCGGTCACCAAGACTTTGCCGAGGACACTTACCGCACGCTCACCGCCGTGGATAGCGTCATCATTGTAGTGGACGGTGCCAAGGGTGTGGAAACACAGACACGGAAGCTGATGGAAGTATGCCGCATGCGAAATACACCTGTCATCATCTTTGTCAATAAGATGGACCGTGAGGCGAAAGATCCCTTCGATCTGATGGACGAGCTGGAGGAAGAATTGGTCATCCAAGTGCGCCCTTTGACGTGGCCCATAGAAAGCGGCCCGCGTTTCAAAGGTGTGTACAACCTCTACGAGCACAACCTCAACCTCTTCCAGCCCTCCAAACAGGTAGTGACGGAGAAAGTGGAGGTGAACATCCATACCGAGGAATTGGACAACCGCATTGGGCACGATCTGGCTGACAAGCTCCGCGGCGAACTGGAACTGATAGAGGGAGTTTATCCGGAATTCAATGTGAACGAGTACCTCAAAGGCGAAGTCGCTCCCGTGTTTTTCGGATCGGCGCTGAACAATTTCGGTGTGGAAGAGCTGCTTAATACCTTTGTGGAGATAGCCCCCAGCCCTCGTCCCGTGAAGGCCGAAGAACGGACGGTGATGCCCGACGAACCGAAATTCACCGGTTTCGTCTTCAAAATCACAGCCAACATCGACCCCAATCACCGCTCGTGTATTGCTTTCTGTAAAGTCTGCTCCGGCAAGTTCTCGCGCAATGTACCCTACTATCACGTACGCCACGACAAAACCATGCGCTTCTCCAGCCCCACACAGTTTATGGCCCAGCGCAAGACGACCGTAGACGAGGCATGGGCAGGCGATATCATAGGCTTGCCAGACAATGGCACGTTTAAAATCGGTGACACTCTGACCGAAGGAGAGAAACTGCATTTTCGCGGTTTACCCAGTTTTTCGCCTGAGATGTTCAAGTACATCGAGAACGCCGATCCCATGAAACAGAAACAATTGGCCAAGGGCATTGACCAGTTGATGGACGAAGGTGTAGCACAACTTTTCGTCAACCAGTTCAACGGGCGAAAGATTATCGGCACTGTAGGCCAGTTGCAGTTCGAAGTCATCCAGTACCGCCTGGAACATGAATACAACGCCAAATGCCGATGGGAGCCCGTCAGCCTCTACAAGGCGTGCTGGATAGAGAGTGACGACCCGGCTGAGCTGGAAGCATTCAAGAAACGCAAGTACCAGTATATGGCAAAGGACCGCGAAGGACGCGATGTATTCCTGGCTGATTCGGGCTACGTATTGCAGATGGCACAGATGGACTTCAAGCATATCAAGTTCCATTTCACGAGCGAGTTCTAATAAACCTTCAGATTGATGATTTCAAAATATGATGTGGAGAGAATAATATATGAAATCATCAATCTGAAATTATCAGCCTATCCCAAGTTTTTCCTTCAAGAACCGTCCCGTGTAACTTCCCTCACACTGGGCGATGTTTTCAGGCGTGCCTGTAGCCACAATGTTTCCGCCCTGGTCTCCGCCTTCGGGACCAAGGTCAATCACATAGTCCGCGCATTTGACTACGTCTAAGTTGTGCTCGATAATGGTGATGCTGTGCCCGCGGCGGATGAGTGCGTCAAAGGCTTCGAGCAGTTTGCGTATGTCATGGAAGTGAAGTCCTGTAGTAGGTTCGTCGAAAATAAAGAGTGTGGGGTCAGCTTTCTCTAAGCTGAGGTAATAGGCTAACTTCACGCGCTGATTCTCGCCTCCGGAAAGGGTGGAGGAGGACTGCCCCAGTTTAATGTAGCCTAAACCAACGTCCTGTAGCGGAATGAGGTTGCGGGCTATTTTGGCTTGTCCGTATTGGTTGAAGAATTCGATGGCCTGGTCGACGGTCATTTCCAACACGTCGTAGATGCTTGCCCCATGAAATTTCACCTCCAGGATATCCGGCTTGAAGCGTTTCCCGTGGCACGACTCGCACTCCAACACCAAGTCGGCCATGAATTGCATTTCCACGGTGATGGTGCCTTCGCCCTTGCATTCCTCGCACCGTCCTCCATCGGTGTTGAAGCTGAAGTAGGCGGGTGTATAGCCCATTTGCTTGGCTAAGGGCTGCTCGGCAAAGAGCTTACGGATATCATCATAGGCCTTGATGTAGGTCACGGGGTTACTTCGTGAGGATTTGCCGATGGGGTTTTGGTCAATGAACTCTACGTTGCGCAAGTCGTGCAGGTTGCCATCGATGGATACAAACTCGCCTGGACGCTCCGAACATTCGTCTAACTCGCGCTTCAAGGCACGGTAGAGGATGTCGCGCACCAGCGTTGACTTGCCCGACCCGCTCACGCCTGTCACTACGGTCATCACGTTTAGTGGGAAGCATACATCAATGCCTTTCAGGTTGTTTTCCCGCGCGCCTTTCAATTCAATATATTGGTTCCATTTGCGGCGTTCTTTGGGTACAGGGATGGTCTCTTCGCCTAGCAGGTAGCGTACAGTGTAACTTTGCGTATGCTCCTTCAAGTCCTTCATATCCCCTTGGTACACGACTTCGCCTCCTAAGCGTCCCGCCTTGGGACCGATGTCGATGATGTAGTCTGCCGCACGGATGATTTCTTCGTCATGTTCCACGACCACCACCGTGTTGCCAAGTTTTTGGAGTTGGCGCAGGACGTGGATGAGACGGTCCGTGTCACGGCTATGGAGACCTATGCTTGGCTCGTCTAAGATATAGAGGCTTCCTATGAGGCTGCTGCCAAGGGATGTGGCCAGGTTGATGCGCTGGCTCTCGCCTCCGGACAGGGTGTTGCTTTGGCGGTTTAATGTCAAGTAGCCTAAGCCTACATCCAAGAGGAATTGAATGCGGTTCTTGATTTCGGTCAGAATACGGTTGGCCACTTGCGTCTCGTGTTCGGTCAGTTTCAGTTGGTCGAAGAAAGTTTGCAGTTCCATGATGGGCAAATCCACCAGTTGGGAGATGCTTTTCCCTCCCACCTTCACGTAATTCGCTTCAGGTTTGAGGCGCGTGCCGTGGCATTTGGGGCAAAGTGTTTTACCTCGATAGCGCGCCAGCATGACGCGGTATTGTATCTTGTACTGATTTTCCTGTAACATGCGGAAGAACGAGTTGATGCCTTCGAAGTAGGGGGTGCCTTCCCAAAGCATGCGGCGTTGCTCGTCGGTCAGTTCGTAATAGGGGGTAAAGATGGGGAATCCTGCACGTTCGGCTCCGCGGATGACCATATCGCGCCACTCGCCCATTTTTTCCCCACGCCAGCACACCACGCATCCGTCATACACGGACAGGGCACGGTTGGGAACCACTAAATGCTCGTCAATGCCTATTACTCTTCCGAAACCTTCGCATTCCGGACAGGCTCCAATGGGGGAATTAAAGGAGAACGTCTGATCGGTAGGCTCTTCGAATTGAATGCCGTCCGCTTCGAACTTGGTGCTGAAACGCCTTAGGCTGGTTCCTCCGTCCGCCTCGTAGAAGCGCAGGAGACAAGCTCCGTCGCCCTCGTACATGGCTGTTTCCACAGAGTCGGTCAGGCGGCTTAGAGCGTCCTTCTCGTGTGAGGTGGCCAGTCGGTCCACCAAGAGGAATAGCGTGTCACTCGGCGAAGGCTTGTAGTCTTCTATGCGAAGCATTGTGCCGTTCACCTCCAAACGTGTGAGACCTTGTTTCAGATCCATGTCCAATTGTTCCTGTAAGGTGCGTCCGGGAGGTATGATGAGGGGAGCCAGGACGGTAAATCGGGTGCCGTCGGGATAGTCCAATGTAGTACGGATAATGTCTTCAACGGAGTGTTTCTTTACTTCCTGTCCGCTCACGGGGCTATAGGTGCGTCCTATGCGGGCGTAGAGCAAGCGCAGATATTCGTATATCTCGGTGGAGGTGCCCACGGTGGAGCGGGGGTTGCGGCTGTTCACTTTCTGTTCGATGGCGATGGCGGGCGGTATGCCTTTGATGAAGTCACACTCCGGTTTGCTCATGCGTCCCAGAAACTGGCGGGCGTAGCTGCTGAGGCTCTCTACATAGCGTCGTTGGCCTTCGGCATAGAGAGTGTCGAACGCCAGACTTGATTTGCCCGAGCCGCTTAGTCCGGTGATGACGACTAACCGGTTGCGGGGTATCTCCACGTCAATGTTCTTCAAGTTGTTGACTCGCGCGCCTTTTATAAGGATGGATTTTGTTTCGCTCATGTTCGTATTTTGTCTTACTCCTTTTATGAAGTTATGAAGAATGCAAATGTAACGTTTCTTTTTGAAATGTACAAGAGGCTTGCCTGGGGTATCTGTCATTTGAAGTATCGGTCAGCGAAGCGGAGGAACATTTCCCAGTCATAGGGTAGGATGGCGTGGGGACCACGTCGGTTGTGGTAAGCGATGGTGCCGTCCATGCTGGGTTGGTCGACAGGAGGCATCTCGTTCGTGCTGATGCCCGTGAGTCCGTAAAGGGCATAGACGGGTTCGGCACCTTTGCCTCCGAGAAATTCACCTCGTTGGTCGGACCAATTGTCTTCCGAGGCACTGGCTATGTAGAGAGGACGTGGGGCAATGAGGGCTACGAGTTCGTGCTGGTCGAAAGGCATGTAGGGTTCGCGGGCATTGAACTGTTTGTAGTTGCCGCAGAACCAATGGGGGAAGCGCACGTTCATGGCTTCTACGGTTTCGCCATAGCACCGGCGTGAGAGGGCCACTCCGCAACATCCGGAGTTGCCGGAAATGACGAGGGCGAAACGTGGGTCGCTGGCTCCTGCCCATACGGCGGCTTTGCCCAAACGTGAGTGACCGATGATGGCTACACGGCGGGCGTCAATTTGTGCATCGGTCTCTAAGTAGTCCAAGGCTCGGCTGGCTCCCCATGCCCAAGCGGCGATAGCTCCCCATTGGTCGGGGTCGGGATAGGTTTGCCCAGGACGGTAGAAATAGGGGATGACGCCACGGGCGAAACCATCATCATAGTCGGGGGTGATGTCGTTGTAGCAGAAGGTGGCCAGACCGTATCCGTGGGCCAGTATCTTGTCCAACTGCCAGGACTTGTCCATAGAGCCTCGTGCGGGTGCCTGGACCCGATGTCCGTCGGGGCGGGTGATGGAGTCGGGCACGTTGAGGTCGGGATCGTCGTAGATGGTCCAATTGGGCAGGAAACTGATACCAAGGAATACAGGCGTCTTACCTTTTGCGTCTGCGGGAAGGTAGAGTTGGAGGTCAATGTGGGGACCATTGGTCCGTTCGGATGTAAGGTAGATGATGACTTGTTTGCGGATGGCCCGTCCATGAAGCGCATCTGTTTTTACTTCACGTACTTCATAGTCGAGTTTGTCAGATGTTTGGGGGACATGGCCGAACATGTAGGTTGTGAACATTTCGAGGAGTTCGGGCCGACGTTTCTGTTCCCATTCCCGGACTGTGGTGACACGAGTTCCGTCTTTGCACAGGAGAGGGTCAGGCAAGGTATAAGCGGGTACCTTGCTTTCGTCATAATTGGCCAGTTTGGCATAATCACGCTTTACGATTTTTTCCGCTTGCGGAAAGGCGTCCAGTGCGCACAGGGTGGCGCAGAGGAGGATTAGATAGATGTGTCTCATGATGATGAAAGTGATAATGATAATTTAGAAGCCCCCTCAACTCCCCCCGTGGGGGAGCTATTGTATTCTACTTAGTATTCAAAGCCTCCCCCACGGGGGGGAGGTCTGGTGGGGGCTAAATTCCCATTTATAAAAGGAAGAACGGAAAACCAACTGCAAAGGTGTTTCAAGCAGTATGCCTTATTTTGAAACAATGTGTTTCATACTTTGAAACAATGTGTTTCTTTAAATGAAACAGAGTGTTTCACTGCTTGAAACAAAGTGTTTCATTGTATGAAACACATTTTGAAACACTTTGTTGGCAATCCTTACATATTAAATGGGGGTAATTTTCCATTATATGGCTTTATTTCACCCGTTTTACTCCTTTGGGAAGTTGTACGGAGCTTTCGATTTTGCCATTGGCTTTCCGTTTGTGGCTCACTTTAATGACTCCCCAAGGGGTCGGATAAGTGCCTTGAGCCCATTCCAGATTTCCTAAATGGGGCGTGATGCGAACCTGGCGTTTGGCGGGGTCTACGATTTCTACACCCAGCACATGGTCGGTGAGCCAGGCGGTAGGTCCGGATGCCCATCCGTGGCACAGACTGTGCCGGAAGCCGGGATAGCAGTAGGCACCGAAATCTCCGTGGATATCTTTTTTTCCGGATGGTACGGGCTGATCGATGGGAGCGGCATTTTCCATCCACTCTAAGTTGAAGTCTTCCCAAAAAGTGGTGGCGCCCATGGCAATCATTCCTCCCCAAAACTGGCGTATAATGTCCAAGGCGGTATCATACGCTTCGGCTTTGGCTAATGCTTCGAGCATGTAGTATCCGTAAAAGGTGGAGAAACCTTTTCCTCCGCCTATGCTGATTACTTCGTCGCATGCCTGGTCGGCAGGCATGGTACCAGCCAGTTCCATAAGGGCGGCAGCTTGCTTGAGGCCATTGTGTGGGAGGATGATTTTTTTCACCCGTTGTTCAATGTCTTGACACAGGGCAGCGTCTTCTTCATTTCCCAAGAGGCGAGAGAGGTGCGTGGCATTCTGCATGGCCCAAATAAGGAGCGCACGGTATCCGGCTTCCACGCCTTGAGGATTGCCGCTGGAGGGCCAGTCGAGGAAACGCCTGGGGGAAAGATGCTCGTGCCCGTCGGCATCTACTTTGTTATCTATGAGGTGGATAAGCCCACTGATGTAGGAGGCGTGTTGGCGCAAGTAGTCCATATCGCCTGTCTGGCGGTACCAGTCGTGTTGGTTGATGAGATACCACAAACTATAGGCGCTCATGCCGTTCATCCATTGGGGAAGGGGATATTGTTGGCAGGCTAAGTCCATGCTTCGGGCTACCACTTCGTTGGCTCCAAAAACACGAGTTACAGTGCGTAGTTCGGGGTGCAGGTCGCCCAGCCACACAAGCCGGTCGCGCTTGATGCCATCCCAAAGGTATTCTTGCATATTGAGGTGTACTGTGTAAGCACCGGTTTCCCAAATGCGGTTCAGCAGGGTGTCGTTACATTGGAAGGAACCTAAGTAGGGGATGTCCCGATAGCGCAGGATGGCGGAGGCTTCTTTCAAGGCGATGGTGCGGTTGTTCTCCAAAAGGTCTATGCGTACGAAGCGGAAACCTGTATTACCCAGTTCCATCATGCCGTCACGGGGAATTTCGAGGATGATGTCACGCTTGGCATGGTCGTCTGTGGCATATCCCACTCGCCACTCCGTGTTGTCAGTTTGGCTATTAGCCTCACCTACAGACTCGCCAAACCGGATGCGTACTAACGAGGGGGTTCGATAACTGGAAGTGCCCATGACAAGTTTCAGACCACCGTGTAACTCGCGTCCGAAATCCAGTACGATGGATGCTTTCTCGTTCTCGGTAGAGGTCATCAGACAACAATTATTCTGTCCCATTTGTGCTTGTCCGTTGCCTTGGCGCAGAAGTGCCTCGGAGTTGCGCACCAACTTTCCGTCGGTGCCAGCATAAGTGGATACAATGCGTGTGGGAGTGATGTAGAGACGTGCCATTTCGTCCTTGCGGACTTGTATGCCGGAGGTTTCACTCCAAGTGGGAGGAATTTCGGCTTGAGCGGCTAAGGGCACGAAGCAGGCCGCCAAGGCGCAAATGCGCAGAAAGGTGGATTTGTTCATTGTTTGGAATGTTGAATGTTAACTGATAATTTAGAAGCCCCCTCAACTCCCCCCGTGGGGGAGCTATTGTATTCTACTTAGTATTCAAAGCCTCCCCCACGGGGGGAGGTCTGGTGGGGGCTAAATTCCCATTTATATATTGATGAGCTATTTGTTTTTTCCGGGTTTCAGCCATTTATCCAACCATTCGAAGAAAGTACGTTGCCACAAGACTCCATTTTGAGGTTGAAGCACCCAATGGTTTTCATCGGGGAAGATAAGCAGTTCGGCGGGGATTCCGCGCATCTTTGCGGCGTCAAAGGCGGCCATAGCCTGGTTGGCAAGGATGCGATAGTCTTTCTCGCCATGAATACAGAGGATGGGTGTGTCCCATTTGTCCACGAACCGGTGCGGGGAGTTGGCGAAAGTGCGTTGGGCAGTGGCGTTATTTTTCTCCCAATAGGCTCCGCCCATGTCCCAGTTGGCAAACCATTTTTCTTCCGTCTCTAAATATTGCATCTCCATGTTGAAAATTCCATCGTGTGCAATGAAAGCCTTGAAACGTTTCTCGTGATGTCCTGCCATCCAGTACACCGTGAAGCCTCCGAAGCTGGCTCCTACGCATCCTAAGTGTTCTTTGTCTACAAACGGCTCTTTGCTTACTTCATCGATAGCCGTGAGTAAGTCCTTCATACACTGACCTCCGTAATCTCCGCTGATGGCTTCGTTCCATTCTGTTCCAAATCCGGGCATGCCTCTTCGGCAGGGGGCCACTACGATGTAGTCGTTTGCTGCCATCATTTGGAAATTCCATCGATAGCTCCAGAATTGGCTTAAAGGACTTTGTGGCCCTCCTTCACAATAGAGCAGGGTGGGGTACTTCTTTTTCGGATCGAACTGGGGAGGATAGATAATCCATGTCAGCATATCTTTTCCATCGGTTGTCTTTATCCACCGTCCTTCCACACGACCTGTTTCTATCTGGGCATAGATGGATTGGTTTTCGGTAGTCAGTTGTTTGATGGGAAAAACATCTTCTACGTTATTTGTGCTGCTATATGTCTGGTGAGGATTGGGAAGGAAAGCACATGCAGGAATAGGCTTACTATCCAATTCTTCGACGGCATAGATTTCATCGGCTTGGCTCATGCTGTGGCGGGTGGCGATGAGGCTGTTTCCGCAGAGTGCGATGGAAGCGTAGTCGTGCAGTCCGCGGGTTACTTGGCCTATCTGTCGGGGCTCAGCCAAGTCGATGTGATAGATTTGCGAAGTGCCGTGCCATACACCGGTGAAGTAGATGCTCTTCGAGTCGTTGTTCCAGATAAATCCGTCCACGTTGGAAGGGAATGCCTGGCTGAGGAAACTTTTTTCTCCCGTTTCGAGATTCATGATAAACAGACGGTTCAAGTCGCTTTCATATCCGTCGCGCTCCATGCTTTGCCAAGCGATGTAGCGTCCGTCGGGTGAGTATTGCGGGTTGGTGTCATAGCCTTTGTTGTCCTCCGTGATGTTTCGGCTTGCTCCCGACTCCATATTATATATGTAAATATCCGAGTTGGTGGAGAGGGCATACTCCAGTCCCGTCTTCTTGCGGCAGGTGTAGGCTATCTCCTTGCCGTCCGGACTCCAGGCCAGCTGCTCGATGCCTCCGAAAGGTTTCATCGGGCTTTCGTAAGGTTCGCCTTCTAAGATATCTTTTACGTTGCTGATACCCGCACCGTCAAAGTCGGCTACGAAAGGATGGGGAGCTGTGGTCGTCCATTCGTCCCAATGTTTGTACATCAGGTCGCTGACGATGATTCCGCTCGCTTTGTCTAAGTCGGGATACTTGTCCTTCGTGCTTTTCACCGTTTTTACTTGAGCGATGAAGAGCAGCCGCTTTTCATCGGGGCTGAAGGCGAAGCCCTCAATATCACCGTCGTAGTGGGTCAGTTGCCTGCGTTCCGTGCCATCGGGATTCATCTCCCACACCTGGCTGCTTCCACCTTCGTTGCAGAGGAAAGCCAGTTTCTCACCGCCCCGTATCCATGCAGGCTGGTTCTCGTGCCATGTACTGCGGGTCATTTGACGGTTGTCCGTGCCGTCAGCGTTCATCACAAAGATTTCCGTATTGCTCTTGTTTTGAGGGACGCTGTAGTAGCTTACTGTATAGGCCACACGTTTCCCGTCCGGTGAGGGAGCCACGTTTCCGATACGTCCCATGGCCCAAAGGGCTTCGGGCGTCATGCGTCCGTTTTCTATCCGGATGTCTTGCCGGCCTATTATTTTGTCGGACTCTTGTGCGGCCTCCTGTGTCGCTCCGACGCACGATGCCAATGTCAATGCTGCTGACATAAGTAATAGATTTGCTTGTTTCATATATCTTTGCTTTTTTAGTAAACTTTAGTGCTTTGTTTTTCGGCGCATAAAGTTGCACAAAAAATCTTTATTCTCCAAACATAGAAAGCGGGATTTTGCAATCAGGCGGAACGGTGCGGCTAACGGGCACACTCAGTTATTATGCCAATCCGGCTCAGTCGGATGATGCAAGGTCATGAAAAGGAATTGTCGTTTTACTCCGACTCTGTAATTTACACCTCATTTTTATTGGGATATTCCAGCCTTTCGATTAACTTTGCACGAATTTTAATGATATTTAATTGTGCATTTTCCTCATCATACCGCCCAAGAGAATTATGAGCAACTGACTTCGGCTCCCATACCAGGATTGATTATCCGGCTGGCTGTTCCTACCATTATCAGCATGTTGGTGACTTCGTTCTACAACATGGCCGACACGTATTTTGTGGGTAAAATAAACACCCAGAGTACGGCGGCGGTAGGCATTGTGTTTTCACTGATGTCCATTATCCAGGCTGTGGGCTTCTTCTTTGGACATGGTTCGGGCAATTACATCTCGCGCCGTTTGGGTGCAAAGGATGTGGTCAATGCGGAAAAAATGGCTTCCACGGGCTTTTTCATGGCATTTTTTACGGGATGCGTGTTGGCGGTGCTGGGACTGGTGTTTCTTACGCCGCTTTCCGTTTTCTTAGGTTCCACTCCGACCATTCTGCCTTACACCGAGCAATATTTGGGCATCATTCTGTTGGGGGCTCCTTTTATGGCTGCTTCGCTGGTGCTCAACAACCAGATACGCTTTCAAGGCAATGCGGCCTATGCTATGGTGGGTATTGTGAGCGGAGCGGTGCTCAATGTGGCGTTGGATCCGTTGTTCATCTTTGTGTTCGATATGGGGGTGGCAGGTGCGGCTTTGGCTACGGTGCTGAGCCAGATATGCAGTTTTGGCCTGCTGCTTTACATGACTCGGCGGGGCGGAAATCTTACCATTCGTTACAGGAAGTTTACTCCTTCGTGGACATTCATCAAGGAGATTATAGGCGGAGGTACCCCCTCGCTTACCCGTCAAGGGTTGGCCAGTGTCAGTACCATTCTGCTCAATGTGGCGGCTGGTGGATATGGCGATGCGGCCATTGCGGGCATGTCCATCGTGTCGCGCATAGGCATGTTCATCAATTCGTTCCTCATAGGTTTTGGACAAGGATTCCAACCTATGTGCGGGTTCAGTTACGGGGCGGGACTTTATGCACGGGTGCGGCAGGGCTTTTGGTTTTGTGTACGCATTGGGGTCGTGTTTTTCATCGTGTGTGCCGTGTTGGGGTATGGTTATGCCGAAGAGATTGTGGAGCTTTTCCGCAAAGGCGATCCCGATGTGGTGTCCACAGGAGCGAATGCTTTACGTTGGCAACTCATTGCTTACCCATTGGGGGCATTTACCATCATTAGTAACATGATGCTGCAAACCATCCGTAAATCCGTACGGGCTACTATTTTATCTTCTGCCCGACAAGGATTGTTCTTTGTACCTCTTATCTTTATTTTGCCTCATTTTTGGGGGTTGCAGGGCGTTGAGATGTGTCAAGCTGTTTCCGACCTGTTTACTTTTCTGCTTGCCATTCCGCTTTCATTAGGAGTATTGTGGGAGATGAAGTGCCAGGAAGCAGATTTGAAGTCTGCTCATCGGTTGGATAAGGGTATACAGTAGAAAGCCTTTCCAGTTATAGATGTTCGATTGGTTTGTTTCGGAGACGATGTGGTATGGACAAAAAACAAAGACACAGAACTTTTTTATTTCATTGACAGGCAATGATGATTTTTCTGTGTCTTTTTGTTTCTTTGTACTTAATTTACCGGATTTTGTGGCGTCTTATACCAAGTGCCCGATCCATTCATCGCGTTCACCAGGCAAAAGGTCGATGACCGGTACTTCAATCATCGTATAGCAGCCGGGTTGTTGACGCATGGCTGCACGTGCCACGCATACCAATACTTGAGCGGTCAAGGCCGGATTGTTGATGCGCATGTTGAACTCGAAGAGCTGGTTCTGAGTCTTGCCAGATACACCTTTGCGCGTCAAGTTTACACCGTGGCCCATGTCGAGCAGAGAATCCACACAGGGTACTTGTATGACATGTGTTTCATCGTTTACAAAATAGGGGTCTGCTTTGATGGCGGCGGCTACCTTATCAAACTCATATCCGTCTTTCAGTTCAATGTACACCATGCGGCGATGGATGCCTGTACCTACTGGGATAGTCATGGATAGGGCTGCTTTTACACCTTCCACAGCTTTCACCGCTACTGTATGTCCCATACTCATGCCGGGACCGAAGTTGGTATAAGTGATGCCTTTCGGGGCAATAGCTTCCAGTAAAGTGCGTACCACGGAGTCGCTTCCCGGATCCCATCCGGCCGAAATAATGGAAACCGTGTTGTGCGCCCGTGCCACTTCGCCTAATGTTTTACGCAGGGCGGGTACGTCGGTATGAATGTCGAAGCTATCTACAGTGTGGATGCCCATGGCCAGAATTTTTTTTGCGTATTCCTCCACCTTACGGGTGGGCGTGCACAGAATGGCTACATCTACCTCGTTCAGTTCCTCAATATCTTTCACTACGGAATAATCGTTCAATTCGGCGGGACGGTTTTCCGCACCCGCACGGCGCACCACTCCTGCAATCTCAAAATCGGGGGCTGCTTGTAAAGCTTGGAGCACATAGTGTCCAATGTTGCCATACCCAACGATGGCTGCTCTTACTTTTTTCATTGTTTTATTAGTTTTAGTTGCCAGTTTTCTATTTTATCGGCGCAAAAGTATGCATTTTTATCGGATTTAGTAGCATTTTACCTTCTACTTTTTTCTTTATTTAAAGGTTGGCAGTTCAAGAATTAATGCCTACATTCGCAAATTCAAATGAAACAATAAGTATTTGCCGATTTATGAAGCGTGTTTTATAAACCAAAAGAATAATCATGATTGAATACATCCGTGGCGAACTTGCCGAACTGACACCGGCAACCGCTGTTATTGACTGCAATGGGGTGGGGTATTTAGCCAGTATCTCCCTTAACACCTATTCCGCCATACAGGGTAAGAAAATGTGCAAACTCTACGTCTATGAGGCCATACGCGAAGACGCTTACATGCTCTATGGCTTTGCCGATCGGCAGGAGCGGGAATTATTCTTGTTGTTGATTTCCGTATCCGGTATCGGAGGGAATACGGCGCGCACCATCCTGTCCGCCCTTTCACCTATGGAACTTATCAATATTATCAGTACCGAGAACGCAAACTTGCTGAAGACAGTGAAAGGAATTGGACTAAAAACGGCTCAACGTATCATTGTGGACTTAAAAGATAAGATAAAGACAGGAACTGTTGCTGTAGCTATGGGAACTGAAGTAGGGTCTACAATGATGACCGGACTCAGCAATGAAGTTATGGACGAGGCCGTAGCTGCACTTACCATGCTGGGCTTTGCGCAAGCCGCTTCTCAGAAAGTGGTATTGGCCATCTTGAAGGAAACTCCGGACGCGTCGGTGGAACAGGTTATCAAATTAGCGTTGAAACGATTATGAAAAAAATCTTTATGCAATCTTGGCTGGAAGCTAATGGACGTAAGCACGCTACGGATACAGACACGTGGTATGTATGTCTTGCTAATGAGCTATTATCAGTGGTGGAGAAATCTCCTCTTTTTCAAGGGAGAGAGGCACAACGTACTCAGGTCGCTACAGCTTTAAGTCTCTACATGCAGGATGCCGTTGCACAGACGGGAGGCTGGACGGCTTTCAAAAACGCTTATCGCCAACGCTATGGTACGGAACTTCCTTTTTATGTGCCGGGTAAGGACTATGTGGCAGATGAAGTAAACCATGAAGACATTGCTTTGGTGCTATGGACGCGATTGGCACGACCTGCCGAGCGAAGACCTGATGACTACACTCTGCAAGACCCATGTGATGCAGAGTTACTTCATGTAGCGCAGGTTGTGTATGAACTCTTAAACCGTTTGTTCGAAGAAGCGCCCATCAGCGAAACACCTTCGCCCGATGCATGGGTGATGGACATTAATCGCTTGAAGACGCCTGTTATGCCTTTGCCCGGTTCGTGTGCCGATACGGCATCCGACAGAAACGCTGCCCGATGTTTGGCTTATAGCGGGGGCGAGCCCTTGCTGTTCTTCCGCACATATTCTGAACTTGCCTATTTCTTTGTCCATACCTTGGGATGGGAGAATCAAAAGGAGAACTTGTTGCCCGAATTGTCCGGCCACAGCCATTTCATCATCTATGCCAATGCCAAAGGTATGCTGATAGGGCATGATGTGGCTTGCTATTTTCATGCTCCGCACAACACGATTTACAGTCCGGATGAAACCAGACGGACAGGTCACCGGTTGTTTTGTGAACCCGGAGCCTGTCCGTTCGATTTATTAAAGTATGGTATTCAGCAAGGTTATTTGGAAGAAATAGCCTTGCCCTTTGCTAATGGTCGGAACATACTGCGCACCGATGGTGACTTCCTGATGCGCTACTACTTGGAGGAATATTACGAAGGAGAGTGATTATAGTTCGACAATCTCTTCCGGGCAGTTGGTCAACTTTTCTATGCCATCGGTGGTTACTACCCACGAGTTCTCTATTCCTACCGGGCCTATGGTGGGAAGTACAATCTTTGGTTCTAACGCAAACACCATACCCGCCTCCAGTTCCTGTTTGATGCGGGGAGCTATGACCGGCGCTTCATTAATCTCAAGTCCAATGCCGTGTCCGATGAATTTGGCTTTCTGTTCAACTCCCATGAAATAATCGGCAAAACCGGCTTTGTCAATGGTCTCAATAGCCAAGTCATACAGTTCCTCGCATGGTATGCCCGGCTTGGCTACAGTGGCAATTGCTGACTGCACATTCAGACATGCCTGATGGGCGGCATATGCCTCGTCCGGTAACTTCCCGATAGAAAACACACGGCTCATGTCGCACATGTAGCCATAAAAGTTCCCTCCTAAATCCACCATGACGCTTTGTCCTGGTTGTAGGAGGCTGCCGTTTGCTCCTCCCGGCAAGGACGGGTCAAGTCCTTTCCCTCCTAAGGCGAAATCGTATGGTGAAGGTGTCGCCGCATTGTCTCCGGCCAATACGCTCCCCATAAAAATTTCCATGCTGCGGCCAAATACGCGGAAGATGCCTAAACATCCTTCCAAACGCATCAGCCGTTCCACTTCGATGGAAAGTTGCAGGTCTGTCATTCCTGCCTTGTAAACCGAGGGTATCTGTTCGTAAGCTTTGGTATGGGCGATGCCCGAACGCCGGAACATCTCGACTTCCATTTCCGTCTTTACACTGCGGGCCTGGCGAATGAGTGCGGTTCCGCAGGGTACGACTTCCGTTTCCGGGAAGCAGCTTTCCAGACGTTTGTATTCCCCATACGGCAGTTCATCACCTTCCAGCATCAGCTTGTGTGGCACGGGCAGTTCACATTCCTTCAGCAAGTCGGGTAATTGTTCTGGCTTGCGGATGGAAACGATGTGCTCACCTTCCAACGTTGAAGGGCGTTTTATGAACAAACGGGCGGGAGCGTTCAGCGGCAGGTACAAGTAACCGCTCACGACTTGTCCAAACGTATAGATCAGATTGGCGTTGCATGTAATCAGTGCTGCGTCAATGCCTTGTTGAGCCATCAGCACACGTATTTTATCACGTCTCAGTTTTAATTCCGGTAATAACATGTCTCTCTTGAATTTTTTTTGGTTTCTATTCTGCGTGCAAAGGTAGCAAAATTCAGCTATAAATTATTTCCCTCATTAAAAATAGTCTTTTGCTTCTCTGTGTGTCGGATTATAAATAGCTTCTTTACACTGATGCATTTCATTCACAAAACAAACTTTCCGCCATGGCACGGATGTACCCCATCACTTCGTTTTCGGACAAGGCTTCCGGACGCTTCACCGATTGTGACAAGGACTCTCCTTCGATACAGTCCATAACAAAAATGCCTCCTACCTTCACAGGCAAGAGGCACTAAAAAACCACAAATACAAATACAACTAAACAAAGTTTCTTTATCAGATAATGCCTTGTCCCATCATGGCATGAGCCACTTTCATGAAACCGGCAATGTTGGCGCCCTTCACGTAGTTGATGTAGCCGTCGGGTTCGGTGCCATATTTCACACATTGGGCGTGGATGGCGTGCATAATGCCGTGCAACTTTTCGTCCACTTCAGCAGCGCTCCAACTGAGGTGCATGGCGTTTTGCGACATTTCCAGTCCGCTGGTGGCCACACCACCTGCATTGACTGCCTTGCCCGGAGCGTACATCATCTTGTGCTCGATGAAGAGGTCGATAGCTTCGGGTGTACAACCCATGTTGGATATTTCGCCTACGCACAGCACATGGTTGGCTATCAGCTGGCGGGCATCGTCGCCATTCAATTCATTCTGGGTGGCGCATGGTAAGGCAATGTCCGCTTTAATTTCCCAAGGCCGTTTGCCAGGTACGAACTTGGCGCCTGGGAATTGCTCCACGTAAGGTTCTACAATGTCGTTACCCGATGCACGGAGTTCCAGCATATAGTTTATCTTCTCCCCGCTGATGCCGTCCGGGTCATATACATAACCGTCCGGACCGGATATGGTAACCACCTTGGCTCCTAGCTGGGTGGCTTTTGTGGCGGCTCCCCACGCTACGTTGCCAAAGCCGGAAATAGCCACCGTCTTACCTTTGATGTCGATACCCTTAGTCTGCAACATCTGGTTGACGAAATACAATCCGCCGAAACCTGTTGCCTCCGGGCGTATCAATGAACCGCCAAATTCCAGTCCTTTACCGGTGAAAGTTCCTGTAAATTCACGGGTCAGTTTCTTATACATACCGAACATATAGCCTACCTCGCGGCCTCCTACACCGATGTCGCCTGCCGGAACATCCATGTCCGGGCCTAAATGACGCCACAGTTCCAGAATAAACGCTTGGCAGAAGCGCATGATTTCAGCATCACTTTTTCCGCGTGGCGAGAAGTCGGAACCACCCTTGCCGCCACCCATCGGCAATGTAGTCAGCGCATTCTTAAACGTCTGTTCAAAGCCCAAGAATTTCAGGATGGAGAGGTTCACCGAAGCATGGAAACGGATACCGCCTTTGTACGGGCCAATGGCGTTGTTGAATTGCACACGGTATCCCAAGTTGGTTTGCACTTCACCCTTGTCATCCACCCACGTGACGCGGAACGTAAAGACGCGGTCGGGTTCTACCAGCCGTTCGATAATTTTGGCTTTTTCAAACTCCGGGTGTTGGTTATACACCTCTTCTATAGAAAGAAGAACTTCACGTACGGCTTGCAGGTATTCAGACTCGCCGGGATGCTTAGCCTCCAAAGAGGCCATAATACGCTCAATGTTCATACTATTATGTTTTAAAGGTCCTACAAACAAAGTGTTAGTAAATACAATGCAAATATAGTGATATTTTTTGTATAACCTAAATTTTATGGAAATAAAATGCGCGAATAATGAAAAAATGTCATTGCGTTTACAATCTTTAGCAAAGGAGGGAACTTTACTTCGCAAAAGGAACGCCTTTCTTTCGCCGTTTCCCAGTTCGCTTTTATGTAATATTTGCCCGAAGTCTTGCTTTTCCGAGGGAAAAATGCGACTTTTGCCTCATTAATATAATGACGCATGCTTAGTAAACTGAAATTGAACCTGCTTTACCTGAAGGATACGCAATTTGCCAACCTGATGACACGCCGTATCTTCAACGTGCTTTTGATTGCCAACCCTTACGATGCCTTCATGTTGGAGGATGACGGACGCATCGAGGAGAAGATTTTTAATGAATATGCCTCCTTGTCTCTGCGCTATCCGCCCCGCTTCACACAGGCTACTACTTGCGAGGAAGCATTGCTGCACCTCTCGGCCTTGTCCTATGACCTCATCATCTGCATGCCGGGCACGGGCGATAACGAGAGCTTCGATGTGGCACGCCGCATCAAGGAAGCCTATCCGCACATACCGATGGTGATATTGACTCCATTCAGCCACGGCATCACCGAGCGCATAGCCAACGAGGACCTCAGTCCGTTTGAGTACGTTTTTTGCTGGCTGGGGAACACCGATCTGCTGGTATCCATCATCAAGTTGATAGAGGACAAGATGAATTTGGAGCACGACGTGCAGGAAGTAGGCGTGCAGGCCATTCTGCTGGTGGAGGACAGCATCCGGTTTTATTCCTCCCTGTTGCCCAACCTTTACAAATTCGTGTTGCAACAGAGCCAGGAGTTCAGCACCGAAGCCCTCAACGCCCACCAACGCACGCTGCGCATGAGAGGACGTCCTAAGATTGTGCTGGCACGTAACTATGAAGAAGCCATCGGACTCTACATGAAATACAAGAACAACATTTTAGGAGTGATAACCGATGTGCGCTTTCCACACGCCGACCGGGGCGAGAAGGAGGCTTTGGCAGGCATACGCCTCTGTGCGGCCATCCGTAAGGAAGATCCTTTCGTGCCGCTCATCATCCAGTCGTCCGAAACGGACAACATGGCTTATGCCGCCAAATACGGAGCTGTCTTCATCGACAAGAATTCCAAGAAGATGGATGTGGATTTACGGCGCATTGTATCGGAAAATTTCGGTTTCGGTGATTTCATCTTCCGCAATCCGGCCACAAAGGAGGAAATCGCACGGGTGCGCAATTTGAAGGAACTGCAGAACATCATCTTTGCCGTGCCATCCGAGTCGTTCCTCTACCACATCAGCCGTAATCACATCAGCCGTTGGCTCTACTCCCGCGCCATGTTTCCTATCGCTGAATTTCTCAAGCCTATTACTTGGAATGAATTGCAGGACATTGACGCCCACCGGCAAATCATTTTCGAAGCCATCGTGAAGTATCGCAAGATGAAGAATCAAGGCGTAGTGGCTGTGTTCAAGCGCGACCGCTTCGACCGTTATTCCAACTTTGCCCGTATCGGTGAAGGTTCTCTTGGAGGCAAAGGGCGTGGCCTGGCTTTCATAGACCACCTGCTGAAACGCCATCCAGAGTTCGATGAGTTCGATAATGCCCGTGTGGCCATCCCCAAGACTGTGGTGCTTTGTACGGATGTTTTCGATGAGTTTATGGAAGCCAACAACCTGTATCAGGTGGCCTTGTCCGATGTGGATGACCATACCATCCTGCGTTACTTCCTCAAAGCGAAGTTGCCCGACCGCCTGGTGGAGGATTTCTTCACCTTCTTCGATGTCGTAAAGTCACCCATCGCCATCCGTTCCTCGTCCCTGTTGGAAGACTCGCACTACCAACCCTTTGCCGGCATCTATAATACATATATGATACCTTATCTGGATGACAAGTATGAGATGCTCCGTATGCTGAGCGATGCTATCAAAGGCGTGTACGCATCGGTCTATTTCCGAGACTCCAAGGCATACATGCAGGCCACGAGCAACGTCATCGACCAGGAGAAAATGGCCGTTATCCTACAGGAAGTGGTGGGTAACCAGTACGGCGAACGCTACTATCCCAGCATGTCCGGTGTGGCCCGCTCGCTCAATTACTATCCTTTGGGAGACGAGCAGGCCGAGGAAGGCATTGTCAACTTGGCTTTGGGATTGGGCAAATACATCGTGGACGGAGGACTGACCTTACGTTTCTCGCCCTATCATCCCAACAAAATATTGCAGACCAGCGAACTGGACATTGCCTTAAAGGAAACGCAAACCCGCTTCTATGCACTCGACTTGCGCAATGCGGGACACGATTTTTCCATTGACGATGGTTTCAACCTGCTGAAACTCCATGTGAAAGAAGCCGATAAAGACGGTGCGCTCAACTATATCGCATCCACCTATGATCCTTATGACCAGATTATACGTGACGGAATCTATCCGGGCGGACGCAAAGTCATTACCTTTGCCAACATTCTGCAACACGATGTATTCCCGTTGGCACGTCTGCTTCAACTCTCTTTAAAGTATGGACAAGAGGAAATGCGACGTCCGGTGGAAATTGAATTTGCCGCCAACTTGAGTCGGGAGAAAGACAAAACCGGCACTTTCTACCTCTTACAGATACGTCCCATCGTAGAAAGCAACGCCATGCTGGATGAAGACCTTACAGCCATACCGGATGCAGACCTTCTGTTACGCTCCAACAATTCGTTAGGGCAAGGCGTCATAGAGGATATTTACGATGTTGTCTATGTCAAGACAGACCATTATAGCGCATCGCACAATCAGGAAATAGCGTGGGAAATAGAAAAACTGAATCAACAATTCTTGGACGCAAAGCGGAATTATATTCTGATAGGTCCGGGACGATGGGGAAGTAGTGACACATGGTTGGGCATTCCGGTGAAGTGGCCACACATCAGCGCGGCACGTCTCATTGTGGAAGCTGGACTGACCAATTACCGGGTAGACCCAAGTCAGGGAACACATTTCTTCCAAAACTTGACTTCATTCGGCGTAGGCTACTTTACTATTAACGCCTATATGGATGACGGAGTCTACAACCAAGACTTCCTCAATGCCCAGCCGGCTGTACACGAAACGGAATACTTGCGCCATGTCCGTTTCACTCGACCGGCTGTGGTCAAAATGGATGGAAAGAAAAAGCAGGGGGTGGTAATGTTGCCGGAATGAATGTATGAAACTTCTGTATTCCTATATTAATTAAGATGGTTTATGATACGTACCAATTCTCCAAAAGCGTGGTTGCTTGCCGCACGTCCTAAAACGCTGACTGCCGCTTTCATACCCGTATTGCTGGGTAGTGCCTTGGCTTTTTCCGACCGGATGTTCGAGACGGTTCCCGCTATGTTGTGCTTGCTGTTTGCTTTCTTCATGCAGATAGCGGCCAACTTCATTAACGACTTGCTCGATTTTCAGAAAGGAACCGACCGTGAGGATCGTCTTGGCCCTAAGCGGGTTTGTGCCGAAGGGTGGATAACGCTACGTGCGATGCGTAGGGGCATCTTTGTGACGTTGGCTTTTGCATGTTTGTGCGGTTTGGGAGTATTGTTTGCCACATGGGGTAACTTACCGCATGGAGGTTGGGAACTGGTGCTACTGGGAGTGTTATGTCTATTGTTCGCTTTTCTTTATACAACGATATTGTCCTATTATGGATGGGGGGATGTGTTGGTATTGGTGTTTTTCGGATTTATTCCTGTAGGCGGCACTTACTATGTATTGGCCGGTATGCTCAACGTTGATGTCCTTTTGCTTTCTGTTATTTCCGGACTGGTAATCGATACACTTTTGACTATTAACAATTATCGTGATCGTGAACAGGATAAGATAAGTGGAAAGCTCACATTGGTGGCGCGCTACGGTGAACGGTTTGGCGCAGGCATGTACTTGGGGCTGGGTATGGCTGCTGTGCTTCTATGCATCGGGTTGGTATTTACCGGACGATTGACGTGGATGGAGTTTGTTTGGGCGCCTTGTGTCTATTTCTATCTGCATAGCCTGACATGGCGCAAGATGGTACAGATGCGTGAGGGAGAAAAACTGAACAGCATATTGGGCGAGACTTCGCGCAATATGCTGTTCTTGGGGTTGTTGCTGAGCGTGGCTATAAGTAATTAGCGTTTGCCGTACATGCGTTCATAGTAATTCTGGTAGTCACCACTGGTCACTTCTTCTACCCACGGCTGGCTGTTCAGATACCATTCAATGGTTTTCACGATGCCTGTTTCGAAACAGGTTTCGGGATACCAGCCTAATTCATTCTTTATTTTAGTAGGGTCAATGGCATATCGCTGGTCGTGTCCCAGACGGTCTTTTACAAATGTTATCAAGTCCTCGTTTATCCAGCTGATGTCAATTTGGCCGTCAGCTCCTTTTTCTTTCTTCTTCAATACTTCCCGGTAGGCAGGCTGCTCAGTCATCAGACGGTGTATGGTAGCTATAGTCAGCTTTACTATTTCCAGGTTGGTTTTCTCGTTGTGTCCGCCTACATTGTATACTTCGCCTTCGCGTCCTTCACGCACCACCATGTCAATGGCTTTGCAATGGTCTTCCACATAGAGCCAGTCGCGTACATTGCTTCCATCACCGTATACAGGTAACTTTTTACCTTCCAGTATGTTCTTGATGATAAGTGGAATCAGTTTTTCGGGAAAATGATAGGGACCGTAGTTGTTGGAGCAGCGTGTAATGCTGACCGGCATCTTGTATGTATCACGGTAAGCCATAACTACAAGATCCGCACTGGTTTTCGAAGCGCTGTACGGACTATGTGGGCAAAGTGGGGTTTCTTCGGTAAAATAGCCATCGGCACCTAATGAACCATACACTTCGTCTGTGGACACTTGGTGGTAGCGTACTCCTTTGCGCCACGTCGGATAGCCTTGTTCGTCCTTCCCGTTCACCCAAGCACGGCGGGCGGCGTCCAACAGGTTTTGTGTTCCCAGTATATTGGTTATCAAGAACAATTGCGGGTTCTCAATGCTGCGGTCTACATGGCTTTCGGCAGCGAAGTTCACCACGTAGTCAAACTTATAGCGGGCAAACAGTTCATCGGCCAATGCGCGGTCGCAGATGTCGCCTTTCACGAAAAAGCATCGTTCATCATCTATGTCTTGTGCAATGGTACCTAAGTTCCCGGCGTATGTCAAGGCATCCAGTATGACTACTTTGATGTCGTCATGCTTCGCCAAAATGTATTTGATGAAATTGGCGCCGATAAATCCGGCGGCTCCTGTTACAAGGTAGGTTTTCATATGATATATATAATATATGTAATAAGACAATTAATGCTCACAAGTTGTTTTATTTGCGTGAAGCGGCCAGTTCCATCAGGTAATGGCCATATTCCGTTTTGCCGAGCTGTTCGCCCAAACGATGTAATTGTGAAGAGTCAATCCATCCTTTGCGCCAGGCAATTTCTTCAATGCAGCTCACGCGGAAACCTTGACGGTTCTGTATAGTGGCCACAAAATTGCTGGCTTCCAGCAAACTGTCGCAGTTACCCGTATCAAGCCAGGCAAATCCACGGCCGAAAAGTTCCACTTTCAGCGTACCTTCTTCCAAATAGAGCTTATTCAAATCAGTAATCTCATATTCACCACGTGCTGAAGGTTTCAGTGCGGCGGCTTTCTCGGTTACTGTCGCGTCATAGAAGTAGAGTCCGGGTACGGCATAATTGCTTTTCGGATGTTCGGGCTTTTCTTCCAAAGACAATACCTTGCCTGTCGTATCGAATTCTACTACACCATAAGCTCGCGGGTCTTTTACATAATAGCCGAAAATGCACGCGCCTTTCTCAATGGAAGCGGCACGTCGCAACATGGCTGAGAAACCTTGACCGTAAAACAAATTGTCACCTAATATCAGACAACCCGGTTCACCGTTTAGAAACTCGGCACCCAGTACGAAAGCTTGGGCTAATCCGTTGGGCTTTTCTTGAATTTTGTAGGAAAAAGACATGCCTAAATCTTTGCCCGTACCAAGCAGGTCGCGAAACATGGGAAGGTCACGCGGGGTGGAGATAATAAGCACTTCACGGATACCCGCCAACATTAATGTAGAAAGCGGGTAGTAAATCATGGGCTTGTCGTAAACAGGCATTATCTGCTTAGAGATGGCCTTGGACAACGGATAGAGACGAGTGGCGCTGCCACCGGCAAGAATAATTCCTTTCATAAATCTTTCATATTTTAAATAAACAGGGAATATTAAGAAGGAGGACATTGCCTCACGGCTCTCGTTGTTATTCAAGGGGCAAAGATAGCGTAAAGCAAGTGTTTTACAAAATATATTTCCATCAAATTCTGTGTTCTGTGGAAGAATGGCATGAAATAAGCTGTACTTTAGCGTGAAAAACAAACGAGTTTGTTTTGTCTTGCACGTGGTTTGCATTATCTTTGTGCTCAAACTAATTTTAATTCAACAACTGTATGAATGCAATCTTACAACTTGCTCCGCAAACCGTGTGGAAGCATTTTTATTCATTGACCCAAATACCTCGTCCATCGGGGCATGTAGAACAAGTGACTGAATTCTTGGTTGACTTCGGTGAAAAACTCGGCTTGGAATCCTTTGTAGATGAAGCCGGAAATGTCGTTATACGCAAGCCGGCGACTCCCGGTATGGAGAACCGCAAAGGAGTTATCCTGCAAGCCCACATGGACATGGTGCCTCAGAAAAACAACGACACGGTTCATGATTTTACGAAAGACCCCATTGAAGTGTATGTGGATGGTGATTGGGTAAAAGCCAAAGGGACAACGTTGGGAGCCGATAACGGATTGGGAGTGGCTGTGGCTATGGCAGTGCTCGAAGCGACGGACATAAAACACGGTCCGTTGGAAGTGCTGATTACCAAAGATGAGGAAACTGGAATGTATGGCGCGTTCGGTTTAAAGCCGGATACGTTGAGAGGTGACATTTTGCTGAATCTCGACTCCGAGGAAGAAGGTGAACTCTACATCGGTTGCGCCGGTGGCATTGATATTACAGCGACACTGGAGTATAAGGAAGAAGAACCGGTTGGTGGTTGGGTGGCGCGTAAGTTCGTATTGAAAGGATTGCGCGGCGGACATTCCGGTCTGGAAATTAATGAAGGACGCGGCAATGCCAATAAATTGCTGGCACGGGTGGTACACGACCTGTTGATGGAATTTGATTGCAGGCTGGCCAGTTTCGAAGGTGGTAACATGCGCAATGCCATTCCGCGTGAGGCTCATGCTGTGTTGGTGTTCAATCCGGAAGATATGGACGGGCTTGAGGACTACATCCGTGAATATGAGATACAACTCAATGATGAATACACTCCCATCGAAAGTAACATCTGCTTAAATATGGAAGAAGCGGCGGTTCCTGCTTTTGTGGTTCCCGAAGAAATTCAGGACAATATGATAAATGTGCTGATGGCTTGTCAGGATGGTGTAATGCGCATGATTCCTACTGTGCCCGATACAGTGGAAACTTCGTCCAATTTAGCTATCGTGCTTATCGTTGGCGGAAAGGCGGAGGTACGCATCCTTGCCCGTAGTTCGTGCGACACGATGAAGGATTTCCTGGCAGACAGCTTGATTGCTTGCTTCTCTATGGCTGGTATGAAAGTGGAATTGAGTGGCGGCTATTCGGGGTGGCAACCCAATGTGCATTCACCCATCTTGTTAGCCATGAAAGAATCTTATAAGGAACAGTTTGGCGTTGAACCCGCGGTAAAAGTCATCCATGCTGGTCTGGAGTGTGGTATCATAGGCGCTACTTACAAACATTTGGATATGATTTCGTTTGGTCCTACGTTGCGCTCACCCCATTCGCCGGATGAACGTGCCTACATTCCGTCCGTGGCTAAATTCTATGATTTTGTAGTGGCTACGCTTGCTAAGACTCCTGCCAAATAAATCGTTATTATATATAATATGGTATAGGGAAGGCGCCGATGAGGCGCCTTTTTTACTTGTATCATAGTGAACTGCCATTTTTTCCTGCCATTCTGTCTGTCCTTGTCTAAGACCTGTAGTTTTGTCGCTTTCTTTAGTGTCCAATAACGTGAATTTTTGATGCAGGTCAAGAAATATGTTGTATAACATGTTTTTTACCCTTTATTTGTTTGCTGAGTCATAAAAAGGCTCTATTTTTGTGTTGTAAAACATGAAATCAATGAGATTTCGAGAGTTTTCAATAGGATAACAAGATTGTTTTAGGAGGATAACAAAATGAAAATGTTAAAGAAAATCTTTAAGAATGTCGGTAAGGCCGACAAGAACATTTGGGGTTATGTAATGCTCTAAGCATTCACATAATACCCATTTGATTAGCGAGAGTGTTTAGTTTTTCAAGTATTAATTTAAAATTGGATTAATGATGAAAAAGCTATTAGTTTATTTAATCAATGCTTTGGCCGTTATGGGCGAAAGCGAGATGTATTCCATGGGATATGGGACTGAGAGATAACAGTAACAACGCAAATTATTAAATGGTGTTTATAAATAAAGGCAGACGGAGGTTGCGCTTTCGTCTGCCTTTTTTTATTCCGAAGGACACAGGCAGCAGTTTGGTTTTAAGAATGACATCTTCAACGTGGAAAGAAATCCGATTGATTTTTTGGCTCAGTAGAAATTTAGTGGGGATAAATTTGTTAGCTTAAAGAACAAACCTTTATTTTGCAGTATGGAAAACGATTATTTGAACATGTTGGCCAGTATAGTACTGCCTACACAGATATTGGATTACTTCTCCATAGTAGGGATATCCCAGACTTCAACG